>JAUSOY010000008.1 GCA_030656615.1 Bacteroidales bacterium | reverse complement strand
TTCTAAGCCACGGTAACTGATAGTTCCGGTTAGATACTCGGCTACGACTACCTCTTTACTAACGTCTGTCCTTTTTTTGTTCATAATCTTTGTGCGGAATAAATTTACACTATTTGTGTAAACCTATTTCAGGACAAGACATAGCGTTTGATTTTTCTTAAAGTTTTCTGCTTGTTCAAAAATCTCGATATAAACTTCGTCTCTCTCAACAGGTGGATAACCAAACTCGTCAAGTAAGAGAATTAGACCAACTTTCAAAGCTGATTTTATGTCGTCTCGTTTGTTCCAGTCAGGGAATTTGGCTTGTCCGTCAACAAGGTCTTTCACGGCTTTTGCCAATTCAATCATTTTGTCGTCAGGATATTTGAAGTCATATTTTATGCACAATTCTTTCAGAATGTCGTAAAATGCTTTTTCTTGAAAGTCAATGCCTAATTCGTCACCTGCCGAAAATTCTTTGTGAACTTCCCAAATCAAATCTGTCAAGGCGTTTGCCATTTCTTCATACACTTCACTTCTCAAAATGTCGTTGGCATCGCGGTTGTTGTAGCGTTCAACTAATGCTTGCATTTTTTTAGAAAAGTCAATTCCTTTTACACGATTTACTTTTCTGATTTCTGCAATCACTTTTGCAAGTAGCTGTTGAAGCAATTTGATTTTTGTATTAGGCAATTTGATTTTATCAATTTTTGCCAAATAATCTTCATCAAAAATGTCTTGTTCTGTTTCTGCTTCGTCACCGAGTTTGAAAATTTCTTCTACTCCGTCACTTTGCAGAGCTTCTTTAATCATTTCTCGAACTTTAGCGTTCATCTGTGCCGTGTCGGGTGCATTGCCTTTGGTAAGTTTGAACACAATGGAACGAACAGCCAAATAGAAATGAGTATAATCTCTTTCTAACTGTGTTAATTGTTCGCTTCCTGCACAAATATCATAAGCGGCTTTCAGTCGCTTAACTAAGCCCATAAATCGGGTTTCAAATTCTTTGGCTTGTTGCACATATTCAGCAGCCAAATTCAATGTGTTTAATTGTTGAAGAGTTGTGCCTTTGAAATATTTTGTGCTATCGAAAGTGTGAAACAGCTTAGCCAGCAAGTCTAAATGATTTCTAACGATGATGATTGATTCTGCAATGTCTTCAAAATTATCTTTGTCCCCTTCACTGTATTGCTTCAAGGCCAAATTCATTTGGTTTTTGATGCCGATATAATCCACAACCAAACCTTTGTTTTTGCCTTCAAACTTGCGGTTTACTCTTGAAATGGTTTGAATTAAATTATGACGCTGAATAGGCTTGTCAATGTAAATACTATCTAAGAAAGGAACATCAAAACCAGTGAGCCACATATCCACCACAATGGCAATTTTGAAATTTGATTTTTCGTTTTTGAATTGGCGGTCAAGCTCTTTGCGGTATTCTGGAGTACCTAACATTTTGTAAAGGGTTTCTTCATCGTCTTTACCCCTTGTCATAATCATTTTAATGCGTTCAATTGGTTTCAGCTCCCGTTTGTCTTTGTCGGTGAGTTCTGCACCTTCTTCGGCTGCAAGAATTTCATTCCATTCGGGTTTTAACGCAATGATGTTTTTATACAATTCGTATGCAATTTCTCGGGTGCTGCACACAAACATTGCTTTGCCTTTTACAGTTGAGCCTTCTGAAACTCGCTTTTCATAGTGGGTTACAAAATCTTCTGCAACGGCTTTCAAACGGGCAGGGTCGCCAATAATGGCATACATCTGTGCCATTTCTTTTTTACTCTGCTCAATTTGATTTTCGTTACTTCCAATCTCGGCACATTTGGCATAGTAATCTTCAATCTCTTTAAGTTTGGAATTATTCAATAGAACTTTAGCTGCTCTGCCTTCATACACAATTCTTACGGTAATTTCATCTTTCACCGATTCGGTCATTGTGTAAGCATCAACTACTTTCCCGAACACATCAAGCGTTGCATCTATTGGCGTACCTGTGAAGCCAACAAAAGTTGCATTGGGTAATGAGTCGTGTAAATATTTGGCAAAGCCAAAAGTTTTGGTAACGCCTTTTTCGGTTACTTTCACTTTTTGGTCAAGGTTTACTTGGCTTCTATGTGCTTCGTCCGAAATGCAAATTACATTGGTTCTATTTGTGAGTAATTCAGCATCTTCTGTAAACTTGTGGATGGTAGTTAAAAAAACGCCACCGCTTTCTCTGCCTTGTAGTAATTCTCTTAGGTTAGCTCTGCTTTCTACACTCACTACCAAATTATCGCCAATAAAATTTTTAGCGTTGGCAAATTGCCCCGAAAGTTGGTCGTCTAAGTCGGTGCGGTCTGTAATTAAAACAATGGTCGGACTTTCAAAATACTCGCTTTTCATCAGCAACCTTGTGAGATAAAGCATCGTGAAACTTTTACCGCAACCTGTGGCACCAAAATAAGTTCCGCCTTTTCCGTTTCCTTCGGGCTTTTGGGCTTTCTTTATGTTGTCATACAAGGCTCTTGCCGCATAGTATTGCGGATAGCGACAAACAATTTTTTCGTTTTTCTTTGATGAATCGGGTATGTAAATGAAGTTACGAATAATATCACGTAAACGGTTTTTATGAAACATTCCCTGAATGAGTGTAAACATACTATCAATCCCATCAACATCTTTTGCCAAACCTGCCACTCTGCGCCAACCATAGAAAAATTCGTAAGGAGCAAAGAATGAACCTGATTTGTTGTTTACGCCATCGCTGATAACGCAAAAAGCATTGTATTTAAACAGTTCGGGAATATCTCTTTTATAACGGATTGTCAACTGTTTGAAAGCATCATAAATGGTAGCTTCTTCACGAATGGCACTTTTAAATTCAAACACTACCAAGGGCAAACCGTTGATGTAAACAATACCGTCAGGGATACGTTTTTCATTGCCAACAATCTCTAACTGGTTTACAAACTTGTAAATGTTGTTGTCTTTACCATATTCTACTCCGTCTTCGGCTACTATTGAAATAAGCTGTTCTGCTTCGGGTTGTTTGTGTTTATTAAGCCCTTTGTAATCTATGAGTTGAATGTAAATGTCTTTTTGGCTGCGGTCTTCTCGTTTGAGAATAAAACCGTCTGAAAGCATTTTTAAAAATGTTTTGTTGCTCTCGTAAAGGTCAGAAGCAGAAAGAGATTTGAGTTGAAGAATAATAGATTTGGTTTCGTTTATAGTAATGCCCTGACCAGCGTATTGCGTTAAAAGAAATGTTTGCAAATCTTCTTCAATCAATACTTCATCGGGCTTACGAGTAATCGTAATGCCCAAATGGTGAGGAAAGCCTTCTTGCCCCAACAACTCGGTAAACGCCTTTTCTAATTTTTCTTCGGTGAATTTCATTTAATTCTTTTTATTAATTCTTCAAAGCATTTCGCTACTTCATTTTCATTAGGAATTGGTCTATATGCTAAAGCGGATAACTCAGTTTGATACTTTTCTTTAAGTTGCTTCCATAATGTTGAAAAATCAATTACCAAAGGAGATTCCGAAATTGATTTAGTCTGCCAATCTTTCGGTTCTTCAAACATTTCTCTATCGTGACTAAGAATGGTATCAAATTGTTTCTTGAACGAATCTGACGCTACAAATTCTGCACATTCGGGATTCTTCATTAAATAATACAAATCGTAAAAGTGTCTTATCTTTTCTGAAATACTTTCAATAGTATTTTCCTTAAACGAGAATCGAATTAATGACACCATTTTTTCCAACAACGTTTGTTCTTTGCTCAATACGTTCACTTCAAAGGATTGGAGATTGTATTGCTCAATGTATTTTTCATTGCTTGTTTGCATCAAAAAGTCAAACACCATACTCTGTATGGTAAGTCGTTGGTAAGGGAAAGGATTGGCAAACGAGTTTATTTCGACAATAAGTTTATTGTTGGCATTGTCCTTTTCAGTTGGAATGTATTCAAAAACAGATTTTCTGAATCTTGAACCTTTACTTGTTACACCGTCCAATTGCAACTCTTTTAAATCGGGTGTGATTTCTTTTTCAATTGTGCGGATGATGGTTTTAATTTCATTACCTGTTTTACCCTTGTCGTTGATGATGGCAATATCTACATCTTCCGAAAATCGCTCTATCAGATTATATCCTTTTGATAACGATGTGCCTCCTTTGAAAACGGATTCATCAACATATTTACTTTTTGCCAAACGGCTTAACACCAATGTTATCCAATAATCTTTTTCTACAAATTCCAACTTAATATCCAAGTGCTGTGATGCAGCTCTCAGTGTTTGCGTAAATAGTTTTATGTCGTGGTGCAACTTCATATTATGTTCCATTTTTCGGTGGTGGTTAATACTTTCGCTGCACCTGTTAGTTTATACTTGGTAATTGGGTTCAATGATTTGAAAAGCGGTTCTGTTGCTTTGTCTTGTTGCAATTGCTCTAACAATGCGCCTAATAAAGCCCTTGTAGCTGGCGGATATTTTAAAGCTAAGCGAACCAAGGTATTGAATTCTTTGTCTGAGTAATTTTTGATAATAGCTAAAAACCGCTTACAGGATGCTTCTATATTGGCATCAGGTATTTTTTTTATGTGGCGAATGGCATCCAGTAACTGCAACAAAGGAATATTCTCTTTGGTGATGGTGTTTTTTTGCTTTACAAAAGCAATCGTATAACGTTCTCTTTTAAAATTGGGGCGAACCTGATTTTTTCCGATTTGTATGGTATTGCTTACCTGTGTGGTTAAGCCCAACTGATTGTAAAAGCTGTAACCTGTGAGATAGCCCGTTATTTTTCCGTTTTCTTCCAATAGGTCTTTTACTACTTGTGCCTGATTGGGTTGAAGGTTGCCAAAGGGCGTATTTTCGGGTTTGTAGTATTTTCCTTTAGACAGTTTGGCAATTTTGCCCGAAGCCACCATACGGTTTAGGGCTTTTATTACCGCTTCTTTTTGGTTCACCTCAGTAGTAAAGTCGGCATAGGTGAATACATAGCCCTTGGGTAGTCTGTCTATAGTAAATGCTATGTATTCGGCTGTTTTCATTCTTTTTATTGTAGTGCAAAGATAGTTAGTTTGTCCAGTTTATTAGTAAAAAAACTGGACATTTTGAAATTTGATTGGATGGTAGTAACTTCGCAACTGCGTTGCGAAGTTACTACCACTGAATGTTTTGGTATTTTGTATTCTTGAATCATATTCTAACTCTCAACTGTTTCTAATTTCATACTCTCCACCACACCTCTCATCAACACAGGGCAAAGCGGTTTGATTGTATTTTTCAATTGCTCATTAATTCGTTTACGTGTTTCCAAAGTATGGTAAATGGTTACAATGGCTTCCTGAACTTTAATATCGGGAATTGGAAGCTTTACATTGCACATATCAGCCCAATCAAATGTTTCTCTTGCACTGCCCCAAGAATGAAATCTTGCGTAACGGTCAAATTCAGACCGTTTAAAAAACAAGAAAAGATATTCGGGCAATAAAAAGGAAGTATCTTTTACTCTGAAAACAGTATAAGTACTGGAAACAAGACCTGCTTCTCCGTCTAAAATTGCAATTGAAATTTTCTCTCCGTTCCTTGAAGTAACTGAAACATAGCCAAACTCCCGTGGACGAACAATTTTGTAATTTGATAAGTCAAGTTGCTCTTTATTGGATTTGGTTTCCATAAAAACCTTGCTCACACTTATTCCAATAAGATTATCAATTTTTAAATCATTATTCCGCTCATCCGATTGCTCAATATATTCTCCAAGGACTTTCGGCTTTTCGGTTTTAATCAGGTTTTCAATGTAGGTATCACAAATCAATTGCAAATCTGCTAAACTGTTTGCATATACTTTTTGGTTGCTCATTAAACCATTGTAAAGAGCAACAAATTTTCGTTGTTCGTCAATGTGTGGGATTGGAATTTGAATGTCGCAAAGTCTTTCCCAATCTAAACTTGCTCTTACACTGCTGTCGCTGATAAACCAACCATATCTGTCTGATTCTGGTCTTTGAAACCACATCATCATATATTCTGGCAGCAATTCGTTTTCGTCATTCACTTCAATCACCAAATAAGCAGGGGAAATGATTGCAGGATTTTCTTCGACATACAAAGCCAAACGGATAGTTTCATCTCTGCCCACTTGCATTGCACTATAAGCGAATTGTCCTTTCTGAATGATTTTGTATTTAGACAAATCTGTTTCAGTAGTATTGGCAACTGAAGGCATGAAATTTTTAGTAATGTTTATACCCAATAAATTTGTTACCGCTAAATCTTTATTGCGGTTGTCAACTAAATGAATATAATCGCCAATACGCTTATAACTCATAGCCCAAAGTTTTAAAAGCGTTAATCAATTGTTCTTGCGATTGCTTTTCGTCTTTCAAAAGGGTTTTAAAATCCTTTTGTATGCGTTTCATTTCGGTGTCAAAATCTATTTTACTATCACGGTCAATAAACTCAATGTATTTGCTTGGAACAAGCGAAAAATCATTGGCTTTTAGTTCTTCAAAGTTGGCAGAGTAGCAATACTCAGGCACATCCTTGTAAGTTTTCTTGTAGTCGGTTTGTTGCCAGTTGTGATAATTCAAAGCTACTTTGGCAATATCTTCTTCTGTTAATTCAATAAACATTTTTTCAAATTCCTGTCCCCAACGTCTTAAATCTACAAACAGAATTTCTTGTTCTCGGTCACGATATTGTTTCTGTTTTCCGTTGATTTCAACCGTTCTTGCTTTTTTATTTTTGTTCAATATCCAAAGCGTAACGCTAATGTCAGTAGTGTAAAATGTATCTCTTGGAATAATTACAATGGCTTCCACCAAATTGTTTTCAATAAGTTTACGGCGTATTTTGTATTCTTCGCCACCACCACTCAACGCACCATTTGCCAATATAAAACCAGCAACTCCGTTTTCAGAAAGTTTGGAAACCATATTCAAAATCCATCCATAGTTGGCGTTGCTTTTGGGTGGCACATCGTACCCACGCCAGCGTGGGTCGTCAATCAATTCGTTTTCGCCTCTCCAATCTTTTTGGTTAAAAGGTGGGTTTGCCATAATGTAATCGGCTTTCAGGTCTTTGTGTTGGTCGTCAGCAAAAGTGTCGGCATCTTTTTCACCAAGATTAGCGGAAATACCACGAATGGCAAGGTTCATCTTTGCCAGTTTGTACGTGGTTTTGGTGTATTCTTGTCCGTAAATGGAGACCTCTTTTTTATTTCCTTGATGGCTTTCAATAAACTTGATTGACTGAACAAACATACCGCCACTGCCGCAGGCAGGGTCGTATATGATTCCTTTGTATGGTTCAATCATTTCAGAAATTAAACTTACAATTGTCTTTGGCGTGTAGAATTCGCCTTTCCCTTTTCCTTCTGCAATTGCAAACTTTTTCAGGAAGTATTCATACACTTTGCCAACAATGTCTTGCCCTTTGTCCTTGAGTGTGTCGATGCCGTCAATTTCACTTATCAAGGCAGCCAGTTTGGTAATGTCTAAACCCAAACGAGAAAAATAATTGTCGGGCAAAGCACCTTTCAAAGCTTTGTTGTCTTTTTCAATGGTATGCAGTGCGGTGTCAATGATTAAAGCAATATCGTTTTGTCTTGCTTTTTTTACAATGTAACTCCATCGTGAAATTTCTTCCAGAAAAAACACATTGCTCATATTGTAGAAATCAGCAATCTCAATGTATTTTTCTTTGCCTTCGGCTATTAGTTTGGCTCTGTGTTCTTCAAACTTGTCGCTGGCAAACTTTAAGAAAACCAGTCCTAAAACAACGTGTTTGTATTCGGCAGGCTCAACGCTACCTCTCAATTTATTTGCTGCTTCCCAAAGGGTTACTTCAATTGCTTTTTCTTTAATTTCTTTTTTTGCCATTATATTTTTTAAGTCCTTTAATTAAAAAACCCAAAGATACATATATCCGTGGGTGCGTCGGCAAGAAAACAACTCTTTTGCAAACTTCGGTCGTGCGTTGGCTTGTGCGGTTTGCAAATGTATTGTTTTGTGCGTTGGCTGTTCATTATGTCGTTTTTATTTTTCTGTCTTTATGTAGCAAATTGTCCGCTGTGTCGTTTTTTTTTAGTCAAGTAGGCAAAGGGAGTTTCACCCTAAGCCTCTCACAGAACCGTACGTGATACTCTCGCATCATACGGCTCTTGTTGTACATGAGGTTAAGCTTCTTTGAAACCATAATGCCAATGTACAAAAATATAGGGAAAATTCTTCGCTATATTTCTTATGTAATTTCCGGCCTTTCGCATGCTCCCTTTAAAGCTTTTATACTTCGTTACCGCCCATTTGATTAGCCTCCAGTTGAACAAACCAAAAATCCTGTTTAGCTTATACGGACTAAACTTGCCATAGTAGTTATACCAACCTTTCAACTTTGGGTTGAATGTTTTGGCAATGTCTTCCAAGGTTGAGCCTGTCCATTGATGGAACTTGCTTTTCCTAAGTTCTTCTGCTATTTTAAGCTCTGCCTTTCGGCTTATTGCACAGTCGTAGCTAAGAAATAGTTTGTTAGTGCGACTGCTCATTAAGGGTCTTGGTTGAAAACTGAATCCTAAGAAATCAAACTTAACAGTCTTGAATTTCTTTTTCCTGTTGGCTGTTTTGCAATAAACTATTTTAGTCTTTTCGGGATGTAATGATAGCTCACAATCTGTTATCCTCCCTCTGATTGCTTCAAGTACTTCCTTGCTTTCTTCTTCGGTGTTGCAGTGTACAATAATATCGTCTGCATATCTCACAAAGCTTAACTGTGGATAATGGATTTCCATCCACTTATCGAAAGCATAGTGTAGGAACAGGTTAGCCAATATCGGGCTGATGACCCCACCTTGTGGTGTGCCAACGTTCCGTTGGGTTTCCTTTCCGTCTTTGTCAATCATGGGAGCGGTTAGCCATCGCTTCACATACATAATCACCCATTTTTCACTTATGTGCTTTTCCAAAGCTAATAGTAACTTTTCGTGCGACATTGTGTCGAAAAACGCCGATATATCCATATCGATTACCCATGCATATTCCCGTACATTTTTGCGTACTGCGGTTAATGCCTGGTGGGTATTCTTTAATGGCCGATAACCATAAGAGTTCTCTGAAAACTCCTTTTCCAACCTTGGTTCTATGTAGGTGCGAACAACTTCTTGCGCTATTCGGTCACTTACTGTTGGAATGCCTAACTTTCGTTTCTTGCCATCTGCTTTAGGAATGCTTACTTCTCTTACGCCCATTGGAAAATAGCTACCCGAACTCAATCTGTTCCAGATTTTATACAGGTTTTTCGCTTTGCCTCGGTCGAAGTCTTCTAAGCTTTCGTTATCAATTCCTGCTGCTCCTTTGTTACGATGTACCTTTATGTAGGCTTCGTAAACCATTTGTTTGGTAATTGGTATCCCCTTTGTCAAAATCGGTTTTGTCATCCCTTGGTTACCCAAAGTTGTAAAGTCCAATTCTAACTGTACAACCTCAGCCCTTCGCTCCACTCCCATTACAGGAGTTTCATTACTACTACGACTGAGTCCGCCATCACACATAACATCGGTATTCTGCCTCACAGGTCTTTCTCCTGCTTGTGCATTTCCCTTTTCATTTATATGTGACTTCCTCTGTTCCATAATTAAGCCTGAATAGAACTCATGCCTCTTTCGTGACGCCTGCCGTACAGCCAGTTATCAGGTTATCCGCTATACTAATCCCTACGTACAAGCCTCCATAGGTTTTGACAGGGGGTGCGTTTTCTCGACACTTCATCAAAGGTTCATTTTCATTCATCTTTTCTATTCTTACCTAATCCATCTTACTGGACTTTTTCCCCTTGCCGTTCAATACCTCATAGTTGCCCATTCAGCACCGAGGGGTGGTTTGCTAGCTCCTCCTGAAAAGCGCCAGCGGTGGACCTTCCACCATCTTAATTACAACATTGAAACTCCATCTTTCGATGTCGTTTCATTCAGAGCACACCACTTGCCCATAACGTTTAGTATATGAAAAGTAGGCGATTTCGGAGCACTAAATTTTCGGTTAAGCACAAAGTTTGACACGAGCCAAAACCATTGATTTCACTACTGTTTCGCCTATTTTTTATATACATTGTTGTGTGCTGGCTTCATTTAGTAAGTGGTTCATAATGAATTGGATTTGAACAATTACCCTTATGAGCCATAAAGCCATAAGAAGAATTTGCGTCTTTGTCTTCCTTGTAAATGATGTATTCGCAACCATCATAGACAATTACAGACACTTTATTTTCAGGGATATTCTTTATTTCGTACTCTATAGAATTTTTTTCAGGTTTTTCATTCGCTGTTTTATCGTCTTGTAAATTACAAGATGCTAAAAATATTACCAACAACATTATAGATGCAAATTTTTTCATCATCTCAATTTTTGTTTTAGGAAGATTTGTAAATCCTTGTTTGAACCATAAAGAACTAAAATATCGTTTGGTCCAAGTATGTTGTCAGCAGATGCTACACCTTGAATTTGTGTTTCGGTTTTGGTCTTTCCCAAAATACTTTTTACTACTACTTTTTTGATAATTGTTAGCACTAATAAATTAAAATCCCTTCGAAAACCTACTTCTATAACTGTTTTGCCAATATAATCATCAGGAACTTTGGCTTCGATAATGCTGTAATCGCCATTTAATTCATAAGAATCTAGCACATTACTAAGGCACAATTTTTTAGCCCAACGTTCGGCTGTTTCTTCTTCGGGGTGGACAATTTCATCCACTCCAATGGCTTGTAATACTTTTTCGTGTAATGGATTTATAGCTCGGCTTATCAAACGTTTTACTTGCAAGTTTTTTAGTAGTGCGGTTGCCATAATGTTTGCTCCCTGGTCTTCTCCAATTGCTACAATTACTACGTCTGTGTCAATTAGTGGAAGCCCTGAAACTGTAAATTCGTCTGTAGCATCCATACAAATAGTGTGGGAAATTTTTTCCTTGAACAAATCAACTTTCTCCATTCTGGTGTCTATGGCGATAACTTCATTGCCTTGTGCTGTGAGTTTTTGCGATAGTGAGGCACCAAAATTTCCAAGTCCTACAACAATGTATTTCATAAATCAATCTTTTTAGTTAATCAATATCTCTTCGGTCGGATAGCGATAATTTTTATGTTTTATTTTTTTAAACACTGCAATTAACAGTGACAGCATACTGATTCGACCAACAATCATTACAACTATAACTACAAATTTACTGGCACCACTTAAGTCGCTTGTAATTCCTAAACTCAAACCAACAGTGCTATATGCTGAAAAACACTCAAATGCAATGTCCATAAGTTCCTTTTCGGGGTCAAACAAATAAATTAACGTAATGGCAAAACCTATGACAACCAATGATAATGTTATTATGGCAAATGCTCTACGTACCGAAATATCTGCTATTTCTCTTCTGAAAATTTCTATTCTTGACTTTCCTTTTGCCAAACTCAAAATATTGAGAATTGCAATGGCAAAAGTACTTGTTTTTATACCACCGCCTGTAGATTGGGGCGAAGCTCCAATCCACATCAAAAGGAAAATCATCATCAGGGTTGGAAATGCCATTGCTGCTGTGTCTATGGTATTAAAGCCTGCGGTTCTTGGTGTTGTTGCTCCAAAAAGCGCTGTCACAATTTTCCCAAATCCGTTGTGTTCGGCTAAGGTGTTGTTGTATTCAAGAAAATAGAAAATGATAAAAGACACCAATGAAATAGACAGGGTTGTAACCAATGTAATTCGACTGTTTAGGTTTAGCACCCAAGGTCTGTATTTGCTTTTTTTTGACGAAAACAAAGAGACAACTTTATATTTCAAGTATTTAAGAATGTTCACTATTATTGGAAAGCCCAAACCACCAAGTACAAACGTGAAAATAATAACCAATTGAAGGTAATAGTTGAATCTGAAACCTGTCTCGTATAAACTGTTGGTTAATGTTGAAAATCCTGCGTTGCAAAATGCCGAAATGGAGTGAAATGCAGAGAAAAATAGTTGTTCTGATTCAGAAACAAAATTGCTTGAATCTATACTTGTGTAAATTAAAATTCCCATAAATAGTTCTATACCAAAAGTGATGAGGATGATGTATTTTAAAGTCGAAAATACTTCCCCTAATTTCTTTGCACTTGTCATATCACTCAAAGCAAGTTGGTTTTCGTATGATGTTCCGCCTTTGAAAAAGTAACTGAAATAACTTGTAAATGTTAATATACCCAATCCACCAACTTGAATTAATATCATTATGATAGATTGACCAAACAATGTAAAATGAGTTCCTGTGTCAACAACTACCAAACCCGTTACACAAACCGCACTTGTTGAAGTGAATAAGGCATCTAAATAGGAAATGCCATCATATGTAGCATTTGGTAGAATCAATAAGAACGAGCCAATAATAATTATGACCAAAAAACTCAGAATGAAAAGTTGTGCAGGATTTATAATGGTTCTGTTGAAGTTTATTTTGAGTTCGGAAGACTCCCGAATGAAAGTAAGTAATACAGCAATTTTTACCCAAATAGGATTTTCAAGAAGTAAATCAGTTGCAAATGGCACACCAACAAATAGATACATATAAAATATCCATAGTGTAAATGCAATGGATAAAAGGTCAAAAACAAAAACCTTCCTTTTAAATAATTTGGTGTTCTGAATATATCGGGCAAAAGTTGAAATAATCCCAACCCCAAGTACTACAATGTAAAAGCTATCTAAAAGTCGTTGTGAAAATTCGTTTTGATAAAATCCAAAGTCCGATATAATAGCAATAAGTCCTGTCAGGCTAATCCAAAATGCAATTCTATAAAACAGTTTTAAGTTAAATTTCATTTATTTTCTTGTTTCATTTTCTGTCAGTTTCTGGTCACAGTGTCGGTTCTTTAAGCTTGCACACAACGGCAGTTCGTCTAAAAACCTTCTTTTGTAATTACTGTGTATCAAATATATGCTGTTTTTTGAAAATAAAATAAAAATTGATGTGATATTCCGGATATTTTTTGGTGGTGCATTTTTACACCGGATATGGCGATTAAATGGCTTATAAAGGCTAAAATATGAACAGAAAGTACTTTTAAGTATGCTTTGATGCCTTCTTTCCCCAAAATATTGATTAATCGCCTGAGATTATAGGCGATAAACATAAATCCCA
>JAUSOY010000004.1 GCA_030656615.1 Bacteroidales bacterium | reverse complement strand
CTCCTGACTTCGACAATGCGCCACCCTAAAAGTTTTTCCAAAAATTTTCATCAAAAAGCAAAGCAATTGTTTTGTGTCGTTGGGTTATGAGCATTGTTTTATCCATCGTATTTCCACTAATTGGCAACTTGATTTTTATTGTTGTCACAGTCTTTGCAATGCTTAATACTTTGTCCACACTTAAGTTTATATTGCTCATTTTCAGTATCCTTTCAAGTTCCTTATATACTTTATAGGCTACAAAACATAGACATACATGTGCCTCTATTCTTCGATGAGTGAAGTGGAACATTGGTCGCATTTCGATTGTGCCTTTTGTAACACGATATGCACGTTCAATTACCCATAAACCACTGTATTGTTCGTAAACCTCACTTGCAGGTAGAGTTGTGTTGGTAATGTATCCTTTTAGTCCGTCCCATTTTTCATCCTCATTTATTTTATCATTATTTATCGCCACTTTCACGTTGTCTGATATTTCTAAAAACTTATTGTATCCGCGTTTATTTATGTTCTCCTTGGTGATATTCCCACTCTTATATGCCTTCTTTAAGCGTTTTACGCCTTTTTCTCTGTTGTATCTATCTTTCTTTGCTCTTTTTTCAGAATAGCCAACAATTAGTCGTGTGTCACCCTTAATTATTTCATTGAATTTCCCATCACGCTTTTCCAGGGACAAAATCCACTGCTTTATTTCTTCATTCTCGTTTTTTATCCTTGCTCCAATAATGTATTTGTAATTCCCTGATTCTAATAGCAATATATTTTTCTTATTCATTAAACCAGAATCGGCTACAACTATAAAATCGTCTAAATCAAAGCGCTGTACAAAGTCCTCTACTATCGGTAGCATTGTCCATCCCTCGTACTGTGAACCATTGAAAAGAGAATAAGTGAGTGGATAACCATCCTTACTAACCAATAAGCCCAGAACTACTTGTGGCTGACTATGTTTTCCGTCTTTTGAAAAGCCTGATTCCCGAAATTCATCACCATAATCTGCCTCAAAATAGAGTGTGGTTACATCGTAAAACATCAAACCGATTTTTCCTCCTAAAATCTTTCTTGTATGTTCTACACTGATTTGCTGTATTTTATCTTTTTGAAAATTGTACAATTTATCCAAATAGCGATAAATTTTATGTAATTGTACATCTTCGTCGAAATGAGATTTTAAATAGTCTACCGTTCCAGACTTACTCATTGGCTGACTTAAACGAGCTATGACCAAATGTTTTAAAATATCATCATTTATTGTATCAAAACCAGTGATTTTAAATACTTGATTTAGTATTAGTTGTGTTCCGTTTATTAAAATATTATCAATGTTGGATAACAAATATTCAGCAACTTGCTTCTCCTCGCGTTCTTTTTCATAAAGCTCGAAAATATCTGGTTGGCCACAATGGGACGCTATCCATTTTTTCCCTTGAAGGTTTAGAGATTCTATCTCCGACGGATCTTTACTTACACCGATAGTCTTTATCTCTCTTGAAAAACCACCGCTTTTATCCACTACTACAACACTTGTAGTGCCTGACCGATTTTTCTTATTGCGAATAAACATACGCAAATTTAAATCTTTAATTGGCTTGCGCCACCCATTTGGGTGACGCAAAATTTATAAATTCGTCACATTCAGTTAGTTATAAAATATGGTTTTTAAAAGTGTCGAAGTCAGGAAAAAAAGCCGGCTTTCAACGAAAGCCGGCCAGGAAACATAGAAATATGAACAAAGCAAACTACAGTTCTTCGTATTCTTTTATTATATCTTTTACATTTTCGGGTGCAATTCGACCGTAAACTTTTGCTCCAACCAGAACGACCGGTGCCAAGCCACATGCTCCAACACAGCGAAGACCTGTAAGGGAGAATTTTCCGTCTGCTGAAGTTTCGCCCAACTTGAGGTTTAGTAAACGCTTAAATTCATCGGAGACTTTCTCAGCACCACGAACATAACAAGCTGTTCCTAAACAAATGGAGATGGGGAAACGTCCTCTTGGGGTCATTGTAAAGAAAGAGTAAAACGATACCACACCAAATACATGTGCTACAGGAGTATTAAGTTCGGCGGCAACAACTTCTTGAACTTCAGCCGGAAGATATCCAAAAAGTTCCTGCGCTTTATGAAGTACATTAATGAGCTCACCAGCTTTATTATCGAAAGATTTACAAATTTCTTTCAACTGATTGAGTTTATTTTCTGGTAATTTTATTTCTGCCATGATTATTAATTTTTTAAGTGATTCAGCCTTTCTTTACTCAATGGTGATTTTAGTACGCTTATCAAAATAATGCGTATGAAGTAAATGATGGGCTTTTTCGCTCATGGGTTTACCCAGGAATTTTTCGTATAACTCTTTGATATAAGGGTTTTCGTGTGATTTACGGATGGTTTTACCTGCGTCTTCGCAATAGATAGCCTTTTGGCGTGCCATCAATATTGAAGAATCGCCATGGTGTAATGGCTGACCTCCACCACCGATACAACCGCCCGGACATGCCATAATCTCGATGGCATGGAATTGTGATTTCCCGTCGCGGACATCTTCCAGAAGTTTGCGGGCATTTCCCAGTCCATGAGCTATACCTATGCGCATCGGGAAACCATCCACATCTATCGTTGCCTCGCGAATGCCTTCCATTCCGCGTAATTCGTCAAAATCGACCTTTTCAAGTGATTTGCCGGTTTGGATTTCATAAGCGGTTCTGACCGCTGCTTCGATTACACCACCGGTAGTCCCAAAAATGACTGCGGCACCGGATGATACTCCGAGTGGGTTGTCAAAATCTTCATCCGGAAGAGCATTAAAATCGATATTGGCCTGTTTAATAAAATTAGCAAGCTCACGGGTAGAGATTGCAAAATCAACATCCGGATTTCCGTCTGTTTTAAATTCATCGCGCTGACACTCGTATTTTTTAGCCAGACAGGGCATAATGGATACCACTACCATGTTTTCTCTTGAAATACCAAGTTTTTCAGCATAAAATGTTTTGGCAATTGCACCAAACATCTGTTGTGGACTTCTTGCCGTAGAAGGAATATCTTTGAGTTCGGGGAAATTGTGTTCGAAGAAGTTTACCCAAGCAGGGCAGCAGGAGGTCAGGATTGGAAGTTTAACTTCTTTATCACCGGCCAGATGTTTATTCAATCGACTGAGCAATTCTGTACCCTCTTCCATAATGGTAAGGTCGGCTGCAAAGTCGGTGTCAAAAATATAATCAAATCCCAGTTCACGAAGTGCGGCAACCATTTTTCCAGTCACCAGCGAACCGGCTTCTAAACCAAACTCTTCACCCAAAGCAGCTCTAACAGCAGGGGCGGTTTGAACGATAACGGTCTTTTTTGGGTCGGCTAATGCGGAAATTACCTGGCGTGTATGATCAACTTCGGTGAGGGCACCGGTAGGACATACTGCCACACACTGACCGCAGTATGTGCAGGACGATTTTTCGAGGTTCATTTCAAAAGCAGTTGCAACCACAGCCTCGAAACCACGATTAATTGCGGAAAGAGTTCCGACTGTTTGAACGGTATTGCACATCATTTCGCAACGACGGCACATAATACACTTGTCTACATCGCGGATAATACTCGGGGAGGTATCAACTCTGTATTTTGACTGTTCGCCATGATATGGAATTTCGCGTACACCAAAACGGTGTGCCATATCCTGAAGTTCACAATTGCCCGATTTTGCACAAATCAAACAATCGAAAGGATGATCTGAAAGGATGAGTTCCAGGACAGTACGACGTGCATTTAACACCCTCATACTGTTTGTTTTGACCATCATATTTGGGGTGCATTCTGTAGCACAGGCAGGTGCAAGGTTACGCCGGCCTTCTACTTCAACAACGCAAATTCTGCAACCACCCGGTTTATTCTCTATCTTCATGTCACCCAGGCTGAAGTAACAAAGGGTTGGAATATCAATTCCAATCGTTTTTGCAGCGGCGAGGATTGTGGTTCCTTTAGGAACTTCAAGGGTCTTTTTATCTATAGTTACTTTAATCTGTTCCATTCTGTCTCATTTTTTTCCATTCGAATCAAAAATAAGGGAGAAGCTGTCAGAGGTAATAATAACAAACCTCTCCCTGGGATTATGATGATTATTTGATGAAAATGGCGTTGAACTTACATTTTTCCATACAAGCACCACATTTGATGCAAATTTCCTGATTAATGGTATGTGCTTGTTTGCGTTCACCACTAATCGCGTTTACAGGGCATGCTCTTGCACAGGCAGTACATCCAACGCAGGGTTCGGGTTCAATGATATACCGCATCATGCTTTTACATACTCCTGCCCGGCATTTTTTTTCAGTAACATGTTCTACATACTCATCCCAAAAATTATCCAAGGTGGACAAAATAGGATTGGGTGATGTTTGTCCAAGGCCACATAGAGAAGTATCTTTAATGACCTGACTTAGGTTTTTTAATTTCTCCAAATCATCCATGGTGCCTTCGCCCTTGGTAATTTTTTGAAGAATTTCATACAATCTTTTATTACCAATTCTGCAGGGTGAACATTTTCCGCATGATTCTTCCACAGTAAATTCCAAATAATACTGTGCAATGGAAACCATACAATCGTCTTCGTCCATTACAATCATTCCCCCGGAACCCATCATGGAACCTGCTTCAATCAGATTATCGTAATCAATGGGAGTATCTAAATGACGTGCTGTTAAACATCCACCCGAAGGTCCACCAGTTTGAACGGCTTTAAATTCTTTACCGTCTTTAATCCCACCGCCAATTTCGAAGATTACTTCACGCAGGGTTGTACCCATAGGAACTTCAATGAGTCCTACATTATTGATCTTTCCTGCGAGAGCGAAAACTTTGGTTCCTTTCGATGTTTCAGTTCCAATCGATGCAAACCATTCGGGACCTTTATTGATAATAACAGGAACGTTGGCATATGTTTCAACATTGTTTACGTTGGAAGGTTTGCCAAGATATCCGCATTCAGATGGGAATGGAGGTTTAAAGGTCGGTTCGCCGCGCATACCCTCCATGGAATGGATAAGTGCAGTTTCTTCGCCACAAACAAAAGCTCCCGCACCGTATCGCAATTCAATATCAAAATCAAAATTGCTTCCAAAAATATTCTTGCCCAAAAGACCATATTCTCTGGCCTGATCAAGTGCTGTTTTTAATCGTTGAATGGCCAGTGGATATTCAGCCCGAATATATACAAGGCCATGGTTGGAACCTATGCAATATCCGTTGATTGCCATGGCTTCGATAACGGAGTGAGGATCTCCTTCGAGAACAGACCGATCCATAAACGCACCTGGATCGCCTTCATCTGCATTACAAATGACATATTTTACATCACTTGGTACTTTGGCTGTAAGTTCCCATTTAAGACCAGTAGGGAAGCCACCACCACCGCGACCGCGCAAACCTGATTTTTTCATCATTTCGATAACCTGCTGTGGGGTCATTTCTGTGAGGCAGTTTGCTAATGCCAGATATCCATCGCGGGCAATATACTCTTCAATGTTTTCAGGATCAATAAATCCGCAGTTCCGTAATGCAATGCGAATTTGCTTTTTGTAAAATCCCATATGTCTTGAATCGGAAACTGATTCTTCGGTTTCCGGGTCAGAAAAAAGTAAGCGTTCAACTTTACGGCCTTTTATAACATGTTCTGCAACGATATCGGAAGCATCTTCCGGTTTTACAGATACATAAAAGGTGTTATCAGGCAGTACGTTAACAATGGGCCCTTTTTCGCAAAATCCAAAACAGCCGGTGGTTACCACTTTTGTTTCGTTTTCGAGGCCATTTTCAGCCAGGCGTTTGTTCAGGCTTTCTACAATTGCTTCGCTTTGTGAGGCCCGGCATCCGGTACCCCCACAAACCAAAAGATGCATATTAAATTTCGCCATAAATTTTCCTCCTAATTCGTTCAGATAATTTCGAAATTGGTGGGAAGAATGCCATCAATCATCTCACCGTTCTTGATATATTTCTCAATAATTTCATCAGCCTTTCGTGTATCAACACTTCCGAAAACAACGGCTTGCTGACCAGGTAATGTAACCTCAATGGTAGGCTCTGCAAAACAATATCCCAGATCACCTGTCTGAGTAACGACCGCTTCAATATTGCGTTTTTCGAGTTCCTCGATGAGAAAACTCATTACTTCTTTCGCTCCAGAAGCAATTCCGCTCGTAGCCATTCCCACTTTAATCTGAACCAGTTTTTCGGGTTCCAGACTTTTTTCACGAAGATGAATCTTAGCCTGGAGATCGTCCTTGATCTTCCTGAGGTCGGCTAATGAGTTGATTCTGTTCATAATCTATTGTGTTTTCTGTTGTGTAGTTGCTTGTTATACAGACTCCTGTGATAATTTCTAATGATTTTTGAGAAGCCTAAAACTAAAATGCAAAATTAGGATTCAGTTTTTTATCTCACAAGTTTATTTGTGAATATTTTAACAATGTGAATGAAATAACAAAAATTTATACGTATTCTAAATAAGGCTTTGCGTAAAGTTGTTTACCGGTTCTGTAATTGAGCGACTTATCCATGATTTTAATTTTATGATCGGGCCTTGATTTGCTGCAATCCATCACGAATATACCGTTTAATTTCTTTCATCACCTCCGGATGTTGCAATGGTAGTCCTTCCATCATTTCCTTCACTTCACGACTATTGTATAAAAATTCACCCGCTGATGTGTGATGGATATAATTGAATTCGCAATTATCGCAGGTTGTCGTTAGCAGATATAGCACTCCGGCAATATCTCCCATAGCGGGGCGGTCGATATGAGATAATTGATACGAAACATGTAGCTGAGTCCCTGTCCCAACTTCTGATGATATTGACAGGACTCCTTCGCAGGCTTCAGCACTCATTCTCAGCAAAGGAATACCCATTCCGACTTTCCTTGTTTTACGTGATGTATAGTACGGGTCGCAGACTTTCACTAATTCGGTTGCCGGAATTCCACTACCATTATCATTTATATTAATGTATAAACGATCATTTTCCTCATTTTCGTGAACTATAATTTCAACGGCCGTAGCATTAGCACGGGTTGAATTATTTACGATATCCAGAATATAAAGAGATAATTCCTTCATAATTATAGTGTTACTTTTCGTCCGTCTTCATTATTCAAGGCTTTTTTGATTTCAATAAATGAGCGTTCGTACATATGGAATTGACTGAAGTTGCGGCCAATGTCTTGAAGGTAATGTGCATCCGATGAGCGAATAAAAGTTTTATTTTTAAGCCAGGGAGCCAAATGTACCATGGCTTCTGTCGTGGTGTGTCTTGAAATTTCGAATGCGTCGGCTTCAATGTCCGGAGGTATAAATCCCAATTGTGATATCAGGCTGTATTTTGGTCGGTCGATATGCGCCGGAATAAAAATCCCACCAAGTGAATGCACTTTTCGGGATATCTGATCCACCGTTTGGTCGATACCACTGATTAATAACCAGGGATAATTCAAGCAAATATTTTCTTTTTCATCCACAACTAACTGATAGCCAAATTTGTCTATATCGTTTGGAATATGAGGAATGTGTAATTCCAGATATTGTTGGAAATTATTTAGACTATCTGTATCCGGAAAAAATGAAAGACAATGGACTTCTTCTCTTGATGTAACTTCTGCTCCTGGCAAAACCATAATATCATATTTACCTGCAATTTTTTGAATGACCTCGCACTGTAAAGTTGTATTATGATCGCAGATTCCAATAATTTGAATATTCTGCTTCTTAGCGGCGTCAAGAATATTGACCGGGCTCATTTCAAGATCACCACAAGGCGACAAAACGGTATGAATATGAAGATCGGCCCGGTAGGTATTCATTTTTAGCCCTGAAGGAGTTGAAATAGTTTCCCAGTTATTTCATAAGCGGAGAGGGGAGTACCCAGCACAGGAATGCCCTCTTCCTCTGCCTGTTTTGCCATCGCTTCATCGGGTTCATTATTTTTAACCAGAATTATACCGGACAATTCCCGTAATGATGCGATGGCTGCTACGTTTCTGTGCGATTGCAGCGTGATCCAGGCCTGTCCGGCTTCTGAATTTCCCATGACATCACTTAGCAGGTCAGATACATATCCTCCTGTTACTTTGTTTTCCAGACCTTCTCTGCCACAGAAAACATTAAGATTTAGTTCTTTAGCAATTTCTTTAATCGTCATTTTTTAAATAGGTATTAAAACAACGGTCGGTATCAATCTTATCCGGACCCCAAATTTCTCCATTAATTCTTGATGTTTCTCGCGCATCCAAAACATCGCGGTCGCGCATCAGATGTTGTATATAAAAGCATTGTTCTATTTTTCCATTGCCCTGCACGATATCGGTTGCAAGTGCCTGGCAGTTTGGTGTACCGCAAGCTCCACAGTCTATTCTTGGGAAACATTTCATTAACTGATTTACATTATCCATTTTCCGCATGGCTTCGCCCATATCTTCATCAAGTTTCAGCATAGACCTCGGAGTGATGATACTTATGGAAGAATCGTTTAATAATTTGTCATGATAATCATTAATACTTTCGGAACGTGGTGGTATGGTGTCATTTTGCTGCTCTTCGGATGAATTAGCTCTTTTTCGCAGGCGTTCTACGGTCAAGAATCGGTTTCCGGAAGCCAGTACACCCCCGGCACAACTTTGATCACATGCCCGGAGTTCCAGAAAATCAACCCCTTGAATTTCATCATTTTCCAGTTTTTCAAGAAATTCGATAACATTATGAATCTCATCAATAGCAAGGCATCTTCCTTCAAATTCATCGGCTTCGCCATGGGTAAGACTCCATAATACACCCCTCGACTTTAATGGCTGTGAGTCGGGAACCACGCAATGATCTTTTTTGCCGGTTTTTATTGAACGGTAAACCTTATTAAATATCAGATCCATATTTATTACCCCCGTAATTGATGACGTCTCTTCACCAACAGGGCTTTTAATTGCTGCAATTTTTGCAGCGCAGGGAGTGACATAGAAAATCCCTATGTCCTCCGTGGCTTCTCCTTTTTCGATGAGCATTTTTCTCAAATATCCGGCTGTAATATCAAGTGGTGGTTTCACCCGAATTAAATTATCAACGAGGGTTGGGAATTTAACCTGAATCAGACGTACAATTGCTGGACAAAATGCGGAAATATGTGGTTTATTATCCGGATTTTCAATCATGTATTTGCTCATAGCTTCATGAAGAATTTCAACACCTTGCTCAACTTCAACAACTTTGTTGAATCCAATTTCATAAAGTTGGGAATAAATCTGTCGTGTGGTAATTTCTTCAGGAAACTGACCGATGATGACGGATGGTAC
This sequence comes from Bacteroidales bacterium, assembly GCA_030656615.1. Taxonomy (GTDB): domain Bacteria; phylum Bacteroidota; class Bacteroidia; order Bacteroidales; family TTA-H9; genus JAUSOY01. The sequence continues at coordinate 16,288 of JAUSOY010000004.1, read as the reverse complement.
GAGGGCGATTCGATGTTTGAATTTAAAGATCCGGTTAAAATCATCATGATCGATAATGATTGCCTTTACAGGGCAATGCCTGAAACACTTACCACAATCAACGCAACGGTTGTCGATGATATGAGCCGTGCCATTTTTGACCCGTATAGCTTCCGTTGGACATACAGTCATACAATGGGTACAACCGATGCAAATATTTTCTAAAACCTTGAGGGCATGATGGAAGAACTTTTGCTCCATAAAAGTCAGGGTTTATATAGATTGATAATAATTTCAAGGCGGGTACCTTTGCCCACTTCAGACTCAATTTTTAAGTCATCTGCATTTTTTTGGATATTTGGTAATCCCATACCGGCACCAAATCCCATTTCCCGCACGTGTGGTGAGGCCGTTGAATAGCCTGATTGCATAGCCTGAGAAATGTCCGGAATTCCCGGTCCTTCATCCGTAAGTATCAACACCACTTTTTCAGGAGAAATTTCTACAAGAATATTACCACGATAGGCATGAGCAACAACATTTACCTCGGCTTCATACAATGAAACTACAATTCTTTTGATGTCTGTGGGGAGGACATTAAGTTGCTTTAGTATTTTTTTTACCTGACTGGATGCAGTGCCAGCATTGGTAAAATCACCGCCTTCTATGTTAAATTCAAATTGCATATGGGCAAATGTAGTTTTTTTCTGGTGTTCTGTAAATACTAATACACGGGCTTGATTCCTGCCTGTGACAGAATACTGACTGCTTTGAACATGGTTCCTGTAAATTCCAAAAGAACAATTCCACTTTCCTGCGCAACCCGTATCATTTCGGCACTTGCTTTTTTATTCCGTACAAACACCACGCAGGAAATATCGCTCATTTCAGCTGTTCGAATAGCTTGAATATTGGCTAAGCCTGTTAACAAAACAACTTTATCGGTATCAAGCGTCAAGACATCACTCATGAGATCGGAGGCAAAACCGTATTCTATTTCCCGATGCAGCTGATCATTATTGCAAACAATTTGGGCAGTCAGAAGCCCGGATAAGGTTCCAATATTCATCTGAGAAGATTTAGCGATAGTATAGGGTTCAAATTCCATGGCACAAAAGTATAACCTTGGTTGTCAATTAACAAGTATTTATGTTAATTTATTCACAATGTTAATAAAATAACAAATAAAAATATTTTACAAAATCTTATTGTTATTTAATTAACAATATGTGTAATTAGTTAAAGTAATAAAAATCAGCATTATAGTGTTGTTTTTAAATTTAGACTTATTATAAATTATTCGTATTTAGAAAATTTTAAGAAAGCTGTATGAAGGGTGTATGATCGAAAATTTACTTTTGCTGCGCATTGTGAAATGATTAACAGTGTTGACAGCAACAACTTGTTTCTCAAATTATAAATCATTTAAAATAGATAAAATTCATGTCAAATTCTGAAATTCTCGTTAAGGAACTGGCCGATAAGTACGGAAGAAACCGCGAAAGTCTGATGCCAATTCTTCAGGATGTGATTGAGGTTAGAAGGTATGTAACTGACGAAGTGCTTGTTAGTGTTGCCAAAGAGCTCGATTTATCCGCTGCTGAAGTGTTTGGAACCGCTTCATTTTACTCTTTTATCGATACCAAAGAAGTGGGTAAATATGTTATTCGCCTCTGCAAAACGATTGTATGTGATATGAAGGGTAAGGATGCGATTATTGGCGCATTGGAAAGTACACTTAGAATCAAAGTTGGACAAACTACACCGGATAAGAAGTTTACTCTTTTTACAACCAACTGTCTCGGATGGTGCCATAAAGGCCCGGCTATGCTTATCAATGATGAAGTTTACACTGAACTTACTCCAGGCAAAGCCATCGAAATCATTGAAAATTATATGCATAAATAAACTTATAAGGAAGATAATACCAACTACACTATGGAAACAAAAAAATTATCGCGTGTAGATTATATTTTTAAGCCTGAAACCAATTGTATTGATACCTTGAAAAAGGTGATGACAATGGAAAAGGAAGAATTTATTCTCGAATTGATTGATTCCGGTCTTAAAGGAAGAGGTGGCGCCGGTTTTCTTACCGGATTAAAGTGGAAACTTGCTGCCGAAGCTGCCGGAGATGTTAAATATGTTATTTGTAATGCTGATGAAGGAGAACCCGGAACTTTTAAAGATCGGGAAATTTTAGACAGAGTGCCCTATAAGGTACTTTGCGGAATGGCACTTTGTGGTTATATTGTCGGTGCACGCGAAGGTTTTATATACTTGCGCGCTGAATATCGCTTTTTGGTACCAAAACTGAGAAAAGCCATTGCTGACTTAAATGTCGAATTTTTGAAAATTGGCCTCACTTTTTCTATTGATATCCGTTTTGGAAGTGGTGCTTATGTTTGTGGTGAAGAAACAGCCCTCATCGAATCCATGGAAGGCAAACGTGGAGAACCCCGCAATAAACCTCCTTACCCAGTAACCGAAGGTTATCTTGGTAAGCCAACTGTGGTTAATAACGTTGAAACCTTTGTGAACTGCGTTATTATTGCAGGTATTGGTCACCAGGAATACAAAAAATTTGGTACCGATAATTCAAGGGGTTTTAAACTCTTTTCGGTTTCCGGCGATTGTTCAAAAGAAGGTGTTTATGAACTCGAATTGGGAATGTCGTTACAGGATTTTGTTGATGAATTTGGAGATGGAGATACCAAAGCTGTTCAGGTAGGTGGTGCATCCGGTTTTTGCGTTCCTCGCAAAAAATTCCCTGATACCATTATTGGATTTGAAGGAATCCCTACCGGTGGCTCTATGAAGATTTTCAACAGCAGCCGCTCCATGTACAATGTACTTCATAATTACCTCGAATTTTTCGAAGAAGAATCTTGCGGACAATGCAGTCCTTGCCGTGTAGGATGTCAGCAATTACTTAAAGGCATTGTTGCTGTAAAACGTCGTGAAAAATCATCTCCATATCTGGACGAACTGATGAAACTGGCAGAAACCATGAAGGTGGCTTCTAAATGTGGACTCGGACAGTCTGTTGGAAATGCATTTGTATCGATTATCGAGAATTTCAGGGAAGAAATTGTTTACTAAAATTAAGGAGAATAAGTTATGTCGAAGATGATTAATCTGACAATCAACAATATGCCGGTTTCCGTTGAAGAGGGAACCACCATCCTTGAAGCAGCTAAAAAATTAAGCATTAGTATTCCCACACTTTGTTACCACGAAGATTTATGTGTTGCCGGTAATTGCCGGGTATGTGTGGTAGAACTAGTGGGAATGCGCACGCTTCAAGCATCATGTGCCGTTCCGGCCCGTGATAATATGCAGATACTGACCAATAGCATGAAAGTTCGTCAGGCCCGTCGCCATATCATCGAACTTTTGCTTTCGGAACATAATGCCGATTGTACCAAATGTTACAAAAACGGAAACTGCGAGTTACAGGAATTATCCAACGAGTATCGTATTGGTAACCGTTTGTTTGCGGATCTTGTAACGGAAAAAAACTACACAATTGATCAGAGTTCGCCTTCAATAATGAAGGATGACTCCAAATGTATCCGCTGCCAGCGATGCGTCAGAACTTGTTCTGAACTGCAGGCAGTTTCAGCATTGGCTGTATCTGGTAAAGGAAATCACATGAAAATTTCCAGCTTCTATGATCATCCGATGCACGAAGTTGTTTGTACCAATTGCGGACAATGTATTAACCGCTGCCCAACCGGTGCTCTTATCGAGAGGAATTATATTGATGAGGTTTGGGAGGCAATCTATAATCCAAATAAACATGTTGTAGTACAAACAGCTCCTGCTGTTCGTGTTGCACTGGGCGAAGAACTCGGATATGATCCAGGTGAACGTGTAACCGGAAAAATGGTGGCTGCACTTCGTCGTCTTGGATTCGACTCTGTTCTTGATACCGATTTTACTGCCGACCTTACCATTATGGAAGAAGGCACAGAACTCTTAACACGTCTGAAAAAAGCATTGGTGGATGGTGATACTTCTGTTTCGTTACCAATGTTCACTTCGTGTTCTCCAGGATGGATTAAATTCATTGAACATATGTTCCCTGAATTATTACCCAACCTGTCTACGTGTAAATCTCCTCAACAAATGTTTGGTACACTGGCAAAGACCTATTATGCTCAGCGTAAAAACATCGATCCAAAGGATATGGTTTCCATTTCGATTATGCCATGTACTGCAAAGAAATTTGAATCAGTACGCCCCGAAATGCGCGATAGTGGTTTCCAGGATGTTGACTATGTTCTGACTACACGCGAACTTGCTATCATGATAAAGCAAGCAGGTATCAATTTTATGCAACTCGAAGATGATAAATACGATCGCTTTATGGGTGATTCATCGGGTGCTGCTGTAATTTTTGGTGCTACAGGTGGTGTGATGGAAGCAGCATTACGTACAGCTTATGAACTGGTTACGGGTAGGGAAGTTCCTTTCGCAAATCTGAACATTACACCGGTTCGTGGAATGGAAGGCGTTAAAGAAGCCAGTATTAAAATTGAAAATGTTAAAGCTGACTGGAGTTTCCTTGAAGGCGCTGAACTTAAAGTGGCTATAGCACATGGTTTAACCAATGCTAAAAAACTCATGACAGCCATTCGGGATGGAAAAGCCAGCTATCATTTTGTAGAAGTAATGGCTTGTCCAGGCGGATGCCTTGGTGGTGGTGGACAACCTATCCCAACCAGTCCGGAAATACGTAAAAAACGTACTGAAGCCATTTATGCCGAAGACGAAGGTTTACCCATTCGTAAGTCGCATGAGAATCCTGAAGTTGCTGCAATCTATGCGGATTTCTTAAGCGAACCTTTAGGTCATAAATCGCATGAGTTGCTACATACACATTATAAGGCACGTAAACGCTATTAAAATTTCTGTGGCGGGATGACAAATCCCGCCACATTTCAATATTTTTATATAAAAATTGATTGTATGGGACTGTCTGATGTTAGACCTTTTTGAAATGAACGACTCAGACATTTTTCAACCTCATAAAAAATTCAAACAATGAAAAATTATAAAATACTCCTTGTTGATGATGACGTGGATTTTGTATTTATCCAAAAAGCAATTCTGGAAAAAGAAGGCTATCAGGTAATTACGGCTGGTGATAAAGCTGAAGGTTTAGAAAAAGCCAGGAATGAAAATCCTGATTTGGCTATACTGGATGTTATGATGAATACACCTCAGGAAGGTTATGAAATGGCTCGAGAAATGCGCAAAGATGATGACCTTAAAAATATTCCATTAATCATGCTAACCAGTGTTGATTCCATTACAGGATTAAATCTAAAAGCAATGGCTAACGATCCAAAATGGTTACCGGTAGATTCTTTTCTTGAAAAACCTGTTCAACCGGTTCAATTATTGAATCAGATCAAAGCACTATTAAAAAATTAGTTTCCGGTTTTTTAGAATTCTCTTCCGTTTACACGGATGTTCGACCAATTAACCAAAATCAAAATGAGACTTCCGGCTGTTTAAGTCCGGAAGTCTCTATTTTTTCACCATCAATCTATCGTATAAATGCTGGTTTTTCCGGAGTAGAGTGCTCTGCTGAATATTGATAAAATTCAGAATTAAACAATATCAGTTGTTCTTCACTTTCAATTCTTTCTTTTATAATCCAAGCAGCCATCAATCCTCTGGCGCGTTTCGTGTAATAGCTTATCATCTTTAATGAACCCTTAGAAAAATCCAAAAAAACTGGTGATATAACCCGGTGTTTTTTCTCAATGTTTTTCACACTTTTATAATACTCAGCTGACGCAAGATTTATAATGATTTTACTATCGTGTTTATCACAAGCATTAATGATTTTTTCGCTAAGTTTTTCTCCCCAAAACCTGTAGAGATTTTTCGAAGAACCGATCGCCAGCCTGGAGTTCATCTCGAGTCGGTAGGGTTGTATCAGGTCACAAGGCTTTAAAATGCCATATAGGCCAGATAAAATCAGAATGCGTTCCTGGGCATATTCCATGTCAGAGGATTCAAAACTCATGGGTTGAAGTCCTTGATATACATCACCAGTATAACTATAAATAGCCTGTAAGGAATTAGAATTGGTATGGCTAATATTCCAGGTATTGTAATTTCTTACAGCTTCCATCGATAGTTTATTGCTCATTTTCATCGCGGAGGCTATTTCTGATAGCTGCATATTTTTCAAAACCCTGATAATCTTTTCAGCATCTTTCAAAAACACAGGTGTTGTCTGTATTGTGGGGTGGTAATTTCCCGAAAAACCCATCGACTTACTTGGCGAAAGAATGATTATCATCGATAGAAATTAGTCAGCAAACTGATTGCAAACACTTACAGTCTGTTCAATATATAATTTTCGGGTTTCGTCATTCACACTGAGAACAGATGGAAAATAAATATGCTTTTGAACTTTCATGTCACAAAAACCAAAAATTCCCAGATTTGTTGTTTTATCCATCGCATCGTACATTCCTAATGAATCATAAACTTCTTTAGATTGTCCTGTAGTGCTGAAAATCAGAACTTTTTTATCACCCAATAATCCTTTCAGTCCTGTTTCTGTTACGGTATAGGCAAATCCATAAAGGAAGACACGATCGATGTATCCTTTTAAGATGGCCGGTAAACCAGTCCACCAAACCGGATAAATAAATGTGATTTGATCGGCCCATCGAATAAATTCTTGTTCAACCATGATGTCTTTAGGAAGATTCCCCGATTGTAATGCTTGAAAATCTTCAACGGTTAATACGGGATTAAAGCCTAATTCGTATAAATCGCGGACTACTGTATCGTGTCCTGACTTTTTATAGGTTTCAAAAGCTGCATCCCGAATGGACGCATTAAAACTTTCGGAATTGTGATTGGCATATATAATTAGATGTCTCATTCTTCGAATTATGTTTTTATAATTTTTTGCGGATTGTAACCGCCTCACTGATTTTATCGTACAAACAATGATGCTATTCAATTGTTCAGCATGATTGGGCATAAATAATACTTGATGGCATTGTTCTTGCTTGTTTTGTTTTTTACTTTTGTAATAAATCTCAGTAATATGAAATCACATACTTTAAGGAATTTTTTGATAATTACGGTTTTATTTTTACCCTTGATGATGTCGGCACAAATTAGCATTCAAAAAGCCGGACAAGGATCAAAAAAACCTGAAAAGAATGGCTTTGCATATGCTTTGCCCAGAACCTTACTGAATGTAAACCTTACTATTAAGGAAACGGAGTTTATTAAAGGCCCTTATGCCGAATATGCATCGGAGTTATTAGGGATAACGAACCCTGTAGGTCAGTCGTATAAGGAGTATGAGTTTATTGATGCATCTTTTAATGTGTTGGCAGAACCTGATCCAGATCAGTATTATTTTATTGAGGTAGAAGAGCGTTCCAAAGATGAAAGGAACATTATGATTTCTGTTACTGAAAATGGCATTATAAAAAGTGTTAATTCTTCTGCATCATCTAAGGACTATTCGCGTTCCATCCTTGAGGAATACAAAGCAGGAGCGGCCGCAAATACATTTGGATTGGGAATGTCGCCAGCATTACAGCGCAGAGTCGATACGATAATCAGAATTGTTACTGTTGATACCACCACGGTTAGAAAACGTTTTTTTAATATTCGTTTCGAAGAAAAACCAACGGAACAGCGGGCCCGTGAAGCTGCAGAAATGGTTGCCAAAATCAGGGATAGCCGGTTTAACTTGTTAACGGGTTATCAGGAAACCAATTTTTCGAAAGAAACGATGGAATATATGGATATTCAGTTGCGTAAGCTTTTGGATGAATATGTAAGTCTGTTTCGTGGATTAAAACTCGAGCGCACACTCAATTATTCTTTTGTTATTACTCCGGATGAATCGAAACCCAATATCACCGTTTGTCGTTTTTCGAAAGAAGGAGGTGTTTTAGATGCCAGTGATGCTAAAGGACGCGAACTGGTTTTGTCGCTCAAAAGACAAGGACATACCAATGCATTACCTTCCTGGATTGATAATCCTGCTGAATCGCGAAATCCTGTAATTTATTACCGCATTCCTGAATCGGTTCAGACGGGTTTACGTTTCGGAGGAAAAACATACGATGAAGAAATGATTCAGATTTCACAATTCGGACGAGTAGGCAATATGCCTGTTGTAAAATCCAGAATTGAATTTTATCCAATGACGGGAGCCGTTAAAAGCGTTTTCTTCGAATAAATCAGAGTGCTTTTCTGATTCTGATTAGCTTCGTGAGTAGTTCTTCCAATTTTTCGAGTGCCAACATATTGGCTCCGTCAGATAATGCTTTTAACGGTTCGGGATGAGTTTCAATAAAAATTCCATCCACTCCTGCAGCAATTCCTGCCTTCGCTACAGTTTCTATCATTTGAGGTAAACCACCTGTAACTCCGCTAACCTGATTTGGTTGTTGAAGTGAATGTGTAATATCAAGAATTACTGGAACATTGTTTTGCTGCATAACAGGAATGCCCCGGTAATCGATTATCAGATCCTGATATCCGAATGTAGTGCCTCTTTCGGTAAGAAGAACATTCGGATTTCCTGCTTGCCTGACTTTATCCACAGCGAACTGCATGGATGCGGCTGAAAGAAACTGCCCCTTTTTAATATTAATGACTTTACCGGTTTGCGCGGCAGCCATGAGTAACTCGGTTTGCCGACATAAAAATGCCGGCACCTGTAATACATCCACATATTTTGCAGCCAGCTGAGCTTCTTCAGCGGTATGAAAATCAGTCAATACCGGGAGACCTGTTTTTGCTTTTACATTAGCTAAAATTTCCAGAGCTTCCACATCGCCTATTCCCATAAATGAATCAAGTCTTGATCGATTGGCTTTTTTATAGGAAGCCTTAAAAATCAGTGGAATTTCTAATTTATCGCAAATAGCCTTAATGTATGTAGCTATTTCAAGCGGCATTTTATCATTTTCAATTACGCAAGGTCCAGCAATCAGAAAGAAGTTTCCTGATTGAGTATGCTTTAATCCGGAGATGTAGTCAGGTATCATATTAATAGTTATATTTTTGTTTCCAGCGGGCCTTCAAAAACGCACGTATTTCATTTTCTCTTGCATTGGATCCGGGTTCAAAAAATTTGGTTCCACGGATTTTATCAGGCAAAAACTCATGATCGATAAAATTTGATTCATAGCTATGGGCATATTTATAATCTTTGCCATAACCAATATCTTTCATTAATCGGGTAGGAGCGTTACGTATCGATAAAGGAACCGGTAAATCACCGGTTTTGCCGATAAATGCGATGGCTTCGTCGATCGCAGTATAGGTTGAGTTGCTTTTAGGTGAAGTAGCCAGATATACCGTGGTTTGGCTTAATATGATTCGGGATTCAGGCCAGCCGATTTTATTAACGGCATCAAAACAGGCATTGGCAAGCAAAAGTGCGTTGGGATTAGCATTTCCAATATCTTCCGATGCAAGAATCAACATACGCCTTGCGATGAAAAGAGGGTCTTCGCCGCCTTCTATCATCCGCGCAAGCCAATAAACAGCGGCGTTTGGGTCTGAGCCGCGCATCGATTTAATAAATGCGGAAATGATATCATAATGTTGTTCGCCCTTTTTATCATACATGGCAAGGTTTTGCTGAATGATTTTGAGAGTTAACTCATTATTGATATGTACATTATTGTCTTTTTTCAGAGAAGAAACCAATAATTCAATGGCATTATATAATTTCCGGGCATCGCCGCCCGAAATACGAATAAGTGCCTCATCTTCAGAAATATCAATTTCAATTCCTATGGTTCTATAATATTCAATGGCTTTGGCTATAATTTTTAATAGATCTTCTTTCTCCAAAGTCTTTAAAATATATACCTGACATCGTGATAATAAAGGAGTAATAACCTCAAATGAAGGATTTTCGGTTGTTGCTCCAATCAGGGTTACGGTTCCTTTTTCAACAGCCCCTAACAGTGAGTCCTGTTGTGATTTAGAAAAGCGGTGAATTTCATCAATAAACATGACTGAAGGCTCACTGCTTTCTTTTGCTGCTTCGATGACCGCACGTACATCTTTTACACCCGAGTTAATGGCTGAAAGTGTGTAGAATTTTCGGTTAAGAGTCTGTGAGATAATGTAAGCCAGAGTAGTTTTTCCAACACCCGGCGGTCCCCAGAAAATCATGGAAGGAATGCTGTTATTGACTATGGTGTTGTAAAGTACGGCTCCTTCGCCTACCAAATGCTCCTGACCAATATAATCGTTTAAACTACCTGGTCTGAGTATTTCTGCCAGAGGGATTGTTTCCATATTTATCGCATATCAATAACTTCTACACCCGGATAATCTGAAGGTTTAAATGATAGCATGGAAGCCGGGATATCGATGTTTGATTGTAATTTGTCGATTTGATACGTGAAAATACTTCCACTTTTATCATGTATAGCAAAACTTACGGGCATTGATGCAGTATTATCGACAACAACACGGATTCGGAAAAAGTTTTTTCCTTGAAGAGGAATCAGATCGATATGCATAAGTGTGCTTTTTCCGGCTTTTTCTTCTTTGATAAATTTTGCCCTGTAATTCTTTTTGTAGGAAGAAAGAATGCTGGTAGGACTCATCGAATTATCGCTTTCTGCAGCGTCATTAATCTGAACTTCTTTCGATTCGGGTAAATAGGTATACAATGTTTTACCATCATTGATAATGACTTGACCTGCAATATTAATTCGGTATTTTTCGCCGGATATAAAGGCAGTTCCCTGTCGGGATTCTTTCAACTTTGCTTCCTTATTTTCCATTATATAAGTAAACTCCACTTTCATCGTTTTATTCTTCTGGATATTGCTTGAAGCGGCATCGAGGATGGTAGTGGCTTTGTCATTGTTTTTGGATTCCTGTGCCTGTAAATTAGGAAATATCAGGAGTGTTAGAAGTATTGTGGTGAATACCGGTAATGTTATATATTTCATGATGGATGTGTTTTTGTGTAGCAGACGGCCTACCGTATTTACCTCATGTCTTTCAAAAACTGTTCCAAAGCTTGCTCCGAGTGAATTAATACTTCGCGGGCCTTGGATCCTTCGAAATGCCCAACAACTCCAGCTGCCTCCAGCTGGTCAATTATACGGCCGGCTCTGTTATAACCAAGTTTCAGTTTGCGCTGCAGTAACGATGTGGAACCTTGTTGGTTTAAAACAATAATCCGTGCAGCTTCTTCAAATAAATCATCCCGGTCATTAGGATCAAAATCTTTACCAGATTCATTTTCTTCTTCAGCCACTTCAGGGAGGTAGAATGGTTCTGGAAATGCTCTTTGATTTCCAATAAATTCGGTGAGTTTATCGATTTCAGGGGTATCAATAAAAGCACATTGTAAACGGATTAAATCAGAACCGGTGCTAAGTAACATATCGCCCCTTCCGATTAATTGATCAGCTCCTCCCGAATCAAGAATGGTTCGGGAATCAATTCGGGAACTTACTCTAAAAGCTATCCGGGCAGGGAAATTAGCCTTAATGGTCCCGGTTATAATATTTACTGATGGGCGTTGTGTAGCAATGATTAAATGTATTCCAACTGCTCTGGCTAGTTGTGCAAGCCTGGCAATGGGTGCTTCAATCTCCTTTCCGGCAGTCATAATAAGGTCAGCAAATTCATCTACAACAAGAACGATATATGGGAGAAAACGATGACCATGATTGGGATTGAGCTTGCGGGCAACAAACTTATTATTGTATTCTTTAATGGTTCTAACCTGAGCATCTTTAAGTAATTCGTACCGATTATCCATTTCGATGGTCAGGGAAGTAAGTGTACGTACCACCATCCGTGTATCCGTAATAATGGCTTCTTCGGCACCGGGAAGTTTGGCCAGGTAATGCCTTTCAATTTTCGAAAAAAGAGTAAGCTCCACCTTTTTTGGATCAACCAGAACAAACTTTAACTGTGAAGGGTGCTTTCTATATAACAATGAAGTGATGATGGCGTTTAGCCCTACAGATTTTCCCTGACCCGTGGCACCGGCCATTAATAAATGGGGCATTTTTGTAAGGTCGGCGACATAACACTCATTTGAGATCGTTTTTCCGATTCCTATCGGCAACTCGTATTTTGATGATTGAAATCGCTCTGAACTCAGAATAGAACGCATTGAAACAATTTCCGGATTTTGATTAGGTACCTCAATTCCTATAGTGCCTTTACCGGGTATGGGTGCGATAATTCGGATTCCAAGTGCCGACAGGCTTAAGGCAATATCGTCTTCCAGATTTTTTATTTTCGAGATACGAACTCCCGGAGCGGGAACAATTTCATAGAGCGTAACGGTTGGGCCAATGGTAGCCTTTATTTTCTGAATATCAATGGAATAATTTGCAAGGGTTTTAACGATTCGTTTTTTATTGGCTTCAAGTTCTTCTTCTTGCACACTGTTACCCTCTTCAGTGCCATAGTTTTCGAGTAAGTCAACCGGTGGGAGTTTGTAATGCGGAAGATCCAGCGTTGGGTCATAAGGAGTGTCTATGGTATAATGTTCCATCCCATTGTCTCCATTTTCGAATGTTTCGAGATTTTTATCCGGTATGGGTTTCTCAATAGTCAATTCAATTTCAGGTATACCATCTTCCTCATCGGAATCGATTTCAACGGGTGATTTTTTTGGTAAATCTTGTTTTTGATTGGCTTTATTCACCATAATATCACCCAATTCTTCATCCGAAAAATCTTCGTCATCATCCTCCACAGCATATTCTTCGGTATTGTATTTTCCGGTTTTATACTGATTTTTAATAACCTCTGCCGCCATTGCTTCAGCACTTTCCTTTTCTTCTTTTAAGGTTCTCATTCTGACACGCCATGCGATAATCCATCGATATGGAACATTCATGGTAAAACTTGTAAAAGCAATGAGAAGAAAAATTAAAAGCATGGAAAGGCCAGGCTTTCCAAGAATATTGGTTAACCACGAAGCAATTATATTACCAAAAGCACCGCCCAAAATACCGGTAAGTCCATACGATTGTTTGAGGATAAATCCAAGAGATACACTGAGCCAGAGTAGAATATATCCCGAGAAACGAATCGTTTTTGAAAGTGGCAAGAGTGAAGTTTCTAACGAGAGTTTAATTCCACCAACAAACAAAATGAAGGGAAAAACGAATGATGCAATTCCAAATCCTTTATACACCAAAAAATGGGAAAGGGCGGCTCCTAATGAACCCGTATGATTTTTCATGATGCTATCACCGGAAAGGATTTCGCCAAAAGGCAGTTTGTTGATTTTGTCGTAATCGGTTTGCCATGTTAAAAGGTATGACAAAATGGCCACAGCAAGGTAAATCCCGAAGAGCATAAGAAAAAAGCCCGCTACCACACGAAAACGTTGGTTTTTAAACCAGGAGGTGCCTTCCTTTTTCTTTTTCTTTGGGTTTTTTGCAGCAGGTTTTTCCGTACTGACGGGGGCTTCTTTTTTAAGTTTGTTGGCCTGAATAGACATGCAAGGCAATTATTTTTATATACAAAAATATAAAAAGCAGGGGGATTTAGAGCCGCCCCATGCCTTTTATATTTTATTAATCATTTTTAAGATACTACAACCGAAAAAGTTTGCTGAAAAACCCCGTTTTAGAACTTTCCTGTTTTGGCAATAAAAACCAGTTTTTTACAATTTCCGTTTTATCAGCCATTTCCTTTTTATGACGAAATTCATTTTTTCGGTTACAGTAGATGTAATCAGTACCCCATTCCTTATGATTGGCAGCCACTTGGCGAATAGCCCCGGCTATAAACCGGAGTTGATTATCGGTCATTGTTGGATGCAATGAAAGCCTTACCCATCCTGGTTTTTCGGATAAATCACCAAAACTAATCTTGTCCGTTATTCTTTTTGATTGTTCATAATCAACATTCAGAAGGAAATGTCCGTATGTACCTGCACATGCGCAACCGCCTCTGACCTGGATTCCAAAACGATCATTTAATAGCTTAACAACAAGATTGTAGTGAGCATTCGTGATGTAAAAAGAAATAATTCCAAGTCGGTCTTGCTCATGTCCTGCAAGGATATTGACGTCCGGAATGGGCAATAATTCTTCGAAAGCGAGTTTTACTAATTCTTTCTCACGTTTATGGATATTTTTAGTACCCATCTGGTTTTTTAATTCAATGGCTAAAGCAGTACGAATGGCCTGAAGAAAACCAGGAGTTCCACCATCCTCTCTGATTTCAATATCATCAATATATTTGTACTCGCCCCATGGATTGGTCCAGTCTACTGTTCCACCACCGGGTTGATCGGGTACGGCGTTTTTATAGAGGGAGGAGTCGAAAATCAATACTCCGGAGGTTCCGGGGCCACCCATAAATTTATGAGGGCTAAAATAAATGGCGTCAAGTTTTTCGAGTGGATCCTCAGGATGCATGTTAATATCTACGTATGGTGCACTGGCAGCAAAATCAATGAAGCAAACTCCCCCGTACTGGTGCATGAGTTTTGCCATGGTGTGATAGGGTGGAATGATACCTGTAACGTTAGAACAAGCTGTAAAAGAACCGATTTTAAAAGTTCTGTCATTGTACTGCTTTAGTTTTTGTTCCAAATCTTCCAAATCGACTTGTAAATCAGGGGTGTGGCCAACAATAACTAATTCTGCTATGGTTTCAAACCATGAAGTGTGATTGGAATGGTGCTCCATATGAGTAATGAAGACAACCGGTTTTTCACGATCCTTCAAACATCCGGTTTTGTATAGTTGTCCACACAATTTTAATCCAAGGATACGCTGGAGTTTATTCACGGCACCAGTCATGCCATGACCGGTCGTGATAATTACATCATTGGGGCCGGCATTAACATGTTTTTTGATAAGTTTTTGAGCCAAATGATATGATTTGGTCATCAATGTCCCGGTTTCTGAAGTTTCGGTGTGCGTATTACCTACCCACGGGCCAAATACCTCGGTCATTTGTTTTTCAATAGGACCATACAATCGTCCGCTGGCCACCCAATCGGCATATAAAAGTGTTTGATTACCAAATGGGGTTGAAAAAGGAAGATCGTTCCCGATAATGTTCTTTCTAAATGATTCGAAGTATTTCTCCATGGTTAGTGTTTGGTTCAAGCGATGCCAAAGTTAGGAGATTTAGTCGTTGCTTGCACATGCAACGTAAAATGTAGAGGGGGACAATAAAAAATTTCTAATAAGATTTAATTTTTAATCCCTTATGCTTCAGTGATTTTGGAGAAATACCCGATGGCAATCGAGAATAGCCAGGTAGAGGTCATAGTCGCAGGCCGAAAGAATAAAAGAATTTGATAGATCACAAAATTCCATGAATTTACCAATGGTTTCTTTATCCGTAATACCAGTAAGATGTGAGATGAGTTCCTCATTATATTTAACCTGAATATTTTTTTTAAAAAGATCTTCTTTTTCAAGTTTTGCGAGTTTTCTCAAGCTTTTTGCTTCTTTGGAGAAAAGGTTATAAAGCGCCTGTACCGGACCCATAACGGTAATTCCCAATCCCCCTGATTCGGGAGGTGGTCGGAACTGCCCGGCCCATGGAAGTTTTAAATCTGTTGGTTTTTGTTCCTCCGGAAGTTTCAAATTCGCTACAGCCTCCTTAAATGCTTTGTAGGTTCCCGGTAAAACACCAACGGTTATACCACTGATTTCTATCATATCAGGAATAAGCCTGATTTGCAAAGGATGCTGGTCGATATGCGATTTATTAAAATAAAATAACCGCTTCATATAACCAAGATGTGTAATTATTAAAGTATCTCCGATGGATAAATACACATTGGCATAGCCACTCGTATCACTTATTGTACCCATGTGTTTGTTGATTAAAATGATATGGGCATATGTCAGGGGACGACCATCAAGATTGGTGATTTTAAGACTAACCGGTAGGTTTTGGCCCGTTAAAAAAACAGGAAGAAATATGCCTGCAAGAGTAAATAAACATATAGCTGATATTACAAACCTACTCGTGGCCAATGCATTTACGATTCTTTTTTGCCAGATATTGGAATTTGCTATTGGATGCATGATTACATTGTCCTAGTGTTCCGATAAAAATCCAATTGAATTTCTTTAATAAACAGGGAAACAGAAAATCGATAATATTCTACAAATATAAAGCCGAAATGTTAAGGGGAGTTCTATAAATTAAACTGTTGTAATTCAAATATATATAGCTATATTTGTGTATGAAAAAGCACACAAAAAGCATTAAAAAGCAGTCTTACAAAACGAGTGGGAAACAAGGATTGTTTGATACGCAATTTGCG
>JAUSOY010000086.1 GCA_030656615.1 Bacteroidales bacterium | reverse complement strand
GGTCTCAGGCCAGTTTAAATCACCAAACGGAGCTTTTATATTTGCTGTTCTCAGGTCGATCACAGATACAATAATCAAAAATGACCAAAATGTTGTTAGCTCTCTAAATGTTATTGCTAACTTGCACACTGATTAGTTACATTCCGGTTAATGGCTGAGCCATAATCTGCATTGTTATGAAGATTATGGTAAGCAGAGTAAATAGTTTTTTCATGAATGCTGAAAATTGGTTAATATGAGCTTTATTTGTTTTTCACCTATACGGGCACTCGTTTATAATGCCCGCGAAAAGTGACACAAATAAAATCTATATCTGAGCCGAATAAAAATTTTGTATGTCCTAATTCTTGAATCCGGACATGTTTTTACAAATGATTTTTTTCTACCTTTGAAAACCAGCATGCCCTGCCCTAAATAACCAACCTTCCGAATTTATGAATTCCGGAATTAGCACGATTGACGTTATTCTGATTAGTACACCCATTTATCAGTCTTTGATATTTGTAGTATTCTCTATAACCTTGTATTTGAGGAAAAAAGACCCTGCTAAGCTGATGTTGGCCTTGTTTATGCTGGTAAGTGGTGTCTATTTCTTCATTTCCGGAATATATATTCACCAGATCTATCCATACTTTGTAAATGCATACTATTTTGGTATTCCTCTTATCTTGTCACTGCTTCCCTTATTTTACCTTTATATAAAATCTTTGTTTTATCCTGAAATCAGAAACGGAAAAAAAATATTGCTTCATTTTGGACCTGCGATTTTGGTACTCTTATTAAACTTCCCATTCCTGCTAATGTCATATGACGAGAAGTTCAACTACATTATTATTGCATATGGACAAAGTGATGCTTCATTATTAATAAAGTATTTAACCTGGGTAAATCGCGCATCGATATATGTTGTATTATTCTTGCAATTATTGATTTATTCAGTGATGTTTTTTATTCGCTATCCCGATTATAAAAAAAGGGTGGAAGATTATTACTCCGATACCGAGGAGATTGAGCTAAATTGGGTTCCCGCGGTTCTAGTTTCTTTTACCCTATTCTTCTTAGTACTCGGGGCCTATCATCTGATTAAACTACCAAACCGTTTCGAATATCGCATTAACTTTAATATATTACTTACCGTTCTGAGTTTTTTAATCGGTTATTTTGGGCTATTACAACCCACAGCCTTTGGAAAGGTTGCGGATGATAATCCAAAAACAGATGATAGTGAGATTTTTTCTCAAGAAGAAGATATCATTAAAAATAAGTATACACGCTCTTCATTAAACGATGGCTTACGAGATGAATTGGCTACAAAACTTGATCAGGCGCTTAAAGTGGATGGTATGTATCGTAATCCAGAATTGACTCTTGAAGACCTGGCAAGAACACTCAATACCAATTCAAAGTATTTATCACAGGTTATTAATGAATTTTACGGCGTTAATTTCTATACCCTGGTGAATAAACTTAGGGTTGATTATGCCTCGGAAATCATCAGGTCAAAGAATAGTAAGGGATTTACGCTGACCTATGTCGGACAGATTTCCGGATTCAACTCCAAATCAACTTTTAACCTCGCATTTAAAAAATTCACCGGTCAAACGCCCTCTGATTATATTAAGGAATTTGCCATTCAACGTCCGGTTTAACGTATTTTAGTGTTCAATACCGGACATAAATGCTTTGTTCATGATAGTGATTTTTTAGTTGATGTTTGTGTAAGGAATTGTATTTCAAAAAATTGCGATTTTTGACCTTTATGGCACAATTCTAGATTTGTAGCCCTAAACATTTATTTATGGATCGGCCAATTAATAAACCTAAATGGAGTAGAAATAAAATTATATATCTATCGATTGGATGTATTGCCTTGATTTTTATTTTGTTGGCAATTTTAGGTGGCCGGCAAAGTAAAATAAACGTTGATGTTTCTCAGATTGATATTGCGGAAGTTAAATATGAAAACTTTCATGAGTTTATTCCGGTGGATGCCATGGTTTATCCAAAAACGACAATTTATCTTGATGCTGTACAGGGGGGAATTGTAGAAGCCATTTATTGTGAAGATGGTTCCTTTCTCAAAAAAGGAGATCCCATTCTTCAACTGCAGAATGTCAGCATGGAATTGAGTTATATGGATCAGGAAACCAGAATGTACGATGCGATAAATAACCTTCAGAATTCAAGAACCGAAATAGAACAGGGGCTTATTCATCGTGAATCGGAACTGGTGGATCTTAATTTGCGTATAGGTCTTCTTGAAAAGGAATACCTGCGGAAAAAGGGTTTTTATGCCGAAAAGCTCATCAGTGATAAAGAATTCGAAGATGTTGACCGAGAATATCATTACACCCTAAAGAAAATTCAACTTGCTCTGGCACTTAAAAGGCTCGATTCTGTTTCTGGCATTGAACAGAAAAAACAGATAAGCTCTTCGATCAATCGAATGAATCAGAATCTTGGCATGCTTAAGAAAAATATTGCAGGCCTGGTTATGAAATCTCCCGTGGAAGGACAATTATCGGGTTTTAGCGTTGAAATTGGTGAGACGAAAATCCCCGGGCAACGTCTTGGTCAGATCGACATGCAGGATGGTTATAAGATGAGAGCATCCATCGACGAAAGGTACGTTTCGAAAGTGGCTAAAGGACAGGCCGCTGAATTGGAAGTGGATCAGATTACTCATAAACTTGTGGTTGATAAAATTTTCACGGATGTATCCAATGGGGTTTTTCAGGTGGATTTTGAATTCGAATCTAATGCTCCTGCCAGCATTAAGAAAGGTCAAACACTGGCTATGCGCCTGAATCTTGGAGGCGGTCAGGAGGCTATGGTAATTCCTCGCGGAGCATTCTTTTATGACTCAGGAGGCCAATATATATATGTGTTGGATCAATCCGGCAGTTTTGCCACCAAACGAAATATACGTATTGGCCGGCAGAATATATACAAATATGAAATAACGGAAGGTCTTGAAGTGGGAGAAAAAGTGTTGATATCGTCTTATGCTTCCTTTGGTGGAAAAGATAAACTCTTGTTTAAGAAATAAGGGAAGCTTTGTTTTTAGCCAGATATAATGGCAATAAAATTAATACAGCCATCGTCGCTATACTCAGACCCAATCCAATTCCAAACAGATCGGCACAAAAACCAATTAAGGGGGCTATCATAGCCGCAAAAAGTGTTTCGGCCTGAGATTCAGCCGAAAGAGCCGTAGCAAGAATATCCTTATCGAGATTGTCGGCTACTGCCGAAATACCCATGGGCTTTCTAAGATTTTCCACAAAATAGATTATTACGTAGCATATAACGGAGGCAAACAGAAACCCATAGTGATAGAAAACGCCACTCAAAAGTCCCATACTTAATCCGATCACCATACTAATATTTAAGGGCCGCGACAGATTCGAAAACATATCCGCAACGCGTCCCGAAATTTTTGCCATATAAGACGTAATTAAATACACTAAAAAGTAGACAACGCCAATGATTACTGCTGTTCGCTGATCGTCTTTCCAAACAAGAAATATCGGGAGGGCCAGAGCCAGCGTTTTTAAAACGGGTTGAAGATAATCTTTCACAGCTTTGTAATATCCCGTATAAACTGCCTGCGTAAGTATTGCTCTTAGAATTAATGGATTTTTAAATGAGATGATAAAATCACGGAAAGTCTCGGCAAAAATGCCGCCAACATCCTTAAGCGAATGGTATTTTTTTTGACCATCCAGGAATGAAGGATACGACAAGATGAGTAGAAAATCAATGAAATAGGGAATTATAGCAAAAATGAAAATCATCCGCAAGTCTCCCGTCCAAAACACGATACCTGCAGCTATCAGTGAAGAAATCGCGCTTCCTTTCTGGCTCCATGAGCGGGTATGACCGTAATAATGCACTTTTTGATCTTGCCAACCTTTAGTTTTTAAATATTCAAATATCATGGCTTTATGAACCCCGGTTCGGAAGGCTTCACCACAGGCATAAAACAAAATAGCGATTATAAATGCCAGATACGTTCCTGAAAAGAAGAATAAAATGAAGGAAATTATGTAAAAAACAAATGAGGAAGCAAGGGTACGGCGTCGGCCCATAACATCAGCCAGCATTCCGGTGGGTATTTCAAAAATGTTTATCGTTATTTCACGGATGGCGTATAAGGTTCCAATTTCAAGGAAGCTAAAGCCTTTGCTCATAAAAAAGAGCAACAGAAAGGGATCGAAAAAATCGAGATTTTTAAGAAAACCATATGCACAGAATTTATAATACTGTAAATCCTTTTGAAACGATGCCGGCATATTTTGTGTTTTGTATGACGAATGTACATCCTTTTTGTCTTCTGTAGAAAGGAAATCCGGATGCGTGTTTTTGGGGCATATTATTTGATGATGAATCAAACTTTTATTACCCGAATACGTATAAACCCCGGTCAAACCTTTCATCATGAAAAACCGTTACGGATTTTTCTTTCTTTTTTTCTGCTCGTTTACATTGAATGTCACAATGTATTCGCAGGAAATTGATTTTGGTGATTTGGTCAATGAAAAAGTATACCGGACGTACGATGAGGCTTTTGAAGATTTGTGGAATTGTCGAATTCTGGATTTCAGTTATCAGAATATTGGCTTTTTATCGGAACGTATTTCAAAAATGGAAAATCTGGAGGTTTTAAATCTGAAGGGAAATCCAGTTATCGATTATGAAATGTGTTTCGATCGGAGATATTTTGGCAGTTTAAAGGGCATTCGAATTGTTGATATTCAGGAAAACCAACTGAATTTTATTCCGAAAGGCTTGTCACGTCTGCCATTGCTTCAGGCTTTGTATCTTGGTAATAATAAGATCAGGGAGATTCCGGATTTTATCAATGCATTGCAAAATCTTCAAATATTATCGTTGCACCATAATAATATTCGGCGTTTAAATGATTCTATAAAACAGCTTAATAAGCTTGAAATCATTGATTTATCGTACAATAATGGACTCGATGCCGATGAGGTATTTGCAAAGTTCTCTTCAATGCCGGGTTTAAAACGTATTTATCTGAGTGGGTGTGGATTTAAAAATCTCCCGGTGAGCATTTCCGGCCTATTAGAAGCGGAGCATATTAATTTGAGTGATAATGCTTTGGTTTCTCCTCCTCAATATCTGTTTCAGCTTATTAAGCTTAAAGAGTTGTATTTATCCAAAAATGGAATTCGCGAAATAAATAAAGATATTGGGTATATGGAAGCACTGGAGGTTCTGGTTCTTGATAATAATGAACTCAGTGAAATGCCACCTGCTGCTGGAACTTTAGGACGGCTTACATATCTTGATTTGTCGGCTAATAAATTCAAAAATTTCCCGGACTCTTTATGTCGTTTGCCGGTTTTGGCCGAACTACGGTTGGCAAATAATCAAATTGTGGATCTTACTCCATGGATTGGTGAACTAACAACTTTAAAGATTCTTGACCTTTCCGGAAATCGCATTAAAGAATTGCCAGAAGAACTGGCAAGAATAGGAGGCCTAAAATTACTCATTCTTAAAGGAAACCCAATTTCACGGGAGGAGCAAAAGCGTATTCGAAAATGGCTTTTGGGTACGAAGATTTTATTCTGATTCCGGATGTTGTGATTCGGCGAATATCATCCGAATTATGTCTTCTTCCGTTTTACTCAGTATTTTTTTTCTTCGTTCCATAACTTTCCTTGCCGTTTCAATTGCCTTTGTGGCTTCATGAGCTATAAAACCCTGAGCACCACCCCAGGAAAAATCAGGGATGTTTTTCGATGGGAAATCGCTGCCGAAAATATTGCAAAAAACACCCGCCACGGTTCCGGTATTAAACATGGTATTAATACCGGTTTTTGAATGATCGGCCATACAGAGGCCAACAAATTGAAGGCCTGTATTAATTTCTTTACCGTCGGCAAATGAGGTAACCGGACTATAATTGTTTTTCAAATCAGAATTATTGGTATCTGCGCCCAGATTTACCCATTTCCCAAGATAACTATGTCCGAGAAAACCTTCATGTTGTTTATTGGAAAATGAATGAATAATGGAGCATTCTACTTCACCACCAATTTTACAAACTTCACCAATGGATGTGCCGCCATATATTTTAGCCCCTGCTTTAATGCTTGAGTTTTCGCCAATAAAAGCTGGTCCTTCAATAAATGTATTTGGATATATTTTAGCCCCTTTGTCGATGTAAACCGGTCCATTTTCTGCAACAATTACTGCTCCGGGATAAATATTAGCGCCTTCGGCAATGTATATTTGTCTGGGCTCTACGAGGTACGCACCTTCGTAAACATTCCCGGAGATGAAGCCTATTCCCGGTTCCAGTTTGAAATCGTTTTCAATTTGAATAGGATTACGGGCCACCAGATCCCATATATAATGAAACAGTAAATCGGCAGGCCAGTATATAATATCCAGTTTGGTTTCCAGGCCGCCAAAATCCAGCAAACCCTCATCATCAAAGGAGATTTCTGAAAGCATGTCTTTTGAAACCCTGACAGCTAATAATTCATCATTAGCTTTAATAATGGTATTTAGCTTGAGTTTCTCGAGTTGTTGCCAAATAATATCATTTACGATTAGTCGGGCATTTATGAAAAGATATTCATCATCAAACGTTTGATTGATCATTCGTTCGGGGTGTTGCTCTTCCAAAAGTGGTTGAATGCGTGCCCGTACAAACCAGTCGCAGGCGAGTCCGTTTAATCGGCGTTCAACTTTTTCGTAAAGCATAATAATACCGCTGCGAAGCTTAAAAACCGGTTGAAGGTGTATCATCGGTTTAAGTTGCCTGTATTTTTCGTCTTCAAATATGGCTATTCGCATATATTCTCCTTTTTTATTATACAAACTTAATGATCCCTGCGTAAATTTTTCAGACAAATGCAGTTTTATTTGTGATAAAGCAGATTGAGTATCGAATTCAGGACGTAAAATGCGATAGACATCATGCTTTTTCATAACTTTGATGCCCTTTACTTATAACTGACGTATTTTAAATTTTCATTGTTTTATGAACCAAAATGTACTGATTCACCCAAATCCTTTAGTTCAATATCTTAATAAACCGGCTTCTGAATTCACCAAGGCCGATCTCATCCGCTACATTGAAGATAATAATATTGAGATGCTTAATTTCAGATACGTCGGTGGCGATGGCCGTCTGAAAACACTGAATTTTGTTATTAACAGCCTTCAGCATCTCGATCAGATTTTAACCGCCGGAGAACGTGTGGATGGTTCCAGTCTCTTTAAAGATATTGGTGCTGCATCAAGTGATTTATATGTTATTCCTCGTTTTCGCACAGCATTTTTAAATCCTTTTGCTGAGACACCCACCATCGATATTCTGTGTTCTTTTTATACGAAGGATGGATTGCCTTACGAAAACTCTCCGGAGTATATTCTTCGTAAAGCACATAAGGCTTTAAAAGAGCAAACGGGATATTCTTTCGAAACCATGGGGGAGCTCGAATATTACATTATAAGTCCGAAAACAGGATTATTTACAACCGAAGATCAGCGGGGGTATCACGAATCAACGCCTTTTGTTAAAGGAGCGAAGCTTCGCCGTCTGGCAATGTTGTATATTGCTCAGTCAGGAGGACTTATAAAATACGGGCATTCCGAAGTTGGTAATTTTTCGGTCGGTGATTTGGATTATGAACAGAGTGAAATTGAATTTTTGCCAACAACCTTGGAAGAAGCGGCTGATCAGCTTTTAATTGCAAAATGGATTCTTAGAAACGTTGCATACAGGCACGGTTTGTCGATAACCTTTGCACCTAAGATTACGATTGGGAAAGCCGGAAGTGGTTTGCATGTTCATACACGCATTATGAAGAACGGCGCAAGTGTTATGGTTGAAGACGGGCGATTGAGTGATATTGCAAAAAGGGCTATTGCCGGCTATCTTGATTTAGCGCCTTCACTTACTGCTTTTGGAAACACCAACCCCACATCTTATTTCCGCCTGGTACCTCATCAGGAGGCTCCCACCAATATTTGCTGGGGCGATCGGAATCGCTCGGTTCTTGTTCGTGTACCACTGGGTTGGCAAGGAAAAGCCGATATGGTTAAAGATGTTAATCCGCTTGAGCCGGATACCGAGTTTGATTTTAGCCAGAAACAAACGGTTGAATACCGCGCCTCTGATGGCTCTGCTGATATTTACCTTTTGATGGCCGGACTTACCGTGGCCGCACGCCATGGCCTGCAAATGCAAGATGCTCTGGAATATGCACAACGCAATTATGTTGATGTTAATATTTTCGATGACGAGCATAAAGAAAGAATCAATGGATTAAAGCATTTACCAGCCTCCTGCTGGGATTCAGCAGAAAAACTCCGTGAGCAGGCGAACATTTTCACAGAGTACGGTGTTTTTCCTCAGAGCCTCATCGACGGAATAATTAAAAAACTGCAGTCCTATAACGATCAGCATTTAAGAGAAGAGATTGCCAATAATCCGGCAGCAATTCTCAATCTGGTTGAGAAGTATTACCACTGCGGATAGATTTAAATCTAAAAATACTGAACGGGATGTGGCAAATTGTTTCATCCCGTTTTTAATTAATACCCTTTTATCATGGAATTGAATGAAGTAATGACCCTTCTCGAATCGTACGGAAACGAGCAAACAAAGAGAATTTTTAAGAATCATGGTGCTCAGGAACCTATTTTTGGAGTGAAATTGGGCGATTTAAAAATTCTTTTGAAGAAGACGAAAAAGGATCATGAATTAGCCTTAAAGCTCTTTGAAACAGGAAATTCGGATGCCATGTATCAGGCGTGTTTAATGGCGGATGAAAAGAAAGTAAGCATGGTAGAATTAGATGCCTGGGCAAATACTTCCAATTGGTTTATGATAAGTGAATATGGTATTGCTGGTCTTACGGCAGAAAGTTCTCATGCGTATGTACTGGCAATGAAGTGGATAGAATCCGAAAAGGAACTTGTGGCTTCGGTGGGTTGGAGTACGCTCTCGGGTATAATAAGTATATCAGGAAATGAAATTGTTTCTGAGAAAGAAATAGAAGGCTTAATACAACGAATAGAAAACACAATTCATTCTTCACCCAATAGGGTTAGATATGCAATGAATGCTTTTGTTATAAGTGTTGGATCGTATATTGATAATCTTTCAGCAATTACTATTGAAGCAGCGCTTCGAATTGGCAAAGTGGATGTTAAAATGGGCTCTACATCGTGTAAAGTGCCTTTTGCTCCTCAATACATCGAAAAAACGCGAAGTAAAGGGGATATAAAATTCCGAAAAACTGCTCGTTGTTAATGGAATTTTGTGCAAAATGCGGTACCTTTATACATTAACAAAAAACAACAACAGTTATGGCATTTGAATTACCTGCATTAAAATGGGCTGCTAATAGCCTCGAACCTGGTATTTCTGCAAAAACCTTAGAATTTCACTACGGAAAGCATCATCAGGGGTACATAAATAATCTGAATAAACTCATTCTGGGTACGGCTTTTGAAAATGCTACTCTTGAAGAAATCATAATGAAAGCGGAGGGAGGAATTTTTAATAATGGTGCTCAGGTTTGGAATCATAGTTTTTATTGGGATTGCATCAAACCGGGTGGAAGTGTTTTACCAGAAGGTGATTTTTCGAAAGCGATAAATCGTGATTTCGGAAGTTTCGATGTTTTCGTAGAGAAATTTTCTGCAGCATGTGCGGGTCTTTTTGGCTCGGGTTGGGTTTGGCTGGCAAAAAATCAAAACGGGAAACTGGAAATTATTCAGGAGAGTAATGCTGGCAATCCTCTGCGGCAAGGCAAAACCCCCTTACTTACCTGTGATGTTTGGGAACATGCCTATTATCTGGATAAGCAGAATCGTCGTCCGGATTATGTTCTGGATTTTTTGAAAATTGTTGATTGGCAAACCGTAGCCAATCGTTATTAGGAAAAAATTGTTACCGGCTCCGGAAATGTCCGGAGCTCTTTTGTTTTATTATGCGAAAGATTAATAACCCCGATCGCGAAAATGCGGGATACCATTGCTTCGGATGCGCACCACAGAATCCTTTTGGGCTCAAAATGGAATTTTTTGAGGATGGGGATGAGGTGGTTTCTGAATGGGAACCCAATGCAAATTATCAGAGTTACGAAAATGTTTTGCATGGCGGAATTCAGATGACCTTACTGGACGAAGTAGCCTGCTGGTGTATGATGGTTAAAATTGGATCTGCTGGATTTACCCAACAAATGGATGTTCAGTTTTTGAAAAATGTATTTCTTAGCCGAGGGAAAATAGTGCTTAGAGCCAGAATTGAAAAACGGGAGGGTGATTTGGCATTTATACGCACAGAACTCTATGATCAGGAGGGTGTTTTGCGTACGACTGCCTTGGCGGTTTATTTCGTTTACCCCGAAAAAATAGCCCGGAAACGTTTGCAGTATCCGGGCCGGGAAAAATTCTAAATAAGTTGTTTTATTCTACAGTAATTGCTACTCCACTAAAGGAGATTGACATTCCAATTACAAAAGAGGAGGAATATAAACCACTTGTCAGGGGTCAGGGTGTTTCGATTGATACCAAAAATAATAATGATAACTTAATCAAGGAGTATTCATTACGGATGATCGTTGAACTGACCTGTTCCTACCTGTGGAAGTCACCCCATTCTTATCAACAGGAACTGTTCTCCCTGATATGTGAGGGCCACGAGGATGATGAATTGGACTTCAAACAGGTAAGTAATTGGTTAAACGAGATTGGTTACATATCCCCAAGGGGGAAAGTGTTCATGGAGAACCATGTTTAGTCAATTTATATAAAGAAACGAAATAGTATTCAACAATTCGGTAGGGTCTATGACCCTGAAGTCATAGACCTGACGGTGGATGGGTTAGACTACCTACATAACTCGAAAAGTGAGTGATATAAGGTATCTGAAATGAGACCATTTCAGACTTCTCAGAGCCTTCCCGGACTCGTCTCCCCAATTACATCCTGATAACAGTTTGAACACGTTGAAAATTGCAGTTTTCAGTGACATCAATTACAATGGATTTCCGGTTGTTTTTCTGTTTCATTAGGGTTTTTGGTTATTTTATTTTCTAACTTATCTTTTCATTTCTGCTTTAAATCGAATGGAAAAGAATCCGGCCACTTAATATTCCTCTTTCGAATTTAAAAACACAGAATTTATTTCTATTTGACCCTATGAAAACTGATAAGTGTTTTGTATTTTTAACCTAGAAATTAGGTTTCATGCCAATTAATAAGAACTTATATTCATGCCACAGTTGACGGTTAGATGAATAGAGAAAGAAAAGTAAATAAAATGATCAATTATAACATTATGAAGAATGCTATCAAGTTTATATTTCCGATAATTTTTATTTTTGTGTTTTCTACGACACATGCACAAAGAACATTGTGTCTGATGAATAATTGCAATTCAGAAATCCGAGTATCTCTTGTACTCGAAAGATTAACGGGCAAGTATATTGGTTGGGTTTCGTTTGGATGGTTGATAATACCAGAACAATCCTATAAAATTCTAAGGTTGGATAAAAATTGTGGTGATTTGTTTTTTTTCTATCCAACCTATAGTAATGGCCAAAAAGTCAACTTTCCCTGGCCTGCATATAAAACCTTCTGGTTTGGGAGAAAAGCGTACCTGATACATCCGGCCCAATATATCCTTAATGAACCGGAACATACCTCAATGGTAGACGATGGTCAAGAACTTTTTGATGGTAAATTATATTCCAACAATGGATTAAAAACCAGCCTGCGAAATTTTTATAAGATCGATGCTGCTTATGCACGTTTTTTTAGTTCCGGGGAAACTTCCACATTAGTAATTGACGATGGTTCAATCCCGCTTGTTGTAGCTAACAATCCTGAAACCGTAAAGGAAGTAAATTCGGGCAAATCCGATGTTTTTGATGATGCAGTAAATACTGCAGCCGGAGTCGGCCTTTTTATCGGCGCTTTAGGATACCTTATTTCTCTTGCTAATGATAATACGGGTACTATGGGCAATTCCAGTTCACCTCCCCATTCAACAGGTTCCTCAGAGTCGAGTGGGGAAATAAATGCATGTTACTGCAATATAGGGGCTTTGGTTCATACAAAACTATCCGGTGTGCTGTGGACCCGTACTAAATGTCGGGGGACTATTGAACAGATTTCAGGAGACCGTATCAAGGTTAAAATAACCAGTACAACTGGCGATGGTTCTGAAAGGCTTGATGGTCAAAGGCTTTGTGAGGGTTGTAGCGTATGGTCCAATTGCGCTAATTGGGCTAAAGGAACGGAATGAAGACAAAACTGCATTATTCAATCATTTTATATCAAATCCGAATTTTATGAAAGCAAAATTTATCACTCTTATCACTTCGATTTCAATAATGTCAATAAGCTTAATGGCACAGCAAACCGGAACCTTTTCGGATGCAAGAGATGGGAAAATATACAAAACCGTGAAAATTGGCCACCAAATCTGGATGGCAGAAAATCTTGCATTTAAAGCACCATTCGGCTGTTGGTCATATGCTAGTAAAGAACGAAATGTCAATTTATATGGCTATTTATATAATTGGAATTCCGCATTAAATGCTTGTCCTGATGGCTGGCACCTACCCAGTCAATCGGAATGGGACGAACTGCTTAATAATCAAGGAGGTGGTAGTGTTGCGAGTAAAAATTTAAAGAGCAATAGTGGATGGAGTAGTAATGGAAATGGTAATAATACAAGTGGATTTTCTGCATTGCCAGGAGGGGGATGGGATGCAGAAGAAGATGCCTTTAAATACCTTGGCAAGAACTGCTTTTGGTGGAGTTCAACAAAAATGTATACGAATGATGCTTATTTCATAAGTCTTGATATTGAGGATCAAGGTGAAGATGGGAATTCGGATAGGAGTAATGCTGCATCCGTCAGGTGTGTAAAAAATTAAGAAGAACCAAGATTACCAGGTATTTTAGATTCGGCAGTACAGGTGGTGAAAGAAAAGTCGGGAAAGTATCTTCTATAAAAAGCTTCGGAAACCCCCGTCAATCAACTCGACCAAATTACTACTCTTCCATACTACTCCACTGTTACCGATTTCGCCAGATTACGGGGTTGGTCAACATTGCATTCTCGGAAAACGGCGATATAATAGGCCATTAATTGAAGGGGTATCGTGGCAAGTAAAGGAATCAGCATTTCCTCGGTTTCTGGAATTTCGACATAATGATCCGATAATTCCTTTACCGTAACATCGCCCTCGGTAATAATACTGATCAGACGGCCTTTGCGCGCTTTCACTTCCTGAATATTGGATACTACTTTATCATAATGTCCTTTGTTGGGTGCAATAACCACAACAGGCATTTCTCGATCAATCAGCGCAATGGGGCCATGCTTCATTTCTGCAGCCGGATAGCCTTCAGCGTGAATGTAGGATATTTCTTTTAGTTTAAGAGCCCCTTCCAGAGCAACCGGGAAATTATAACCCCTGCCCAGATACAATGCATTTCTGGTATAGGTGTAATATTTACTGAATTCCTGAATTTCTTTGGCTTTATTAAGGATTTGTGTGACTTTGGCCGGAATTTCTGTCAAGGCAATCATAATTTCCTTCAATCTTTCTTCGCTAATGGTTCCTTTTTTCTGTGCGATTGCCAGAGCCATAAGTGTTAAAACAGTCACTTGTGCAGTAAAAGCTTTGGTAGATGCCACACCGATTTCCGGTCCGGCGTGGGTATACGAACCGGCATCGGTAGCTCGGGCAATGCTAGATCCAACCACATTACAAATCCCATAAATGAAAGCACCATGGCTTTTTGCCAGATGTATTGCCGCCAATGTGTCCGCTGTTTCGCCCGACTGACTGACTGCTATTAATATGTCATCATTGTACAGAACGGGTTTTCTGTATCGGAATTCCGAAGAATATTCTACTTCTACAGGAATGCGAAGAAGCTCCTCAAAAATATATTCTCCCACAAGGCATGCATGCCATGAAGTACCGGCGGCGGTCATAATAATACGGCGGGCATTTAAAAATTTATCGAGATGATCGATAATACCAGCCATAGTAATTGTATTATTTTCGAGTTGAATACGACCCCTGAAGCTATCACGGATGGTATCGGGTTGTTCGAAGATTTCCTTTAACATAAAATGCTCATAACCCCCTTTTTCGAGTTGCGAAATATTGAGTTCGAGCGTATGAACCTGAGGAAATGTTTCAACATCAGAAATTGTCTTGACCTTGAGTTTTTGCCCTCGCTGTAAAATAGCAATTTCTTCGTCCTCAAGGTAAACAACGTCTTTAGTATATTCTATGATAGGCGAGGCATCAGAAGCCAGGAAGAATTCATCTTTACCAATACCAACAACCAAGGGGCTGCCCTTACGTGCAGCAATCATAAGATCCGGATCGTTTTTTGATAAAACAACAATGGCGTATGCTCCCACTGTTTGATTAAGCGCTAATTGAACGGCTTCCAGCAGACTAATTCCTGAATTTTTAAAATATTCTATAAGCTGAACCAACACTTCGGTATCGGTATTGCTTTGGAACGTGAAGCCGCTTTTGATGAGCCCTTCTTTTAAAATAGCATAGTTTTCGATAATTCCGTTATGAATAACGGCCAGCGATTCTGACTGAGAGTAATGTGGATGTGCGTTAACATCATTTGGTTCTCCATGAGTGGCCCAGCGGGTGTGTGCCATGCCCATAGTAGCATGAAGTGGCTTGCCTTGGACAAAAGCTTCGAGTGCAGAGACTTTGCCCTTGCATTTGAAAACCTGTAAATTGTCGTTGAGAATAGCGATGCCGGCACTGTCATAGCCGCGATATTCGAGGCGTTTTAATCCTTTTATCAGGATAGGGTATGCCTCACGAGGTCCGATGTATCCAACTATTCCGCACATATGATTTTACTTTTTGATTCTACTAAGTTACGGAGTTTTTGTATAAACAATGTGAAGCTTAATGCCTTTTCCGAAATATGCAGGGTTATCAGGCTGATATCCACCAAGAACCAAGCGATATCCCCTTACCGAAGAACTGGATGCTAGTAAGGATAAGCGACCCGTCCGGTCATTTTTATTACTGGCAAGATCCTGAATATATCGTGTAATGCGGAACCAATAATTCCCTGGTTCTGACTGGTAAGCCCCACCAAAGTATGCGTCGCCCTGGTATTGATCCGTTAGGAAGGAAATATCGTTATCCTTTTTTAATTCTACGAGAATAAGCTTGCTGGGAGCAGGATAGTCACCACCTTTATCAGTATTGGAGAAATATATTTTTGCCTCATTGATGGCTGCTTTTCCGCCACCCAGATTAGTAAGGTCCGGGAATTGAAGATAGGCTTTAACACCTCCCATGGCTTGCAGATACAAGAGGTTTTTGCCCTTCAGCGTATCCTTGTTTATGACCTGTTGGCGGAATTCTGAGCTGGCATCAGCATAGTTATAATGATTGTAGTTGTTAAAACGGGCACACGAACTATTAATGACATAACTGAAAGAAATACTGTCTTTTTCCGAGTTTTTATAATAAATCGTCATTTCTGAAAGGGCCGATTCAAGATTAAAATACATCAATGCTCCCCGATTGGGAACGTTGGCTTTAATGGCTGTGATATAGAAACCCTTAAAATGACGTACAAAACTTTCATTTTTCGACATGGAGTCTGTCGGAATGCTAAGCAATTTTTGAACAAACTGCGGAGCACTCTGATCGAGACGGATTCTCAAATGTGGGGCAACTTTTACAGTATCAACCAATACGGAATCGGAGGGCTTGGCTACAAAGGTTTTGGTAATCAGAGGTGTGGGATCGTATGATAAGTTCTGATTGGAATAATAATTATTACCGTAAACGATGCCCTGACTGAGTTCGTATATCTTTATTGTTTGCAGGGAAATAGAATTGCCATAAAGGCCACTATATGCCAAACGTAGAACAAGAGAATCGACCAGCGGATTTGTACCGAAATCATGACCAGCAGTAGCCAAACGGAACTGAGTATAAATACTGGCAGTCGTGATGCCAAACACGGGATCCCAATAACTACCCAAAATATTCATCGATGTTTCGTCGGTACGAACAGAGTCTTCGATTAATGAATATGCGGTAAGCGTAATGGTAGTATCGATTCCATAATGAAGCCTGTCAGAAGGGGGCTGTGTTTTTGTTCCCAGGCTATCGGGTTCTTTGGTACAGGCGCTGAAAATCAACACCAGTGCAAGAAACTTCAGGGTGTTTCTTAGGATGATCATAATAAGAATGTTTTTACGCTATGCGTTTTAAAAAAGGCAAAGTTAATCAGCCGGCTTGATTTTCGAGGATTTTGTTGTAAAATTCATCGTATGCATCGATGTAATTTTCCTCACTCTGAAGTTCAAGCACGGGCTTTTTAATTTCTGATAAGTATTCTTGTACTTCAGGATTGATGGTAGGACTTGCTAAAATTATCCCGTCAGCAAAATCCAAAGCACCCTTCATAACGTCAGAATAGTTGCCTTTCTTATAATTCTTCAGATCTTTTTCTGTAATACCCGGCATTTTAACTTTTGCGCCAAATTCTTTGGAATATTTGGCTTCAAAATCATCGTCGTAGAGAGAAATGATGATTTTTGAATCTGAAAAAATGGGATTATCCTTATATGCTTTTTTAACATATAAAGGCAATGGCGACGACATCCAGCCGTGGCAATGAATAAGGTCGGGGCTCCATCCAAGTTTTTTGACCGTTTCTATTACGCCACGAGAGAAGAAAATCGAACGTTCTTCGTTGTCTTTGTAAAATTTACCGGCTTTATCGGTAAACATATATTTGCGCTGGAAATAGTCTTCATTGTCGATGAAATAGACCTGCATCCGGGCTTGCTGTATCGAGGCTACTTTAATAATCAAAGGATGATCCTGATCATCGATGATGAGATTCATCCCCGAAAGGCGAATGACTTCATGCAACTGATTCCTTCTTTCGTTGATCATTCCATAACGCGGCATGAAGGTTCTGATTTCTTTCCCTTTTTCCTGTATCCCTTGAGGCAGATAGCGCGCGATTTTTCCCATCGAGGATTCCTTGATATATGGAACGATTTCTTGAGAAACAAAGAGCACCCTGGCTTTATCCATAACTTTCTTTTTTGGGTTGAAAATTAAAGTGCAAAGTTAACAATTTTTTCACAAAAGAGGACATGATTTATCATATTACTCTAATTACGAATAACTTTGCCTGTTAATAACCTTTTTTTTATAATTATCGGTATACTTCTCTGAGCACGTAAATGCTTTTCAGATGTCCGAAACCGGGCAGATGAAGTGTATAATAATGTAACAAACAATCGATTAGTTCAGTTCTTTGTGCCGATTCCAGTTTTTCCACCGTATCCCCTCCTTTTAGTACTTCTGATAAGTGCTCTGATTGGGGAGGCATCAAAACATCACTATGGGCTGGATGAATATCCCCGAAGTAGCCTTCACGCAAATCAAAATACTTTTTTGATTCTGTATAATTATCATGGGGGAAAAATCCAAGATGTTTTGTATACGCCGTTAAAAAACGAATGTGAAATGATAAAACATTGCAGGCTGTATCGTCTAACTGCTTTATGCTTTCGAGTAAAAAATCAAAACTTTCCTGATTGGCCTCTTCTTCGCGGGCTGCCAAACTGATTACTTCCGCCATAAATAAGGCTATCGTAGATCGAAAAATATCTGAGTGAATCCGTATGGGGGTAAAAAGCATGTTTGCCTCTTTCAAATATTGTAATTGCCTTTTCTGACTATAATCCATTTCAATGCTTAATGGAGTCAGGGCTTGAAAAAGAGCCGATTTAAATTTTGATTTTTTAGCGTTTATCCCTTTTACTATAAATGAAGTCTGCCCGTATGCAGCGGTATATATACGCACGATGATGCTACTGTCGCCATATTTTATATGACCCAGAACGATGCCTTTGGTTTTGATAGCTTCTGCCAATGTTTCACTGCTTTTTACAAAGGTAGGTATAATGACAGAAGCGCCCTGTATTGCTATCACAGAGCGCTTCTGATAAAGTGCCGAATGGTTTAAGTATAGATGAGTGGTTCTGTTTCTCCGCGGATTACCATGAGTCCGTTGAGAGCCAAAGCCTCCATTTCATCTTCTCCCGGATGAACAATAATGGGAGCGATGTGCCCCACCATTTTCTTTACATAACTTACCAGGTCAGGATTATAGGCAATGCCCCCTGTGAGGATAATTCCATCTACCTTACCTTTCAGAACGACCGACATTCCGCCTATGCTTTTCGCAACCTGATATGACATAGCGTCCTGAATAAGAATCGCTTTTGCATCGCCGTTTTTAGCAGCAATTTCAACGTCATAGGCACTATTTGTACCTAAGTGTGCCACAAAACCGCCCTGACCGGTTATTAGTTTTTTAATCTGATCAAGAGAATATTCCCCACTGAAACAAAGTTTAGCCAGAGCACCAGCGGGAAGCGTTCCACTTCTTTCCGGAGAGAACGGGCCTTCGCCATCGAGTGCGTTATTAACATCGATGACTTTCCCCTGATAATGCGCCCCCACAGAAATACCGCCGCCCAGGTGAGCCACAATGAGGTTAAGGTCTTCGTAACGTCGGTTCAGCGATTTTGCATAAGCACGCGCTACCGCTTTTTGATTCAATGCGTGAAAAATGGAGAGACGCTCAAATAGCGGATGACCCGATACGCGGGCTACATCCTGTAATTCGTCCACCACCACCGGGTCAGCAATAAATGCTCTGGCATCACCCAGTGTTTTTGCAATGTCGTTAGCAATCAGACCACCAAGATTGGATGCGTGTTCGCCCAAAATCCCAATCTGTAAATCTTCTATCATGCGCTCATTGACTTCATAAACGCCCGATGGGATGGGTTTTACTAGACCACCACGTCCAACGATGGTTTTGAGGCTTTTGAGATCGATGCCGGCTTGCTCTAATTCCTGAAGAATAATGTTTTTTCGGAACTGAAACTGATCGGTAATTTTTTTAAAATCCTGTAGCTCCTCCGTTGAGTGCCGGAGTGTTTTAAGAAAGATATTTTTTGTGCCTTCGAATACGGCAATTTTTGTAGATGTTGATCCGGGATTGATTGCAAGAATTCTGCCTTCTTCCATATATGTCATTGTTAATTATTTTCCGTCATTAAACAGGCCAATGCCAGACAATAGTATTTTGATAATTCACTTTCACTACGCGACATCATAACCACTGGTTTTTCGGTGCCCTGGAGGATGCCCGCTAATTCGCCCTTGCCAAAAAGCATAAGACCCTTATAAAAAGCATTGCATGATTCGATGTTAGGGAACAGCAGTATATCCGCATCTCCATTAACTTCGGTTTGTATTCCTTTAATAGCCGCAGCATTAGGATCGCAGGCTGTAAAAATATCTAAAGGCCCATCGATGATGCAGTCTTTTATCTGTGAGCGCCGGGCCATCGTACATAAGTGACTGTAATCGAATGTATGCGGAAGACCTTCTCCGGGCTTTTCTGTGGCACTTATTAAGGCCACTTTGGGTTTTTTGATGCCAAATTTCTGAGCCATTTTTACGGCATATTCTACCATTGCCTTTTTTTGTGCCAGATCCGGTTGTAATATCACCGCAGGATCGGTCACAAAAAGTAAGCGGGGATAATCGGGTAGTTCTATCGCACAAACGTATGACAAAACGGTTTTAGGTTTCATCAGGCCGAATTCCTTATCCAGTACAGATTTTAAAAAGAGATCTGTATTGATAAGGCCTTTCATGAGAATATCGGATTCGTTATTTCTTACGGTTGACAAAGCCTGCTTCATAGCCTCTTCGTCGGTTTTACAAGGGGTGATGGAAAAAACCGAGTGAGAAATCTCAAAGTCATCACAGACTTTATTAATGACCATTTCATTTCCAAACAGCCGGACGTTGGCAAATCCATCTTCCACTGCCCTGGCCAATGCCTGTATGGTATTCGCATCCTGACCACAAGCTACAGCAACGGTTTTGCAGGTTTTGTGAATCTGCAAATGCTGTACAAGTCCGCGAAGCGATTGAATAGATTTCATGGTTTTAAAAAAAACCTGCACAAAGGTCTGTGCAGGTTCGGTATAATTTATTTAGCAACCAGGGCTGCTAATGCGATGGAATATGTTTTTGTTTTTGCGCTGTCGCCGCGCGATGATAGAACGCAGGGGCATTTGGCTCCGAAAACGAGAGCGCCTAATTCACCACCCGATAATTTGGTGTGAAATTTATAGAAAACATTTCCTGATTCAATGTTTGGAAACAGAATACAGTCGGCATCACCGGCTACCTGACCCCCAACTTTTTTGATTTCAGCGCTTTCTTTATCAATAGCAACATCAAGAGCAAGTGGGCCATCTATGAAAGCGCCTTTTATCTGTCCTCTGTCACCCATTTTTGAAATAATACTTGCATCAACACAGGCTTGCATTCCGGGCATCATCTGCTCGGTGGCGGCCAGGATAGCAACTTTGGGTTTTTCGATTCCCAAAGCGTGGGCTGTCTTGATTAAATAATTAGTCATCGCAATTTTCTGACTCAAATCCGGAGCAGGAATGATAGCAACATCACTAACAATAAGAAGTTTATGATAATTTGCGTTTTCAGCTACTGTTACATGACTGAGGATGGCTTTGGGAGGCATAAGACCGGCTTCTTTATTCAGAATGGCGCGCATGTATTTATCAGTGCTTACCAGCCCTTTCATCAGGATATCGCCTTCTCCCTTAACAATAAGTTCTACGGCTTTTACAGCTGCTTTTTGTTCATCAGCTTCCTGAACAATGCGGAATTTTCCGGCATCAATATTTTCTTCTTTGCAAACTTTCAGAATGGTGGCTTCATCGCCAACAAGTATTCCTTCAATAATTCCGAGATCGATGGCATTGCTAACAGCTTCGATGGTGTGGCTATCGTTGGCGTATGCGGCAACAAGTCTTTTTTTTGTCTTTGTTTTAGCGACCTCAATCATTTGGTCGAGCGTTGTTATGGGCATATAAAGGTTTGATTTAAGGTTATATGGTAATGACTATTTGGTATAAAATTCCAACATTTGAAAAATGGCTTTCTCGCAAACCGTACAAAATTTGTTTTCACGAAAGGTATTCATCAGGCAATCAACAGCCGGGCGGTAAACACCTTTAGACGAATATCCACCACCCTCAAAAACTCCGGGTTTTAGATTGAATTCCAGAGAATCCGGTGTGGGAATGGGGATGTTTGGCTCAAGTATTGACTTCCATTTACGGTCAAAATGAACAAGGGTAGTAATATTTGGTTCCCAGGGTTCAAGGTCGGTCGGATACATATCATTATACGCTACGGATGAATTATAATATTCATCAGCCAAACCAGTAAAGCCATGACCCAATTCATGAATAATTATTTTGCCGGCCATTTTATTCGAATTAACAGAGAGGGAGTAATAATTGTAAATCCCACCCCCTCCGTATTTGGGTGAATTTACGAGAATATAAATCTGGTCGTAGGGCGCATTGGCGGCTATATCCCTGACCGTATGAAAAGCGTCTGTCATGCAGTATCGTTCTTCAC
Source organism: Bacteroidales bacterium (assembly GCA_030656615.1). Classification (GTDB taxonomy): domain Bacteria; phylum Bacteroidota; class Bacteroidia; order Bacteroidales; family TTA-H9; genus JAUSOY01. The sequence goes on along the minus strand of JAUSOY010000086.1, from coordinate 41,167 downwards.
CAAACGTATAAAATCGTGCATCGAGCAATGTGTTTTTCCAGATGTTTTCTCCGGGTAAATCGCAACCGCTTTCGGACGAAGGAGCCATTACCATTCGTATATTTATCTTAGCGGAATAATCATTGTACGGTTTATATGAAAGAAGTTCGGTGGCAAATTTCTGGCAGTCCGTACGAAACGTCTGCATATCGGAACTGGCATACCCTTCAGGAAGAATTACAATATCAAGATTATTATGAGTATTTCCGCTGATATGAATATCTTCGGTGGAATAAATCCTTCGTTTTTCTGTGCGAATATCCTTCGATTCGAGAGTACATATTTTTTCCAGTTGTTTAATAAAAAGCCCGAAAGCATTTCGAGAATAGATTTCGATGCGCACAGACTTCTTGGGAAAAGGTAACAGTACGGATTCCTGAAATACGCGGGTAAACGCTTTTGCTTCTTCTGTTGTTCGCCATTCGGATGATAAGGTTGAAAACCCTCTGGAATATATGAGTGTTTCTGATGCTAAATCAAACATACGGACATAATTTGAACCAAAATAGAACGTATCGATCAGATTCTCAGTAGAACCCGCCCAGGCCGGTTCCTGGATAAATTCGGAAAAACTATATGTTTCTTCGTACCTACTATTGGTCGAAAAAAAATCGAATCGCAAGGTATTAGGATGAAAGTACACCTCGTACTGTCCGCTGATATTCAGGGAAAAAAGCAGGGCAAAGGCGAGCGCCATAAAATGTCTCATATCGGACTTTGCTTAATTTGTTTTGCAAAATTAGGTAAGTTTTTGTTAATGAACAGCATTCTTTCAGGGTTTCAGCCCGAAAATTCATTAATTGTATGATGCAATTCAACATAAAAACAATTTCCCGAAAGCCTTGCGATTTTTGGCAATGCTTAACCGAAAAAAATATTGCTGTTAATTTTTTGTTGCCAGTTTTAACCCAATTACACCCATAAGAATCATTCCCACGAAAAAATATCGGGCCATACTCTGACTTTCTCCAAAAAACAATATTCCGGCGAAAAAAGTACCACTGGCACCAATGCCAGTCCATACGGCATATGCCGTTCCAATCGGAATTTGTTTCTGGGCCAGCCAGAGAAAAATTCCGCTTAACAGCATGGAAATGCCCGCCATAGACAGCCATAAAATCCGGTTTCCCGTTGTTTGTGATAGCTTCATGCCGAGGGGCCAGCCTATTTCAAAGACCCCTGCTATGAGTATATATATCCAATGCATATAATGAGTATTTGCAGCAAAGTTGGTGATTTTTAGTGTAATATTGCCGAACAAATTTAATTTTAGGGCTCAAATAATGCGTTCTTTTCAGAATATTCTTTACATTTGGACGCACTAAAACCGTATGATGACGATAATTATATCCATACTGGCTCTTTCGCGATTCCGCAATCTTAAACGCCGTGACTGTTTCGGCCGTTGCATTTGAATTTTCTGTATCTGCAGACTGTTTTATTTTTCTATTTCTTAAAAAACTATTCAAAATCAATATGGAATTACCTTTTGCCGAATCTTATAAAATGAAGATGGTGGAGCCAATCCGCCGCAGTACACGTATGGAGAGGGAACAATGGATTTCTTCTGCTAATTATAATTTGTTTAATCTGAAGTCTGATCAGGTTTTTATTGATTTATTAACCGATTCCGGAACCGGTGCCATGAGTGACAGGCAGTGGGCGGCAATGATGCTTGGCGATGAAAGCTACGCAGGTGCCTCCTCATATTATAACCTAAAAAATGCCATCGAGAAAATTTTCGGATTTCCTTATTTCTTACCCACTCATCAAGGAAGAGCGGCAGAAAACGTGTTGTTTTCGACCTTGGTAAAACAAAGTGACATTGTACCCGGTAACTCTCATTTTGATACGACCAAAGGCCATATCGAATTTAGAAAGGCCACCGCGGTAGATTGTACCATCGATGAGGCTTTTGATATCGATTCCCCACATCTTTTTAAAGGCGACATTGATTTGGAAAAGCTCGAAAATGTTTTACGGGCGCATCCTCGTGAAAGTATTCCTTTCATCATCGTAACGGTTACCTGTAATTCTTCTGGCGGTCAGCCGGTATCGATGAAAAACATGCGCGAAGTATACGCAATGGCACTTCAATACGGAATTCCTGTTTGTTTTGATTCGGCCCGCTTTGCTGAAAATGCGTATTTCATAAAACTCCGGGAAGAAGGTTATCGTGATAAAAGTATCAAGGAAATTGTTTCCGAAATGTACACCTATGCCGATATGACGACAATGAGTTCAAAGAAAGACGGCATTGTTAATATGGGTGGATTTATTGGTTTGCGCTCCGAAGAATTATTCAGAAGAGCCAGTACCTTTAATATCATGTTTGAAGGATATATCACCTACGGTGGAATGTCAGGACGTGATATGAATGCCCTTGCCACCGGATTGGATGAAGGGACAGAATTCGAATATCTAGAAACCCGGATACGTCAGGTTGAATATCTGGGAAATTTACTGATTTCGTATGGAATCCCGATTCAGAAACCCATTGGTGGGCATGCTGTTTTTGTTGATGCCAAAGCCTTTCTACCTAAAATTAAGCAAGAGGAATATGTTGCCCAAACGCTGGCAATTGAATTATATAAGGAAGCAGGAGTCAGAGGTGTAGAAATTGGTACGCTTTTAGCCGACAGAGATCCGCTTACCCGTGAAAACCGCTATCCTGGCCTCGAATTATTGCGACTTGCAATTCCACGAAGGGTTTATACCAATAATCATATGGATGTTGTAGCTGCCGGTCTTAAAAATGTTTGGGACAGGCGTAACGAAATTACAAGAGGTTATAACATCGCGTGGGAAGCACCCATTATGCGTCATTTTACGGTGGTGCTCGAAAAAACCAAATAGTTTTTTTTGTGAAATATTAAGCCGGAAAACCAGTAAGAAATTTATCTGTTTTTCCGGCTTTTCTTTTTATGCAATCAATTGGATCTGCTTATGTATTATGAACGACATAGAATAGAGTCGATTGTTTTTACATAATGCTCAACCACCATTTTTTTGATTTTTATAGGCTGGAATGCTGAAATAAAATGAACTTCCTTTGTTTTCGATACTACTGGCCCATATTTTACCATGCAGCATCTGTACAAACTCAGTACATAATGCCAGGCCAAGTCCGGTGCCTGATTCGCCAGCTGTTCCTTTGCGTTTGAAATTGTTCTCGACACTGAAAATTTCTTTTAATTTATCTGAGGGTATTCCAATACCACTATCCTGTATGCATATTTCGCAATAACCATCGTTTTCGATTCCCCAAATTTTAATACTTCCTGTTTTTGGAGTAAACTTTATGGCATTGTTAAGAAGGTTTAGTACAATGTTTTCCAGTAACTTTTTATCAGCCCATGCAGAAAGTCCTGCGGGAATCTGATTTTCAACAAGGAGTTGTTTATTAATAATTTTCGAATCCAATAATTTGAGGATAGATTCTACGGAAGAGTGTACCTGGGTTTTTTCATTTACCGATTCGATTTGGCCCCTTTGTGATTTTGACCAATCGAGGAGGTTTTCGAGGAGTTCGTAAGTGTTATAGGATGTTTTTCTCAGACTGCTGATAATAAGCTTTTTACGCCCATCATCCATGCTGTCATAATCGTCGGTAAGCAAATCTAAAAATCCCAATAAACTCGAAAAGGGCATGCGGAGATCGTGTGCCAGTATTGAGAAAAACCGATCTTTGGTTTGATTGGTTTTTTCGAGTTCTGTGTTTTTCTGTTTGATCAATTCCTGACTGGTTTCAAGTTTTTGTTGATTCAGAAAAAGCTGATGGTTTAAGCGTTTTAGTTTAATATAAAATGCCCCTCCCAGTAAAATCAGGCCCAGTAAAAGGACCGTCAGTGCTACAATAAAATAGATAAAGGTTTTTTGTGTGGAAATGGTTTTCTGAGCCAATTCCTCCCGGCTATTGGCTAGGAGTAATTCGTTTTCTTTTTTTTGCAAGGCAAAACTGACTTCCTGTTCATGGATGGTTCTAATGACTTCGGCATTGGCTACAGAATCTCGGAATTGAATGTGTTTTTTATAATTCACCAAGGCTTCACGGTAATTCCCTTGAATACTATCAGTAATATATTTACTTCTATAGGCCTTACTAACAAACTCGTAAGTTTTTACCTGGGTTGCCAGTACTATCCCCTCTTGCATGGGTTCTAATGCTTTTTGATATTCACCAAGTTTGTTATAGGCCAAACCCGTATTTATCAAAAGAGCTGATCGCTGCAAATCATTAAGCTGATCGTTATACCGATCCATGATGTCTTTGTTAAGTTGTATGGTTTTTCGGAAATCACCTCTTTCGTAATGAATAATAGCGGCATTAACCTCGGCACCCATTTTTATTCGGGGTATATTATTTTCTTCAGCTATGCGGATTGATTTTTTGAAATAATAATCGGCCAACAGTAAGTCCCTTTTTAAATTCATATGGGCGAGACCCAGATTGTTATATGTCGTCGCAAGAAAAAAGGGAGGAATTTTCCAACGGGTAGAAATACTGAGGACTTTATAATAATTCGCAACGCATTTTTCAAAATCGGTCAGGTTGTAATGTAAAATCCCCAATGAAATATATGCAGTTATGATATTGGTAGAGACCTGTAATTTTTCATAGATGGATTTTGCTGCCAAAAAATGTTGGTGGGCTTTTGAAAACTTTGAAACGCTAATGTAAAAATTCCCTAAATCAATGTTAAGTTTGGCAAAGTTTTTTTGGTCGTATTCGGGTTTATACAGTTTGAAAGCCAAGGTTAAATAATGCTCTGCACTGTCGTTATTAGACCTGTTCAGGTGTAGTATTCCCAAATTATTAGCCGCGCGAAAAGCAATAAAACCCAAATGACGTTTTTCAGAAAGTTGCAGAGATTTGCTGAAGTAGTAATAGGCCGAATCCAGATCACCCTTTTGCCATTTTAAGACTCCATACGTATTTAATAAGCGTGCAATGCCGTTGTAATAATTTTTTTTGAGGCTTAAGCGGTATGCCGAATCAACAAAGGATTGACGCGCATACGCTTTGTTTTCTGAAGTTAATGCAATCATCGCGTTAATTCGTGTGGTGTCGTTTTCTTTAGATTGTATTATTTGTATCAGGCTGTCGCTTTTGGTCTTTACTTGCGAATGTCCGATCTGAGACTGGAACAACATGAAATACGATAGAATTACAAAGGCGTATAATGAACGGCACATAAGATTAGAATTGGGTTTTCTATGAATTGTGTATTCAAAGAATCAATAAAGTTAAAGAAACTTTTAATAAAGGAGCTACCTGGATTTTGGATTTCTCATCATTACATTTTAAAATCAACTACAGAACACATTATATTGTATTTAGTTTATTAGCAGGGAATATCCCTCGCTGTAGTCTCGGTTACTTATTCTTATAAACAGATAACCTCTTTGAATTGGGGCAGAAAGTTTTTTGGCAGCATTGATCGAGAACCGGTCCAGAACTTTTCCCTGCGCATCATAAATTGATACTTCTGATTTCACACCGTATGTATCGATAACGATCTGTTCGCCATCAAAATAGCACTTAGCCTTTTTGGGTAATATTTCCTGTGTTCCGGGAGCTGCGGCATGTATCGAAAAGGTTCTGGCGATTGCAGGATTTTCAACTTCAAACGTAAATAAGGTGTCTTTTTTCAAATCGATATTCGTCAGCAAAAGATGGTCTCTCAAATATAATCGTTCAAAGGAAGATGTTCCCGATATTTTTAATGTAAACGTACCGCTTTCCCGGGCTAAAAGTTGAAGGATTTGTCCTTCGGTCCCGAGATCCTTTACGCTGCTGATACCCAATTTATAACCTTCTGAGGAAGGAAAGTAAAGGCAGGGAATGTCGGCAAGCTCGAGTTTCAGGGCGTCATGCCTTCCATCGTAATTCTCCCTTGCATCCGTTAGGAAATTTAAAGCGGCTTCATCGGCATATTCTCCTTTTTCAACAGTAAATCGCAGCATGGGTGATGTAGTTTTATAAAAAACAGAGGCTAAATGTGTACGTGCTACATTACCGAAATACAGGCTGCCATTAATACCGGCCGATGTGGTTTTTACAAAAAATCCTTGTCCGGGGGCAATATATTGTGTGCCTCCGTTGATGCCTCCGATTCCCCGGGTATAACTGGCATATCCGCCCAGTCCACCATTGAGCTGTGGATTCCAGAACCAGGCGGTGTTATCCATATTAGTAAAAGTAATTCCTGCTGATTCTAAATTAATTCCACTGGGATAGGGATTTCCAACCAAATGATAACCATCATAATCGGGCGTTGAATTGGGTGTAAAACTCAGGTTGATTAACGAAAAGTCACCCTGATTTAATATTCCGGAATAGCTTGCCAGGACGTCGGCCTGCGGAAGATAGGTAGCATAACCGATGGCAGGAAGCAGTGGATCGGCACCTACTATATTAATCCATTGATTTTCGGCTTGTGATTCATCATATTTCCGCATAAACGCCCAGGGCGGGAAGGCACTGATGGCGGTCGGATTTAATACCGGCGAACAGATATAATGATATGCCGTACCTCCGCTAACCATACTTTCTACCGTTGCTGTCACTGCTCCGCTATGGATAAGACTTGCACGGTTTTTTATCATAATATTTGCAGACGTTCCACGATTGATAAGGGCTCCGCTCACGGTTAGTGCTTTTCCTTCGTTAATGGTCAAACTGGCCGAAGCCTCCACTTCCAGGGACGAACAAATCAAAGGACTTGCGGGTGCGGCGTTTATTTGAGGATAATTGGCACATCCATCCGGAATGAGTACCAGCGATGTATTTGTCGGAAGTTCTGATCCACTCCAATTGGTAGGGGTTTCCCATGCAGAGCTTGTAAGTCCAGTCCAAAGTGCCGCCGGACCTTCATATACGCTAAGATTATCAACGGCCCAGTACCAGAAATCATACAAATCGCCGGTAATGGTAAACGCGATGTAAGTTTTGGGCACATTCAGATGATTTGTAATGGATAAGGTTTTCCATCCGGCGGCGATATCACCGCTACCCGACGTATATGACCAGGATTCATCAGTCCATGTTGTGCCGTTGCTACTACTTTGAATTTTTAAAGTGACCGTACCATTTCCGTTCCAACCTGAAGCATCCTTATATCGTTGCCGGAAGCGCAGGCTGAGTTGTGATATTCCCTGTGTATTAATGGCCGGTAATATAATCCGGCTGGTTGCAGACGGAGCGCCGCTACCGCCCAAAGTTCCATACAAATCTTCCCAGGAATGATAGAGTTCATAAGCACTGCCACCGGCCAGACTGGAGTTTTTGACAGTCCATCCCTCGGTATTTCCTATACGTTCTATCTGAAAACACGAAGGAAGAAAGGTAGATGCAAAGCTTTCTTCATAAGGCAGGGGCAAAGCGGCGCAATCGGTTTGGGCCTGCGCCCTGATTCCGGTGGAGTATTCGGGAACTGAATTTATCTGTGACCAGATTTTATAATAATGCATGGATGCAGCTGATAATCCTGTGTGCTGATAACTCGTATTACTGCCGGTATATAAAACAATACCACCACCGGGAATTGAATTCCCCACCGAATAGTTTGTTCCGGCCAGAGGATTTCCAAATACGCCGTTTTCAGAATAGGCTAAAAGAACAGGTTTGGCGTTGTTTAACGACCAGCTGAGATTTATTTGCGAAGCACTAACAGGAAGTGCTAAAAAGTTTAATGGCGCAAGATTCTGAATACCGTTGATTATCAGTGCGAAATCTTGTGAACCTTCCACCAGCGTGCCTTTATGAGCGATGGTAATGGTGTAAATTCCTGCTGTCGGATTCTGAATCAGGCATTGTTCCACATTATCCCGGAAATTATCGCCTGTTGTTGCAGCAGCAGCCGGACTGGCCGGATTAAGCACCCATGGCAGCCATTGGGAGCTTTGCTTGCTGATTCTTACATCCAAATCATTCATCAGCATTAATGTCGTCGGGTCGTTGATGTAAGCTGGTTCCTGAGCAGCCGGATCATTCCAGCTGACGGTAGTTTTTAAGGGAGACGTTCCATCCGAATATACTTCCAAAGTATAGGTTTGAGCCTGCACTAAGTTTTCATGAATCATTAAGGAAGTGATACCGTTTTGGGTGATGGTGTTGATGGCATTGGCGGTGTTCATCAATCCCCAGCCGTGACTGTAATCAGGTCCATTGGCGGGTCCGGCTTCATCAGCGGTTTGTATCACCAGTGATTTTAATAAGGCCGAAGGCATATACTGTCCATAAATATTATGATAATGTTCCTGAATAAGGGCCATGGAGCCGGAGGCATTAGGAGTAGCCATGGATGTGCCTGTGCTGTTATAATAGGCATTATCTGCAGTGCTGTTGCATGAGTATAAATCAACTCCATTGGCTACAATGTCAGGTTTGATGCGTCCATCGTCGGTAGGTCCAAAGCAACTGAATCCGGAAACGATCACGTCGGAGGGCTGAGTATATCCACCCGGAATATCACTGACGGAACCTACAGTAAGAATATTTTTTGCATTGGCGAAAGTAGGAATGCAATCATAGGGGCCATCGGGTGGGCGAATGATGCTGCTGTAAACCCACTCACTTCCGTTCCAGATATAGCCTTTGCCATTGGGAGAGGTTTCGCCCCGGTCGTTGCTGGCGGCAATCACCATCAGATAATAAGGTGCGCTGTTGGATATCTGGTCCAACTGCCGGGCAGAGGAATGATAATAACCGAATTTCCAGTCTTTCGTGGCACTTAAAGTGGTATCGCCAAACCAGCACCATTGGGTTCCCAGAGTAGCATTTATCCAGTATGGTCCCCAGCCTCCATAATGCCGGTACGAATGATTTGAAATCAATAAACCGCTGGCCGCTGCCAACGACATCTCCGGCACGTCAAAATTCCAGTCGTAGGCATGTAGTTGGGCTGAACCGGCCATTCCGCGGGCTTGTGCGCTCACACCTGAGGCCATCATGGTTCCTGCAACATGTGTTGCATGAGAAGAAAGGGATGTGGATCCGTCGATTTGGTTGGCTCGTGTCCCAAATTCCTGATGCGTGGTACGAACTTTTCCGCCATCCCAAATACCGAGGGTAATACCGTTGCCATTGAGCGAAAGTCCAGATGAGCCCCCCGCCCAAACCTTATCCGTAGAAATGGTTTTGGCGGCGTTCAGATTGGCCGTTGCATACACTAATGGAAGACCATTACTTTCCAGAGCAGTTGTTTCTATCAGTACACCCGAGGGTAATAATCGCTTGCGGTAAAGTCCTGAGGATTGTAATATTTTGCTCTGATCAGTACAGGATTTAAACCCCTTTTTTGAAAAGTTTTGGAGGAAGGATGTGTCAGTTTTAAGCGGCGAATGTTGCGCATGGCTTAATGCAAAGGCAAAAAGCATTATCATTAAAAAATGTATCTTTAACCTTTTCATGTGTTGACCGGTTGATACTCAAAGATACTGCGAAATTATGATATATTCTCTCTTTTATTCAGCCTGTTGTCATGCTGAACGGCTGCTGTCATGCTGAGCGAAGCGAAGCATCCCTGTTGTCACGCTGATCGGCTGTTGTCATGCTGAACGCAGTGAAGCATCCCATCACAACGTATCATTCAAAAACACCCAATCCGGATTAAAGCCCTGTATCAGCCTTACTTTTTTAGCCCTTACCCACCCTTTGATTTCCTTTTCCCGTGCAATAGCGTCTTGTATATACTGAAAACGCTCCCAGTACAACAGAAAGTGCACATTATATCGTCCTGTAAAGTGCTTTGTTTCCGTATTAATATCCAATTCATGATAATACAGACGGTTCTTTATGTTATTGGTAACCCCTGTATATAATACCGTCTTGTTTTTGTTTGTGGTTATATACACAAAGTAATTGTGCTCTTTTATTCGCGCTGCCATTTTGTATGATATAGAGATGATCAACGAACAGCAGATTCTTAGCTATGCTCAGCATCCCGGCTGTTGTCATGCTGAGCGAAGCGAAGCATCTCTGTTGTCATTCTGAGCGAAGCGAAGCATCCATCAGTTCAGCTCAGCGCGCTTCCGCGCGTCATACACTTTTTTAGCCCCATATCCGGCGCCCAAGGCTAATAGTATGGCAATGCCACCACCAATGGGGGCTGCTCCGCCACCAGGCGTTTGATTCGTAGCTAGTCCGTGGCCACCACTTGGAGGAGGAGGAGGATCTTGTGCCAGTAGAAACGAGGAACTACAAAGGGCTGCGAGAATGAGGTAGGTTTTTATCTTTTTCATAGGGTTATTTTTTATAAGTGATTAATGTGGGTAAAATAGAATTAGTTGTTTAGTAATATTTTACTCGTTTGTACATTTCTGTCACCGATAACACGAACAATGTAGTATCCTGCAGAGGCATGGAAGTGAATGGGCGTAATTCCCATGAGTTGCGTTTGAGCCGCGTAGATGCGTTGCCCGCTCATATTGTATAACTCAATGGTAGCCCTTCCCTGACCCTTTACAAAAATTTGATTGCCATAGGTATAGACCGAAGGATTTTCAGTTTCCGGATTTTCAATACCTACCGAAGCAAAGGTCAGTTTAAAACGATTGGGATCATCGGAGGGGGTGGAGGTGAAGGCGTAGGAAGGATTGGCGCTGAGGTTATGTATATTGCCAGTCTTTAAATCGTTGAGGTAAACCGTAGCCATCAGGCTTTCCATTCCTTCGGCATCAATGCGGAAATTGTTTCCCTGATTGCCAACAAAAGTGAGGGGAATTTCTGTAGAACTGCTTAACGAAGTAAGGGTGTTCGTACTGAGTTTATATCCTGGAATTTCGGAATAGAAACGCGGACCATAACCGGGCAGGAAGTCACAATCGTACATTACATCATAGGAATTGGAAGCCATATTATTAAAGAAAATTTTGGTTTCCTGGCCGTTGCCTTTTTCAAGATTGTAGACCGTTAGTTTTATGCCTTCATACCCTGTAGACTTATAAAATGCAGTACCAGAATGCAGTCGATTGGATGCCGGAATGGTAATATTGTTGGTTGAAGAGTTGGCTTTTACAAGAAAACCATTGTTGACAGGGATAACTCCTCCGGAACTAATATCAGAATAGCCTTGTAATCCTTCGTTCCAGATTTTTGCTACACCGTTGATGTTGGTGGTTGTCCACGTATCGTCCCATGTGAGGGCACTGCTGAAAGGATTACCCAGTAGGTGCCAGCTGTTGTTGGTTCCTGCGCTTACGGTAAGATTTGAGAAGCTCACGTCGCCAACATTCAAAGCGCCGCTAAAGACTTTCGTATCGGTGTTTTTGTATGCGGTCATATAGCCTTTTCCTAATGTGAAATTAGCATTACCGTTTATCTCACTGAAGGTAGGAGATGTTTCCGATTTAAAGTTTACCCAGGTATTATTGACCTCGCTCCAGGCGTAGAAATCATATTCATCGGCAGGACTGACTGTGAAAGCCGTAGAAATAGCATGGTTAGCAACAGGAGAGGAGAGGAAATGCCAGCCATCTTGACCATCGGTCCAGGTGGCGGCGGCCATATAGCGTTTAAAGGTAGCATTAATACTGGCCGTGCTGTGTATCAAGGAGCCTGTTCCCGTTGCATCCGATTCTATCACCAGACCGGATGCCGTAGCATTATTGGTAAGTGTGCCGGAGACGGTTAGGGATTTGGTGGCATTAAGGGTTATTACCCCATTGGTATTTATTTCTAAATCTGGTGTGCTAACGTTATAAGCAGCAGTGAAATTACAAGAATTTATACCATCCCCGATAACTATTTTACTATTGGTCCCACTCACTGTCCAATCAGTGCTGATTGTTGGAGTAGTGTTGTTTTTAATTGTAAAACTTTGATTATCACTAGTGAAGTTTGTTGGGGATGCTCCGGTCCCGTCAGTCTTTGTTCCCCAATTAGCAACGTTATCTAAATCGCTGCTTGGTTTGGAATAGAAATTGTTTATTGAAGATGGAATGGCATTATAAGTTATAACATTATCAACAAATATATTAGCAACGCTACTTGTACTGGAGATGCCGATAAATGTGCCGGAAGTAACATTGGTATTTGCTGGCAATTGAGCTTCAGCAAGGTCGTCTCCAATCAATGTTCCATTGATGTACAAATCAAATTTCTGTACAGCTACCGACTGGGAAACACCACCATAAGTATAGTTGATAGTACCGCTTGTCTTGTTGTTTCCAACTATTTCAATGGTGTAAACAGTTGCTGAACTTAGAGTAGTTATTGTTGAACTCCAAGATCCACCAGCTCTATTATTTAAGGTTATCACACCTGAAGTACCAAAGGTAAATCTCACAGAAGCAAAAACTTGTGCACCTGCGAAATCATTTGCATCTGAATACATTGCTCCTGCACCTTGATAAAAAGTCCAGCTACCGCTTGTTGCAGTACTTCCGGCAGAAGCATCACCAAACAACACTTTAAAAGAAGTATAAAACTCTGTACTACCTGTGTATCCAACCCAAGGAGAAAACTTTGCAACGGAAGTTGTAGTAGAAGCTACAGCTCTAATAAGGGAACCAGTTGTACCTAATGGGTTTGAAGTATTTACTAAATTAATTGAAGCTGCAGTGGTAGCTCCAGCTCTTGCCCAAGTCGTACCTGAAGTTGGATTTGGAAATAGATTAGTAACTCCAGTTTGAGAAGTCTGTGAACCTGTTCCGGTTCCAAAATTTTGGGTAGATGTCTGCCCCCACCCCTGCAGCCCTATCATCGATAGGCTAATTAATAAAAGTAGTAAAATCTTTTTCATATGCTTTTATTGTTGATTGGTTTTTGAATAAAATGATACCTGTCTAACCCTCATCTATTATTGCTTGTTTTTAAAAATAATCCGTAAGAATTCGATATTGGTTTAAAGGCTATCGTATAGCTTTCTTGCATTTTTATATCGTTCGATATGCCTTATTTGTTTAAAAACACAAAGTCATATCTAATACATCGTACAAGAATGTATTTATAAAATTCCCCATCCCAAATAATAAAAAATGGATTAAACCTCATCAGTTTTTCTTGTTTTTTTTAAGTGTATTTTAATTCTTAGGAACAGAAGAAAAACCCGCCAGCGTACACTGACGGGTTTTATTACCCACCTAACCTGTTACTCGGCCAGCTTTTTGCGGACGTCGTAAATTTTCTTGGCGCCATATCCGGCACCCAGGGCCAGCAGTAGAGCAATTCCGCTGCCTACCGGGGCAGCACCACCGCCAATGGGTGCTCCACCACCTGTACCACCCGCTGGAGTACCACCGGCATTTTGTCCGGGATTGGGTTGTGCAAAGGCCATGGCCAAAGGAAAAATCAGAATGGCTGTTATTAATAATAGCTTTTTCATATCGTTGATGTTTTAATTGTTTTGCATTTATTTAACAAAGACTTTCCGTACAGCCACACCTTCCTTGGTAATGATGCGCACCATATAGGTAGCCGATGCCAGATTCAGCGTATAAACCTGAGTCGATTGCCCCATGAGTTTTCCTGCGTAAACCAATTGTCCGGCTGTATTAATTATCTGCACGTCGCCCTGTAATCCTGTTACATTGGTGATATACAAACTTCTTTCTGCCGACCATACACTGATTTGAGTCAGAGAAGCATCTACAATGCCCACCGTAGCAAAGCTTAGTTTGAAGCGCATGGCATCATCCGTAGCATTGGCATGGAAGGAATACACCGGATTGTTTCGTAAATTCTGACGACTTCCCAGCATGATATCATCCAGGTAAACCGACATTCCGGAATTGAGCGATTCGATGTATGAAGCATGTAGAGTATAGACTCCATCGACACCCGCTTTAAATCCAACCGGAATACTCTGATTTTGGTTGCTTGAAGGCAATACATTAATTGCAAATTCCGCACCGTTGAGTTTTGTGAAAAGCTGAGGAGCGTTTGCATCGCCGTACAATTTGATTGCATCAAACTGATGGTCGTATGCGTCGGTAGCCAGCGCATTGAAGTTCACAAAAGTTTCATCGGTAAAGGTATTCATGGTGGAGCTTGCTTTCAGGCTGATGAGGTCAGCCGGTGTGTTTTTATAATAGCCCACATTGCTGTGTACCCTTGAATCGTTGGGTATGGTAAGAGCAGGAGAACCAGTGGCTTTAACAAAGAATCCCTGAGCTACTGGAATTATACCATCGGTAAGACTTCCGCTTGTTCCATTCCAGTAAACATAGTTACCGGCAGAAGCGCTCCAGGCCGCAACCGAAGCATCGATATTGGTTTTTGTCCATGTACCGATATTCCATTTAATTGCTGATGGATAGGGGTTTCCAACGAGGTTCCAACCGTCGTAATTGATATTGCCTGTAGTTCCGCTGTTGGTAACTGTAGGAGAAACGTTTCCATTGTTCAGTGTTCCGGTGAAAGTGGCGGTAGCAGAAGCAATATCCATCCATATGGAATAACCCTGACCAACGGTCAGCGCTTCCGTATTAAGCATGTTGGTCCAGTTGCCGGTGGCTTCAGCATAACTTCTTATCCAGATATTATCATGCAAACCGGTAAGGAATGGGGCACCAACGGTGGAGGATGTAACGGGAATGGACATCAGGTGGAATGCGTTTCCAGTGATATCGCGATTGAGTGTGGTGGTACCATTCACGGTCAGGAAGTTATTACCCAGCAGGGTAGCGCCATTTTCCAGCGTGAGGTTGTTACAAGCCACAGCAGATGCGATGGTTGGATAATTGGTAAGGCCGGAGGGGATGGTGACGTTAGTTCCTGAGCCTGGTATTCCATTATTCCAGTTGGATGAGGTTGTCCAGTTATTGCTGGTGGTTCCTGCCCAGGTGGTGTTGGCTGCTGCTGGAATTTCCTCAAGACTAAAGTCATCAAAACTGATGTACCATGGGGTGCTGGTAGTTGATGTTGTTTTAATTCCAAAAAAGTAAACTCCCGTACTTGAAGGAATAAAAGAATAGGAGAATTGTGTATATGCGGAATTGTTACAAACGACGCCGGTTGCCAGGATATTGTTCATACCGGAATTACTATTGGTAGAACCATAGGCTACATCCATGAGAAAATCAACCGGATTTGTTACAACTTTATTCATCATCCAGAACGAAAAATTGTAGATTGTGCCTGCTGTTAATTGCATTGGTGGAGTATATACCCAGGTGGTTGCACTATAATAAGTATAGATAAATTTTGTTCCACTGTTAGGGCCAAAATAAGATCCTGCGACTGAGGCAGAGAAAGGTCCGTTTGTGCCAACAACATTTTCATATGACCAGCAACTGGGAAGAATTTTTGAGCCTACAGTTGACATTCCCTCAAAACCTTCTGTCCATGGTAGGCTGGATATTGCATCACAAAGAGTCGTGGCATTGGCTGTAGGTCCTGTACTTGAATAGTAATTATTTGCATCGACTGACCAGGCTTTGTAAAAATATGGAGTACTGGAAGTTAAAAGGGTATGGTTGAATCCGGATGCCGGACCATTATAAATGACTGTACCAGCAGTAGGTAGGTTTTCGGTGGCTGCATAGGCAGTGCCATTAGCAGGAGTTCCGAAAGTATTACTACCGTTGACCGCAACCATGACATTTTGTCCAACAGAGTTTAATGTCCAAGCTAGGTTAATTTGTGATGTACTTACCGCCGTGGCTGTAAATGCGGTTGGGGCATTCATGGTGATGGTGCGTGTTCCGGCAGGAGGGTTGCCAGTAGGTGTATAATCGGCTCCTCCAACAGTTAGTAAAGTACATTCACCATCCACAACGTCTGCAAGTGTGGCGTTTAAAGGGATATCAAAGGTCAGCCAGAAATAATTATTTCCTGATAACATTGCCTGAGTACCAGTAATGTCGAAGCTGCTGAGGGAGGGCGAAGCAATCGTTGAACCAAATTGTGTTGTAGTGGCAAAGGTGGTGGAAGCACCGGTAGACCAGATTCTTGCATTGCTGATATCTCCCGCTGCGGTAGTCCCGTTACCACTCACTGTAAATTTGGTAATATTCACTGGGCTGGAATTGCCAGTAGTTACAATTTGAATCCTTAAAAGCGATTGATTGATAGAACTTTGAAGCACTGTTGAGGTGCTGGCCTGAGTCACAGCGCTGGATGTATAAGTCATTGGAACGTCCTTTGTGCCAATGACAAAATAATCAAGACTTGTTAAGACAGTTGACGTAATCGTGGTTGTAGGAGTAGCTGTACTAATAAGATTATAAGCACTTGATAGTGCAGCCGATTGTCCTATTCCATTATCTGCCGTCATGCTGGCTTCGGTGAGCCGAACGGTTGTACTGGTAAAGTTAGCTGCTCCGGAAGTAATGGAGGAGTTCCAATATCTGTCGGTATTTAATGCACTCATGTTAGTTCCGGGAGTTCCTCCGCAGTTGGCGTCGAATACTTCGGCCTCTATAACAACCGGTACACCGGCGGCCACGATTGGATTAACCAGTTCAAAAGGTTTATATTCACTTTTACCGATTGGGAAAGAATAAGTGTTTCCTGTAGCAAGAGGTTGAGGAAGAGTGCGTATTAGTTTTCCATTTACAAAGGTCGTAGCAGAACCACCCGATACCGCTGAAGTAGCAGTATTATTTATGGTAATTGGATTACCAGTGGAGGTATTGAAAATCCCGGAAGTTAAGGTTAGTGTTCCTGTTGAACTTAATGTTAACGGACCACCAGCAAGCGTAACTCCGTCTGCACTGCTAATCGTTACGTTTTTTAACTGACGCGAGGCAGGAATTTCAAATCCTGTGGTTGTTAAACCCGTTGCATTAGAATAGATAATCCCCAATTCGCCTGTACCAACATTGAAATTAGGGGCAACATCAAACGAGCCGGCAGGATTTCCTGTGGAGCCACCACGCTGAATAAACGCGGATGTTGCTCCACCGCTTCCAAATGTTAGCTGATTGCTGTTAATGAATTGTCCTGTAAACAAGTTTGCTCTGTATGCAATGATAGGAGCATTTAAAGTTACTCCAGAAGGATTACCAACACCAACAGAACCAGGATACTGAGTGCTGGAAGTACCCCATACACCTGTACCAGTATAGATTTGTGCTACCGGAGTCACATCATACGAAAAATCGAAACGACCAGTGCTTGATGATGCAGTAATAGCTCCATTGTTTAGCAGGGTAGTTCCCATAAAGTACAATGAGCCTGTTAGCATGTTTAGAGTAGAACCAGTATTAATGGTAATATTACCCCAAACATATAACACAGGGGTAGAAGCAATACTTTGAGCTGTACAGCCTGCGTATATATTTATGGCTGGTGTATAACCATACAACGAAAAATTATAGTTGGTTGCTGTGCTTACATTTCCAATCTGTAATAAACCACCTGTGATAGTAGGTGTGGCTACGACATACCAATCCCGGAGTGTTGCCCCGGTAGCTCTTTGTACCATCACAATTGTACCCCCGCTCATAATGAAGGATGTTCCGGTTGATGATGTGATTCCAAAACTTGCGGTGGCAGAAGATGTATTTCCAATAGTTGCAACGGACAAAACTCCGCCCGACTGATTATAATAAATGCCGGTGCTTGTAAGATTAAATCTTCCCGCGACATTTATCGCTCCACCTTCGATGATATAAACAGAACCCGTGCCGCTTCCAAGCGAGTTACCCGAAACTGTTCCGATATTATAAGTTCCTGAGGAGACTTTGAAAAGTCCTGTAACGGTCGGAGATCCAGCAAGTCCTGAAATGGTAAAATTGGCGTTGTTAAGCCAAATACCAGCAGTAGCAGGAATCGAATAACTGACGGATGTATATAGCGGATTGGTTTGTGTGAATGTACCACTGATTTTCAAGGTACCAGCAGTATGCGTTGCAAGAAACCCTAATGTATTAGCCCCCTGCACCGTAAATGCACTTTGCAGGTCGAGAATTGGAGGAGTTACTGTTGATGTGGCAGTTGTGGTTCCTTTATTCAATATATTAGTATTATTAAAATCTATCGCGCCACTTCCGGAAATAGTTGAATTTTGAGTGCCGAAGAAAGTAAGTGTAGCTCTGCCAGTTGTTGAAGTTAGCCACATGTCAAATGTCCCAGCTACTGTCAGGTTACTTGCATAAGGCGAAGTAGCAGAATTACCACCTATATATACAATATGAACAATCGTTGCTGTAGATCCTGCATTAAAATTACCGCCTGCAGCTACTGTAATACTGCCGTTAACGGTAAAAGTAGAGGCTGTAGCGTTGGTAAATGTCAGAATTCCTGAAGTCCCTTGTCCAACAGTTAAATTTAAACAAGTTGGAGTAGTAACGTTGATATTTACTGTATGTCCATCAGCAATGATAACATTATCGGTAGCCGTTGGAACAGCACCACTAGACCAGGTTGTAATATCACCCCAGTTTCCTGAAGCGATGGAAGTTATATTGCCGGCAGAGAGCGTTGTTGCATTACCAGTGAGAGGTATTGTCTCCAGATCTGTGTATGCTGTAATTCTGTAATAGTAAGGCGTTCCAGGTATTAGTGCGGTTTGAACCTGGCTGTACGTTGTTCCGGTTGTAGCTACGGAGGTAGAAATTATATCCGTTCCTACTTGTGTGAAGTTCACATTATCCGTTGAGCGATAAACCCTGAAACCTGTTTCGTTGGTGGAGTTATCGGACCAGCCAATCGTCATTCCTGTTTGTGTTATAGAAGCAGTACTAAAGGAAGTTGGGGGAGCGTTGGGTGTAACAGGGATGAATACTTTAATTTCATCAATCCCGATGTCAGTAGTCCCATAATCGCCTGTAGCTGTAAATTTAATCTTAGTGGTAGCCGAATTACCTGGTAAAGTAATCGTCTTAAGAGTCCAAGTAGCAGAAATCCCAATAGGTGAAGGGGCAAGTGCCGTTGACCATGTAGATCCATTATCATTGGACACAAATACGTTTAATACATCAGTTCCTGATGTATTTATATGATAAAAATTAAGGGCTACGCTTCCTGCTGTATAAGTTGAAAGGTCAATTGTTGGCGAAATAAGATCACCGGAAGAACCACTTAAAGCATCATATGTATGCCATCTTGCAGAAGCTGAAGTTGAATTCGCTCCAGCAGGAGTATATGAGCCGGAAGTACTAGTCCATCCCGTAGTATATGAACTTTTATGCCAAATATTATCTGCTGGAGTGGTAGTGCCACTCCAGACGGGAGTTAATGTGGGAGGCAAAGTCCATACACTTTCAAAGCTCTCTGTGAAAATCGTCTGACTGAAACCGGCGTATCCGTAAAGCAGACAAATAGTGATTAGTAAAAACTTTTTCATAATGTTAAAAGATTTGGTTAATATGAGATTCTGCTTGTTTGTTCGATGAAACCACGTGCTGTTGAATGAATGAATTAGTTGTTTTTTTTGATTAAGTGGTGCAATTTATTAAATCAAAGAATTTTTTTAAAAGAAATGTTGTCCGGATTCAAGAATTAGGACAAACTTGTTCATTCGATATATAAATATGTCAGATAACCAGTGGTTTACATTATTAATTTCCATGTTTGGATTCCTGAATCCGAACGTGTTTTGATTTCATGGAATTTATTCCCTACATTTGATCATCGGCTCTTAATTTGAATAATGGAAATCATTGATAGTATTTTATGGGTAATCCCTGTATGGCAATCGCTGCTTTTCGCTTTGCTGGCCTACGTTTCTTATATAAGAGGAAAGGGTAATTCAAGGTTTTTTCTCGCTTTAGTCATGCTGAGTACCGCTTTTCATTTCGCGTTTAATGCGATTTATATTTGCCGGATTAATGATATTCTGGTCTATAGCTATAGTTTTTCACTGCCATCCACCTTACTGATTTTGCCGCTCTTTCATCTTTATATCAAATCTTTATTACTTAAATCGTATACCTTTTCTGTAAAAGAGTATAAGCATTTTTTACCCGCCATTGGTTTTCTCGTATTGAATCTTCCCTTTTTATTTATCAGCAAACCCGAACGCATTTGGTTTCTGACAGAGGGCTTTGGGAATTCGACGGATGGATTTGTGTTCATCTATTTGACCTGGGTATACCGGATTGGATTTTATGGTATACTTTACCTGCAGTTTTTTATATATGCTTTCCGTTTTCTAAGTCAGTATCCCGGATTTAAAAAGGAGATTGAACAGCACTTTTCTTTTCAGGAATATATCAATCTGAATTGGATTAAGTGGATTATGAGTTTATTTGTGGTGTTTTTATTGATGCTTGATATTATGCATTTTGTGTCTTTTGGCGACGATTACCTATATCGAATCTATTTTAATGTTTTAATTATTTTTCTTCATTTATCCATTGGGTTTTACGGTCTGTTGCAGGATCAGATTTTTCCGGATAAAGGTTCTTCTGAAAAACTTGGATTGGCGGTAACGAATGGAGTAGAAGATTCGAATGATATGGCCCCGCTTAAGTATAAAAAATCAAACCTCAGTAATGAAAAGAAGGAAGATATAGAAAAAGTTTTGGTATTGTTTATGGAAGATACTCAGACATATCTTAAAGGGGATTTGAGTATTGAATTTCTCGCACAGTGCTTGCAAGTCAGTTCGAAACATCTTTCTCAGACCATCAATGAGCGATTTGGTAAAAACTTTTTTCAATATATTAATGATTATCGTTGCCATTATGCCGCGTCACTACTAACGGATCCGCAAGCATCACATTTGAGTGTTGAAGGCATAGCAAGCAGCTCCGGATTTAATTCAAAGTCGAGTTTTATTGATTCTTTCCGCAGAGTTTATAAGTGCACACCCTCGGAGTATCGGGCGAATCAATCAAAGTCCGCTGAGTTAGACAATTCATTAAAAATCAACGACTGAACGTGTCGAAGGCCTGAAAGTCAAAAGTCAAAAGTCAAGAGTCAAATGTCAGAAGTCAGAAGTTGAAACTTTATTTGCAGGAATTTGAATTTTCATTATTCGCTGATTACTAATTACTAATAAGTGTGAAAGTTGCGGCACTTCGCTTTGCTCCAATTCGTGTTTCGTGTTGCGGGTTCAAAATTCAGAGTTCGGTGTAATTTCTCTAATCACTAATCACTGATTGCTAATTACTAATCGGTGTGAAAGTTGCGGCACTTCGTTTTGCTCCAATTCGGGTTACGAGTTTTGGGTTTCGGGTTCAAAATCCAGAGTTCGGTGTAATTTCTCTAATCTCTAATCACTGATTACTAATTGCTTATTACTGCTGTTGGATAAGTACAGACTTCATCTAAGGACATCTGTGGATTTGCATTTTCTCCCTCTCTCCATCACTCCATCACTCCATCACATTCATCACAATAAAACAACAGACAAACATTTACCCAATCTTAACTCTTAACTCTTAGTCCCGAAAGCTTTCGGGATTAACTTTTAGTTTTTAGTTCTTAATTCTTAACTCTTAACTAAAAAAAACCCATCCACAAACGTGAACAGGCTTTTAGAGCAATTTATGAACAAGGGACAATTACTCGGCCAGCTTTTTTCTGGCGTCGTAGAGTTTTTTGCTTCCATAACCAGCACCCAGGGCCAGCATTATGGCAAGGCCACTGCCTATCGGAGCAGCACCACCGCCAATGGGAGCACCACCACCAGTTCCACCCGCAGGAGTACCATCGGCATTTTGTCCGGGATTGGGTTGCGAAAAGGCCATGGCCACAGGAAATGCGATAATGGCTGCAGTGATAATGAGTTTTTTCATCATGGCTGTATATTTTTTGTTTTAATTACTGAATGAATAATTTCTGATTGACCGTCTGTTGTTCGCTTACCAATTGCACGATATAGGTGCCAGTGGTTAAACGGTGACTTACATTCAGAAGTCCTGAGGCATTGATGTCCTGACGATACACAAGCTGTCCGCTTAGATTATATATATTTAGCTGGCCTTTGGTAATCGAAGGCAGGTTAATATAAATGTTTCCGGGCTGAGTGTACATACGAATGGCGGCCTGTTCAGGATTGTCAACGCCTACCCCGGCAAAAGTAATTTTAAAGCGGTTGATGTTGTCATCGGGTTTGGCGGTGAAAGTGTAGCTGCTGTTTTGTCTGAGATCCTGACGGCTACCCAGAACCAAATCGTTGAGCCAGATGGGGAGATTGCCTTCAAATGTTTCCATTCCGGAAGCGGTAATCGTATATTCTGCTTCTACGCCAGCTTTAAAGGCCATGTTTATTTCAGACGATTCTGCCACGGATTTCATAACGTTGATGGCATATTTCTGATCGGCTACCGTCCAAAGTTGAGGAGCTTCTAAGTCGCCATCGAGATGGAAGGCATCAAAAGCATTGTCGAACAACGGACTGGCTTCAGTATTGTAATTGATAAAAGTTTCGTCGGAATAGGTATTGGCAGTTCCGCTAACTTTAAGGGATAGTAATTCAGAAACGGTATTTTTATAATAGGCCTGCGTATTTAGAACGCGGGCGGTTGGTGGAATGTTGATGGCTGGCGAAGCAGCATTGGCTTTTACAAAGAAACCCTGCGCCACGGGAATAATACCATCGGTTAATCCGCCAGTAGTGCCATTCCAGCTTACATAATTACCGCCACTGGCGCTCCAGGTATAAACGGTGTTATCAATATTTGTTTTTGCCCATGAGGCGTGATCCCAGTCGAGAGGAGCTGTAAAAGGGTTACCGATAAGATTCCATCCGTCATAATTTGCGTTTCCGGAGGTGCCACTGTTTGTTAAAGGAGGATTCCAGTCAAGAGGCCAGAATTCACCAGTAAAAGTAGCCGTAGTACTTGCAACATCCATCGTAATGCTTAATCCGTCACCTTTACCAATACCATTAGCGATGGTTAGATTTGCCCAAATCCCTAAAGACTCGTTATAGCTGCGAAGCCATATGTTATTGTGATGAGCAGAAGGAAACACATCACCGGCGGTAGTCATTTGTACCGGCGAAGAAATTAAGTGATAAGTATTGTTGCCGCTAATGTTTCTTTTATAGGTGCAATTGTTATTCATTCCTGCAATTACCCCATTTTCAATAAACATAGCTCCATCTTCGAGGGTGAGGGTAGCGTCAGTTAGGTTAACAGTTCCACCAAAAGAGGTAAGACTCCTTCCTGAAGAAATAGTAATATTATACATATCACCTGGAGAAAAGGTACTATTGCTAATGGTAGTTCCAGTTGCCGTGAGGGTAACATCCTGGTTTATGACAAGGTTCGTGGTTGTCGAGAAATCGGTAAATTTGCTAAGAATTCTTGCTGCAAAAGTACCTGTTCCGCTAATTGTACAGTTTGCTCCTTCAATGTCGAAGCCAATTACATCGTCGGTACCACCCACAGTGCCGTTATTGGTAAAATCACCATAAACGTACACAAAACTAGCACCGCTGGTACTGTTTGCCCAAAGCTTAGCACCAGTTTCAATGGTCAGGTTGTTTGCCTTGGCATTATAATAGCCGGCAGGGTTAACAACTGTATGGCCGGTTCTAATTGTTACATCTTTGGTTGCATCGGTTGGCCAGTCGTAGGCGTTATACCAATTGCTGCCATCATTAATTTCCCATGTATCAGGGTCGTTCCAGTTGTCATTGCCTTTAGAACGATACTGCGTAATGTTTGATACTGTTACAGATCCAGAACAACTCACATTCTGATTTGTCGCCCCACCACCAGAAACGGTAATACTTTCACTCGTGTATAATCCGGGGTTTAAAGCGGCTTTCAGTCGGACATATACACTTGTACTTGAAAGACTGCCGGAAGTATAAGGAAGGGTAATGGACGAAGAAAAAGTGGAGTTGTTGGATGAAACTTCGTAATTGGTGATGCATGAAACTGCAATGTTTCCACCAGCAGGAGTAAGGTTGGAGCCGCTAACAGTGAAGGATTGGGATGTAGAGGGGCCTGAACCGTGAATGTATGTAAAACCGCTTAGAGAAGTAGGGGCAACATAGATTGTGGGAGTAGATGGCGCTGTTCCAATTTCAGAAGGCACTGAATTATATACATGAACATCATCAACAAATATATTGGCTGCGTTTGATGTGCTGCTTATGCCAATAAAAGTATTACTGATAATGTTCGTATTATTGGCTAATTGTGCCTTTGATAAGTCATCACCTACTAAAGTTCCATTAATTATTAAATCAAACTTATCAATTGCCACTGAGTATGCATTCCCATAATAAGTATAGTTTATGGCTCCTGAAACCTTATTGTTTCCGATTATTTCAATTGTGTAAACAGTTGCTTGATTGAACGAAGTTGTAGACAAGCCTGTTGTACTCCAACTACCCCCTCCTCTGTAATTCAATGCTAAAGCACCCGAAGCGCCATATGTAAATCTTATACCAGTAAAGACTTGTGCCCCAGCAAAATCACTTGCGTCGGAATACATTGCACCACTCCCCTGATAAAAGGTCCATGAGCCCGATGTAGCTGTTGAACCAGCTAATGCATCGCCAAATAAAATCTTAAAAGAAGTATAAAATTCTGTATTGCCAGAATAACCAACTATTGGTGATAACTTTGTAACAGAAGTAGAACTAGAAGCAACACCTCTAACAAAGGATCCTGTTGTTCCTAGAGGGTTAGAAGTACTAGACAACACAATTGGAGCATTTGGAGCAACCGCACCAGCTCTCACCCACGTTGTTCCTGATGTTGGATTTGGAAGAAAAGCCGTGGAACCGGTTTGGGATGTATGCGAACCAGTCCCTGAACCGAAGTCTTGTGTTGATGTCTGCCCCCACCCATTAAAACTAATCATCATTGCCACAAGCGTGGCAAATAAAGTAAATTTTCTCATTGTTGTAATATTTGGTTAAACCTAATTGTTTTATATTTAGTTATTTAGAATTTTACAATGAATGAAAGATAACGCACTAACAATTCCCTAAATTAGTAATTTTTAATAATCTGAGTGTTAATTTTTTGAAAAAAACTGCATTATTTTGTAATTTATTCTGATTCTTCATATTAAAAGAACGAAACATCTAGCGTTTATACTTATAATCAGACGGTTATATGTCAGATATTTGAAAAAAAGTAATTTTGAATATTGTCGGAATTAATTCACGATAAAACACTTCTTTCCGTATATTCGTTTCACCAATCCAATAGCCATGCCCCTCGAAATTGAAAGAAAATACCTTATCGGCAGTCTGGATTTTTTGGCAGGCATTAAACCTGTATTTATTGCTCAATCTTACATCTATTCAGACAGCGAAAAAATACTCCGTTTACGCATTATGGATACTCAGGCTTTCCTGACCATTAAAGGAAAAACGGAAGGCATTTCACGCCCGGAATATGAATACGAAATCCCGGAAAATCATGCCCGCGAAATGATGGAATTATTCTGTAAGGATAGCATTATTATTAAAAAAAGATATTTCCTGGATTATATGGGTAAAACCTGGAGCGTTGATGTGTTTGAAGGCAATAATGAAGGTCTGGTAATAGCCGAAATAGAATTATCCGATCCGGATGAGGCTTTTGAAATTCCTCCCTGGTTGGGAAAAGAAGTAAGTCATGATAAGCGCTATTTTAATTCATATCTGATACATCATCCATTTAATAGCTGGTAATTATTATCCAAATATTGCTATATGAAAGAAAGACATCAAAATTCAAGAAAAAAAACGAGGCTTTCGGATATTTTTAATCAGCTCCTTATCGATTTAAAACTAAAAAAGAAATCGATGAGAAAGCCATCCTATACAGCTATTTTGGATGATACGTTTCCGGAAAAATCACATAAAAAACGTAAAAAATCCAAATCACCGATTAGTCATTTGTTTGATATTACAAAGAAGCCAGCTTCCGCAAAAGAGATAAAGCCGAAAGAATTTAAACCATCAGCGTCAAAAAAAGTGAAGAGTCAATCGGAGAAACCCTCGAAAGATGACGGGCAAGTTCATTTTAAAAGGCATGGATTTTTCAAGCGACTGAAAAGGAATAAGACCTTTCATGCATGGACGAAGAGTCTTGTTCCCGGATGGCATAATTTCCTGTATTTCATTAATCTCAGACCAACGCCTTACGACCAATTCCAGGGTACCATTAACTTTTCGGATGAAGATGCAAAAGTGCTTAAATTTCAACGGCATATCATTGGAAGTATCAATTCGGTCATCATTTTCCTTCTTTCGTATGTGCTGGTTTATCTTACGTATCAGTTGGCGGTAATTTTTACATCTGCAGCTCAAGGCATTGATACCGTATTGTATTATTATGAAGTGATGTTTCCGATTGGGAATGCCTCGCCGCTTTGGACACCCATGGGCATCATTGCTATCACACTCAGTGGCCCGATTGTCTCATTGGTTCTTGGATTATTGTATTATCGCTACGGGATGCGGAGCGAGAGAATTAAAGGTCTTGGCCGCCTGTTTTTTTTATGGATGGCTTTCCATTCGTTCAATATGTTTTTTGGTGCATTCGTAGCCGGAGTGGTAACCGATCAGGGCTTTGGTTATGTTGCCAACTGGTTGTATATGGGAATCGTTCTTAAAATTTTCTTTTCCCTGGTGGCCTTATTTGTGCTTACCTATTTTGGTTATCGCGCTACGCCATGGGTGCTGTCAACCTCTACAACCCGTCAGATTATCAAC
Organism: Bacteroidales bacterium; assembly: GCA_030656615.1. Lineage (GTDB taxonomy): Bacteria > Bacteroidota > Bacteroidia > Bacteroidales > TTA-H9 > JAUSOY01. The sequence continues at coordinate 14,621 of JAUSOY010000086.1, read as the reverse complement.
CGATATAATCGTAACTATTTTATTCTTACCCAAATGTTGATTCCTCTCATCGTTGGAGGCGCTCTTTTGTTATGGATTAAAATTCCCAATCGCTTGCCACAACACGAAAACATTATGGTGTATGACAGCATTATTTTGGGCGCCTTGTTGTTTTTGGTTTTACCCGCCTATGCAAACTGGTCGGCTGTACCGCATTATAAATCAGAAGGAAAAGCACGCAGTCGTGGACGTTTTGGATGGATTTTCCTTGTGTCTGCGGTGCTGATGATTCTTTTATACCGATTTGGTTTGCAGAGTGGATTGCATTTCATCATCAAAATTATTTTCTCCATAACACCCTATTAGGAGTTTATAAAGGGTCGAAGGCTTGCCCCGAGTCCATCGAAGGGTTAAAATTCATACAAAACCCCTGGCCGTTGAGCCTCCCTCGGCTGACGCCCGGTAGGTAAATGTTCTGAACGAAGTGAAGAAGGTTTTGAAACGGCCGTTGTTAAATATTAATGCATGAAAGGATACATGTACATATTGCTCTGCTCCAATGGCCAGTATTATACCGGCAGTACAAACGATCTGGAAATAAGATTAGCAGAACACCAAAATGGTCTAGGTGCAAATTTCACCAGAAAGCACCGTCCCGTTGAATTGGTTTATTATGAGGAATTTCAAAGAATTGATGATGCTTTTTATAGGGAGAAACAGGTTCAGGGATGGGGAAGAAAGAAGAAAGAGGCCTTGATAAATGGTGTGACCAATAAACTTCATGATTTAGCTGAATGTACAAATGAAACTCATTTCAGGAATGCTATGAATAGTTTTGAGTGAAATTTTGATGGCACGCATTCCGTTCCCTTCGGCTTCCCTTCGACTTCCCTTCGGCTCCGCTCAGGGAACAGCTCAGGGAACAGCTCAGGAAACGGAATCCCGCTCGTTGAGCGGAGCCGAAACGAGCGAAATTGAAACGAACAAAGCGAAGAACGTATCGAAACGGGCGTTGTTAGTGATTATCGAAAATTCAAATTACCGTCAGTTTATACCTTAATCACAGACTTTCAATGACGTGTCACACAATGTAGTGAAGTGCAGAAACTCGAAACCCGCAACCCGCAACTTGAAACCCGCAACACGATTGTGCAACGCCAGCATCAATAACAAATAATCAATTGACCATAATCCCTAATCCATTGTCTTGTTTTGGAGTTGAAAACAAAAGCGTATTTTTGCCACATGGCAAATAACGAAGATCTTTTCAAAAATATCATAGCCCATGCAAAAGAGTATGGGTTTGTTTTTCAGTCGAGTGAATTGTACGACGGCCTTAGTGCTGTGTACGATTACGGACAGAATGGTGCGGAACTCAAACGGAATATCCGTGAGTATTGGTGGAAATCAATGGTTCAGTTCAATGATAATATTGTTGGAATCGATTCCGCCATTTTTATGCATCCTACCGTATGGAAAGCCTCCGGACATGTGGATGCTTTTAATGATCCCTTGATAGATAATAAGGACTCAAAAAAACGCTACCGTGCTGACGTTTTAGTAGAGGATCATATCGCAAAGATTGAAGGCAAGATTAATAAGGAAGTAGAAAAGGCGGCCAAACGTTTTGGTGATGCATTTGATGAGAAACAATTTCGGGAAACCAATCCGCGCGTTCTTGAGAATCTTGCTAAAATAGAAGATATCCGTAATCGTTTTTTCCCGGCTTTGGAGGCAGGCGATTTGGAAGCCGTCCGCCAGGTAATCATCGATTTGGAAATTGTTTGTCCGGTGAGTGGTTCACGTAACTGGACCGACGTTCGTCAGTTTAATCTGATGTTTTCGACCAATATGGGTTCACTGAGTGAAGATTCAAGCGTGATATACCTACGTCCGGAGACCGCCCAGGGTATTTTTGTAAATTATCTGAATGTTCAGAAAACCGGCCGGATGAAGATTCCTTTCGGAATTGCTCAGGTAGGCAAAGCGTTTCGTAATGAAATCGTAGCGCGGCAGTTTATTTTCCGCATGCGCGAATTCGAACAGATGGAAATGCAGTATTTCGTACGCCCCGGCACCGAAATGCAGTGGTACGAGCACTGGAAGGAAACCCGTATGAAGTGGCATCTGTCTCTGGGAATTCCTGCATCGAAATATCGTTTTCACGATCATGATAAACTGGCTCATTATGCGAATGCCGCGGCCGATATCGAATTTGATTTTTCTTTCGGATTTAAGGAATTGGAAGGAATTCACTCACGCACCGATTTCGATTTAAACCGTCATCAGGAGTTTTCGGGACGGAAAATCCAGTATTTTGATCCCGAATTAAATGAAAGCTATGTGCCATACGTCGTTGAGACGTCTATTGGTCTCGATCGTATGTTCCTGGCTATATTATCCTCGTCTTATAAAGAAGAAAAATTGGAAGATGGTTCCGAAAGGGTGGTGATGAATCTCCCGGCTATGCTGGCACCTTGCAAAGCAGCCATTCTTCCTTTAATGGCCAAGGATGGACTTCCTGAAAAAGCACGCGAAATCATGGATTTTCTCAAATCGGATTACATGTGTCAGTACGAAGAAAAGGATTCAATTGGGAAGCGTTATCGCCGTCACGATGCCATCGGGACGCCCTATTGCATCACCGTTGATCATCAGACCCTGGAAGACAATACCGTCACCATTCGGGATAGGGATACGATGAAGCAGGATCGTGTTAACATCGATCGTCTCGAATCCATTATACGCGAAAAACTAAGGAGTTAAATGATGGTGTTTGCCTGAACAAGGCAGATGCGGTCTTTTTATAAGAGTTCAGAATCCCGATTGCAAATGCAGCGGGATTTTTTAATGTCGCATCGCACTAATTTAAGTGATAACAGATGGACTGGCGATTATCCCCGGATTATTTATTGTTATAGAGATTCATCGTACGATCGATGCCAATCGTAACAAAGCTTTTAATCATATCGATGGCCATATCTATCCGGGGCAAAAGAATTTTCTCCTCATCAGAATTCCAGCGGCCGAGGACATAATCTACCTGCCGGCCTTTCGGGAAATCACTGCCAATTCCGGCACGTAAGCGGGGTATGTTAATACTCTGCGTAATTTCGATAATATGGTTTATGCCATTATGAGATCCTCCACTACCGGAGGGTTTCAGGCGCATAGTACCCAGGGGCAGATCCAGATCGTCAAAAACAACTAAAGAGTTTTCGGGGAGAATATTCTCTTTTTCGAGCCAGTATCGGTATGCTTTACCACTCAGATTCATGTAAGTAGATGGTTTAACCAGTACCATAATCCGCCCCTTGAATTTCACCTGAGCTACAGAGGCATAACGGTCGGTTTTAAATGTTGCCCCCGATTTGGATGCCATGGCATCCAGTATAATAAACCCGATATTATGGCGGGTATTAGCATATTCGTCGCCTATATTTCCTAAGCCGGTGATAAGGTATTTCACGAAGGATAATTTACAAAGGGTAAAAATAATTCTAAAATCGTAGTAAAATAGCAATTATTAATCGGGATTAACAATGCTTCGTATTTATACAGTATGTTTATCGGTTCAGAACTGATAAATCGTTAGGACATTGTAAAGATATTCCATAATACGTGTGTATGAATTCCGGTTCATAAAAAAAGGTATGAAGACAATCGCTTCATACCTTCTGATTTATGTTGGGAAAAACTATTTTTTACCAGGAACAGCTTCTTCAGCAGTAGCTGCAGCACGGGTAGATTTTACTGTGGCTACAATACCGGTTGGACGATCAAGGAATTGAAGGGTATCGGAAGTGAGACTGGAAACTTTAACCGTTCCTCCAATTTCGAGTTTGGTAACGTTTACTTTGATTTCTTCGGGCATGTTTTCTACCAGACCTTTAACTTTAAGGGTACGGAATTTCTTAACAAGTTTACCACCGGCAAGAACACCTAAGGCAACACCTTCGAGGCGGATGGGGAGGTTCATGATAACGGGTTTTCCAGGAGTGATTTCAAGGAAATCGATATGGAGAACTTTATCAGTAGTGGGATGAACCTGTAAATCCTGAATAACGGCCTGTTTTTTAGTACCGGCGATATCGAAATTAATGAGATACACATCGGGGGTATAAATCACCTTTTTCAGCGATTTTTCATCTAAACAAAAGTGGATCTGGTCTTTACCACCATATAATACAGAAGGAACCAAACCCTCACGACGTGATTGACGTGCAGCTTTCTTCCCTACGTTCTCGCGGAGAGAACCGCTCATAGAAATAGCTTTCATTGATCTAATTGTTAAAAATTAATATTAAAAAGGAGCGCAAAATTATGAAAAATTCTGCAACTCCTGCATTTTCCTTGTAATAATTATTTATAAGGCAGTGAATTGACCTATAAAATGGTAGTGAAATCAAAATGTGAGGAAATGGATTTTCCACGATGGATACGGTCAAAAACATCCGCAAAAAGGGTAGCCGTAGATAAGACTTTGATTTTGTCCGTTTCCTGAACGGGAATGGTGTCACTTACAAGAACCTCTGTAAGGCTTGATTTATGAATGCGTTCGAGGGCATTTCCTGAGAAAACAGGATGCGTGGCCAGGGCCCTTACAGAGCGGGCACCCTTTTCCATGACAAGTTCGGCTGCTTTGCAAATGGTTCCTGCGGTATCGATGATGTCGTCGACAATAATTATGTCTCTTCCCTCCACATCGCCAATAAGAGTCATGCGATCGACAAGATTCGCTTTCGAACGCTGTTTGAAGCAGATTACCAAATCGCAGTTGAGAAATTTGGCATAGGCAGCTGCTCTTTTTGTTCCACCCGTATCGGGCGAAGCCATGGTAATATGCTCGAGACCAGCTTTCTGAAGATAGGGGACAAAAATAGAGGAAGCATACATGTGGTCAACAGGCACATTAAAAAAGCCCTGAATTTGATCCGAATGAAGATCCATGGTAATAATGCGATCGGCACCGGCAGCCGAAAGTAAATCGGAAACGAGTTTGGCTCCAATCGGAACGCGGGGTTTGTCTTTCCTATCCTGACGGGCATAACCAAAATAAGGCATTACAGCCATAATGCGTTTGGCAGACGCCCGTTTAGCGGCATCTATCATTAGCAGCATCTCGAAAAGGTTGTCGATGGGGGCAAAAGTTGACTGAATAATGTAGAGATCGTGCCCGCGTATGGTTTCTTCAAAGGAGGGTTGAAATTCCCCATCACTAAAGGTTGTGAGGGTAACTTTGCCGAGTTCCTGGCCGTAGGCCGTTGCAATTTTTTCGGCAAGGTAGCGACTGGCGCGCCCCGAAAAAATGTTTACTTTGGTTTTTGCCATGATAATGAATGGTTTACAGCGTTTTTCCCGAATCTGCTGCAAAGTTATAGCATTATTCAAAGGCAATCAAGGGAATAATAACAGATGTTTTAATTCACACAGGGAAGATGTTTATTTGCTTGTTTGATATTGATATTTGTTTTTATACTTTTGCATCCCGTTCCAATGCCCGGATGGCGGAACTGGTAGACGCGTCGGTCTCAAAAACCGATATACGAAAGTATGTGCCGGTTCGATTCCGGCTCCGGGTACAATTAAAACCCTTGTTAATCAATAAATTAGCAAGGGTTTTTTTATTGAAGGTACGAATAAGGACGCTCCGGTGTGAATCAGTAACATCGACAACTTGTAGCCTTCGATTGCTCTTTTACAGAGGTTTCGAGCACACGAAAACAATCAAAGGCTAATAACCGATTACAAAATGTCAACATTCTTTTTTATTCATTTAACTCTTTATCTTCTCTTTTCCCAAGTTCCCTAGCATTCAACGGACTTATTACGCTTTCACCTAATTTTTCCTCCAAATCCTTTCTGGCATTTCCAGCTACTGTACCGCCTTTTCTTGCTACTTTTCTATTTTCAATTAAAGTCCTGGGTTTTTCTTTTTTTGATAATACAGTAGTTGAAGTTTCTGCAAGCATGTTCAAAATCAGTTCCAGATTTGTCATATTATCTCTCAGATTATCTTTTTTTAAATCTTTGAAATGTTTGTACTCTTTGGTTGTAAATCCTGCCCATGCTTTGGTTATCTCATCGGTTAAGATGGCATATTCAAGTCCTTTTTGCACGCATCTTTTCTCCCATTCATCTGTTAGTTCTTTTCTAACTTCAATACTTTTTAGTCTTTGGTTGATCCAATTTTTAGAATAACCCTTTTTTAAATATGTTTCCATTGCCCTGTCAAAAGCCTTTTCAGGATCTTCTGTTTCCTCAATTCTTTCATAACCAATCATAGCTAACCAAAGTTTAAAAGGCTCCGCTTTTGGTGAAGGAATTGATTGTATTATCCGCAAGAGTCCTTCTGTATCTGCACAATCAGTCACATATTTTTTTCCGTCAGAAGATTCCAATTTCAGTTGTACGATAATTTCGTACAACTGATTAAAACCTTCTTTTGAAAGTTTTCTTTTTAAATCGCTCCAGTATCGGCGAGGATTATTGCTGTCTGTCAATGTTTCAATGATATCAATAATGGAGAAATACCATTTTTCTTCTGCATCATCCCAATGAACTCTTATTTTCTTGGATTCGAATAATTTAATCGAAGTTTCTTTAGTCATTTTTACTCCCTTTTATTCGATAAAGATAAAAAATCCTTTTATTTGGTTTTCATTTTCAACCCGTTTTTAAAAACGAAGGGTATCGGATTAGAATATTCAATTGCATATATTTCAGCATTATTCATACACTGCCAAAAGCGGATGAATATTTTGCTATGCAGTAAATTACGCAGTTTATTTACTCCCTCATCGCAAGGTGGTTTTTGCCGGATTTTTTATACAAAGCTATCTGGGTTTTGTAGATATTCAAATCATTCTTCTGGTTTTTTAACAGAAAGTAATGAGCCGGAAATGGATTTAAATGAAATTCAATTGTCGGTATCACAAAAAACACATTCCTGTCGACTTCATCAAAGAGGACTTCGAGTAGTTTCCGGCTCGGGAGACATTTAAAATCATAAAATATTTGTTAATCAATAAATTAGCAGTAGTTTTTTTATTGTTTATTTTTCTTTTATGACCGGAATACGGAGATTACACCATGAAGGATTTTGTTTTGTTGAACATTGAAGAGCCATTGTAAGCTCGTTAAAGGTATAAATGAAAAATCCCCGAAACTTTCAAAACCATTGAAAGAGGGAGGGAGTTATTGAAAGAAAAAAACTTTATATTTATCGAAAAAAACATGGAAACAGATGTTCATTCAAAAATACTGGCTAATGAATTAATACCAATAATCGCATATGGTAAATATTGGGTTATTTCTAAAGTTGAAAATGAAAGGTATCTCGAATTAAGAAAAAAATACGAGAAGCAAAGTTTAATCCCAGAAGAATATAAGCTTGAAGCTACAGAAGTGCAAATGAATAATGAAAGAATATTTCATTCACTTATTACCAATGTTCAGAATGTTTGTATTCAAGATATAGATTTTAATCTTTGGGGTAAAAAAGGCTAGTAGCATGATTACAAGAAAATTAATCGTACCAAAGTTCTTGCGAAACATATTCGGGGAAGGCCAATTTGAAAACAATAAATCCGTCTTCTTAATAGCGCTTTTTAGCCTAATCACGGGAGCATTCCTTTTAGTGGTTTGTATTATTTGGATAATAATGGAAGTGATATGTTCTTCAGATACTTTTACTATTGAAAAGGCATACCATTTTGGTGGTATTGTTGGTGGTGGTGTTGGAACATTTTGGGTTTTGGCTAGTGTATTTATATACTACATGGCATTGAATGAACAAAAGAAATATAATCAAAAAATTGAAATCACCTCTGCTCTGACGATTTTTCAAACGAATTTTTATAAAAAGTTCGAATTGTTTCAAAAACAAAAATCCTCACTGGAGGACACTGGTACACAAACGGGTATCAGAAATCTAATAGAGAGTCATGCGCAGCAATTTATTAGTAAATATGATCACTTACTAGAACATTTGTTTCCAAGCGAAAATGAAATATCTTATAAAAATGTACCTGATTTTCTACATGAATATAGTAAATTGTACGGATATAGTGTGTTGATATTTACAATTTATACTGATTTTATGTATGAATCAAAGAAACCATTATATAAAAACCAAAAGGATTCCTTGGACAGTATTTTGTCTTTAAAAAACTTACTTCATTACTCTATTTCTGATAATGATTTGGTTCTGATGTTTACATATTTGGTAAAATTGGACAAAAATCATGTTCATATTCTGGTGCTAATTGATAATCCTGTATTAATCGAAAGAGTAAAACATATTTTTAATAAAAATCTACAACTGCATATCCAAACATTAATAGGTGTTGAAATACTTTCAAAACAACCTCCACCGACTGAGTTCGAACTAAGGTAGGTCGTCCAAGAGGTAGCTGTCTTTATCAAGTGCCCACTTGATTCCTGATATTCTTTCTGCATTTTCTATGGTGTGGTAGTTTTGAAATAAGGCACGAGGCCGTTTTTATACCTTTGTAGCTCTTAAATTATACCGGAGTGCAAAAATCCATCCGTAACATCGCCATTATGGCGCATGCCGATGCCGGCAAAACCACCATCACCGAACAATTTCTGTATTTGTCGGGACAGATAAGCGAACCCGGCAGTGTGGATAAAGGAAATGCACAAACCGATTTTCTGGCCGTAGAAAAGGAAAGAGGCATTTCTGTTTCTTCATCCCATACTTCCTTTCTGTGGAAAAATGTCCGCATTAATCTGGTGGATACTCCCGGCCATGTTGATTTCTCGGCAGATGCTGAACGAATGATGCGGATTCCGGATGCGGTAATTTTGGTCATTTCTGCCGTGGAAGGGGTTCAGGCGCATACCGAAACACTTTGGAGAGCTTTGTATGAGCGAAAGATTCCGGTGGTGTTCTTCATTAATAAGATTGACCGCTTAGGAGCCGATACCATTTCAGTTCTTCATGCCATTGAAAATGAGTTAAATATCAAGCCACTGCTGCTTCAAAAAGTTGATGGAGAAGGAGATGCTTCCGTTTATATAAAATCTTTGTGGGATTCTTCGCATATGACGCCGGAACTAATAGAACAGGTAGTTGAAAGCGACGAAGCCTTGCTGAACAAATACCTGGATGGGAAAGAATTTGCGTTCCCCGAGCTCAACGGTCAATTAACCCACCTTGTCAGAAACTGTAAGCATTATCCTCTTTTATTTGGCTCCGCTAAACTTGGATTGGGCATGGAGGATTTGTTGAATTGTGTTGAACAGTATTTTCCCGAGGCCGGTGGCGATTCTTCAAAGCCTTTCTCGGCTTTGGTTTATGGAATCGGTCATGATAAAATCATGGGAAAGCTTGCATACGTGCGGGTGTATCAGGGCGCCATACGTACACGGGAAGTTATCCATAACAGCACTCAGGGCATTGAAGAAAAAGTGACTCAGGTAAGACGACTCTTATCCGGAAAACATGAGGAAACCGGAAGTGTTGAAGCCGGAGATTTGGCAGCCATCAGTGGATTGCGAAGTGCTTCAGTCGGCGATATCCTTGGAGAAGTAAACGGACAAATTCCGGAGGCGGTTCAGCTCAGAATACCTTTGATGCAGGTTCAGGTAAAGGCGCAAGACCCAAAAGATTATCCGGCTCTGGCTGAAGCCTTACAGGAGCTTTCTGCCGAAGATCCCGCCCTTGAATTTGAATGGCTGAAAGAAGAATCGGAATTACTGATTAAAGTGATGGGGTGGATACAAATGGAAATTCTCGAACGCATACTGTCAGACCGTTTTGGAATTGTTGCCAGGCTCGAAAATCCCAGCATCATTTATAAAGAAACGCCTTCAAGCATTGCCAAGGGATTTGTAAGGTACTGGATGCCTAAACCCTGTTGGGCCATCATGAAATTCTGTATTGAACCAGGCGAGAGAGGTAGTGGTGTGGAATATAAAAGCCTGCTTTCTGTGAACGATGTACAACAGAAATATCAGAATGAAGTAGAAAAAAGCATTATGGGTGCTTTAAAGCAGGGCATCAAGGGTTGGGAAGTGACTGATATACGAATTACTCTGATTGAAGGAGAAGATCATCCGGTGCATTCCAGACCAGGCGATTTTGCAATCGCTACGCCCATGGGCATCATGGATGGACTCGTAAATACCGGTACTACTTTGCTGGAACCCCTGATACGCTATAAAATAGAAGCCCCGGAAGAATTATTGGGCGTTGTGGTGGGTGATATCACACAAATGCGCGGGAGTTTTGAATCGCCCGTTTTGCAGAATGGACGCTTTATTCTGATAGGAGTTTTGCCTTTGGCAACATCTTTGGATTTTCCGGTGAAGCTGAGCTCGCGTTCGGGCGGGAAAGCGCGAATTTCGACACACTTTGAAGCCTACGGAAATTGTACCGATGAACAGGGCATTATAAGGCCCTATAAGGGAATCAGTCCGCTCGATACCGCCAAATACATTCTCAAAGCCCGTGGAGCGATACAGTAGGGGTTTAGAATTACCTATGATGTTGATTTGTAGAATTGATGGCACAAACCACATGTTTCAGGAGAAGTGGCAACAAAGACCGAATATCGTTTTTTTCAATACAATAATTTCAAAAAATACAATATCATAAACGAGGCATGCAGGATGTTTAGATTTGAAAGATTTTAGAGAGAACAACTGGGACTATAACAGAATGATGGTATTATATTGAAAATGAAAAAATAGTAAGCAACGAACGTTCAAGGTGTGCTATAAAAATAATTGCCATCGGATGATATTTCAAACAGAAGATATCCGTTTCAACCTTCTTTCGGGCAGACAAGATATCGCTCACAACAATGGCAACCGGTTCATAGCGTTTCTCAGCAATTTTTAAGTAATGGAAAAAGTTAATTGAAATTATTTTTTACTATTTGTCAACCTTAATGTTGACAAATTTGTATATTTGTAAATACATTTGTTTACAAATCAATTGAGTTGTAAACTTAAATCATGACAAGTGATGAGAAATACAAAGAAACTTCTAATTGAACAATTGGACCAAAAGCTTAAGCTTTTTCAGAAAACAGAGCAAGTTTTAGTTCCAAACAAAGGATGGATAAAAGCGATTCGTACTGCACTTAATATGACGATGGCTCAACTTGGAGGTAAGTTAAATATTACCCGACAAGGAGTAAATAGTATTGAGGAAAGTGAAGCAAAAGGTACAATATCACTTAATTCATTAAAAGAAGTGGGTGAAGCATTGGATTTGAAATTTGTGTATGGATATGTTCCTAAAGATGGAACCATTGATGATTTAGTCAACAAAAAGGCTGAAAAATTAGCCAGAAAAATAGTTTTAAGAACCGATCAAAATATGAAATTGGAAGACCAAGGAATCGGCGAGGAAAAAATTAGTGAATCAATAAAAGACTTGGCTAATGAAATTAAAAGAGAGATGAGGAAATCATTATGGGATTAGAATTGCAATATGCAGACGGACAAACACCGATAGATGAAAACGAAAAGGAAGGTCTAAAAATAAAGTCGATTACTACACAAGGAGAACTTGACGAATTCGAACAATTTAATATTGAAAAGGCTGTTGAATGGACTATTCATACTAATTTTAAACCTGAAAGAATATTGACGGAAGAGTTTATAAAAGATTTGCACAAAAAAATGTTTGGTGATGTTTGGAAATGGGCAGGACAGTTTAGGAGGTCGGATAAGAACATGGGTGTAAGCTGGATGCAAATTGAAATAGAATTAAAGAAATTACTAGATGATACGAAATATTGGATTGAAAAAAACACTTTTTCACCAGAAGAAAATGCCATTAGGTTTAAACACAGAATTGTGGCAATACACTGTTTCCCAAATGGGAATGGACGACATTCTAGATTGATCGCTGATATTATTATGGAATCGATTTTTGGACAAGAAATATTTTCATGGCATCAATCAAATATGGTTAAAGCCGGTGATATAAGAAAGAAATACATTACTGCATTGAGGAAAGCGGACAATGGAGAGATTAAGCCTTTAATTGAATTTGCAAAAAACAGGAAAGCCAATCAATAGAATTCTTTGCGATCTGCAATAACTGTCACAAATGCGAGCCGGGTAATGCCATAAGCCAGATTGATAAATAGTTCTATTGGTGTCAATCATGCCGGAGTTTTTGTGCCACTCTTTTCAAGTAAGTGGATCAGGTCGTATTTTATTTCTCGGGAAGCGGGTTTTTTAGGCATTGGAATTCGGTACTGGAATTTTGGTGTATTAAGAAATTATACAAAATGGGCTCTAAGAAGTTTTTTATCAGAGGTTTGTGGAAGTGATGAAAGAATTTTCTACATTTGGTTGAGCGTAGGAAAGTCTTATAATATTGTATTTGTTGGGAAGGCTGGTTAAAAATAGACATCGGAAGACCAATGAACACAAAAACAAAACATTTACCTTTTTTTAAACGGGTATGATAGAAGAAGAACGAAGCGGACCGCAGAAGAGTCAAGACACAAAGGCTAAAGATACCCGCCAATTACGCTTGGTGAATAGTATAAAGCCAATCCAAAAACTTTTAAGCGCCGATGCTTTTATTGCATAATGTGGTAGAAATGCCATGTAGCAGCAAGCCAAACTTTTGTGTCTGTCAGCTGTTTATTGACTATAATTTTTATGAGAAACTTTTAAAAGCATACTTGTAGGATACTTCATAAAAAATCAAACTAAGCGATTTACTTTAAACAATCAATAATTGAGAAGACTTTCGATATTAACCCAGGATTAATGCACGATTCAATTCTAATAGCGTTATTACAAAACACGGCCATATTACTGGCCTTTGCAATGCTATATGAAACCTTCTGGATAAAAAATGAAGACTCTAAAAGTTTAGGCGTAAAAATTCTTATTGGTTTAATACTGAGTGGTATTGGTGTCGTGTTAATGTTTACGCCATGGATATGGGAGCAAGGGATTGTTTTTGATACCCGTTCAGTTATGATTTCCATATCGGGTTTGTTTTTTGGCCCAATTCCAACAATAATTACCATGGCTATCACAAGCATAGTAAGACTGATAATTGGTGGCGATGGACAATGGATGGGCATTGCTGTAATAATTTCCTCAGGTACTATCGGTTTGTTATGGAGAAGGCTCAGAACAAATTGGAGGACAAAGAATAATTATTTAGAGCTTTTAGCCATGGGATTGCTGGTTCATATTGTAATGTCTTTATGTACAATATTATTACCACCGGATAGGATTTTGCCGACACTCAAAGCGATTGCTCTTCCTCTTATTTTTATTTATTCGCCAGCCACAATGTTACTCGGCATCATAATGTTGAAGCAATTTAAAAACATGCAGAATGCAATGGCCCAACTTAAACTGGTTGAATCGGAGCGAAGATTAAACCATGTTTTGGAGAGTGGAAACATCGTTTCACTATTATTAAACACAGATGGTAGTACGAAGTATTGTAATAATTACCTATTGCAAATAACCGGATACGCGCAAAATGAAGTATTGGGGGAAAATTGGTTCGAAATATTTATTCCAAAGGCTATAAAAAATGAAATAAGTCAAATGTTTTTAGATAGTGTTAACTCGAATAAAATTATAAAGAATTATGAGAATATAATATTATCAAAAAGTCGTGAGCAATTGTATATTTCATGGTATAATACGGTATTGTATTCTGATTCAAATGATGTTATAGGCGTTTATTGCGTTGGTGTAAACATCACTGATTTGAAGGTTTATGAGCGAAGGCTGGAAGAAAAAAATATAGAGTACCAACAAATAAACAGAAAACTAATCGTAGCCAAAGAAAAAGCCGAAGAAGGTGAACGATTAAAAGCAGCATTTCTGGCCAATATGAGTCATGAAATCCGAACACCGATGAATGGTATTTTAGGTTTTTCAGAGCTGCTGAAAGAGCCTAATCTCTCAGGAAAGCAGCAGCAGGAGTATATTAAAATAATAGAAAAAGCGGGTGCCCGGATGCTCAATATTATCAATGATATTATTGATATTTCGAAAATAGATTCGGGACAAATGGATGTTAATTTGAGGGAGTCGAATATCAGCGATCAACTCGGATATATTTATACATTTTTCAAACCAGAAGTTGAGAAGAAAGGAATAAGGTTTTTGCTTAAAAACAGCCTACTTTCAAATGAAGCGACAATTGTAACGGATCAGGAAAAAATCTTCGCAATTCTTACAAATCTCGTTAAAAATGCGATTAAATATACGAATGAAGGCACGATAGAATTTGGATGCGAGAAAAAGGGCAAACACATGGAGATTTTTGTCAAGGACACGGGTATTGGCATTTCTGAAGACAGGCAGGAAGCAATATTTGAACGTTTTGTTCAAGCGGATATTACAGATAAAATGGCACGGCAGGGCGCTGGACTAGGCTTATCAATTTCTAAAGCGTATGTAGAAATGCTTGATGGTGAAATATGGGTAGAAAGCAAAAAAGGTCTTGGCTCAACGTTTTATTTCACCACGCCTTATTATAGGGGAGTTCTATAAATTAAACTGTTGTAATTCAAATATATATAGCTATATTTGTGTATGAAAAAGCACACAAAAAGCATTAAAAAGCAGTCTTACAAAACGAGTGGGAAACAAGGATTGTTTGATACGCAATT
>JAUSOY010000069.1 GCA_030656615.1 Bacteroidales bacterium | reverse complement strand
GCTGTTATTTTTACCACCAAAAATCAAAAAGTGATTACCAGAACCTGAACATAATGATATTATGCTGCATATACTATCAATTCGAATTTTGGAAAGCCAAAGGATGTTTCCAACAGAATCAATGCGGAATAAATTGGATTTTGGAGAAGATTGAGATTTGTCATTACCGCAAAAAATATAGCCGCCATCTGAAATCGTAATTAGACTTTGGCCGTGGACATCTAAGTATTCTTTATACCAATACTCTTTACCAAAGGAAATCTGCTGGGCTTGGGTTTTTACCGGTAGGGCAAAAATTGCAGTTAAAAAAATGAAAAATATAATTTGTATTGGTATTTGTTTTATAAGTGTTTTCATGGTGATTGGGTTGTTTAAACTTTCTACATACTATCGAAGTTCAAATATAAAACATACTTACTTTTAAAGCAATAGCAAAGCCATAAATAATGTGTTTTTTTACAAGGACTTATGCTTTTATTTAATTGCTGGTTTGATGTACAGATAAAACATTGGACTGATCTTGTTCTTCCCGGATACATCGTTGCGTGGTATGAGTCTTTTTCAGTTAACTTGTATTATTGTCGTAAACAATAGTAGCCGTGCAGGGTAGTTATTACATGAAACAACGCTCAAAATTATGCCATTAAAAGTGGTTTAATTTCCGGCTTTGAACGAATCCATTCCCCTGAATCCTGGCAATAAAAGCACCTTTTAGCTGCACGGGAATTTCAACGGTACATTCACGCTGAAATGGCAAGGCCTGTTTTAAAAATCGTCTGCCCGATAAATCGAATAATTCAATAAAACATCCAGTACCAATAAGTCCTTTTATTTGAATGCACGAAGTGCCCGGTATTACAAACAGCTCTATTTGCTTACCCGTAACAGTAACGATTCCGCTACTCCCACACTGCCAGCTGAGGCGGTAATTGGTGGCCGATGAAGCAGTAGTAAAAACAAAATCAAGAAAAGCCATTCCTGAACCCAAATTGATTTCCATGGGAGTACTACTGCCCGGGAGGCTTGCTTTAAGCTCCGCCGAAGAGTTTTCTCCGTCGTAAATATTTAATGTACCGGCATCCGAAGAAAAATCATGAACCATAAGTTTCAGGGGACCTGCATTGGAAGGTTTAAGGATAAATGAATGGCTGTTTTCGGCTTTTGAAACATAAGCCGGTCCGCCATTATCAAATAAAGTATCGGAGCAGGAAGCCGAAGCATTAGTGCCGAATTTTGATGCAATTTGCTCCCAAAGCTCCGGGTAGCCATCATCATATCCCAGCGCCCAAATGCCGATTCCTGCCAGTCCGTAACCCAGTACCTGATCGTATTTCTGACCCAGGCTGGTATAGGTTTCGGTGAAGCAGTGATTCCAGCCATTGAGATCGTATGAATAATAGGTGTGGCGCGAATTGGGTTCGAAGCGAAGACTTTCCCAGTTGTAGTACGTGGTGTTGGCCTTGATGCTGCGGTATTTCAGTGCACTGCCGCTGCCTCTTGTTGCAGAGGGAGCCAAAGCGTCATAAACAGGCCATGAGCGGCCATAATACGGAACGCCAAGCAATATTTTTGATGCTGGAAGTCCCAGACCAAGATAATATTGTATGGTTTGTACGGCACTGTATTTATAAGAATTTTCCATGGGGTAAAGCGGAGCAACCGGGCCGGCAACACTGCTGCCGTTCCAATAATAATCGTAAGCCATCACCATAAATAAATCAACAGAGGCTTCCATGGCTGATAAATCGAAGGTATTATTCCAGTTTACCGATGGAGTGGCCATACTGATGATGCAGTCAGGAATTTCGGATTTAACTTTTTGAGAAAAAGCAATAACAAAACTGCTCATGGCATCTTTTTGTGAAGAAGGTACGGCTTCCAAATCGAGATTAATGCCATGGATTTTTCGTTGTTTCACCAGTTCAACCATTCGCTGTGTAAAGGTGTCCATAGCGGCCTGATTTGAAAAGAATGAAGCATGGCCACTGAACAGGGTTGCACATAAATGTACTTTGGTGCCGTAATGCAGAGCGGTATCAATAACAGCAGCTGTTAAAAAACTGTGCGTACTAACGGCTTCTCCGGTAGAAGAATTAATTTCATACGAAAAATAGCATAAATCGCTGAGCAGGTTCCATGGATACGACTGATATTCGTTACCAATCCAGTATGGATGATACCCAAATACTTGTTGATTCAATTCAAGACCCCGGAATTCATTTTTGAAGACCTTACTGTTTTCTCTGTTATCCTTTTCAATACCATGGGTGTTGTAATACTTCTGTTCTTCGATGTGAATTGAATTTTGAGACTGAAGAGCAAAGCCACTCAGGATTAAAAGAATGACAAGCATTGGACAGGCATTGGTTTTGATAAAGTTCGGGGTTTTTAGCATGACAAATTATTTTCGTAATCCACAGGACCGAAAGTACAAAAATTGACGGACCCGACACCGACTTTAAACCTTTAACCCCTTCGACTCCACTTCGTTCCGCTTTGGGCAGGCCTTTGACCTTAAAAGGTCAGAGGTGAAGGGTCGGAAGTTGAAGGTCATCACTTTCTTTATTGATTATTGTCTATTGACTAATTATTCGAGATTTATGGTTTCAAACTTTTCTTTTTCTTATCTGTGTAAATGGGTGTTTTTGTCCGTGTCATTAGCAGATCTGTATTTTCTCATTTTCTCCCACTCTTAACTTCCCCCATTCTATTTCGTAATTCGTAATTAAAGGATTGCCTGTTCAATTCTTGGTCCCGAAATCCCTCAGGATTATCTCTTAGTTCATAGCTAGTTCTTCGATGAATTTCAAATTTGTATTCAATCTAAATAAGTAATTAAAAATCATTAAGTCAATATGTAGCAAATATTTTTGTGACTGTAAAACAAAAAAGTTTAAAAATATTCATTTAGGGGGGTTACCTTTTGCTTGCTCATCATATTAACCCAATTTATGCATTAGAAATTTGAAACGGAGGAGAAAGACATGATACCTTTTCGAACAATTTCTCAAGAAATTGTCGTCGCTTTTCTTTAGCTGAGAGTACCAAGGTTGTTTTTCGGCCAGTTTTAACCAGATAAGATC
>JAUSOY010000015.1 GCA_030656615.1 Bacteroidales bacterium | reverse complement strand
TAACAAATTTGGGCAAGATATAAACACCTGATCGCTGCGTAAGCGTTATCGAATATTTTTTCGAAGTAAAAAATTCTTCACGCATTGAAAAAAATTATCAGAAATCATGAAATGAAGGACTTTATGGACAGACACTAAATAAGGAGTATATGCATTAATGTTTTATGATTATGAAATAGCCATGAGAAAATATTTACAACAACAGAAGATGATATTATGGCGTATTCCATGCGACCTTTAAAAATCAAATTAATAACACATGAAAAAATTTAAAGACATAAAAACCCGAACCCAATTGTTTATTGGTTTTGGCTTTATTTTTATTTTGATTTTTGTTTTAAGTCTGGTGTCGGTGCAACAAACTGACAAGATGGCGCACAGGACTGAAAACATATACAACCACCCACTCCAGGTACGACGAGCACTCGCAACTTTCGAAAGCAGCGCACTGAAAATGCGAGTTGAATTCAGAAACATATTGCTTGCCTCAGACGAAAAAACATGGAATATTGCAAATCGGGATTATCAAATTGAGAAAAATCAGGCTGAAGAGCAAATGAAAATTCTTTATGAAAGATTCTTAGGCGATAAAAAGGATATCGATAGCCTTAAAGAATATTTTCTGCGCTGGAATTTAATGCAGGAAGAAGATATTAATAAAAGTACTCCTTACCAAATCGACGAAATACTGTTGAAAAGGCTATTCGATGGAGAGATTATAACTGCCCGCGAACTTTTATTTAATAAAATCAGGAAAATTGATGATTTTGCGAAAAATAAAGCTGACCAGTTTTATAATGAATCAAAACAACTTAATCAGCAATTAAACAGTCAGTTTTTTCTGTTTGTTATTATAACCCTTGTACTTATTTTGCTTATTGTTTACTACTTGTCGAGTTTAATTAATGGACCTTTAAAAGAAATAACCCGCGCCACCTCACTTTTCATGGGCGGCGACCGTAGTGTTAGAAGCTCTTATACATCAATGAATGAATTTGGGCAGCTATCCGATTCATTCAACGAGATGGCTGAAATTGTTGAAACGGAATTTATTTTGAATAACCATTCGGCGAGCCTTGCCGGTATTATGCTAAAAGAAGACGATGCCAAAGCATTTTGTTCGGCCTTACTCAAAAATCTGCTAAAACACACCAACTCTCAATTGGTATGGTGTTTTTGCTCAACAATGAAAAAATCCGCTTCGAAAAATTTGAATGTGTTGGCATGAATGCCGATGAGTGTAAGCCAATTTCAGCAAAGCAACCCGAGGGAATAATCGGACTTGCATTGGCTTCAGGCAAAATCAGTCACATTAAGAACATCCCCGACGAAAGCCAGTTCAGCTTCAGTGCCATTGCCGGCAGTTTAAAACCACGCGAGATTATTACCATCCCAATTTTTTCGGGAAATGAAACCGTTGCCTTTATTTCCATTTTCAGTATTTATAAATACAGTTTACTAAGCATTCGCCTGCTCGAATCCATTTTCACCACGCTAACCTCTCGAATGAACGGAATACTGGTTTATAAAAAGACCATAGAAATGAGTGAGCAGCTGGAAATACAGAATTCAGAACTGGAAGCTCAAAAAAATGAACTCCAGACCATGACCGATGAATTGAATGAACAGAATACCGAACTGGAACAGCAAAAACAACAATTGGGCGAAGTTAGCCGCCTGAAAACCAACTTTTTGTCGAACATGAGCCACGAACTTCGCACGCCGCTTAATTCGGTTATTGCCCTTTCGGGCGTGCTCAACCGCCGGCTTGCTAAAAAAATTGGTACGGAAGAACACAGTTATCTTGGCGTTATAGAACGAAACGGAAAGCATCTGCTTGACCTTATCAATGACATTCTCGATATTTCGCGCATCGAATCGGGTAAAGTTGAAGTTGAAAAGAACAGTTTTAATATTTCAACCCTTGTTTCCGAATTGGTAACGATGATAAAACCACAGGCCGACCAAAAATTAGTGGGACTGAATTTTATTGATTCCAAAAAAGAAATCATCCTTGAAAGCGATTATAATAAATGTCTGCATATTCTTCAAAACATCATTGGAAATGCCGTTAAGTTTACCGAAAAAGGAAGTGTTGATATTATCGCTAAAGTAGAAAACGGGCATGCACGCTTGACAATCAGCGACACCGGAATAGGAATGAGTAAAGATGACATTCTAACTATTTTTGATGAATTCCGGCAGGCTGATGGAAGCAATTCACGTAAATATGGTGGTACAGGCCTTGGTTTATCGATAGCAAAAAAATACGCCGAACTTATTGGTGTAAGGATAAAGGTGGCATCACAACTAGGGAAAGGTTCTGAATTTACACTTATTATACCCTTAAAAGCAACGTATTCTGAAAAGGAAATTGTGAGTATTCCGCATGAAATGATTCCGGGTAATCACTATTCAAAAATGTCAAATACCGAAAGAAAAGCAATTCTTTTGGTTGAAGATACCGAAGCCATAGTCATTCAAATGTTGGATATTCTTGATGAAGAAAATTATACGGTAAAAGTTGCCCGTAACGGAAATGAGGCTTTAGACTATCTTCTCAATGAAACGCCCGATGCAGTGATACTCGATTTAATGATGCCCGGCATGGATGGTTTTGAAGTGTTGCGGCAAATACGTAACAGAAAACAAACAGCCGATTTGCCGGTACTTATTTTAACAGCAAAAATTCTGAGCAAGGAAGAATTGTCGGTGATTAAAAATAACAATGCTCACCAGCTCATCCAAAAAGGGAAAGTCACAAAGGAAAATTTGTTGGAAGCTATTATGCTGTTGATGCTGAAAAAAGAAGAAAATGATGCCGAAATAAAAGCAGAAGTGTTTCCTGTTCATGTGAATGGCAAACCTAAAATTCTGGCTATTGAGGATAATAAAGACAATATGCTTGCCTTAAAAGCATTAATTGGAGAAAAAAGCACTTTTATTGAAGCATTTGATGGTTTCGAAGGTATTGAAAAAGCCAAAGAACATCTGCCTCATTTGATTTTTATGGACATTGCAATGCCCAGAAAAAACGGCTTTGAAACATTTAAGGAAATTCGTAAAATCGCTGAGCTTAAACACATACCGGTAATTGTGGTAACATCGAGTGCCATGAGAGGCGACAAAAGCTATTTCCTCGATTTTGGTTTTAACGGTTATATTTCAAAACCCATAAATCCGGAATTATTAAACAAGGAAATAAACGAGTGGTTGATTATTGAAAACAATTAAAAACAACAATTTAGCATCAGAATATATGATGAAAATTCTATTAATCGACGACCTTGAAGACAATTTGATTGCCTTGAATGCAATCATTAACGATGAATTTCCGGAAGCAAATGTTATAAG
This sequence comes from Bacteroidales bacterium, assembly GCA_030656615.1. Lineage (GTDB taxonomy): Bacteria > Bacteroidota > Bacteroidia > Bacteroidales > TTA-H9 > JAUSOY01. Next base: position 10,947 of record JAUSOY010000015.1, on the reverse strand, counting down.
AGCACTGGATGGTGCAAGCGGAATTGAATTAGCCAAAATACACAATCCTGATATCATTTTACTCGACATTTTAATGCCCGGGATCGATGGCTTTGAAGTATGCCAGATATTAAAGGAAGGTGACATTACCAGAGATATTCCGGTAGTATTTGTAACGGCTTTAATAGAAAACAGAGAAAATAAAATCAAGGCTTTACAAGTTGGCGCCGAAGGTTTTCTAACAAAACCCATTGACGAAACAGAGCTGGTTGCCCAAATAAATGCCATGCTCAAAATCAAAGCTGCCAATGTAAAATTGAAGGCTGATAAAGAAATGCTTGAGCAAATTGTATTTGAAAGAACCTCTGAATTAAAAGAAAGCGAAGAAAAATACAGAGCATTGTATGAAAATGCGCCACTGTCGTACCAGTCGTTAAACGAGGATGGCAGTTTTAAAGATGTAAATCCGGCCTGGCTAAACACGCTTGGTTACAAGCGCGAAGAAGTTATCGGAAAATTTTACATCGATTTTCTGCACCCCGATTATAAAGCACATTTCGAAAAGAATTTCCCGGCCTTTAAAAAAAGAGGTTATGTTCACGATGTTCAGTTTGAAATCAGACATAAAGAGGGTCATTATATCTACATCTCATTCGAAGGGTGTATTGGTTATCATCCCGATGGTAGTTTCAGACAAACCTATTGTGTATTTCAGGATATTACCGAGCGAAAGCAGGCTGAAGAAAAACTGAAAGACAGCGAAGAACGATTTAAAGTAGTAACTGAATCTGCAGAAGAGTGGGTTTGGGAAGTAGATGCCGAAGGGTTATATACTTATTCAAGCAACGTGGTCGAGAAAATATTGGGCTACAAAGCAGAGGAAATTGTCGGGAAAAAGTATTTCTACGATTTTTTTCCTGATGATGTAAGAACCCAATTAAAAGACGAGGCTTTCAAAGTATTTCACCAAAAACAGGTTTTTAAAGATTTTGAAAATGCAAATGTGCATAAAAACGGACAAACGGTAATTCTAAAAACAAGCGGAAGCCCCATTCTGGATGAACAGGGAGATTTGAAAGGTTACCGTGGCGTTGATAGTAATGTTACCGAGGCCATACTGGCTGAAAATGAGCTGGTTAAAAACCAGTTTTATTTGAATAAAGCTCAGGAAATTGGAGTCATCGGCACCTGGGAACTGGATATTCAGAAAAATATTCTGAAATGGACCGATGAAAATTATAAAATTTTTGGAGTTCCGTTAGGGACAAAAATGACGTATGAAATATTTCTGAATTGTATCCATCCGGAAGACAGGGATTACGTCATTGAAAAATGGAATGAAGCATTAGCCAATAAACCGTATGATATCGAGCATCGAGTAGTTACGAATGGAAAGGTTAAGTGGGTCAGAGAAAAAGCCGATATTGAGTTTGATTCTGCCGGTAATGCAATTATTGGTGTTGGTGTTACGCAGGATATTACCGAAAGAAAACAGAAAGGAGAAGCTCAGCGGATTATTCTAGAAATTGCCAAGTCTAATATTGTTTCGCTCGAAGACCTTTTTCATTTGGTCAGAAAAGAGCTTAATTATTTGGTCGACACGTCCAATTTTATTCTTGCCTTTTACAATGAGTCGACAGAAACTTTGAAAAAAGTTATTTTTGAAGACGAGCACGATACGTTTGACGAATGGAGTATTTATGGAACGCTTTCCGGCGAGGTAATCAGGCAAAACAAAAGTATCCATTTAAAAGGAGAAGAAATTATTGCTTTTATTGAGGAAAATAACTTTAACAAATTTGGTACCATTCCTGAATCATGGTTGGGTATTCCACTATTAGAGAATAAAAAAATCATGGGTGTGCTTGTTATGCAAAGTTACAGTAACAAAAATGCTTTTGATTCCAAAGTTGGTTTAATTGAAATGGTTGTTCGCGAACTTTCCTTATACATCGAAAAAAGAAATTTCATTCAATCCTTAGAATTAGCAAAAAAGGAAACAGAAGAAAAGAACCGTGTTTTATTGAAACAGCAAATCGAAATTGAGTCGAACAATAAAAACCTTGAGAGTTTATTAAATATTGCACGCTTGGAAGTTGGTTCAATTCCTGAATTATTGGATAATGCATTGAAAGAATCAATTCATTTAACCAAAAGTAAAATTGGCTATATTTTTCTGTATAACGATCAGGATGGACAACTAACCTTACATGCTTGGTCGGAGCAGGCCATGCAACAGTGTAAAGTGAATAATATAAAGCTGGTATACGATTTAGATAAAACAGGTTGCTGGGGCGAAGCCATTCGGCAAAATGGCCCGTTTATGTTAAATGATTATTCGGCCGAAAGCAACTACAAAAAAGGGACACCCAATGGGCATGTGCAACTATTGAAATTTTTAACCATTCCTGTCTATATCAATAAAAGGATTGTTGCTGTTATTGGTGTCGCCAATAAAGAAACCGATTACAACGAAACGGATATTGCACGCCTAAATTTATTGGCAGACTCCGTATGGAAAATAGTAGAACGTATTGAATATCAAACTCAACTTAAGAACGCAAAAACAGCAGCAGAACAGAGTCAAAAGTTATATCAAGGTTTGTTTGACAACGCAACCATTGGGCTATACCAAACCACACCGGAGGGTAAAATATTATTAGCAAACCCAACTTTAGTCAAAATGCTGAAATTTAATTCTCTTGATGAACTGTTAGAAAGAGATTTGACTAATGGTAGCTATCTGGATATAAAAAAGCGGGAAACGTTTAAAAGTATTTTATCTGAAAAGGGAACCGTAACCAATTTTGAAGCAGAATGGATAACGAATATGGGCGAAGTAATATTTGTAAATGAAGGCGCTCGTGCCTACTTTGATGAAAACAATGAAATTGTAAGATACGATGGTGTTGTTGAGGATATTACCGAAAAGAAAAATTTAATAACTGATTTAATTACCGCCAAAGAAAAAGCTCAGGAATCCGATCGTTTAAAATCTGCATTTCTGGCCAACATGAGCCACGAAATTCGAACGCCAATGAATGGAATCCTTGGCTTTTCAAGTTTACTGAAAGAAAAGGGATTGACAGGTGAAGAACAGGAAGCTTATATTGAAATTATCGAAAAAAGTGGCGAGCGGATGCTTAATACCATCAACGATATCATTGATATTTCGAAAATCGATTCAAATCTAATGCTTGTTTCAATTCAGGAGGTTAATATAACAGAACAAATCGCTGACTTATTCAAGTTTTTCAAACCTCAGTGTAGTAAAAAAGGCTTGATTTTTAAGATGGAAAGCAGCATCAGATCGGATAGTTTTTTAGTTAAAACCGATAATATCAAGTTTAATTCCATTCTCACAAACCTGATAAAAAATGCCATTAAATATACTGACGAAGGAGAAATAAGCATGGGATATTTGATAAAAGAAAAATATCTCGAGTTTTATGTGAAGGATACCGGAATTGGCATATCTGCCCACTGACAAGAAGCCATATTTAATCGTTTCGAACAGGCCGATATTGAAGATAAAAGGGCTTCACAGGGTTCAGGGCTTGGGTTGGCCATTTCAAAGGCTTATGTTGAAATGCTTGATGGAAAAATATGGGTAGATAGCGAACCGGGCCGAGGATCAGTTTTTTATTTTACACTTCCGTATAATCCGGATTCCAAAGAGACTAAAAATGTTAAAGCTGAGGAATCGGATGTTTTTGAAAAAAGGGATGTTAGAAAGCTAAACATATTAATTGCCGAGGACGATGAGCCTTCTGAAGAATTACTCAGTATTATGCTTGAGTCGATTTCCCAAAAAGTCTTTAAAAGCAAAACGGGTAAAGAAACAATAGAAATTTGCCGAAATAATCCGGATATTGATTTGGTGTTAATGGATATTCAGATGCCCGAAATCAATGGTTTGGAGGCAACCCGGCAAATCAGGAAGTTTAACAAGGATGTGATAATTATTGCTCAAACCGCTTTTGCACTTTCCGGCGATAGCGAAAAAGCCGTAGAGGCTGGTTGTAATGCTCATATTTCGAAACCGATAAGTAAAAGCAAATTATTGCTGATGATTCAAAAATACTGTATGTAAAGTAGATCGAATTTGAATCCTTAATTTGTTTAGTTTTTAACATTTCAGGCTAGATTGTTTCTACCATTGTATTTGAATTACATTAATCGTTCTTGCAGTTGATTTTATGTGTCTTATGTTTTTCTTAATAATAACTATCATGGATACAGAAGAAAAAAAAAGTCTCTTAGCCGATACCATTAATGAAGGGGAGAAAGATAAAGCGGTTAAATTATTATCCGATTGGGCAAGCCAATTTGGGTATAAAGAAACAATTTTTACCGTTTTGGAACCCTTGCTTATTGAATGGGGAAAACTATGGATGCAGGGCAAACTCTCGTTGGCACACGGTTATTTAAGCGGAAAAGTTGCCGAAGAATTTTACCTCATTGCTTCACAAAGTAAAGAGTTTTTATCATCAAAGAAACGTTCGAAAGGAACAATTATACTGGGGAATATCGAAGACGATTTTCATCCGCTGGGCAGACGTTTGGTAAATATTTTTTCAAATGCGGCCGGTTGGAATATAATTGATTTAGGAAATGATGTGCCAGCTGAATTATTCGTTGAAAAAGCCATTGAAAATAAGGCTGATATTATAGCTGTTTCGGCAATGATGTTTACTACGGCAAAAAACATAATTAAAGTTCGGAATGAAATTGATAAAAACGGATTAACCGATAAAGTAAAGTTAGCCGTTGGAGGTGCGGTTTTTAAACTTCGACCAGAATTAGTTGCAGAAATCGGTGGTGACGCAACGGCTGATAACGCAATAGATGCCCCTGCACTTTTTGATTCACTTTTGAAAAAGAATTAAAGATTTTAGCTATGAATAGTTTGGAAAGAATTATGGCAACGATAACTGGCGAAGATGCCGATTATCAGCCATTCACCCTGCTACTTTCATTATTTGGGGCGAGCCTGATTAAAGCGGATACACATGAATACTATCGAAACCCAAATCTTTGGTTTGAAGGACAAAAAGCGGCGATAGATATTTTTGATCCTGACATTCTAATTACACCTTTTTCTATAACATTGGAGGGAGAAGCTTTTGGCAGCGAACTCGTCCTCCTTAATAAATATGCGCCCAATATCAAAAAACCGTTTATTACAGATTTAACTCAATTCGATCAGTTACAAGCGCCTGATTTTGATAAATCAGAAGCCATTCAGTTTCTTCTGAAAGCAACGGATTTAATCGCAGAAAAATATAAAGAAACAAAAGCAATTGCAGCCCCAATAGCTTCGCCATGCGATACACCTGCTTTATTAATGGGTGTTGAAATGTGGATTGATACCTTGCTATTTAATCCCAAAAAAGTGGAGTTAATTCTCAAAAAAACTACCGAACATTTTGTTCGGTTTGGCAATGAATACCTTGCACGAGGCGCCAGTTTTTTGGTTATTCCGGTTGATATAACGAGCGCGGCAATAATCTCCGAGAAAATATTTAAACAGTTACTTCCATATTTTGAAAATACATTTAACCAAATTAAGGGACCAATTGTAATTCACAGTGGAGGGACTAAAATTTTGCCATTTCTCGACAGGTTTGCAAAATTACCGAATGTTATTGGCTGTGTTTTGGAACACACCGAAAAGTTTGAAACTGCACGACAAATTGTTGGCGATAAAATGGTTTTAATGGGAAATATAGATGGGTCAAATTTTAACAAATTCAGTATAGAAAAAATAAAAGAAAAGACATTGGAAATATTGAATAACCGAAAAAATGACAAACATTTTATTTTTGCTTCATCAAATGCCGACATTCCATACGATACACCGTTTGAAACAATTCAGGCAGTTGTAGATACAATCCGGAACTTTAAAAAATATTAAAATGCAATCGAACCTGGTAATTATAGCGTGCAGCATTTTTAAATACGAACTGGAGCATTTGGTAAATGCAGGAAAAATTAATGTTCCCATTGTTTACCTGAATTCAATGCTGCACATGCATCCCGACAAACTTCAAATACTGTTGGATGCCAAAATTGAAAAGCATAAAAATTTCAGGATAATACTGCTGTTTGGCGATTGCCATGCCCGAATGCTTGATTACGAAAAAAATCCAAACATCGTTCGAACACCAGGTATAAACTGCTGCGAAATTATTCTTGGCACCGAAAAATATAAAGAAATTAGAAAATCTGGCGCATTTATGTTATTGCCCGAATGGGCCGACCGCTGGAAAGAAGCATTTGTAGATTACATGGGTTTTAAAACTTCAAAAGCCATAAAACCTTTTATGAACGAAATGCATAAAAAAATAGTTTATATTGATACCGGATTGCAGGAAAAACACACACCTCTTTTTATTGAAATATCAGATTTTCTGGGTCTCCCACTCGAAATTTATCCAAGTTCAATCGTTGAACTGGAAAATGTAATTAACCGGCTAATTGTTGAATTAAACGAAAAGGAAAAACCATAAAATGGAAAACAAAGTTTATACTCATATTTTTAACGACATTTATGGCAAGGTGCTTCAACTTTCCGAAAATCCAAGCCAGTTTGCAGCGTATTTAACACTTCAAATCAGGGAATTGGTTGGCACCCGCACGGTGATAATTGCAGTAAAAACAGAAACCGGGGAATCAGAAATTTTTAGTGTTTACCCTGAAAGGAGAAAAGAGTGGGCAAACCAACGCACTGTTCACCAACTGGCAGAACTTTTCTTCGATTTTGAAACCGTCCGGTATTTGGATAATCAAGCAAATACAGAAAACACGGCATCTCTATTACACGAACTTGAAATTGAAAAAGCAATTGCTATTCCGTTAATTGCAGCTGACCGGGTAGTTGGCTCCATATTATTGCTCGATATTATGGATTTGTTTGGAATTGAATTGGTTATTGATTTATTGAACCGCCTCTCAGGGGTATTTGCCCTTATTATCCGGAATGCGCATTTGTATCAAAACATGGAGACCCTGGTAACTACACGAACGCAGGAATTACAAAAGCAAAATGCCGAATTGTTAAAACGAGAACAACAACTGCAAATAATCAATGAAGAATACCAGTCACTAAACGAAGAACTTACCGAAACCATCCGCAAAAAAGAAGAGATAAATCAACAATTGATTGAAGCCAATCTGCGTGCAGAGAAAAGCGAATTGCAAGCCCGCGACATTCTCCAAACGGCCATGGACGGGTTTTGGCTTGTTGATCTTGAAGGTAGATTTATTAATGTGAATGAAAATGCATGCAAAATGCTTGGTTACACCCGAAGCGAAATGTTATGCATGAATATATCGGACATTGAGTTTGTTGAATCTCCTGATCAAGTAAAAAATCGAATTAAGAAAATAGTTCAAACAGGTGAAGACCGCTTTGAATCGAAACATCGGTGCAAGGGTGGTGCTGTAATAGATGTTGAAGTAAATGTAAAATTCCAAGCTTTTCAGGATTTACATGTGGTTTTTGTGCACGACATTACCGTACGCAAACAAGCAGCTGCAGCGCTGCAGGAATCAAAAGAATATCTCGATAAAATCATTAATACGGTTGCCACTCCAATTTTTGTTAAAGACAGAGAACACAGATTTTGCCTTGTCAACAACTCGTTATGCACATTGCTAAATGTTAAGGAAGATGATATTATTGGCACAACCGGTCTTGAACGTTTTCCGGAAGAGCAACAAGAAGTATTTCTGGAAAAAGATCGGGAAGTATTTAACACCGGAGAGGAAAATATAAATGAAGAATTCCTTACCGATGGATATGGAAACGTAAGGACAATTGTTACAACAAAATCTTTATATACTGATAAAACGGGCAACAAATTTTTAGTTGGCGTTATTAACGACATTACCGATCGTAAGAACGTTGAAAATGCACTTAAAGAGAGTGAAGAAAAGTTTAAAACTTTAGTCACCAACAATGAAGAAATAATTTATTTAATAGATAAAAACGGGATATTCCTTCTTTCGGAGGGAAAAGGCCTTTCAAAACTTGGACTAAAACCCGGCCAGGTTGTGGGAATGTCCGTTTTTGAACTTTATAAAGATTATCCGTTAATGCTTAACGAAATGAGAAAAGCGTTTAAGGGTGAAACTGTTTATCTCGAAGTTGAAGTAGAAGGAATACATTTTAGAAATTGGTATTCGCCATATCTAAATAATGAAGGTGAAATAATAGGTTTAATGGGTTTGTCGGTAAATATTTCAAAACGTGTACAAACCGAAAAAGCATTGGCAGAGAGCGAAGCAATCTATCGCACTTTAGTAGAAATTATGCCCGATGGCGTGTATAAAAGCACAGAAGAGGGAGAATTTGTTGATGTAAATCCTGCAATGGTAAAAATGTTAGGGTATAGCTGTAAAGAGGAGCTGATGGCAATTGATATAAAAACCCAGTTGTACTTTAATGTTAGCGACCGCGAAAGTGTCGAATTATTCGAAAATCAGGAAGAATTGGGAATCTACCGCATGAAGAAAAAGGATGGCTCAGAAATTTGGGTCGAAGACCACGGATGGCTGACTCATGATAAAGAAAAAAACATCCTCTATCATGAAGGAATAATGCGTGATATTACCGAGCGTAAACAGGCGGAAGAATTATTGAGGGAAAGTGAAGAACGTTTCAAAGCGCTTCATAATTCATCGTTTGGGGGGATTTCTGTTCATGATAAAGGAATAATCTTGGAATGCAATCAGGGGCTTTCGGCAATGACCGGATATTCGCGGGATGAACTCATTGGAATGGACGGTTTGTTGCTTATTGCTCCAAATTCTCATGAACTGGTAATAAATAATATTAATAGTGGTTTTGAAGAACCGTATGAAGCTTTTGGATTACGAAAAAATGGTGAAATTTTTCCGATGAGATTGGAAGCAAGAAATATTCCATATAAAGGGAAAAGTGTCAGAACAGTTGAATTCAGGGATATCACGGAACAAAAAAGGGCTGAGCATGAATTAATTGTTGCTAAAGACCGTGCCGAAGAAAGTGATCGCTTAAAATCTGCATTTCTGGCCAATATGAGTCACGAAATCCGCACCCCAATGAACGGAATACTTGGTTTTTCAAGTTTACTGAAAGAACCCGGGCTCACCGGTGAACAACATCAGAAATATATTGAAATTATCGAAAAAAGTGGCGAGCGGATGCTTAATACCATTAACGACATCATTGATATTTCGAAAATAGATTCAAATCTAATGCTTGTTTCAATTCAGGATGTCGATATCAACGAACAAATCGTTGATTTATTCAGTTTTTTCAAACCACAGTGTAGTAAAAAAGGCTTGATTTTGAAAATGGATAACAGCACCAAATCGGATCGTTTTATTATTAAAACCGACCATGTCAAGTTTAATTCCATTTTTACAAACCTGATAAAAAATGCCATTAAATATACTGACGAAGGAGAAATAAGCATGGGATATTTAAAAAAAGAAAAATATCTCGAATTTTATGTAAAGGATACAGGAATAGGAATACCAGCCAACAGACAAAAAGCCATCTTCAATCGTTTCGAACAAGCCGATATTGAAGATAAGCGGGCATCACAGGGTTCAGGGCTTGGGTTGGCTATTTCAAAGGCTTATGTTGAAATGCTTGATGGGAAAATATGGGTAGATAGCGAACCGGGCCGAGGATCCGTTTTTTATTTTACACTTCCGTATAATCCAGATTCCAAAGAGACTAAAAATGTTAAAGCGGAGGAATCGGATGTTTGTGAAAAGGGTAATGTTAGAAAACTGAACATTTTAATTGCAGAAGACGATGAGACTTCTGAAGAATTACTCAGTATTATGCTTGCGTCTATTTCCAAAAAAATCTTTAAAAGCAAAACGGGTAAAGAAACAATAGAAATTTGCAGGAATAATCCGGATATCGATTTGGTGTTAATGGATATTCAAATGCCCAAAATGAATGGATTTGAAGCTACCCGTCAAATACGGCAATTCAATAAAAAAGTATAGAGGTCAGTAGTTAAGTACATATTAATTTATCTTGATAAATTTTATCAGCGGCTACCATTTTTCTGACCAAATTATTAAATATGTTCTCTTTCATTAGCGAGCGGTTTATCCTATAACAAAATTCGTTAAGGTAACGATTGATGTTAAACTCACTAACCCAGGAATAGGTAGTCCGAATCCATGATTTTACTTGATGTATCATTGTATGTAATGCCTTAAAATTCATACCGTGGTCACTTTCAATTTGAGTAATGTTATACCGCTCCATTAAAGGCCGGTAACCTTTCCATTTATCAGTAACAACTGTAGCCTGCTCTGAAATATGTTTCTCAAATATCTTTTCTATTTCTTTTGCGGAATAATTATCAATCTTCATGGAGTACATACGTTTAATTTTTCCTTCATCGGTAAGCTCTACGGCGCATACCACTTTCTTCTTCTTGACATGATAGCTTCTGCCAACCTTGCCCTTTTCTTTACCCCCGACAACAAATTCATCCACATGAACATTACCATCCATTGGATGGTTTTCACTTGATTTCATTGCTTCCCGAACCTTGTGCATGAAGAGCCGTGCTGTTTTTTCTGTAACCCCAAACCGGACTGCAACATAGCTTGCAGAAAGACTCTTGGTCGTGGTTGCCATCTCAAAGCAAATAAAGAAAGCTTTGCGTACCCCGAATTTAACTTTATGAAATAATGTATTTGCTGTTGCCGACTCTGTATGGCTACACTTATTGCAAGTCCGGGAAGAATTGGCTCTAATCTGACCACCAGTGTGTCCGCATTTTACACACTTAAAACCTTCCAACCATTTTAAATAAGCTAAGTATTCAATGCAGTCTTCATCCGTTTTGAAGCGTTCAGCAAACTCTATCAGGTTTTGACCTTTAAATAAATTCATGTATCCCTTGTTTTTATTGGATGCTAATATATGCATTTATCTACTGACCTCAA
>JAUSOY010000067.1 GCA_030656615.1 Bacteroidales bacterium | reverse complement strand
TAGGGTCAAGTCGTTGAATAGTTTCATAATGCCTGTATCTTTAATACTAAGATACTTATTCTTCTTATACCCAAAATATTTTTATCGTTAAGTTATTATATTAGTTATCAACAATTTAAGTTTAAAGACAGACTCTATTTACAGGTACTCATGGAATTAAAAATCATAATGCCTGAACTTTATGGAAATACTAAAAGTTCTGGATGGAGTTATCTTTTAGTGGGTTTTATTCATGTTTATGCAATCGTATTATTGGCAGGAGTCATTAAATTGCTCAAAGATTATTTAATAAGCCGCGAAGTAAATCAACGACTGCAAAATGAAAAACTTGAAACAGAATTGAAATTTCTTAAAAGCCAGATAAATCCTCATTTCCTGTTTAATACATTAAATAACCTTTATTCTTTGGCTTTACGAAATGATAAAAACACCGCTTCGGGAATTTTGAAATTATCGCATTTAATGGATTATATGCTCAATGAAAGTTCAATTGATTTTATCCGTCTGGATAAGGAGATTGAGTTGCTTAATAATTATATAAATCTCGAGAAGTTGCGGTATACCGATAAACTTCGTTCGAGTTTTGATATTAAAGGAAAAACGGACGAGTTCATGATAGCACCATTGTTATTACTCCCTTTTATAGAGAATGCCTTTAAACATGGTATCAGCCAGAAAAGTGAAGATAGCTGGCTTTTGATATTTTTAAGCGTTAATGATGATGGCATTAAGTTTTCTGTCGAAAATTCTATTCCAGCGCAAGTTAAAAAACAGCAATATATCAAGGATCATGGAATTGGTCTGAAAAATGTAAAGCGTCGTCTTGAATTAATTTATGGCTCACACTTTTTATTAGACATTTATAACTTCAACGACAGTTTTAAAATTGAATTGACCATCGGTGCTATGAAGATAAAAACCTCTTAATATGAAAGTCAGGATTATAATTGTGGATGATGAACCACTGGCCATTAAAGTAATAGAATCATATGTTGACAGAATCGGAGATATGGAGATTGTTGCAACTTTCACTGATTCCAATAAGGCATTTAGCTACCTTCATCAAAACAAGGTTGATCTTTTGTTTCTTGATATTCAGATGCCCGCACTTAATGGTTTTGACCTTTTGAGAGTTTTGAGTCAAAAGCCTGAAATCATAATCACTACGGCATTTCGCGAATATGCTGTGGAGAGTTTTGAGTTGGATGTGCTTGATTATCTGGTGAAACCAATTTCTTTCGAACGTTTTCTTAAATCGGTTCAAAAATATTTTAAAGTGGCTTCCATCGAAATGGATAACAAGAATATTGCTAAAATTCAGCCCATTGAAGAAGTGGAAGCGATTTTTGTGAAGGAAAATAAAAAGATGGTAAAATTAGAATTAGATAAAATTCTTTACATCGAGAGTTTAAAAGACTATGTAAGATTTCATACAAAAGGCCGGAACATCGTTTGTAAAATGTCGATGAATGAGTTGGAACAAATCCTTCCTTCCGACCGATTCATCAGGGTTCATCGATCGTATATCATCCCTTTTAAAAAAATTGAGTCATTTTCGACGTCAAATATTGAATTGTCAGATATAAAAATTCCGATTGGGAATACTTATAAGTTAATTGTAATGAAGCGTTTGGATTTTTTATTGAATTAAATTCAATAAAAAATCCCTGATATTTCTACTTTTCCTCTTTATCTGATAAGGTTTTAAAAATCAGTCTTTTAAGTCCGTTGATTTTTATCAGAAAAGGGAGCAATATCACCGACATTCCCACCAGTAACATGACATAAAATGAACTTACTGCTTTTCTTCACCTTTCTCGAACATGCTTGTTTTAAGGGGTTTGCCACTAAGATCGTATTCAATCCAGCGGCCTTGTTTTAAGCCATTCTCATATGTCCCGAGGATTTTAGTTCTTCCCAGTGGGAAGTTTTCACGAGACTCGCCGTGTAATTTTCCATTCTTATAATTCTCGATTTTGATAAGCATTCCTTTTTCTCCAAATTGCTTTTGTTCGCCATCGAGTTCCCCCATTTTATAATTATACGAAGCCACGATATTTCCATCCCGATCATACCATTTTGTTTCTCCGTTTCGTTCGCCCATGACAATTACTGTTTCTTCCTGAAGTTTGGTATTGTCATAATAAACTTTTCGTACACCATTTTCAACACCGTTTGTATACCACGATTCTATACTGGGCCGTCCACCCAGATGATACGTTCTGGAAAGACCATGCAATTTATCATTGTGGAAATGTTGTTCAGAAAGGAGATATCCCCGACGGTCGATCACGATGTATATACCTTCCATAACGCCATTATCGTAAGTGATAAGTTCATTCAGGAAACCATGCGGATGATAGTTACGCCAGGATCCGTTTTTCTTGCCATCCTTATAATAACCTTTCCCCAACTGGTGTAAATAATCCTCTTCCCAGAATCCTTGTTTTTGCCCTTTTGAATCGGTTTGATTAAAAACGGTATCACCATCAGCGCTGATGGTCGTTTGCGAAATGGCCGCAGGAATTAACACGATGGCCATGATTATTGTCAGAAGAATATTTTTCATAATAGCATCTATTGATTGCAAATGTAATTTTTTTTACGGATTCCGATGAAATGCACATCGCCAGATATTTCAGAAACGAAGCTTTTCAAACAGGTGTTTTAAAAACACAAGATCGTGTGTTTAGAGTGATCACTTGATAAACAATAATGTCATGAATACGGATTAACAAAACCGCACTTCCATACGTTTTTATGTTTTATTCCACCACTTCACCAATGAGATCGAAGGCTTCGGCTGAAACGATTTTCACTTTATAAAATTCACCGGCTTTTAATTGAAATTTTTCGGGTATAAGAACCTCATTATCCACCTCCGGAGAATCGTATTCGGTACGCCCGATAAAATAACCACCTTCCAATCGGTCGATAATCACTTTAAATACTTTCCCCACTTTATTTTGATTGAGTTCTTCAGAAATATTGGCCTGAAGTTGCATAATGCTTTTGGCACGGGCCTTTTTCGATCGTTGACTGATGTCGTCCTTTAATTCAAAAGCATGTGTATCTTCCTCATGACTATAAGTAAAAACACCCAGACGATCGAAGCGCGATTCGATGATGAATTGCTTTAATTCTTCAAATTCGGCAAGGCTTTCGCCCGGATAACCAGAAATAAAAGTGGTTCGTATGGCTGCATCTGGCATGTATTGGCGGAATTTATTTACCAGATCGATGGTTCCTTTTTTGCTCACGCCCCTTCGCATCGATTTCAGAATGCGATCACTGATGTGTTGAAGGGGAATATCGATGTAATTGCAAATATTACTTCTTTCGGCCATTAATGGAAGTAAATCGTCGGGGAAGGAAACGGGGAAGAGGTAATGTAAGCGAATCCATTCGAAGAGGCGGGAGTCGGAGAGTTGTTTTACCAATTCGGTAAGCATGGGTTTACGGTATGAATCTATCCCATAATAACTTAAATCCTGTGATATGAGGATAATTTCTTTTACACCTTTGGCAGAAAGGATACGGGCTTCATCCATGATATCTTCAATGGATCGCGAATGATGTTTACCCCGTATGAGTGGAATGGAACAAAAGGAACAACTCCGATCGCAGCCTTCAGCAATTTTAAGATAGGCATAGTGTGGGGGAGTGGCCAGAATCCGATCATGAAGTAAATCGCGCTTCACTGTTCCGCCAAGATATTCGGTGACAGGTCCTGGATCGTTCACGCCGAACCAGGCATCCACATCCGGTATCTCTGCTTTAAGTTCGTTTAAATAACGTTCTGCCAAACAACCGGTTACAACCACTGATCCAATGAGTCCATTTTTTTTGGCTTCGGTATATTTTAAAATGGTATCAATGCTTTCCTGTTTCGCGTCGCCAATAAATCCACAGGTATTGATGATAACTACATCGCTGTTTTCAGGATTTTCATGGTCGGCATCGTAACCCGATTTTTCGAGTTGCAGAAGTAGTTGCTCTGAATCGACCAGATTTTTAGAACATCCGAGGGTTATTATACTTACTTTTTTCTTTTTAATGTCCATGATTAAAGTGCGTAAATTTTTTGCTGATTTCAGTGGAAATCATTTTTATATTTTCCCTTGTGTTTTGAGCGTCCATATTCAGGAGTACACGGTCATGCATCAGCATTCGACCGTTAACCATAACACTTTCAATATCGCTCCGACATAGGCTGTATACCAGATGTGAGTATATATTATACAGAGGGCTTAAATGTGACTTATTAAGATTGATAAGGATGAAATCGGCTTTTTTACCGACTTCAATGGAGCCGGTGAAGGAATCGACACCGAGTACCCGGGCGGCTTTTATCGTGGCCATTTCGATTAATTCGGCTGCCTTGCAGGCGGAAGAATCCTGTTGGAGATGTTTTCCAAGAAAGGCTGTTGTTTGTATTTCGGCAGCAATATTCAGATCGTTATTGCTGGCCGCTCCATCAGTTCCGAAACCAATGCATACTTCGGGACGAATAAAAAAGCGGGTATCGATAAATCCGGATGCCAGTTTTAAATTACTCTGAGGATTATGAGCAATCCGAACCCCATTTTGAATACTCAATTGTTTTTCATCTTCCGTAAGATGAATCATATGCGAGGCAATCAATCTTTGATCAAACATACCAATAGCATGCACATACTGAGCGGCACTCATGCCTTTTTCTTCTTTAATTTTTTGGATTTCGGTATGCGTTTCTGCCAGATGCATCTGAATATCAAGATGATGCTTTCGACTGAATTTATTTATTTCATGTAGCAAATCTTCTGAGCAGGCATATATGGAATGCGAAGCGACGGATACTTTTACCAATGGGTGGTTTTTCCATTTCTCAGCCAGAAATAATGTGTATTTCAGTCCATCGGTTGGATTTTTCATATTGGGAGTCGGGAAATCGAGAATTGCTTCGCCAAGCATTACCCGGATACCGGCCTTTTCGCATTCGAGGGCTACTTCATCTTCAAAGAAGTACATATCGGCAAACATGGTGGTTCCGGATTCTATCATTTCTGCAATAGCCAAACGGGTGCTAATCTGCACATTGGGTCCGTTTACGAAAGCTGCTTCTGCAGGCCAGATATAATCTTCGAGCCAGGTTTTCAGGGGCATATCATCAGCAAAACCACGAAAAAGAGTCATCGCGGCATGTGTATGGCAATTGATAAATCCCGGCATAAGAAGTTTCCCCTCAGCATTCAGTGTTTTGGTGGCTTCCGGACGTGGAGAAATATCATCCATCGTGCAGATGTTGACAAAACTATCCCCTGAAATATCAACACAAGCATTCTCAATAATGCTTCTTTTGTTGTCCATGGTAAGTACCATGGCATTTTCAATTCTTAGATCGACAGGCTTCATGATTCGCTATCCATAATTTCGATTTTCACAATAGCATACCCCTTCCAAACTTCCTTTGCCGCATGGTAAATTCCGGCCAAAACCGAAAGCATACCCATTAAGAAAAGGACAACGGCTGCCGTCTCGAGTTTATCGGCTTTCAATAAATATTGAAGTCCGATACCCAAGGATGAAAGGATGAAAAAAGCCACGGCCAGAGTATAAAAAAACACTCCATTTCTTACCAGTTTTATTCGAAAGGCAAACTTCTCGACTTGCAGACGGATGCTGTTTAAACGTTTGATTTGTTCGGCGTCAAGTTTTTCTTTGTTGCTTTCAGCCATTAGCTTGCGTTTTTCTTCTTCCAGTGAGCGTATGCGATTGACTACCAGGCTATATTTATTATTAAAGCCGAGAATAAGAAGTCCGCAGGCCGAAATCATCAGGCCGGGAGCAAGCATCGACTGAATAAGACTTACAGAATCGAGGTTGAGCATGGTAATTTTTTATAATGATTTACAAAGGTATTGTTGAACGATGGAACATAAAAACAAAATGTGCTGATTGGTTTTTCGATAAAAAACCGGAGATGATTGGATCATCCCCGGTTTGATTTATGGTAAGACCTATCATTGCTTTTTATCTAGATATTTTCGCGAAAAAGGGATTCTACGAATTCTTTTCGATCGAAAAGTTGTAACTGATCGATGCATTCGCCCACACCAATATATTTTACCGGAATTTTAAATTGATCAGAAATTCCAATTACAACACCTCCTTTGGCTGTGCCATCCAGTTTGGTAAGGGCAAGGGTATTAACATCGGTGGCTGCTGTAAATTGCCGGGCTTGCTCGTAAGCATTTTGTCCGGTTGAAGCATCGAGTACGAGTAAAATTTCGTGGGGAGCATCGGGAATAACCTTTTGCATCACTTTCTTTATTTTCGAAAGTTCGTTCATCAGATTAATCTTATTATGAAGACGACCTGCGGTATCAATAATAACGACGTCGGCCTGACTGGCTACGGCCGATTTGCAGGTATCGAATGCCACGGCAGCAGGATCGGCTCCCATTCCTTGTGAAATAACAGGAACTCCGGCTCTTTTACCCCATATATTCAGTTGTTCCACCGCAGCAGCCCTAAAGGTATCTGCAGCACCCAGTACAACACTTTTCCCGGCTAGTTTAAACTGATGTGCCAATTTCCCGATGGTGGTGGTTTTACCAACGCCATTTACACCAACTACCATGATGATATATGGGGCATCTCGTTTCGGA
The DNA here is from genome assembly GCA_030656615.1 of Bacteroidales bacterium. Classification (GTDB taxonomy): domain Bacteria; phylum Bacteroidota; class Bacteroidia; order Bacteroidales; family TTA-H9; genus JAUSOY01. The sequence continues at coordinate 46,013 of JAUSOY010000067.1, read as the reverse complement.
AAATCAAAGCTCCAGTTTTGTTGAATATAATTTTCAGAAAGCAAGGATATAGTCACTTCTTTTAACATATCATTGAGTTCTGCTGTACCCATATATTTATTTTCAGAGACTTTTTTCTGAAGCCGCTCAATAATTCTAAGCGTGGTTTCAACCCCAACGTCACTGGAAATCAGAATTTCTTCAAGTTGATCGAGTACGTCATCATCAACACTTGATTTTCCGGCAATAGCTCTGGAGATACGGCTGAAAACCGATGATTTGGTTTTTTCGAGACCTTTATCAAGTTCTTCGCGGTCCTTTTTTGAAAAAATAGAAAAAATACCCATAAGAAACAGTTTGGTCGGTAAAATTAGGGAAATTAAACCCAGGAAAATAAAACAAGGAGCTTTTCCCTTTATCAAAGGGAAAAGCTCCTATATAATATCTAATGAATGACGAACTATTTTTTGTTAGCCAAAAATTCTTTCACCTTGTCATTTAGAACCATACTCTCGGTAAAGGTGTATGCACCGGTCTTAGCCGATTTTTCCATACGAATAACTTTAGCCCAGTCTTTTCCTCCTGATTGGAGGGTTGCCACAACTTTCTTTGCCATTTTTCAGAATTATTTAATCTCTTTATGAATGGTAACTTTTTTCAGAATAGGATTGTACTTCTTAAGCTCAAGCCTTGCGGGAGTATTCTTCTTGTTTTTTGTGGATATATACCTGGAGGTTCCGGGCATTCCACTAGCCTTGTGCTCTGTGCACTCAAGAATAATCTGGCCTCTTGCTTCCTTATTTTTCTTAGCCATTACCTGTTACAATTTAGTTTTAAGGGCTGCAAAATTACAGTTTTTTTTGATTCAACACCAATTTTTGTCAAAAATTATCCGACAGTTTTCAACAAAATTATAAGTCAAGCTTCAGGGAACCCTTGTTGAAGCCTCTTAACTTGATGGCTGTTATTACTTTTTTGGTGGATAATGGAAAATCGGCTTTCATCATCCAATCATAATAAGCGCCTTCTTTTTCGAAAATTTCTTCCACCGATTTCCCCTTATGTTTTCCAAAGTTGAATACTTCCTTGTTCTTATCATTAAACACAATATGCCCAACTAAATCGGCATTATTTGTACTGAATGAGAAATCGTGTAAATCGTTGATATTACCACTTATAGGTTTCGAAATCGTACCGTTGCGGTCTTCATAATCCACTCCTTCATAGCGTTCTACCTGAGACTTGAGAATTTCAAGCGTAGCACGGGTGTCGGCTTCCGCGGAGTGGGCATTAATCAATTCCTTACTGCAATAGAATTTATAAGCTGCAGAAAGCGTTCGGGGTTCCATCTTATGAAAGATATTCTGAACATCGACCAACCGACGATTTTTAAGATCAAAATCGATATCAGCTCTTAAAAATTCCTCTACCAGTAAGGGAACATCAAATTTATTGCTGTTATATCCTCCCAAATCACAATTCAGAAGAAATTTTACAATTTGAGGTGCCAATTCTTTAAAATGAGGTTCCAGAGCTACATCGGCATCGGTAATGCCGTGAATTGCCGTGGTAACTGCCGGAATTGGAATGCCAGGATTAATACGCCGTGTATATGTTTCTTCTGAACCATCCGGATTCATTTTAATAATCGAGATCTCAACTATACGATCACTTCCAACATTTACACCGGTTGTTTCAAGATCGAAAATAGCCAGGGGTCTGTTAAGTTTTAATACCATGTCATTGTTTTTATTTTCCGGCGTTTTGCATTTGTCTGCCCAGTTGCCTGAAAGCTTTATAAATAATATTGATGTCGTTGATAATGCGGTAATCGCGTGAATACAAGAGATTGAGCTTGTCAGCCGTTTCATCGTCAATCGGAAGACCTGGCCAGGCATCTCCGGGACCTAATACTCCTTCATGTAACAGTGGAAGAAGTTTATTTACTTTTCCAGCCCCGAAATATCCAACCCAGGTTTTTTTGCCAATAAGTACGAGCACAATATTTTTAATAAGGCCCAGAGGATTTTTGGCCAATACCATACTCAACGGTAAAATAACCAATAATCCGAGACAAAATATCAAATCAAGCAGTCGTTTATTTCGTCGGTTTCGCGATTTTGAAATGCTGTTAACGTCGATGATGTATAAATCGCCAGAAGCTGCAATGCTATTACTTCCGATGATGTATTGGCTCTCGGGAGGAGCAATTTTAAAGTCGATGTTGCGTTTCGGAAATTTAGCCATCAGATCGATAATGGAGATAGCGCTTAAATCTTTGGCGCAGAATACAACTTCGTCTATCTGATAAATTTGTAAAATATCATCCAGCTTGCCGATATGTCCAATAAAACCATTTTCCTTACTGGATTCGGATTCGGGTTTTACTAAACCTATAAATCCTGATTTGGCATGGGTTTGTCTTAAAAGACCTGCAACCCTTTCGGCCTCCACAGGATTTCCAATGACGATATATCGACGATTTTCGTCGGAACCAATTTTATAATTCTTTAATCCGGAAAGATGTAGCAACATTCGTAAACCAGTCATGGCAAGCAAACCCCATCCGGCACCAAACAGTATTAATGCCCTTGAAAACCGAAATTCTTCGCTTAGTAGAGCATACACTACAAGAATGGTCATGGTTCCGAAGAAAATCCCCTGATAAACTTTTAACAAACGGAAAGGTCTGTCGTATCCACCACTCAGATAGACTGAAATAATCCATGTGAGTGAATATACCGGTAGTACGATCCATAAAAAAGTAGGAGGATAGTGCACCCCTTCACTAAAAATTACGCCTTCCCAGTATGTCGACATCAATAAAGCACCAGCGTATAATAATATGGCATCGAAAAGGGGTAAAAATATTCGTTGGGCAAAGCGTTTACATATGCTTAAACTGGCACGGAAATAGATGGCCAGATTGATAATCAGTGAAAAAAGTACCGCATTTTTTTTTGAGAAATGCTTTTCTGAAAAAATCCGCATGGCATTATAAAAGGTGAATACATAATTAATCGAACTCTTACGAGTGCTTTCGCCCTTATAATGGATGATGCGTGTTTCGGGATAATAGTAATTTTTATAGCCGGCTTTCACGATACGCCATGATAGGTCGATGTCTTCGCCATACATGAAATAATCTTCATCAAGCAAACCAACAGTATCGAGTACCGATTTCCGAAGCATCATAAATGCCCCGGCCAGAATATCCACAGCATGTATCTCATCTTTGTTCAGGAATGAAAGATGATATTGCCCAAAGGTTTTAGAAGTAGGAAAAATCTTAGAAAGTCCTGACATTTTATAAAACGACACAGCCGGTGTGGGTAGTCCACGCTTTGATTCCGGCAAGAAATCACCTTTACCATCCACCATTTTTACACCCAGGCCACCGGCTTCAGGATGGGCATCCATAAACCCCAATATTTTGCTAAAAGTGTCTTCTTCAACAATGGTATCGGGATTTAACAGTAGGAAATATTCACCATCAGCCAGTCGCATCGCCTGATTATTTGCCTTGCTGAAACCCAGATTTTCAGAATTTGCAATCAATTTTACTTCAGGGAACTTATCACGGACCGTTTTTACTGAACCGTCTACTGAATCATTATCGACCACCCAAACTTCTGTATCCAGATTATAACACGCTTTGCGTACCGAATGCAGGCATTGTTCGAGAAAGTATTCTACATTATAATTAACAATAATGATGGATAATCGAGCCATAGTTGATAATTGGGTATACGAAGGATTTTACGGTTTTAACGGATATTTTGCTTCATTATTTTTAATCAAGGGTACTTTCGTAATCGAAAGCTTCCCTTTTATCGCGGTAGAGTATATTATGAATGGCAGTGGTAGCGTTGGTAATACGAATTCCCCAATGCATTTCGAACAATCTCAAACATTCAGATACTGCGCATTCTTTGGCTGCCAGTGAATTTTTTTGATAGAGATATAGAAAGTCCTTAAGATCTTGATATACATCGGATAAGTTTTCTGATAAACTGCTTTTTCGTAATTCTTCTGAATCGAAATGAATGGGATCGTATGAATAATACTCATCATCACTTCCGAAACACTCTCTGAATTTATTAAAAATCTCTTCGTAATGATGTTCATTTACGAAGCGTTCGTTGGCTTCGGGGAACTCAGGTTCAACAACAGGTAATAATGCACCTTTAATGTATAGGAGCGGACAAATTTTTTGAAAGAATGATAATACATCATGTCTTTCGAGTTCATTGGCTTTCTCGGAAAAAAGGCAAAATTCATTGGCAACGGTCAGTAATTCAAGAACTCCTTTTGAATATACCGGATGATTTGGTATCTGTTCCATACGTGAATAAAATGCGAAAATACGGTTTTTTGAAACTTCCGGAGGTGGATTTTATCCTCTGTTTGTCATTTAATAGATTATAAGTATTCGTATATGGGATAAAAATGGCAATTTTGCATTTTACAATTTCAATGAATATGTTACGAATTATTAGCTGGGTTATTCTCAAAATATTAGGCTGGAAAGTGGTAGGTCAGTTTCCTCCGGAAATAAAAAAATGTGTTGTAGTCGTAGCGCCTCATACCAGTATGTGGGACTTTGTATATGGCTTAATGATATTTTCGGTGTTAAGAAAAAAGACTTCATTTTTGATTAAGAATAAGTATTTCTTTTGGCCATTGGGACCGATCATCAGCGGTTTGGGTGCTATTCCGGTCGAAAACAAACCCGGTCTTTCGCAGTTTCATGGAATTGCAAATCATGTTCGAAACGCTGATAAATTGTATTTGATAATAACGGCCGAGGGAACCCGTAAGCCTGTTAAGCGCTGGAAAACGGGATTTTATCAGCTTGCCCGCGAGAGTGGGGTTCCAATTATAATGTGTTGGATAGACTATGTTGGTAAAGTGGGTGGAATTAGTTCAACGATTGTGCCTTCTGATGAAATGGAAAAGGATATTCAAAAAATTCAGCGGTTTTATAAAGCCAAGTGGGCAAAACACCCGGAAAAGTTTTATGAAATTCCTCCTCAAGCGGATTAGATAGTGAATGTTTGAAATATCTATGGTATGAATTTTTCTACCATAAAACCAATGAAGTATTGAGGGCCTTCCAAAAAATCATTTATGATTTTTTGGAAGGCCCTCATTCGCATCCGACATTTTGTTCAGGTTCTATCCATGAAATGATCCAGAATCTTCAAATGCCAGATTGTTGATGTACGATTGTTAGCCCTTTCGTTCAAATTAAAGGCTGGCTCTTAGCGCTATATAAACATTTCGTCCGGGAGCAGAAATGCCCGAAGCGAATGAACGATAATGCCGGTCAAGAATATTTTCCATTCCCGCTTGCAAACTAATATTGTAGGTTATTTGTACAGAAGTTTTCAGATTCAGAGTATACCATTCAGGTGTTCCAACGGAAGTGGCACTTGCCAGATTATCTTCTCCGGAAGAACTGTAATCTTCTAAGTGTTTCCAACCGTTATAACGTACATAAAAAACACCCTCGAAGCGTTTCAGACTGAATTTGAAAGAGGTAATACCAAAAACCGGGGGGATATGATCAAGTGGAATATCCTTATCGGTAAGACGCCCTGAAGTAAAGGTAATTCCTGACCGTATTGAGAAATTATCGGTTATTTGTGCCGAAAAATTCCCCTGCAATCCATAAACCCTCGCTTTTCCCGCGTTAATATTGGTTTGAATGGCAGTTAATTTCCCGTCATAAACGATCGAGTCCTGACCATTTAATTGGTAAGGCATTACCACCATAGCATCCTGAAGCAGGGTATAAAAGCCAGTTAGTTCGACCTGAATATTATCCGAAAATGTTTTAGAGATAGTCAGGTCTGTATTATAGGCATATTCCGGTTTTAAATCCGGATTGGGAATAATGATTAAATCGCCTGGTTTTGAATCGTTTACTTTTCCAATATCATCGATATTCGGGGAGCGGAATCCTGAAGCACCGTATAGGGCAAATCGCCAACCATCACCGGGCATATAGCTGAGTCCAACATTCCCGGTTACAGCACCATGTTCCATAGAAATGGTTTTGTCGAAAGGAAAGGCTGTGAGAGCCATCATCTCCGGGGTATATTCTGCATGAACTGTAACATAGGAATAGCGAATTCCCTGTGAAAAAATCAGGTGCTTTTTCAATTCCCAATTGTGTGTTACATACGCAGCGGCTGTCATCATGGTGTTTCCACCGTCAGGATATCGGCTGATGGCATCATTTGTAATAATTCCATTGTCAACATTTGTGTTATATGCTCTGGAATCAACGAAATTATCAACCAATTCAATGCCGTATCTTAGTTCATGATCTTCACCATACTGTTTGCTAATATCGGTATTTAGAGAGATGACGTCGACCCGCTCTTCCTGAGTCCGGCGAAGAATATTTCCAAACTTCCTGCTGTTACGGTCTTCACCGATTTTTTGCCAGGCACCGGTAATGGATAAATGGTCGAACCAACTGCCTTTTTCAAAAACAGACGATATAGCGGCAAGCACACGGAGTTGAGGTCCATAATGCCATTCGGCATATTTGGGTTTGCCGGTTTTGGCATCAAATTCCTGTAATCGGTCATATCTTGGAATATCTGAACTGTTAGAGACCTGCAGATTAGCGATTAGCTTTGAGTTTTCACCGGTTTTTAATACACTTTTATGATTCAGATCGTATTGTTGGTAAGTCGTAAATTTTTGTACCAAGGGATCCGGATTTACAAAAGCAGAATCCATTCCATCAATTCTTCGAGTGTATAGGAAGCATTTGCCCCAATCACCCGTTAAAGGATCCCTGTTACCACCTGAACGTAAGTTGCCCATATCCTTGTACGAAAAAGAAGTAGAACTGGCCCATGTACTTCCGGCCAGTTGTATCCTGATATTTCCTTGTTTTTCATTCGCTGCACTGGCCCATTTTGTATACGCGTCCACCTTTACAAGGCGTTGACCGCTTTCACTGAATGTCGGAGTATGCGTAATAAAATGCATGACTCCACCCAAAGCATCGCTTCCATAAATCACCGAACCGGGTCCGTAAACAATTTCAACTTTATCGAGTGACATTGGATCGATGGTGATTACATTCTGAAGATGGCCACTCCTGTATATGGCATTATTTAGGCGGATTCCGTCTACAACGAGAAGTACCTTATTGGCCTCAAATCCACGTAGAACAGGGCTTCCACCACCGAGCTGACTCTCCTGAAGGAATACATTTCCACTTTCGGCCAGAAGCTGTGCACTCGACTGTGGATTAAGCAATTGTATTTCTCTGGCTCTTAATACCTGAATTTTTTGAGCTACATCGCTTTGTTTTTCTTCTAATTTACTCGCCGATAAAACGGTAGTTTCCAGTTCTACAACATTTTCTGTCATATAAACTTTATAATCCATCCGTCGAAGGTCAGATAATGAATAAACAACAGTTTTATAAGATAAATGTCTGAAATACAAGCTGTCGGTGGTTTTTAGATTTTTTATTTCAAGTTTACCCTGCTGCGAACTGATGGCAGTGGATGTTTTGGATGGATTATACACCTCAACCCTTTCCAGAGGTTTTAAGGTTGTTTTATCCAGAACACTGATGTTTTGAGCCATAACCACCGGATATATGGCTAAGAGTGTAACTATAAAAAGTATTTTTTTTAACATTGGTTATCAATTTTTACACTACGATCGTATTGAGTTTACTCCATCGATATTATTTTTGAATTCTCCTTGATTTTTTTGTATAATCTGAAGACGTTCTGTCCATTAGGTATAAATGGGTAGAGAGATTTCATCAATAAATTCTGAAATTGTATCGATTAGTCATAAAATTAAGCGTACACGAATTTTAAGGCTTTACAAGCCCATTTAACGGCTTATAAAATACCTCAAACAGCATAAAGGATACAGTAAACGAAGAAGTGATTTTTTTCTGGACGATGTTATGAGCGATTTAACTGGTTCAAATTTCGTCAAATAACACAGGAGGGTGGATGAAGAATTTTATCCTTAAACCCTATGGATGGAATTTGAATAACATCAGGAAAATTGTTTTTTAAATCGGAATGCATTTCGATTTCGGGATGACATTGTGGAAATAGATACGGTCCTGATATCTGGTTTTTCAGGCGGTTAAGATTTTTGCAGAAAGGTGGTTCGTTCGAGCCTCCAAGTTCAGATCCCGTTAGAAATTGTCGTATTAATTTCGTCTCCAAATGGTCGGCAATACATTCTACCTGAATTCCATCAGGAGTTTTGGATACTCGAATGACGTCATACATTAAGCCCTCAAAAGCGAATTCTTTTATTTTCCCTGAAAGTAATCGCTTGTATAGAATTGGGGATTGGGAATTACGGATAAAAATATGGCTAATAACAGAGCTGTCGAAAGAACATGCTTTCATTTGCTTTCTGATTTCCCTTTTTGCGCTCGAACGGAGCAGTGAAAAAAATGCCTGATGACCTGTTATTTGAACAAGACACAATATTATCAGGATAATGGAGATGCCCTTTTTCAGCTTTGAAAATTTTCCGCAAACCTAATTAAAATTTGGTCTGTATGTGGATGTTTTAAGGTTTTTAGGAAAAGAATTCCCATCATATCTGCTCTATTATTAAATTAGAATTGTAATAAATTTCAAATATGTTTCAAATATCTAATGAATCCCTTATTTTTGAAATCGATTATGAAACAATTGGAATTATTCCTCGGGTTTCGAAATGCAGTATTCTTATACGCAAGTTTTTTATGAAGCATTACGTTGGAGTTATACGTACTATATCCATACTATTGGTTTTTGTTTTTGGGGTTTCTACGATTTACGGTAATCAGACCAAATGGCCAAAATCAATACAGGATAGCCTGATATCCATTACCAACAAGCCCATGTCTACGGCTCAGGTACAGGAGTTTATGTACATTTGTGAACGACAAATGAGCGATTTCCCAAAGGAAGTTTCAGAGGTACTGACATCCATCTTTAAAAATCAGAAACAACTTAATAATGACCTAAAAGACAAACTTTGTTTGATGGTAGGTCAATCGGCATATGAGGCAACTGATTATACAATGGCTTTAAAATATTTGGAAATGGTTTCCATGAAAGCCAGTCAAACCGGTAAAAATACCTATCAAAATCAGATGTTGTTCTGGAAATCAAAAGTTTTCCTGGCTCAGGGCGATATTGCAGAAGCATTGGGACTATCTTCCATGTTGATCTATGACAGTATTCATATAAAGGACACAGCATTTATTGTGAAAGCATTTATTCTTAACGGAGATTTGCATTTTCAGTTAGGTGCCTTTAACAAAGCCTTAGGCGCGTACAGATCTGCTCAATACTATTGTTATAAAATGCTTACCATGCCGATGGCTGGTGAAGTTTTGAATAAAACAGGTGTAATTTATTTTGAAATGGGTCAATTCGATAAAGCCTTGGATTGCTTTCTTAAAGCAATCCCATTCTTGAAGAAACAGCATCAGTTTTCTATACTCGCTGCTGTTAAAAATAATATTGGTTTGGTATACAAAGCTTTAGGTAGTTATGATCTGGCTTTGGAGTATCTTGAAAAATCCATGGTTTATGAGGAGGAAGTGGCAAATTTAAATGGATTGACTCGTTCATATATTAATATTGGTTCTCTTCATCTCATTCAAAAATCACCGGATCAGGCCTATAAGTACATCACAAGGGCCGCGGATTTGGCCCTTTCGATAAAAGATAGTGTTCTCATTTCAGCGGTGTTTGTTAAGCTGGCTGATTATTACAATCAGAAAAAAGAGTATATCCGTGCCAGACATAATGCTTCACAGGCGATTGCGATAAGTACTCGCATTACGGATAGGGTAGGAGAAGTGGAAGCCATGTACACTATGGGCGATATTTTAAAATCCGAAAAAAACCTTTCTGAAGCTCAGAAATGGTACGATAAAGCCCTGGCGGCCGCCAATACACTGAATATGCCAGAAGAATTAATGCGAATTCATTATAAAAGGGCAGTCTTGTTTGAAGAACAGGGTCAGTTTACTCAAGCTTATTACAATTTGGAAAAGCACTTTCGCCTGAAAGATTCCATAGCAGGTCCGCATACATGGATGACGATAGCTAATCTTCAGGCTCAACATAAAATGGACGAGAAAAGCTCTGAATTCGAATTTTTATCCAATAGTTATAGTAATCAGGAACAACAAATTAATGAATTGAGCAGGCGCGTGGGCATTTCGGATTATTTTCGGGTAGCATTTTTATTTGTTTGTGTTTTATTAGCAGGCGTTTTTATTCTGATGTATTACCTTGATAAAAAGTTAAGTAACCAGCGTACTCAGGCTATCGAGGCCAGAAATAAACTTATCGACACACGCAAACTTCTTCAGGAAAGCATTGAAAAAGCGAATGAAGCAGATAAAATCAAGGATAATTTTCTGCAAACTATGACCCACGAACTTCGAACGCCTCTTAATGGTATTATTGGTTTTTCAGAGATTTTGTATGAAGATCTACTCGATGCAGATAAACGCGAAATTGCAAAAACCATTTTACAAAGCGGTGTGCGGCTGATGTCAACATTAAACAGCATTCTCGATTTATCAGACATCGAAGCAAGGAGAATAGAATTGTCGTATTCTGATTTTAGTCTTAGTAAATTGATAGAATCCTGTATAGCCCGATATAATCATGCTGCCCGCCAAAAAAATCTCGAATTATCGCCATTATTAAAAATCCCTGATTGTTATATCCGTTCGGATATTGATATTATTACGAAAGTTGTTGGTAATCTGATTGATAACGCCATTAAATACACCCGTCATGGAAGTGTTACGGTAGAACTCGATGTTCAGCATATCGGAGAAGAAATGAATGCTATTATCCGTGTTAAAGATACCGGTATTGGTATTCCGGATGAGCGTATTGAACTGGTGTTTTCTCGCTTCAGGCAGGCCAGTGAAGGGAATACCCGTTCGTTTGAAGGAACTGGAATCGGGCTTTCACTGACAAGGAACCTGGTAAATCTTATGGGTGGCCGAATTACGGTTACTTCCAAACTTAACCAGGGTTCTGTGTTTACGGTCTATCTGCCGGCACTTATACTCGATCCTGATCTTAATAACGGTATCCCACAGGTACAATCCTTCTTTTTAAAATCAACCGAAGGGCAAAACAAAATTCCATTGTTACTGGTAGAAGACGAAGAAACCAACCGAGAATTTGCGATATATGCTCTTAATCAATACTTTGATATCGATTTGGCTCTTGATGGAAAATCAGCTTTAAGTCTTGTTGAAAAAAAGCAATATGAGATAATTCTGCTTGATGTAAACCTTGGTAAGGAGATGACAGGGATTGATGTCGTTAAAATATTGAGAAAAATGCCTTCGTATTCTAAAATACCCATCGCTGCTGTTACGGCTAATGCGCTGAAAACACAGCGGGATGCGTTTTTAAAATCGGGTTTTTCACATTATCTGGCGAAGCCTTACACGCGCCGCGAACTTCAGGCTCTGGTAAGAAATATGCTCAGTGGCAATGCCTTTGGTCAGGATCTTTAAGCCAGAGTAATTTTATATACCCCACTTATCAGGCGATGCCCTAGGAGGATAACCAGGCTGATTATTAACACCCATTTTCTGAGTAGAATTTGCCGTTGATCGTCTCCAAAATCGAGGCCATTTGGGGGTAAAGGCATTTTAACCGACGGCAGCATGAGTATCAATGGTGAGATAATCAGGAACATTTCGTAAGGTGGAGTATCTGGAATTCGAAGGATAATAATAATGATAACGGCAGTTATCATTGGAAACCATAAATTCCAGCGTACAAATTCACGGATATGACGGACGGGAAGTCGCAAGTAATAAATGTTTGCACTCATTAAAAACTGTGTTCTAACAAAAACACCCATCGAGATCATAAGTCCTCCAGCCAGAATGGATAATATCATTCGTGTAGTATCTGAGAGATACAGGTAGAGAAGAACATGTCCGAATCCTTTTGAAAGTAAGGTCCCAAAAAACAAAGCCCCGAAAAATCCACTAAATCCTAAAACCGACGACCAAATGAGAAATAGTTTTGCTGAACCTTCCAGATCTTTAACTTTCGAAGAAAGGATAAACATAATGATTCCATAAATAAGGGACGTCACAGGTTGAATACTGAACAGCATTTTTACAGAATCCATGGTCCATTTATCGGCAGTAATATTGAAATAAACGCCGGATGGTTTCATTATAACAGGAAAGTCAAACTGAGCAGCAATCAAGGTAGTTATTGCCTGAGAAATAAATTGCTGGAAAATATATGCCAGCAAAAAATAGGCAGCGGAGTTAAGGAAAATGATCCAACGATCATTTGATGGAATGCCTGATTTAGGTATTGGTTTGGAGAGGCGCCGCTTGGTAAAATTAGTACGCCATTTGTAAGACAAAAAACGCAAGCGTCGATAAAATTTATATTGCGGGTTAAAATTTGCTTTTTTTGAGGTCTTTAAATCGGATGATGTTTTAATATTTTTCTTGCGGATATTCTTAATTCTTCGAAGACGTCGTAATTTATTCCAAACATGTATAATGCTGATATTTGTGCGACGTGGATGTTTTACAGGAACGTCTTTAAAAGTTTCTGTTTTTGCCAAACGACGAAGCATCATACCATGCCTTACAACTTTTAATAGATGAATACGGCGAAAAATTGTAGTGAAGTAATTACGCATAAAAGTAAATGTCCCTTAATGGCAAATATACGAAAGCTGATTAGCTCTTCGTAAAAAAAAGCGGGCTTATGCCCGCTTTTTTAAAAGTTAAAAGGGTTTAACAATTCCTGCCCGGGCATATTCGCCGGAGTCGAGTTTTTGTTTAACCTCGCTAAATGCGTTCAGTGTATAATCTACGTCTTCAAAGGTATGCACGGCCGTGGGAATAAGCCTTAGTAAAATCATACCTTTTGGAATTACAGGATAAGTAACAATCGAGCAAAAAATATTGTATTTTTCTCTTAAATCATATGTAATACCTGTTGCTTCAGCCACGCCTCCCGTCAAAAAAACCGGTGTGACTGGTGATTCGGTGCCACCTAAATTAAAACCTCTTTCTTTTAATCCGGATTGAAGTCGATCAACAATGCTCCAAAGTTTATCCTTGAATTCGGGATTTTTCTGTATTAACTCCAAACGTTTTAAGGAACCGATTACCAATGGCATGGGTAACGATTTTGCGAATGTTTGGCTGCGCATATTAAACCTTAGAAAATTGGTAACGGCCTTGCTTGAGGCAACAAAGGCTCCAATTCCTGCCATTGATTTGGCAAAAGTTCCAAAAAGGACATCAACTTCGTCTTCCACATCCAGAAGTTCAGCAGTTCCGGCTCCCCGTTCGCCCATTGTTCCAAATCCATGGGCATCATCGACCAACAAACGGAAAGGATATTTTTTCTTGAGCGCAGATATTTCACGGAGTTTACCTAAGTCGCCCGACATACCATAAACACCTTCAGTAATTACCAGAATTCCACCCTTGGTTTCTTCGGTAATTTTTGAGGCCCTTTGAAGTTGTTTTTCAAGGTTTTCTATATTATTATGCGGATATACAAAGCGTTTGCCCATATGCAACCGAACACCGTCAATGATGCATGCATGTGCCTCCGAATCGTATACAATAACATCGCGGCGATCGACTAATGAGTCGATGATGGAAAGCATGCCCTGATATCCAAAGTTTAAAAGGAAAGCATCTTCTTTTTTAACAAAAGCAGCAAGTTCGCGTTCAAGTTGTTCGTGCTGAACCGTTTGACCACTCATCATGCGTGCACCCATCGGGTAGGCAAGACCCCAATCGGCTGCTCCTTGTGCGTCTGCCTTACGTACTTCGGGATGGTTGGCCAGCCCGAGATAATTATTTAAACTCCAGATAAGACGTTCCTTACCCATGAAAATCATCCGGTTCGAAATTTCTCCCTCGAGCCGGGGAAACACATAGTAGCCAAATGCCATATCACCATATTGGCCAATGGGCCCTGGATTGCTTGTAACTTTTTCGAAAATATCCATGCTTTAAATATTTTGTGCAAAGCTATGCCTAAATTTCTTTTTTGCAAAAGAGGCAATTTGAAAGCTTTCATTACGTTTTCAACATTGCTTTTAGTTATTATAAGCATCACAATTAAAAATGTTTTAATTTTGCGCCATGAAAATCAGGGCACCCTATCTTATTCTAATCACTTCTCTTCTGTTTTTTGGCAGTTGCAGCAAGTATCAGCGTATTTTAAAAAGTACAGATAACAATTTTAAATACGAAACGGCTCTCGCGTATTACGAGAAAAAAGATTATTACAGAGCCCTCCAGCTCTTCGATCAATTAATGCCCGCTTTTAAAGGAACCGAAAGAGAAGAAAAGCTTGCATACTACTATGGCTATGCATATTACTATCAGGAAGATTATATTCTATCGGGTTATTATTTTAAACGCTTTGCCCGCGATTATCCTTCCAGTAAATTTGCTGAAGAGTGTTATTTCATGAATGCTTACTGCAATTATCTCAACTCCCCAGGTACCTCACTCGATCAAACTTCTTCGATAGATGCTATCCGTGAATTTCAAACATTTATCAATAAGTATCCAACCTCTGATCGGGTAAACCGTGCCAATGAATTGATCGATAAATTGCGTGGTAAACTCGAAACCAAGGCCTTTAATATTGGTATGCTTTATTTTAAAACCGAAGATTTTCGTGCCGCTATCGTTTCGTTCAATAATCTTCTAAAGGATTTTCCGGAGACGGGTTATCGCGAACTAACGATGTTTCACATTATCAAATCATATTCCCTGTATGCCGAATATAGCGTCGCCTCCAAGCGTGCTGAGCGCCATCAGGGAGCCATAGGAGCCTATAACGATTTCAAAGCACTCTTTCCCGACAGCCGTTATATGAAGGATGCTACCGATCTTGTTAAGGTATCACAAAATTTTGTTACAAATAATCAAGACTGAACATTTCATCATCGCATATGGACTACAAAAGAGTAAAAACAGACACTTCTGCGGTAACCCGCAATGTGAGGGATTTCGATGCCGAAACCGGAAACATCTACGAAACGGTCTCCATTCTTTCCAAAAGAGCCAATCAGATTTCATTGGCAATTAAGGAAGAATTGCAGGAGAAAATTGCTGAGTTTTCTAACCCCAGTGATAACCTCGAAGAAGTATTCGAAAATCGCGAACAAATCGAAATCGCAAAGTATTACGAACAACTTCCTAAGCCTACATTGATTTCTATTCAGGAATTTATTGATGGCAGGGTGCGTTACCGCAATCCCCAAAAAGAAGAAACCGGGTACTAATGCTCAAGGGGAAAAAGATTGTTATCGGAATCACGGGTAGCATTGCTGCCTATAAGATGCCATTACTGATTCGACTTCTTGTAAAAGAAGAAGCTGAAATTCAGGTTATTATGACACCTTCTGCCCGTGATTTTGTTACACCTTTAACACTTGCTACTTTATCGCAACGGCCTGTTTTAATCGATGGTTTCGATTCTGACAATGGCCATTGGAATTCCCATGTTGAATTGGGTCGCTGGGCTGATGTTATGCTCATTGCCCCCGCGTCAGCAAATTCTTTGGCAAAAATGGCCTCAGGAATTGCCGATAATTTTTTACTGACCGTTTACCTCGCAGCTAAATGCCCGGTTTTTATTGCCCCGGCTATGGATTTGGATATGTTTCATCATAAAACTACTCAATCCAATATCGAAACACTTCATTCTTTTGGCAATAAAATCATCGCACCCAAAGAAGGAGAACTTGCCAGTGGACTCTGCGGTGCCGGACGATTGGAAGAACCGGAAGAAATACTCCTGATTTTAAAACGCTTCTTCGAAAAAAAAAAATCCTGAACGGTAAGAAAGTTCTTATCAGTGCAGGCCCCACTTACGAAGCCATTGATCCCGTTCGTTTTATAGGAAACCACTCAAGTGGTCGTATGGGTTTTGCCCTTGCTGCCCAAGCTGCTGCTATGGGGGCTGACGTTTGTCTGGTGTGTGGTCCTGTAAATCAGCTTACTCCTCCCGGAATTATTCGACGAATTGACGTAGTTTCTGCTCTGCAAATGCTTGAGGTCTGTCAAAAAGAATTTGAGACCGCTGATATAACCATTATGTCGGCTGCCGTTGCCGATTTCACACCGCTGCATCCTTCAGATAGGAAAATTAAAAAGGCAGCGAAGAGCACTTTACTGCAAATTGAATTGAAACCAACAACAGATATTCTAGCTGAATTAGGGTCACGCAAAAAGCCCGGGCAGATATTAGTAGGTTTCGCTCTCGAAACGGATAATGAATTAGGAAATGCTTATAAAAAGCTACATACCAAAAACCTTGATCTCATCGTTCTTAATTCGATGAATGACAAAGGAGCAGGTTTTGGTACACCAACGAATAAAGTCAGTATGATTAGCCCAAAAGGGAAAATCAATACTACTCCCTTGTTATTAAAAGAAGAAATTGCAATACTTATTCTCAAACAGATTATCGACAATTTTCCCGATAATACTACTGAATAAGTAATCTTGAAAAAGTGTAAGTTTGTTAAACCATTGTTTGATGCCGAAATGAAATTATGTATATGATGAAACGACTTTTTATAATCTTGATGGCTGGTATTCTGGCTGTAAATATACAAGCACAGGAATTAAATACGCAGATAGCAGTATCTTCCCGGCAGGTGGAAGGCACAGAACGGGAAATTTACAACACCCTTCAAACGGCTCTTTATGAGTTTCTCAATAATAAAAAATGGAGCAGCTATGATTTTAAAATAGAGGAACGCCTTGAATGCACGATGCTTGTAAATATTACCGACCGGGTGTCGAGTGATGTTTTTAAAGGTACGGTCAATCTGGTTTCGCGCCGTCCCATTTATCGTTCGTCCTATAATTCAGTCATGATTAATTATATTGATAAAGATCTGCAATTTAATTATGTAGAGGGAGAGCCGGTCGAATTTATCGAAAGTGCTTTTACTTCCAATCTTACCGGCACGCTGGCCTATTATACATATATTTTTCTCGGCCTTGATTTTGATTCGTATACAAAATTCGGTGGGACTCCTTTTTACGAAAAAGCACAGAATATTGTGAGCATGGCTCAGAATTCTCAGTATAACGGATGGAAATCCTTTGAATCACAAAAAAATCGTTATTGGCTGGTCGAAAATCTTCTAAATAATTCCTATGCCCCCATTCGTGAATTCCTTTATGTATATCACCGTCAAGGTCTTGATATAATGGCCGAGGATGTTGAAAGGGGTAGGGCTTCCATTACCGAAAGTCTCGAATTTCTACGCCGTTCTTACCGCGATAAGCCGGGTTCTTTTCTAATGCAATTGGTTATGGACGCCAAACGCGAAGAACTTATAAATATATACATCGGTGCGCCCGATACCGAAAAAGTGAAAGCGGTTAATCTGCTCAAGGAAATTGATCCGGGAAATAGTACAAAGTATCAAAGGATTTTGGATTCTAAATAATCGTTAGGAATTTCTATGCTCAGACGTCTTATTATCGAGAACTATGCGTTAATCGATGCTCTTGAAATTAATTTCTCCGGCTCCTTTGATGTAATTACCGGAGAAACCGGTGCTGGTAAGTCGATTCTACTGGGCGCCCTGGGACTTATACTCGGCAATAGAGCCGACATTCAATCCTTAAAGAACAGCAATAAAAAATGCGTGGTCGAAGGTTTTTTTGAACCTGGAATTGATGAATTGCAATCGTTTTTTATCGATAACGACCTGGATTATTCTCCGGAAATTATTTTGAGACGAGAAATTCTTCCGGGTGGAAAATCAAGGGCCTTTATCAACGATACGCCTGTACAACTGATAAGCCTTAAAGAATTGGGAAGCCGCTTGGTTGATGTTCATTCACAGCATCAGACACTTTTATTAAACGAATCTGGTTTCCAGCTTGATGTCATCGATAGTTACTGTGGTAATGCACCCTTGCTCAAAGACTACCTGATGACTTTTAAGGCATGGAAAGGAATTCGAAAAAATCTGCAAGATCTGTATTCGGAAGAAAAACGTTCGGGTGCCGAAAGAGAATTTCTTGAATTCGTCTTTTCTGAGCTCGAATCGGCAAAATTAATCCCCGGTGAGCAAACGGAACTGGAGCAGGAATTAGCCATTCTCACCCATGCTGAAGAAATTAAATCACGTTTGTATTCGATTCATGACGTTATGAATGATCAGGAAAATGCACTCTTATCATCATTAGCTTCGGTTTCGGCACAGATGAGCCAATTGGGAAAATACCATTCCGGAGTTGGTAATCTGGGCCTGCGCATCGAATCGGCATATCAGGAACTAAAAGATATTGCTTCAGAAATTCATCAGATTTCAGAAGATGTTGTCTACGATTCGGAACGCATTGTATACATCAATGAACGCCTAGATATTTTATATCGCCTGCAACAAAAGCACCGCGTTCATACGGTGGAAGAATTATTGGATTTGATGAAGCAAACCTCCGATAGCCTTTATAATCTTGGTTCTCTGCAATCGGATATTGAAACCGCGGAAAAAGACTTGATTCGAATAGAAGCCGATTTAATGAGCAAGTCAGCCATTCTTCACGATAAGAGAAAATCTTCCCTTGCCCTCTTTTCGACCGAATTAATAGCTTTATTAAAGGATTTGGGTATGCCTGATGCGTCTGTTCAACTTCATTTGGAACCTTTAAATGAACCGGACGAAAAGGGCAACGACCGTATGCTTATGCTTTTCAGTGCCAATAAGGGGCAGGAACCAAAACCTATTTCGAAGGTGGCATCGGGTGGTGAACTGTCGCGATTGATGCTTGCCGTGAAATCGATGACCGTAAAAAATAAACTCATCCCAAGCCTCATTCTTGATGAAATTGATGCTGGCGTTTCGGGTGATATTGCCGATAAAGCCGGCGAATTAATGAAACAAATGGCCAGGGGTATGCAACTGATTGCTATAACGCATCTCCCTCAAATTGCCGGAAAAGGAAAAGAACATTTTTTAGTTTATAAGGAAACCGGAAAGGATGAAACCCGCTCTGCCATTCGTAAATTATCTGAAAAAGAACGTATTGACGAAATCGCTAAAATGCTTAGCGGAGCTAAAATATCGGATGCTGCCATGGAGGCTGCAAAACATTTAATGGGATAATTTGTTTATCCTGAAAACCATCAAAAAATGACCTACAATCTTTTAAAGGGGAAAACCGGAATTATCTTCGGTGCCCTGAATCCCCTTTCTATTGCATGGAATGTGGCCGAAAAAGCCCACGAAGAAGGTGCACGCTTTGTATTAACGAATACTCCCGTGGCCTTACGTTTTGGTGAAACCCATCTCCTTGCCGAAAAAACAGGAAGCCCCGTGATTCCTGCTGATGCCACTTCATTGAAAGACATGGAACATCTCGTAAAATCTACTATGGACCATTTTGGCGGACAGTTCGACTTTGCACTTCATTCCATTGGAATGTCGCTAAACGTTCGCAAAGACCGACCTTATGATGATCTGGATTACGATTATTACCAGAAAACCATTGATATATCTGCTTTATCATTCCATAAGCTGATTCAGACTTGCAAGCAAATGGATGCCGTAAAGGAATGGGGTTCTATCGTTGCTTTGTCGTATATCGCTGCCCAGCGTACACTTTTTAGATATAACGACATGGCCGATGCGAAAGCAGCCCTTGAATCCATCGCACGCAGTTTTGGGTACATTTACGGCAGAGAAAAGAAAGTCAGGATTAATACCATTTCTCAATCGCCTACCATGACCACCGCTGGTAGCGGCGTGAAAGGAATTAATGATTTGTTTGATTTTACCGAACGCATGTCGCCATTGGGTAATGCCAGCGCTGACGAATGTGCCCATTATGTTATTACCCTGTTCTCTGACCTTACCCGAAAAGTTACCATGCAAAATCTTTTTCACGACGGTGGATTTTCATCCATGGGAATGAGTGAAAGAGCAATGCATATGTACAGCCGTAGCCTTAATATTGATGATGATTGTTGTCAGAATATGAAGGATGAAAGGGATAAGAATTTTTAAGAGAAATCGAATTTATTGTAAAGAGCTAAGAAAATTCATTCTTAGCTCTTTTTTTGATTCAATGCCAAATGCTTTCCAAAACTGATTTGATCGTTCAATGATTGGTATGCTCTGATTTTCATCTTTTACCCTTTTTTATATTTGCTTATATTTGAAAGGTAATTCGGATTTGTAAAAAAAAATGCCATTCCGGACAACTTTTAGTACTTCTGGTACGTCAAATGGCTATAGATACCGTTTATGGACAAGCTCGAACAACTCATACAATCGTGCTGTGAGGGGAAAGCGTCCGCTCAAAGAGCTATTTTTGAGCGGTATAGTCCGTATATGCTCAATGTTTGCCTTCACTATTTCCAACAGTTGAATGAAGCGGAGGAAGTGATGCTGAAAGGCTTCTACACCATATTTTCTAAAATAGATACCTACACCGCTCAGGGGCATTTTGAAGCCTGGATGCGAAGGATTATGGTTAATACGGCCATCGATCATTTTCGTAAAAAACGTACCAATGGTAAAATTCATTTTTTTGACGATTTGCCTGATTTTGCTTCTCCTTCGGTTCCGGCTGATAAAAGTTTGGAACATAAGGATATACTCGCTCTGGTTCATCAGCTTCCCACAGGATACCGCATGGTATTTATACTGTTTGTTATTGAAGGATACAGCCATGCCGAAATTGCTGAAAAATTTGGCATTTCGGAGAGTACTTCCAAAACCCAATTGATGAAAGCCAGAAAATTTCTGCAAAGGATTATAAACAACCTGCAATTGCAGGCTTAATTTTGATGCTATGTAATAGCCATGAGAAAATATTCGAACCAACAGAAGATGATATTATGGTGTATTCCATGTGACCTTTAAAAATCGAATGAATAACACATGAAAGAAAGAAATGATATAGAAGATTTAGTCAGGAATTCATACCTGAACGGTCAGGTTCCCTCGAGCGAAGGAGCCTGGGAGAAATTGCGTTTCCGGCTTTTCTGGATGAACATCCGGAAACGTTCACTCATATATTTATCGGCCATCGGCCTTGTTATCCTGATTACTTCACTCGTATTTATTCATGGCGATTCCTTCGAAAATGCCGGAAAATCAAATGAAACTGTTAAATCGGAAGCATTATCCTCAGAATTTCAAACTAGCCCGGAATTGAATGATTCCCATAAAGACGAAATAGCAAAGCCTGCAACGCTTACTCATCAAAATATTCAGATTCCCGCTTATTCAACTCCATCAAAATCAAAGAAATATACAAATACCAATAAAATACCGACCGATTTTAGCCCGAAAGATTTTGATGTAGTTGTGGATAATTCGCGAAATCAGGAAATCGCAAACGAAATCCCCAAAACGATTACGAAGAACGAAGATCTGAAAGCTACGGATTCAACAATCGTTGTTCAGAAGGAAGTTAGAAAGGATTCAAAAGAGAAACTTCTGCCTTCTTCCCCATGGAAAATGACGCTGGAAGTATACGCTGGTCCTGGATACGACTTTGCCACTTTAACGGAAAACGAAAGCTACAACACTCATATTGAACTTCGCAATCTTCACGAAAGCGGTAGTTTGGGAACTCAAAGCGGATTAGGAATGATATTTTCGAAAGGTCCGCTGGTTTTGAGTTGTGGAATTAACTATAAGCGATTTGTGCGGCATGCGGTATATCATATTCCTACAGAGCAGACGGATCCTGAAAAATCGTATTATTTGTACGATACCACCTTCGTTTATGTGTACGATCCTCCATTTTACGGACAACCTGTAGTACTGGCCATCGATTCGGCTTTTGTTGATATTAAAAAGTGGCTCGAGTGGAGCGGAAACCGTCAGTATTCCTATATCGAAATCCCATTTTCTATTGGGTTTGGAAAGACATGGAACAACGGAGGTTTTGAACTTACCGCCGGTATTTCGCCTGCTTTTTTGGTATCCTCCACAGGGCGATTACTGAACGAACATAATACCGCTTTACTCGAAAATGAATCGCTAAAGGATGTACTGAAGTCCGTTAAAATGAATTATAGTATGCGATTTACCTCCTGGTATGCCCTGGATGATCGTTGGGCATTTCAGACAGGAATATGGGCACAAATGGGATCTTCTCCATATAAAACACTACATTATCCTGTTCAGGAAAATGAATTTAGTGCCGGAATACTCTTTGGATTACGTTATCAATTAAAAATGCCTGAAAAAAATTGAGAATACCTTTACCCATATTTGTGCTATTCTTTATTCTAATCGGTGGAAACCTATTTTCATACGGTCAGAAGGAATCTGATTATTGGGTATTCGGGCATCAGAGTGGTATCCATTTTTCTGATACCGGACTCATTAGCCTTACCAGCGCCCAGTACAGTGATATCGGAAGTGCCGTGATTTCCGATTCTGCCGGCCAGCTTCTGTTTTACACAGATGGGCATAAGGTTTATAATCGTTTTCATACGGTTTTGAAAAATGGAAATACCATTAAGGGGGATAATGCTTCCCAATCGAGCATTATTGTGCCGTACCCGGGGTTTCCATCAAGATATTTTCTGTTTACTATAAAGAAAAAAATGCTTTATTATTACCAAATAGATATGGATGGCGACAATGGAGCAGGAGAATTAATTTTAAGTGATAGCCTGCCATCCTTAAAAATGATTTCCAAAATCACAGCCCTTAAACATTGCAACCAGATTGATTATTGGCTGGTGGTTCAATCGGATGATTTTCCGGGATTTTACTCATTTCAAATTAATTATGAGGGAGTAAACCGTGTACCGGTCAACAGCAATCTGGAAATGTATGTCGATTCTATCAGTTTTGGAATATTAAGTGCTTCACCCCTTGGTAACCGTTTGGCTTTGACCTATAAAGCATCGAATTATGTACTGAGTGTGTTTAATTATGATGCCCTGATTGGTAAGGTGTCTAATCCCCGCTCCTTTAGTTTTAAGGAAAACAGTTTTGGATTTGGGGCCGGTTTTTCTCCTGACGGAACCAATTTATACTTCACGGTAGGTGGTGAGAAATATCATATTTACCAAATGAGTATGCTTGCGTCTACCACAGAGGAAATGAAACAATCCATTACACACATCGCCGGAGGGAATCATTATGCGGTACAGGCAGGAGCCGATGGAAAAATGTATTTTGCCAAGGTCAATCAAACCTATTTATCCGCCATCGAAAAACCCTCGGTTCAGGGGATAGGATGTGGATATCAGGAAAATGCCCTCACACTCACTTCCGGAAAATGTATGTATGGATTGCCTAATATTGTTCAGACCTTCGTGCGTAAAACTTCGTTTCGTACCCATGGACATTGTTTGGGTGATACCACCTGGTTTACCGTTAATTTCCCGGAGATTTATGATTCGGTGCTTTGGCACATTACGGGTACGACGCTGGATTATTATTCCACTGAAAATGTTGTTAAATTACAATTACCCCAAACGGGAGTTTATTCCGTGAATCTGAAATTATTTCATTGTGGAACCTTTGAAAACCTTTCGGGTAGTATAGAATTGCACGAATATCCATCAGAATTTTTTACCGAGGATAGCCTGCTGATGACCAGCATCCCTTTTCTAATAGATGCCTCAGGCGATAATTTTGTCTATTATTGGAATGATGGTTCAGCAAATCCTGTTTATGCTGCATATGATCCCGGTCTTCTAAATGTTGAAATTTGCAATGCTGGCTGTTGTATACCCGATTCTGTTATTTTATTTAAACAGGAAGTCGACATTTGGATTCCGTCTGCTTTTAGCCCCAATGCAGATGGCGTCAATGATGTATTTGTACCAAAAGTGGCTCCGGGAATTACAGGTCAGATGTATATTTATAATCGCCAGGGACAATTACTTCATAAATGTACACAGTTGGACGAAGGATGGGATGGCCGGAATAAAGGAAAACAATGCAAAAATGATGTGTATATATGGATGATTGAACACGATAAAACCCAGTGCAGGAAATATGGAACCGTTATGCTCTTGAATTAGTGAAGGATATTCCAGTCTCAGGCAACCCTGATAATTTATTTTTCGTCAGAAGAGTAGACAAGTTTCCAATCAATTCTTAAAAATATTTGTCATGAAAAAATTTATTACTCTTTTAATTATTCAGGCATTTATTACAGGCATGCTTGCCCAGAATAATGCTCCTGTTGCGGTGGATGATACCGTGGTTTGTTACGTAGGACAAACAGTAACAGTAAACGTCGTCCAAAATGATTATGACCCGGATGGTGATAGTTTCAGGGTTTTTTCTTCAACCAATTCTTCTACGTTTACAGATAGTACCGTAAGTTTTAACATTGATACTTACCAGTTTTTTGGTTATTTTGGGGAGTATAAAATTGTATATTTATTGAAGGATGAGCATAACCTTGCTACAAACGATTCAAGAGGAAATCTCGTTTTACAAATAGTCCAAGCTCCAAACTCATTCGATTCTATAGATATTGGCAATATCGCTGCACGAATTAATCCACATGGTAATCAATTTTGGGCAGGAATGACTTCGTATCTTTCGGGTTATCAAGGCCCCAATACTCAATTTAACTTCCCAAAAGGAAGTTCAACCTTTACCGTATTTAATTCAGCGCTTTGGATTGGAGGAAAGGACCAGAACGGGCAATTGCATGTTTCTGCCGAGCGTTACCGTCAGGTTGGACGTGATTTTGTTACCGGCCCCCTTTCTGTGGATGGACTCGCAAGCCTCGATTCCGCTAATTCAATGGAATGGATGAGAGTCTGGAAACTTAATAGAACGGATATCGATTTCCATATTACTCACAATGCAGAGCCTGGTTATGTACCCATTGATAACATAGCCACCTGGCCCGCTCATGGTAAACCAGCACTTAATCAGTCAGAATACCTGGCGCCTTTTGTTGATAATAATAACGATGGTATTTATAATCCGTTGGATGGCGATTATCCACTTATCCGGGGTGATCAGTCGATCTTTTTTATTTTTAACGATATGAACACCATTGATAGGGAAACCGGGTCGAATTCACCTCCGTTGGGCATAGAAATTCATGGAATGGCTTATGGTTTTAACTATACTGACTCCGATTTGGCCAATACCATATTTCTGAATTATAAAATATTCAACCGTTCTGCTAACGACTATTCCGAAGTTTATTCTGGTGTATTTTGTGATTTTGATATTGGATTGGCAACTGATGATTATTTGCAATGCGACGTAAAAAGGGGTTCTTTTATCGGGATGAATGGCGATAGCATTGATGGTAATGGCGAGCCGGGAACTTATGGTTTACATCCACCTGCACAGTCGATTACCATTCTTGGTGGACCTTTTATGGATCCCGATAATCTGGATAACCCTTTGGGTGGCTGTGACTACGGCATTAATGGTGCAAATTTTGACGATGGAATCGTAGATAACGAGCGAATGGGAATGACTGGTTTTATTTATTTTAACAATGGAGGGCCTATTTATCAGTCAGATCCCAGTGTTGGCTCAGATTATTACAATAGTCTAAAAGGAATTTGGAAGGATGGCTCTGTTATGCAGTACGGTGGCAACGGACATTATGCTTTTGGCGGATACGGACCTGCCGCTCGTTTTATGTTCCCGGGTACCAGCGATTCGTGTTTTTGGGGGACAGGAGGTGTTCAGCCTTTTGGCCCGGTAAACTGGACAGAGATTACGGCGGGCAATACTCCTGCTGACCGTCGTGGACTCGGGGTAAGCGGACCCTTTACCTTCGCTGCCGGAACATACCAACAGATCGATCTCGCCTTTGTAACCGCTCAAAGTATCGACAATTTATTTTCATCCTACGATAAACTCCTGGGAAGCCTCGAGCACATAAAGTTCGAATACAATAAAAATCCTCAGAAATTCGGTCAGTATATTCATACCGGAATAGGAGAGGAGTTACAGAAGAAGCCTACGTTCGATGTATATCCCAATCCGGCCACAGAGGCGGTTAATATCGTGATGGAGCAGTTTTTGCCCAATACCCTTCTCGAAATCCGTGATATGACCGGTCGTATTCTCGAAGTTCATTCGATAAAAAGTCAGAATACAGTTTTGGGTGTACAGAACCTGACACCCGGAATCTATCTACTCAGAATGGTCAATAGTGTGCGAATGAGTAGCCGTAAATTAATTATCCGGTAATTCTTTTTTTCTGATTTTTTTAACTCGGCGGAATTTATGCTCCTGCCGGGTTTTTTTTTGATTTTATCAAGTATTCTATTCATTATACAATAATCCGTATTCGGTTCAATCAACCTTTTGGCATCGTTTTTGTTTTTATATTTACCAAACAGGTCTAAATCACCATTTTTTGTATTAACCAATCTTAATCCACTTGATTATGAAATTATTCAGTTTGATTTTTAGTATGATATTCATTTCTGCCATCGCTTTTGGGCAGGCCGAGACACCCACCACCCAGGTAAAGAAAGAAACAAAACCAGAAAGGGTAAAAATTAAACAGGCAGCAGCAGAAGTGACTGTTCCTATGCCTGAAATGCCCAAGGAAGCTGTAAAACAGCAAATGTCGGACGAATCCGTTCCGGCAACGCCTGTAGCGCAACCAGAAAAACCCAGAAGTCCGGCACCTCCTGTTAAAATTGCCGAAGCAGAAGAAGCTCCTAAAGCCCCTGAGAGTGATGTGAAGTCTGATTATAACGCCATGAAGGAAAAAGCAAAAAAGGAAAAGGCAGAATCAAGAAGCGAAAAAAAGAAAAAGCATGACGCCCGTAAAGCCGAAGCTAAAATTGTAAAAGATATGCCTATCCGCGAAGTTACCCGTGCCGAGATGATCGATCTTCACAAAACCATTATGGCCGATCGTACAGAACGCCTGACTGCATTTACCTTTACTCAGGTACAAGGCCGTCAGATGGTTTCTATGAACAGCAAGGATGGTCATGTAACGGAAGAAATTAAAAAAGCCTTTATGGCTCTGAAAACCGGCGATATCTTCATTATTGAAAACATATTGGTAACCAACGAAAAAGGTGAAAATATCAAGCTGGATCCGCAGCGTTTCAGAATGAAATAATGCGTAGATTCTATTTAAAAAAAACCGGCTGAGGCCGGTTTTTGGTTAAATAAACATGGCTTCGTTCGGCTCAGGCTGAGCCTGAGTCGGTCTATGTAAGCAGGCTTTGCCTGATAATTTTCTACAAAGGCAGAGTCTTTAGGATATAGTATCTGAGGCAGAGCCCCGGACAAACTGAGAATCGCGTACATCACTTCAGGATAAGCCAATAAATTGTTGATGTGTTTATCTGTTATATTTTCAGGACTTTAATAAGCCCAAGGTAATGAGTAAAAATCCACTACCATTGATGATGCCATGAATAAAAATCCCGGTCCAGGTATTTTTGGTTTTCTGAACAACCAGGGGGGTAATGATGAGAATTGGAAGCAAAAGAATGATTAATTTCCAGCCAAAAGCGAAATGGAAAAGCATCCAACCAAAGCTATTTAACATCCAGTTTGCCGTTTCGGAATTCGTTTTTTGTCGTGGGAGAATATAACCCCGCCATAAAAGTTCTTCTCCAAAAATATTGAAGAAAAAGAAAGGTATCCAGATAAGGAATACCCAGTATTCGGATGGGGATAATTTGCTAAATTCGAGGAATGGTGGCGAATAACCTTCCCCAATAAGGCTTGGATATCGTTCGGAAAATTCATTCAGAATCATCATCATGAGCATCGAAAGAATAGAGATGCTAACGATTCCTGCCACTGTCCAGATAAGGTCTTTTTTTGAAACCGGTTTAAGGTTCAATGCCTCTTTAAAAATCCTGTACGTCAGGACTTTTTGTTCTTTAAGGAGAAGAACAAAAAGTGCCGTTATAAGAATGATAAAAATGATGCCTCCATTGACAAACCAGGCAATCATTGGTGACCATCCAAATTGTGATATCGAAAAGGATATTCCCATATGGGTAGCCAGGTATAGGAGTATACCGGCTAATGAAAAGTAAAGCAAAGTTTTCGATGCACTCATGATATTCTGATATTCTTTGGGGGCAAATATAAAAATATATATGTAGGCAGACAAGGTGTAAAATGCGTATTCGAAATGTCATAAATTGACGCTTCCTGAATGACCATTTTTTTATTTCTAAAAATCTAAAAATTCGTCGTTTGGATATCGATATTTATTAAATTTATACGCGCATTAACAACGATCCCCAATTAACTCAGAATCTAAAGAATTCAGCATGAAAAGAGCGATACTATTTTCCATCCTTGCAATAATATCTTTGCAAAGTGTTAGAAGTCAAGATTATTATCCTTTCCCGACAGACAATACCAAATGGAATTGTTTGTTTTGGCATCAGTGGTCACCCAATGACATCAACCTGACGAATTCGCAATATCTGCTTCAGGGAGATACCATCTTGAAAAGCAAGACATATAGCAAAGTCTATAGTAAGCAAACCGATGTATCGTCAGATTTACAATATTTAGGAGGTCTTCGGGAAGATTTATCAAGGAATATTTATTTTTTCCCTTCTTCATCCACTATGGGAAATTTTAATTTTCAGCAAGACACCTCCGAAAGTTTACTTTATACCTTTAATAATCTGGAGATTGGGATGATTTTGCCCATCAATCAGGGAAATGCGACGATAAAGGTAAATGGAATCGATTCGGTTTTGCTTGGCAGCCATTACCGGAAAAGATATGAAATTCAAAATAGCAATTTGCTGTTTTATCCGGAGTTTTGGATTGAAGGGATTGGAAGTACAAAGGATTTATTATCACCTTTCACCTACGAATTTGAATGGAAGTATTATACGCTTTGTTTCGAAGATACTGTCGCGTACTATATCAACACTCCGGATGGAACAGATTCATGTCATTATTCGCTAAGTATTGGAATTCCGGAGAATAGAAATACAGAATTATCGATATCTCCGAATCCGGCTGGCAATTACATCAACATTCAAACGACCTTACAAGGGAAAACGGCGTGGCTTACTTTTTATAATTCTCAGGGGCGTTTAGTTCAGAAAATGATTGTAAATGCCGATAAATCAACAATGGATATCAGTCAATTAGCGCCAGGGATTTACTTTGTCAGATTACAAAACCATAATAAAACGATATCATGTACGATTTTGAAAGAATAGCGTAAGCTGGATTTTGTCCATCACATCACATTTTATATATATTTTTATCGAGTTTTAATGAAAATATTTAGGCCATAGCAAATAATCAAACAATGAAAAAATCAATACTCACCCTATTCGTGTCAATCGTATTAATCATAGTTTGTAACAGAGCAAATGCTCAATGGACCTATGACCTTGTCAATTTTGAAACCCCGGTATCGACCATAATTATCGATAATACAGCCGATAATTTATGGCAGATTGGTACCCCTTCAATGGTGTTTTTTAATGCCGCATATTCGGGTAGTAAGGCCATAATTACGGATACACTGAATACGTATGCTCCCGGTACGAGCTCTTCGTTCATTTATATTATTCGCAATCCCTACACTCAAACCTGTTATACCAGCCTTGAATTCTGGCATAAGTATGATACAGATACGTTGACCGATATCGGAATTATTGAGGCATCCTATGATGGAGGAAACAGCTGGGTTATGGTTGTAGATACCAATCAAGTTTCCCCCATGGGTTCCTATTTCTGGTGGGATTCTGATATGAATGAAAATGGCTCTACATTTACCACGCATCCAATAATTACTTCTGGAAAATCGGATGGTTGGATAAAATCAAGATTTAATTGGCATTGGTGGATACCTGTCGTTACAGATTCAATTATTGTTCCACCGGATAGCCTGATGATACGTTTTACATTTATTTCAGATAATATAAACAGCAATAAAGAAGGTTGGATGATTGACGATATCCGTGCCGCTTCTGCCGGATGGGAGCTGTGTAGTGGAATTGAAGAACGATCGGCAAATAGAGAAGTATTGGTTTTTCCCAATCCATTTTCAACACAAACGACCATTCAGACAAAATTTGTCATGAAACATGCCACCTTGCGCGTTTTCAATTCCTTTGGACAAATTGTACAGCAGATCAATAATATTACAGGGCAGGAAGTTATTATGCATAGAAATAAACTTCCGGCAGGATGTTATTTTTTGCAGCTGGTTGATAATAATCGTGCACTGGCA
This sequence comes from Bacteroidales bacterium, assembly GCA_030656615.1. GTDB lineage: Bacteria > Bacteroidota > Bacteroidia > Bacteroidales > TTA-H9 > JAUSOY01. The sequence goes on along the minus strand of JAUSOY010000067.1, from coordinate 15,790 downwards.
AGCAAACGCATCATTATATCAGACTAGCTTGCGGTAATGGTTTTATAATTTATTAGGCAGTGATGTAGACGCATTGAATAATGATTGTTTATTCCTGTAAGGTAATTTGGATATTCAATTGACAAAAGATCTAACGTATGATGAGTCATGTTCATACCATTCGGAATAAGTGATTTGTTTCCAGTACTTCTGGAGCTGTAATTATCGAAAAAATAAAGGCAATTGGGATTATTTGATTGATAAAAGCCAAGCTAAAAAACAAATTGAGATGATTACTAAAATTGTGTAACTTTGAAATATGAAGAATAATATTGACATAGAGAAGAAATTGAAAGAATTGAAACCATTGTTGCTTCAAAAATACTATGTTGATAAAATTGGCTACTTTGGCTCATATTCACGGAATGAACAAAATCAATTTTCTGATATAGATATTATAGTCTCATTTACAAAACCTCTTGGTTGGGAGTTTTTTGACCTTCAGGAATTCCTGGAAAATCAATTGAAAATTAAAGTTGACCTTATTTCTGAAAAAGCGATTAAGAAACAACTCAGACAAATGATTTTAAATAGCGTTAAGTACGTATGAGTCCAATTAAAAGAGAATTCATTTTGTATCTTGAAGACATGCTTCTATCAATGGACAGAATTGAAGAGTATTTGGGTGATATTGACTTTAAAAAATTCAAACAGACTTATATTGCTGTAGATGCTATAATCCGAAATTTCGAGATTATTGGAGAAGCCTCAAAAAATATCCCGACAGAAGTTCAGAATAAATATCCTGAAATGCCCTGGAAAAAAATGTATGGACTTCGAAACTTAATTACTCATACATATTTTGGAATTGACTATGAAATGATTTGGGAAATTGCAAAGAACAATTTACCACAAAACAGACTTGACTTATTTGAAATAATAAAAAAAGAAAAAGCACTGGGTGGTAATAATGTGTAACAGTAATATGGGTTTTGGTTTTGATTTAAACATTCTGCCCAGCATGAAATTATGTGTCGGCTGAAAGGAAAGTAGCACGCAATCCCATACTACTGCTACACTTATCTGTGAGTACCCATGCTTCAGCAAATCAGCACTAATTATTGTTTTTAAGCCTTATATATGCTGTAATCACGCCAAAAATACTCCACCAAAAAATACCCGGAATATCACATCAATTCCTATTTTATTGACAAAAATTTGCATATATTTGATACACAGTAATTATCAAATAAGGTTTTGAGATAGCTTGCCACGGTTTTTGACGGTGAACGGCTCTTAGCCACAACCTTAAAAAACAACAAAATGAAAAAGAACATTTTATGGATAGCCTTATTAGGATTCTTGATTTTTTCATGTGACAAGGAGAGTCCTAAGCCAAAGAATGAAATTGTTTTTTTTGATCTTCAACCGGATATTTCGATAACTACGATTAGGGATTATTATACCAGTATGAATCCTTTTTGTGGACAATTACCACTGCCGAATGATTCAATAGCGTATTTTGACCTTGACCTAAATAATGATTCGGAAATTGATTTTCAAATAGAAGTCCGACATTATCAACAGGAGTTAACCCAATATTGTGGACATTGTGGAATCTTTCACATTAAAACAATCCAAATAAAGCCAATAAATTCTAATGGATTCATTAGTCTTGATACAGTTTCAAATTATTGGATTCGAAATTACGATACTACACAATTAATTTCAAGTTCAGATTCATGGACCAATGAGAATGTTACTGGATTGCTTACGGATGGATGTATGATACCTTCCCTTAGCTTTAAAGATACATATTGGGGACTTAAACTTGATAATATGATTGCATGGATACATTTAGAAAGAATAGGAAATAATGGGTTGAAAATAAAAGAATTTGCATACAATTCGACTGAAAATAATTCAATTATCGCAGGACAAAAAGAATAGGTCAGCGGCTAATATATAGAATTCTGAGCAGTCTGTTCCACTTTCTGGAATCCAGCGAAGTTTCGACAAGCGATACAACGCAATCCAAGCCACGGAGCAGAAACTTTTTTCTACGCACTCAAAGGCCGTTTTTAGGCTCAAACCTTTTAATGTACTTCAGTTTGTCATGAACGAGGCAAAGACATCTCTTATTCCTACGGCTTTTTGATTTGTATAAGTAAAAAGCATTAGTCAAGATAAGGTTAAAGGTTTTGCCGGATTTACAAATAATATAGTTTAGTAGAATGTGTGAATTATGTAATTTATTTTAATTATTATAAAACAATTCCTAATAATCAAACGACCACCTTTGTAAGTTTCTTTAGAAGAATAAATATGAAGCTATATATCAAGAACATGGTTAGCAACCGCTGCAAGATGGCGGTGAAAGAAGAGCTAAAAAAACTTCGTTTCCATTTCATTGTTGTTGATTTAGGCGAAATTGAGATAATGGAAGACATTTCAACTGAGCAAAGGGAGGAACTGAAAATAGTTTTGCTCAGTATAGGGCTTGAATTGATGGACGACAAGAGAGCGGTATTGATTGAAAAAATTAAAAACGCAATTATCGAAATGGTTCATCATTCAGATGGAATAATCAAAATAAATTTCTCCAATTTTTTAAGCGAAAAACTAGATTACGATTATACCTATCTGGCAAATTTATTTTCAGAAGTTCAGGGAACAACCATCGAGCAATATATCATATCTCATAAAATTGAACGAATAAAAGAATTGATTATTTATGGTGAATTAAATATTTCTGAAATAGCCTGGAAAATGAACTACAGCAGTGTAGCTCATTTATCCAATCAGTTTAAAAAAGTTACCGGGCTTTCTCCTTCACATTTTAAGCAAATGAAGAATAAAAGGCGAAACCCAATAGAAGAAATTGGATCCTGATAACTATCTGAATTTGAGAAAAAGATAAAATGAAACGTACCATGTCAAAAACTTTGGCACACAGTAGAATGATTATTATGGAGAGTTCCCTGTCTGCCGACAAGGCAGGCATCCGACAATTGAAAAACAAATTATAAACGGATGAAAACAAAGGAAATTCATTACACCAGAAGTTTAATAGAAGCCAGTTTAGATCCACTGGTTACTATCAGTGCAGAAGGAAAGATAACGGATGTTAACGAAGCATCGATAAAAGTTACGGGTATTCCTAGGAAAAGCCTGATAAATACCGATTTCTCAAGTTATTTTACCGATCCGAAAAAAGCGCAGGAAGGTTATCTCCAGGTTTTTGAAAAAGGTTTTGTTGCCGATTATCCCTTAACTATAAAACATATAAAAGGGAATCTAACGGATGTCCTTTACAATGCTTCTGTTTACAAAGATGACAAAGGAAATGTGCTTGGTGTTTTTGCTGCGGCTCGGGATATTACTTCACAAAAGCAATCTTCTCAATATGCAAGGAGTTTAATAGAAGCCAGTTTAGATCCACTGGTTACTATCAGTGCTGAAGGAAAGATAACTGACGTTAATGAGGCCTCGATAAAAGTTACCGGTATTTCGCGTGAAGAACTAATAAATACCGATTTCTCAAGTTATTTTACGGATCCTAAAAAAGCACAGGAAGGTTATCTTCAGGTTTTTGAAAAAGGCTTTGTAGCCGATTATCCCTTAACCATAAAACATAAAAACGGGAATTTAACCGATGTATCATACAATGCTTCCGTCTATAAAGATGATAAAGGAAATGTTCTTGGTGTTTTTGCAGCAGCCCGTGATGTTACAAATCAAAAATGGGTAATCGAGTTAAGAAAAGCCAATAAAGAACTTGCTTTTCAGAATGAAGTGAAAGAAAAACGAGCCGCAGAGTTTGTAATTGCCAATAAGGAACTTATTTTTCAAAATAATGAAAAAGAAAAGCGGGCGGAAGAATTAATCATTGCCAACAAAGAACTTATTTTTCAAAATAAGGAGAAAGAAAAGCGGGCGGAAGAATTAATCATTGCTAACAAAGAACTTGCCTTTCAAAATAAAGAGAAAGAAAAACGAGCTGCTGAGTTGGTCATTGCCAACAGAGAACTTGCTTTCCAAAATGAAGTAAAGGAAAGACGTGCTGCTGAGTTAGTTGTTGCCAACGAAGAACTTGCTTTTCAAAATGATGAAAAAGAAAAGCGGGCAGCGGAATTAATTATTGCAAACAAAGAACTTGCTTTTCAAAATAATGAAAAAGAAAAACGAGCGAATGAATTAATCATTGCTAATAAAGAACTTATTTTTCAAAATAAAGAAAAAGAGAAACGAGAGAAGGAATTGGCTATTTCCGATAAAGAGCTATTATTTCAAACCCGAGAGAAACAAAAAGGAGATATTTTAAATATTGAGCTTGAAGAAATTAGCAAATCATTAAAATTAGCTTCCCAATATTCAAGAAGTCTTATTGAAGCTACTCTCGACCCATTGGTTACAATCAATGCAGAAGGCAAGATCACTGATATGAATGATGCTTTAGTAAATATTACAGGATTGACGCGTCAAGAACTAACAGATACTGACTTCCCGGATTATTTTACTGAACCAAAGAAAGTACGTGAAGTTTACCAGGAGGTATTTGCTAAAGGATCTGTTGCCGATTCACCCCTTACAATTCGCCATAAAAATGGTAAACTAACCGATGTTTTATTCAATGGATCAGTCTATAAAGATGGAAATGGAAATGTGGACGGAGTAGTAATTGTTGCAAGGGACGTTACTGAACAAAAAAGAATTTCAACAGAACTCACCGAAGCAATGGCATTTGCAGAGTTGGCAACATTGATTGCTGAAGATGCTAAGCTGAGTGCAGAAAATGCAACGCAAATAGCAGAGGGTGCATTAAAATCGAAACAACAATTTTTATCAAATATGAGTCATGAAATCCGTACTCCCATGAATGGGATTATCGGATTTACAAAAGTGCTGTTAAAAACCGATTTGTCGATAAAACAAAAAGAATATTTAATGGCCATAAAATTGAGTGGTGATGCATTAATCGTACTCATTAACGATATTCTCGATCTTGCAAAAGTGGATTCAGGAAAAATGATATTTGAGAAAATACCATTCAAATTGGTTTCCTCCTTATCAGCCATTATCCATTTGTTTGAACTAAAAATTCAGGAAAAAAATTTAACGCTAGTAAAAGAATATGACCATAGAATACCTGATGTATTGGTTGGTGACCCGATGCGTTTACATCAAATCATTATAAATCTTGTGAGTAATGCCGTTAAATTTACAAACAAAGGCAAAATTACAGTCGCTGTCAAATTAATCGAAGAAGATGAAAAGAAAGTTAGTATTCGATTCGAAGTTTCAGATACCGGTATTGGAATTCTTGAAGATAAAATAGAGAAAATATTTGAAAACTTTCAACAGGCATCCAGTGGCACATCGCGTTTGTACGGAGGAACCGGATTGGGACTTGCCATTGTTAAACAATTGGTTGAGGCTCAGGATGGCAGCATTGAAGTAAGCAGCAAAATTAATGAAGGCTCTACATTTAGTTTCGTTTTAACTTTCTTAAAAACCAAGGCCAATGCAGAAATAGAATCAGAATTAATGGAATTGGATCCGGAAATAACGGATATCAGAGTTCTGGTAGTCGAAGATATTCCTCTCAATCAATTGCTAATGAGAACATTATTGGATGATTTCGGATTTGAATGTGATATAGCAGGAAATGGGAAAATAGCCATCGAAAAAATGGAAAACAGTTCTTACGATGTTATTTTAATGGACTTGCAAATGCCTGAAATGAACGGATTTGAAGCAACTGACTTTATTCGCAACATAATGAATTCCGATATCCCCATCATTGCTTTAACGGCAGATGTTACAACGGTAGACTTGGCCAAATGCAAAGCTGTAGGGATGAACGATTATATTGCAAAACCTGTGGATGATCTATTATTGTACAGTAAAATAGTTGGACTTATAAAAAGAAGTCCTATTGCACCCATTGAATATGCTGAAGATCCTGTAGAAGAAAATTTAAAGACCAAATGCACTCACCTAGATTATTTGATTGCCCGTACAAAAGCAAATCCAATATTAATGATGGAAATGATTTCACTGTATCTGGAACAAACCCCACCTTTGGTTTTGGCAATGAAAAAAGGTTTGAAGAATAAAGATTGGGATACATTGTATGCTGCTGTTCATAAAATGATTCCTTCATTTTCGATAATGGGCATTAGCCTCGATTTCGAAAATATAGCTAAAAAAGTACAGGAATTTGCTAGTACCCAAAAACAATCCAAAGGAATAGATGAAATGGTTTTAAAACTCGAAAATGTTTGTGAACAAGCATGTGAAGAATTAGAAGCCGAATACAACGCAATTAAAATTCAAACGAATGAATATAGATAATAGAATCAAGCTTTTTCTTGTAGACGATGACGCCTTATTTTTGAAAGCTTTGGAAATCGATTTTTTGTATAATGCCGATTTCAATATTGAAACATATGCAACAGGCGAACTTTGTGTGGAGAATTTATCACACAATCCGGATGTTATCATTTTAGATTATCATCTTGACGGAATTGATAAAACCGCGATGAATGGAATAGAAACATTGGATAAAATCAAATCGTTCAATCCAAACATTCCTGTTGTGATGCTTTCGTCTCAGGATAAGATTGAGGTAGCCGTAGACTGCATGCACCACAAAGCCTCTGATTATGTTGTGAAGAGCGAAACCGCTTTCTTCCGTTTGCAAAAAATCATCACAAGCATTTTTAGTTACAATAAAATGGAAAGAGTAGTGAATTGGTACATGGAGCGGATGTAAGCGCTTGTATTCAATCCATTCAATCCATCATACTCCTAAGAAGAAATTTAAAAGCTATGCCTCCATTTCACTTAACTCATGACCAATTCCAGTTCAATTAAAAATAAAAGTCGTCTATTTTTGAACTGTACTAAAAATGGGAAGCCTTCACACAAATTGCCGTTATCTACAATGCAAATTAAAATGTTACTTAAAATGAAAAGACTGGTATTTCTATTGATAGTTAGTTTATTCCTTGCGAATTGTACTAATAAACTGACAAATTTGCAGTTAAAGGATTATGAGTCCATTGGAGGAGTAAAGATTGGAATGCCTTTAAAATCTGCAATTGAATATGCAGGAAAGAAATATCATGTTGAAAAAACAGAAATTCCTGTTTATGATGGTAAAAAGAAAGAATTCGATTATATAGTTTACAAAGACGAATCTAAAAAAATAGTTTTATTCAGTTTCATTGGCGGACACGATAATAAAACAAAGGATAAAGTTTTTAGAATCGTGTTAAAGAATTCATTAATCAAAACGGTTGATGGAATTTCAGTAGGTATGACTGTAAAGGAACTTAAAGAAAGAGCTAAACTGAAGTCAGCGGATTTTAATCATGATGATGGATTATTTTTGATTTCAGATACATTCGACGGCGGATTTTTAATGGATATTTCAACGATTCTTGACGACAAATACGATTACGTAAAACCGCAGATTAAGACATTACCAAATGAGATGAAAATAAAGGAAATAATATTTTTCTAATACGCTTAAAATTATACCATTAGAATAGTCTTTCTGTATTTTTTTTGTTCGCTATCTTATTAAAAAATCAGCTTTGTCCGGATTAACCGCTCAAAGCTGATTTTCGTTTACAACCAAATTTTTGCTTTAAAGATCAAATCATTAATGTACTGCACGTGGGATTCTAAAAAACAAGTAGTGAAGTATTATGCTAACGGATCATCGTGAGTATAGAGTTATTGATATAAAAGCTTATATATTTCCTGTAAATCGGGCGAAAGGATTACTTCCGTCCTTCTGTTATCTGCGCGTCCTTCGGCTGTTGTGTTTACACTAACCGGATGAAACTGGCTTTTTCCGGAAGCAGTAATGCGGCCCGAATCGAAACCATTGTCAATGGTAAGAATACGCACAATGGATGAAGCCCTTGCGGTACTTAAATCCCAATTATCTTTAAACGTTGATGTTTTAATCGGAACATTATCGGTATGACCTTCAATGGCTACCGTAAAGTCTTTTGATGTGTTTAAAACAGCTGCAAGCGTTTTAAGTGCTGCTTTTCCTTTTGCATCCACTTTATCGCTGCCCGATTTAAAAAGCAGTTTTTCAGCCAGAGAAACATAAACTTTACCATCTTTTTGGTAAACATTCAGTTCATCGGTTTTGTAGTTCATTAATGCTTTCGAAATTGAGTTTTTAAGATTGTTTGTTCTATCCGTTTGCGCCTGTATCAAATCCTGAAGGATATTTAACCGCCTGGCCTGATCGGCAATGGTCATTTTTGATTCGGAAGAACGCATTATCAGGTTTTTTTGAATCAGTGCATATTCTTTTTGCATGATTTCAGTTTCTTTTTCCATGGTTGCTTTTGCATCCTTCACGTCCATCAACTGATTGTTGCATTCATTCAGTTGGCTTGTTGTGTTTACATTTTCCTTTTGCAGATTATTAGCCCTGGCTTCAGAAGCCTTAAACTTTTTGCTTGATACACATGATGACAATAACAATCCGGCGATTAATGCCAGTAAAGGAAAATAGCGAATCGATTTTTTCATTTTTTTTCTTTTTAAGTAAAATTTTATGAGTGAATTTGAAGGGGTTTAAAGTAAAAAGTGTTACATATCTATTGTGAAGTCTCTATCCTTTGCATATCTCGAATAATTAACAAAATATTTGGTTTTATCGAATACCTATAGATTTAGGTTTATTCTCATTATAAGCCATCGGTTTTATTACCCTTACAATTTTGTGAGTCAGGTAAAACATATGGAAAGCCGAGTTTTTTAAGTTTGGCTTTCCATACCATTTGACAGCTGGTGCCGAACATATTTTCATGTGGTCCATTTCTTATTTCTTTTTGCCTTTTCCATGACCACCATTTGATTTTTTACCGTTCGAATTGCCTTGTTTTTTATTGCCATTATGACCCTGGCTGTGCTTTTGATTATCGTGTTCTTGTGAATGGCCTCTTTCGCCATAGTTCTTTTGCGGTTTGCCCCGATACCCTTTGGCATATTTCAATTTGTACTCCTTAAAATGAATGTAAGGGGTTTTGCCACGATAGTCGGTCATTACTACTTTATATCCCTGATATAAATCATAATTTCTGTACCGAACGGGAAGTGACCTGCGGTGAATCCAAGTTGTTCCATTGTGATAAATAAACATGGAAGATGGAACATCATAATAGGCTTCCACATCCGGCAGATAATAATATCTCACATCTGTATATCCGGCGGGACCCCATTGAGGTGGAGTACCAGCATTAACCTGCATTGATATTTGTGCATCAACTGAAGCAGCAAAAATCAAGAGCAATCCAACAACAAATAATTTTATAGTTTTCATAATTTAAATCTTTCTTTTGTTTGGTTTTCTAATGTACAAAGGTTGAGTCTTTTGGTTCGGAATGTGTTACATAACTTCCTGTATAAGTTGCAACATTCACACATTCTCAGAAATGCCAATTTTATCGAAGTTTCTAATAAAAAAAGGAGGCCATATTAATAGCCTCCTTTTAACGAGATATTCGATTTTCTTTATTTTATAAAGCTATTATTCCAACATCTGTTGAAGCGCCCACAACAACTGTTTTTTCAATTATTGTTACAGGCAATAGGGGAAGGGCAGGGGTTACGGTAATATCATAGATGCCTGACGGCAATCCTGCAACCAGAAAATCGCCGTTCGAGTTGTTCACGGAAGAGTAAAAAGTTATTCCATCGGATGTGGCCGTTACCGTGGCAATTACACCAACCGGAGTTATTTTCCCTTTTAAAGAACCTGATAAGGCAATATCAATAGTTCTGATAACGGGTTTTAGTTGATACTCACCATTGCCTTTTTCTATAATTGATTGATGTGCATCAAAATCGAGCAAGATGGCATATGCTACACCTGCCTCAAAGGTTTTGTGAACCTGAAGTTTTAGTCCAGACTGCTGAGCACTCGGTGTGCTTAGTGGGTAACTCTCACCATCCACGATAACAGAATTGTTTGGGCCCAATATCAACCTGATTTGTGATATTGTTCCTGGTTCCATATCGCTTGTGGCAATAAGTGTATTTACCCCGTTTGATAAATCGAGAAGATTATAAATGGCTGCGTTTGTTGTGAGTAGTATCGCATCTCCTCCATTTCCAGTAACTTCTACACTCAGAAGATCTATATACACTGCATCATACGGGCCTGGAGCATCAGTCATTAAAACGGAGAGCTGTGCTTTGTCTTTCTTGTCATCTTTGCCACAAGAGGCGATAAATAAAACTAAAAGGCTTAAAAATAATGCCTGCATTATCTTTTTCATGCTTAAGAATTTTCGGTTTTTCATTTGTATTGTTATTAGGTTTTTAATCCGATAATTAATAGTAAAGGTTGGATATTTTTACCAGGAATGTATTACACAATTTAATGAATGAGTTGCATCATTCACACATTTTCAGCATGTTCGGGAATGGTTTTCTTTAGTTTTAGCTTTTTAAAAATGGGAGCGATTTTAATTAATGGGGGCATGGTATCGCCTAATAAAAATCCCCAGGGTTTTAACGAATCGATGTGGTCGAAAACAAGTTTTACAATGGCAAGAATAGGAATGGAAAGGAACATGCCCGGTATACCCCATAACATATTACCGGCAATGACTACAATGACGGAAAACAAAGCATTGATTTTGACCTTTGAAGCTACTATTTTCGGAATGATATAGTTGTTATCGATGAGCTGGATAAGCGAATAGGCCACAACAACGTATAGCACATGTACCGGTGATTTGGTAACGAACGCAACCAACATAAATAATGCAACACTAATAATTCCGCCGATGTATGGAATGATATTAAGCAATGCACCAAGTATTCCGAGCAAGATTGCGTATTCAATTCCCAGCATTAAAAGGGCAGCAATGTTTAGTATGGCAACTAACACAAATTCAATAATTAATCCAATCAGATAACGTTGAATAACCACTTTGATCTGGCTTACAATTTTGCTAACCTTGGCCTTGTTACTTTCGCTGAAAAGCCGTTGGATAAATTCACGTAAAAGCGGTTGATAAAACAAGATCATAAAAACATAAACAGGTATTAAAAACAACACGACCAAAGCGTTGCCGAGGATGACCAGTGTTTGCCCGATTGCTACGCTGCTTTTATTAATAAGTTCTTCTTTGGTAACAGCAATCCAGACATGTATTTTTTTCGGTCTGACATCGAAAAAAATGGCAGCATCAGCAATGGTTTGGTTGATCATTGCTGTGGATTTATCGACTAATACTGGCCATGATTCACTAAACCGGATTACCTGCCGGAATATAAGGGAGCTAAAAGCGGCAATAAATATAACCGTAATGGATAAGACAATGACAATGGCCACCACTCGGTTTATTTTTTTTTGAATTAACCAGTTTACAACCGGATGGAGTACAATGGCAATTATTAATGCAAAAACAAGAGGGATCAAAATGCTTTGAGCAATGTACAATATTGCAAAAACAGCAAAAATACCAATGGTAATTAATACTGTTTTTAAGTAAAGTGGCACGATAAGTATTTTATCCTTCACGGTTTTGGTCATTCATTCCCCTTTTATGAAAAATGTGTTCTGAAATATAACTTACGAATGATTTAATCGTTTCTGGGTTTTGAGCAACCAGGTTCGTAATACCAAACTGTAATAAATATCCGAAAAGCTTTCTGAGTTTTGAGCTTGATTGGCTTGTAACAGCTTTTTTAGAAATATAGCCGCTTAGCAGTCCAACAAATGTGGCTAATATATTATTGACCAGATAGGGAGATGATGCAATGTCTCTTAGGGTGTTCTCAATAAGTTTCGCCGGTTTTAAACTTTCGTAGGTAAGGAAAAACTGTTTTCTCAAATTTTGTAAATGAATAGCCTGTTCTGCTTCCAATAACAAAATCGCATTCTTAAGATCAGCAGGTGTTTTAATATTTTCCATATCGTTTTATTTAAACAACTGTTTTACTATATAATTGTAAATTTTTTGTTTAAGCCAGTTGTGAAAAAACAATTGCATCACAAGTGCCACCAGTCCATAAAAAGCAGCTATTACAAAAAATCCAAAATAGTGACTTCCAAGGATCTCACTAAGCCAGAAGGCCAATCCCAAATTAAAAAAAAGCGTGAACAAAACAATGATAACAAAAACAATAGAATGCGGAATTATGGTTGACACCACATCCGATGTTTTGTCAAGTGTTTTTAATCGTATCAGTTCGTAACTTGTTTTACCATAATCGGTAGCATTTTCAAGCAGCGATTCAATTAACTTTACATTGTCATCTAAAGTATCTGACATAAAATAATTCTTTTTGTTTACGAAAGTTTAATTCAAATTTCTCAGTTAATCACTTTTTGCAATGGTTAATAGAAAAATGGTTTCTAAGGCCGCGGTGAGGCGGTAGTCAATATGCTCATGAAGTGCAAAAAAATGGCCTTCCTCCAGAATAAATGATTCTTTTTTTGTATGAAGTTTCAATTGTCCCTCAATTACATAAAAAGTAACAGAATCACTCGACTGAAAAGAATCAATTTCCGTATCCTTATGAATGGTGGTTAGTACTACCTGCCTGTCTGAACTATTCACAAGAATTTTTGAAAACAATTCCCCTTTCATCAAGGTTTGTTTTAATATCCCTTTTTCAAAAAGTTCGGACAAATTGAATGAAGACAAGGAGTCAATCACCGGCCTGTTCGTTTTGTCGTAGGAATGTGTTTTCAAAGTTCCTGTTTGCATGATCTTTTTTAATTTCGATTGAACCGATGTAATAACTTGAAGCATTTTTATTCCTCAGCTTTCTTCGGTTTCTGCTTTTTTCAGAGAAGTCTATAACTTATTTTACTTTTTCAGTATTTCCAGAAATATCTTCTTTTGCCTTTTCAAATTTTTCAGTAAGATTATCGACTAAATCATCAAATTTTTCTTTTAATGCATCGCTGTAATCTTCACCTTTCTTTAAAATTCTTTTTCTGGTTTTTGAACCTTTTGCAGGGGCAAATAAAATTCCTGCAAGTGCACCGACGGCAACGCCAGCCAGTAATCCTAATACTACTTTTCCTGAACTCATAATTTTTATTTTTAATATTTGTTGATAAATTTAACTGATATAAAGGTCAGTATCCCTTTGGCGAAATGTGTTACACAATTTCTGGTTTGATTTGCATCTTTCACACATTATTGTATTGCCAGGTACTTCTGAAAAGCCCAGGCAGATTTTATGGCTATTATTTATTTGCAGAATAATATTTCATGGCTTCCGGCATAAATTGCCTTAGCTTTCTCATTCTTGTTTCATCGGAAGGATGCGTGCTTAGAAATTCGGGAGGTTTAGGCCCGCCTGCCGTCGACATTCTTTGCCAGAAAGCAATTGCTTCCTGCGGGTTGTAACCGGCCATGGCTGCATATATTAATCCGTACTTGTCGGCTTCAGTTTCTTGCTGCCGCGACCAGGGTAACATTGCCCCAACCTGGCTTCCAATGGCATATGATTGTAAAAATATATTTTGGGTTTCAGCAGGTTTTTGCGATAATGCTACCTGTAAGGCCACGCCGCCTAATTGCTGCATCATTGCCTGACTCATTCGCTCGCTGCCATGTTTTGCAATGGCGTGAGCAATTTCGTGGCCGACAACAATTGCCATCGCTGTTTCGTTTTGAGTTATTGCTAATAAACCCGAGTAAACAACTACTTTCCCACCGGGCATGCACCAGGCATTCGCTTCTTTGCTCTCTACCATGTTAAATTCCCATTTGTATCCTTCAGTTACCGAACCTTTTCCCTGACTTTGATAATACTTTGTAATTGCATTTGCAATCCGTGCCCCAACCCGATCAACCATTGCTGCATTTGCATTGCTGCCTGGATTTAATACCTTATTTTCTGATAAAAATATACTGTACTGGCTGACGGCCATCAGTTGCAATTCCGATTCCTGAACCAGGCTTAATTGCTTTCGCCCTGTAACCTTATTTAATATACACCCTGACAGAATGGATGCGATAAATATTAATACGATAATTTTTTTCATTCGACTAAATATTTGCTGATGTATTGTGTTTCAATAAGATATGATTCTATGTTTATCTCAGTAGTTCTATACACATGCCTGCCTGCCGGTAGGCAGGGAACTCGCACGGGTAAATTATTACTTATGCTATTGTATTTGTTAAACCATGCTCGTTTCATTCGATCAATCTTAAAACCTTAATTGATATTAGAAAGTAAATGTGGGCATTGTGCCCACATTTATAATACAAACCCAATTATATAATGATTAAAGAACGAACGGTTTCTTACAAAATCTTTTTTCCTTGTATAACGCGAAGTATTACTGCAATAATTGCAATTACAAGCAGAATATGAATAAGACCTCCGAAGTTATAACTAATGAATCCGATGGCCCAAAGTATAATCAGGATTACCGCGATGATGTAAAGTAAATTTCCCATGACTTTATGTTATTATTATTTATTGTTAATTTTATTTTACGCTAGCCGGAGAATCAGGTGTGAAACTATTTCCACACCTGTGGATTTCATTTATTAATTGTCGCGATGTTTTACTCAATTCCTTATCAATATTGTATGATTTATACATTGAGCAAATTCAATCGGCTCTCTAAAAATTAGTCGGGAGAGGATTTTTTTTTGTCATGCAAAATTGCATAAGCACCCCCGGCAATTAACACAAAACCAATAAACGGCGGCCATTGAAGCGTGTGACTTTTTTCTGCATTTATTTCAATCGGACCTAAATCAACCACTTTTTCGGTAGTTACATAATTGAATCCGGTATAGGCTAACATAATTGCTCCAACTACGATTAGCACAATGCCCAATGGCTTTTTCATTTTTGAATTTTAAGAGGTAAGTTAAAACCGATAACCAAGTGAGAGGCCGTAACCGGTATTTTTTAGGGTCGATCGATCATCGGGATGGAGATAGCTATCTGGTTTAATATTAAGCATACCGAGTTGTGCGTTCAATTGCATAAACAATCCACCAGCCATTTCATATCCGAAGAAAATATTACCACCAGCATCAAAGGGTTTAACATAAACGCTGGTTAAAGGGTCGCCGGATACAACCTCGTTTTGGAATTCGATTTTAGACTCGGTTGATGAGGTAGCATCTTCATAAATGGATTTACCTCCAACACCGTATGCAACATAAGGCCCTAATCCTACAAAAATGTAACCGGTGCCCAGCAATCCTTTGTAAACAAAATTCAATGGCATTTCAATATACGAAAGCTTGGTCGTGCTGCTTATATCTCCTAGTGTATATTTCGATCCCTTTGTACTGAATTGTAAACCTGGTTGAAAGTAAAACTCGGGTGCAACGGGAATCTGTGCATTAATTCCGATGTGATAACCAACGATTAAACTGTTTTCGAGTTTAATACCTTCTGTATTTTCCCCATTCAAATTTTGAAAATTAACACCTCCTAGAACGGCAAGCGATATTTTCCCAGGAACATTACTCTGAGCCATTGCCGATGAAATGAAGGAGGTAAAAATCAAAATCAAAAAAACGTGTTTTGTTTTCATCTAATTAGAGTCTGTCTTTAAACTTAAATTGTTGATAACTAATATAATAACTTAACGATAAAAATATTTTGGGTATAAGTAGAATAAGTATCTTAGTATTAAAGATACAGGAATTATGAAACTATTCAACGACTTGACCCTAAAATTTAAAGAGCCAAACTGGGCATTGAACCCGGAGTTTTGTGTGATTGATACAATTCTTGAATCACACCCAGAGATTATTATGATGCTTAAATC
>JAUSOY010000054.1 GCA_030656615.1 Bacteroidales bacterium | reverse complement strand
TACTAGTGATGCGTTAACTTTTAAAAATTAAGTATAATTAATTTTATATCAATAGTTTACAAGCGTTCTTTGATTTTTTGATTTGATTTGAAAAGTAGCTTTGCAAGCTTAATTGTGAAGCTATGAATACTGGTAAGTATGTTTTATCTCAACTGTTACAGTTTATTCCTCGGTATGAGTTTGAAAAATATGTATCTGCATATAATGGTGATTTCAGAACCAGAGGGCTAAATTGTTGGAATCAGTTTATCCAATTGTTTTTTGGCCAATTAACCTCAAGAAATTCACTAAGAGATATATGCACATGTCTAAAAGCTCATAGGAATAAATTGTATCATCTTGGCATTAAGCAATATGTAAACCAATCTACACTTTCAAGGGCAAATGAACGTAGGAATTTTCGAATATTTGAAGACTTTGGCAATTACCTTATTCAACAAGTAAGACCAATGTATGCCAACGAACCAATTCCTGATGTTGATATTGACAATGAAGTTTTCGCATTGGATTCGACGACTATATCTTTGAGTCTTAAGCTATTTAATTGGGCTCCTGGTAAGTATTCCAGAGGAGCTGTGAAAATCCATACATTACTTGATTTAAGAGGAAGTATTCCATCATTTATCCTGGTTACAGATGGTAAATATCATGATAGTAATGTTCTTGATATACTTACTCCTATATCAGATGCAATTTACATCATGGATAAAGCATACATTGATTTTAAAGCATTGTATCACTTGCTTGAATTGGGTACTTTCTTTATTTCAAGAGCAAAGACTACCATGGATTATTCGGTGATTGAAAGCAATTTCAATATCGATGAAAGCACGGGATTAAGAAGCGATAAAGTCATTGAACTCAATGGATATAAGTCAAAACAACTTTATCCTGAACAATTGCGGTTAGTTGAGTTTCATGACAGCGAAAATGACGTAATCCTCACTTTTTTAACTAACAACCTCGATGTATCAGCTCTTGAAGTCGCAAATTTATATCGGAACAGATGGCAAATCGAAGTGTTTTTCAAATGGATCAAGCAAAACTTAATCATTAAAACACTTTGGGGGCACTCCGAAAATGCTGTAAATACTCATATTTGGGTTGCAATCTGCACTTATCTAATAGTAGCCAAAGTAAAACATGCTTTAAAAAGCAATCTCTCAATCTATGAAATATTGCAGATTCTAAGCATATCAGTATTTGATAAAACCTCAATACGGGAGTTACTCACGGAATATCAAACAAATCAAAATGTCAAAGAACAAAGAAATTTATTTAGTGATTAAAATTTAACGCATCAGCAGTAAAGAGCAAACACTTACAACAAATTTATGACTACTTTTCAATTTCCGGACAACTCGGACATTGAATTATTTTAAACTCAGTCCTCCTGTTTTCCTGATGTTGCTTTTCCGTGCATTCGATTCCATCGCCACAGTTGTTTACTAACTTTTCTTCTCCATAACCTTTGGCTTTAATTTTTTCAGATTTTATTCCTTTGGAGAGAATGTACTCAACAGCTGCATCAGCCCTGCATTGTGATAACTTCTCATTATAAGCATTACTGCCTCTACAATCGGTATGTGATGAAAGCTCAATTATCATATCTGGAAAGTCGTACATCAATTTCACTAACCTATTGAGTTCTTCAGCCGCCCTTGAATTGATATTGCATTTATCATATGCATAATAAATCTTATCCAGCTTAATAACGGCTGTTCCCGTGGGTTGCTGCATATTGAGTTTAAGAGTTACATACAACTCTTTAGAGCGATCAAGGCCTTTAGTGGATTCGTAGGCTGCTTCAGAAGATAGCCACCCACTTTTTTCACCAGAAACTTTAAAATCGCTTTGTTGTTCGAGTTGGAAGAAAAATTTCCCATCATTAGAAGTTGTAATCTGCTTAACTCTGTTAATTGTGATATTATGACACGTAACACTAACACCCGGTATTGGTTGTTCATTAATGGAATTCACAACCAAGCCTGCCAATGTAAATCTTGGGTCATTGTGTTTAAGGATTTTTTCGATGAGTGGTTGAGAAAACTCATCTTTTGAAACATTGGCAATAGTAGTAGTAATATCATTTAAGATTCCCTGTACAGTGTAATCATTCTGAGGAATCTCCTCAATCATCAGAACACCATGTGGGTCTGTCATTCCTGTGTGAATTACATTATTTTGGGAATCTTTAAGTGAAACTGAAACGTATGGAAGGGGGGTAGAAGTATATTTATCGATGACATTAATTTTTATTACAACTTTTGTAATGGGTTTCTCAGAAATTTCAATTTTTCTTGAAAAGTGTGCAATATCATCAGTTTCGGGCGAATCGAATCGGTTTGTTGATATGTATCCACTTTCCATATGGTCGAAGGTAACGAGGAAGAAATCATCATAGCTCGAATTAATGGGCGCCTTAACATTCACAGGTGCAACAAATTCCCCATTTTTAAATTCTGAGAAAAATATATCCAGTCCGCCTAATCCGGGTAATCCATTAGACGAAAAGTACAAGTTCCCATCCGCATCGAAAATTGGAAAAACCTCATTCTCAATTGAATTAAGAGATGAAATAATGATAGGTTTAGACCATGTATTATCCAAATTTAAAGTACAATAGTATAAGTCCATACCACCTCTACCACCAGGCATATCTGATGAAAAAACAAGTAATTTGCCACTCTTATCAAGGCATGGATGAGCAGTGTTATAAGCTGAATTATTAAATAGAAAACGATCAGTAAGTTGCCAAGAAGTATTGTGAAATTCGGCACATGATATTTGCAGTTTACGGGTATTAACTTCAGATTCTTTGAGACTCAATTTATTTACTGATGTATAATACATTGTGTTGTTATCTACTGTAAAAGTAGCAATGCCATCATCATATTCAGACATTACTTCCGTTGCAAATGGAGCGAAATTCAAAAAATCAATATCGGAATAAAATAATTTTGTAAAACCCTTGCCAGTCCAGCTACTTTTTTTCTGATTGATATTCTCCCTGGTAACAATAAAACCATTTTTATATGGTGCTGAAGCAAAAACGGATTGATTATATGGTTTAGTTTTGTTTGTGATTAGGTATTTGTCTTTATTCAATATTAATTCATCATACATTTTAATTGCTGTTAAAAGGTTTTCAGCCTTTTCCCCATTATCAAGTCGTTTAAAGATTATTGCATACTTCTCGGCCTCAGCTATATCTCCTTGGATGCGAAGAAGCTGAGCTAAATCATACAAATCTTGAGAGATCGATTCAGGAAGATTAACAATTGATTTATACAGGTTGATGGACGCAATTATATTATTTGTATATTTATAAGAAAGTGCTAATCTTTTTGATGCTTCATAATCTCCTGGATGTTTCTGTAAGTATTCCAGATATAACGGAATTGCCTCATTGTATTCGTAAAGAATAAATTTTTTATCCGCTTTTGGCTTTTGCGCATACAATTGGAAGCATGACAAGCATAAAAGGAGGACTATTGTCTTTTTCATAATTCATATTTTTAAAAATATCGATTATTCTGATTACGATCTGGAATATTGCTTCTGGATTTTTTTGTACCTATGGTATAACCAATATACACTTCATGTGTACCGGTATTCAGAGTACGTAATCCTGAAACAGTCATGTCATATGAATAGCCTATGTATAGATTTTGTATATTCATTTTTATCATAATGGTTACTGCATCATTAGTTCGGTATGAGGCTCCAAATCCGAGTTTTTGTTTAAACCAGACATCCATCGCAAAATCCACTTCAAAGGGGGCCTCTGCCTGATATTTACTTAAAACGGCAGGTCGCAGTTCAAAGCCATCATCCAATTCAATCCGATACCCCCCATAAAGAAAATAGTGTGGTTTGGAGATCTTTGTTCTAATGGAGGAACTTTCAAAAGAGAGAATCCGAGGGCAACTTATACCAATATACATTTTATCAGTATAATACAAAGCCCCTAAACCTTGATAGAATAAGCTCGCACTTGTATTTTGATACAATGGATCTGTCGGATCAATATTTGTTAAAAGCGAAAAATCACTTTTAATCAGGTCAAATCCAATTTTTAATCCAAGAGCAATCTTTCCTGTCTGACTTACCCGGATATGAGAGGAAACATTAATGTCAGCTGATGTACTATTTATCGCGCCAATTTTATCATTAATAATGCTTAAACCTATGCCTAATCTATCTTTGTAGATACGACTTTCGCCGGTTAGTCCAATTGAAGTTGGAGCCCCATCAAAACCAAGCCACTGATTTCGGTATCTCAATCCCATACTCGCATCATCAAATACGCCAGCATAGGAAGGATTTATTTCCAGATTATTATTAAACTGATTTTGAGTATACTGTGGCTCTTGCTGTGCTTTGGCAAAAAAAGCAGAGCACATTATTAACAGGATTATATATTTTTTCATGTTTCAGAATTTATTAAATTAATACCTGATGTCAATGTATGACCCCTTTTTATTCCCACCCGGAAGCTCAATAACGATAAAATATGTTCCCTGGGCTAATTTTTGTCCACTTTGATTGACTCCCTTCCAATCATTTTTATAATCGCTATTTTGATAAACAATATTTCCCCATCGATTAAATACTGTGATGGATATATACGGGCAGCAATCGGAATCAATAATATTAAAAACATCATTAATACCATCCTCATTAGGAGTGATTCCATTAGAAATAGTCATATTACTAAAATCACAACAAATCGTAGTATCACAATCACCACATTGTATTAATGGTAAACAAACTATTCCCAACGAATCTGTACAACACTGCGTAGCTGCAATGCCATGTTCCGGATCGTATATTGCATTATGGCCAGTCAAATACAGGCAAAACATCGCCAGATTCTTATCAATAGAATCTATAGAAATTGTATAAGGGCCACCTATATTTCCAGGGGCAATTTCGGGGATAAGTTCAATATGATTAACACCCAAAACAACAGAACTATCCGAAGTTCTTAAATCAACCTGATAGAGTGTGAACGGTGCATTGTTTTTAATATTAAATGAATAACTCAACTTGTCACCATCACATTTCAACAAATCATCAACAATATTGGCACAACTTGGCTCTACCAATTGACAACTCTCAAATTGAAGCGTGTTTGTACAAATTTTATTATCATTTGCATCGAAAGTGTTAATAATAATTTCATGGGGAGAAGATGAAGTACCCGTTAAGCAGAAAGAAGCAAAATCAGAGTAGATTCCAGGAGGAATGCCACCTCCGGGTGCCATAATTTTAATGTGACTGCTTCCAACAGGGGCCATAATAGTCCAGCCAGTGAATATTGCGAACTGCGTACCGCCTATACCATTAAATTCAAGATAGGCTATATTACTATTGGTATAATTTGTTTGTAGGGTAAGATCGTAACAACATTTAACCGGATCATTACTTATTGCTGTAATTTGAATTCCATCACATGCATTACATGCAGGAATATCTGCGCAATACAAAATACTATCCATACAGCAAAACATTGGATAAATACCGAGATCACCTGGTTTTGTGTTTTGATCACAGGCCGAAAGAAAGAAACACACATTATTCGAGTTATTTTGAATAATCAGATTACTTTCAATATTTATTGAGGAGACTTGACCAGGTAAAAGGTCGGGGATTGGTAAAAATGTGGAATTAAATGAAACATCCGGATTTTGTGAATATAATGTCAAGCCTCGCATCGTGAAATTTGAATTATTCTTTAATTTAAATTTCATTTTAGACAAACCTTCCATGCAATCTACATTCAAATCAATTAATGAAACACATGTGGTATCCAGTGGAGTACCACATTCAATGTTAAATTCTTTTGAACATATTGAATCGTAATCAGGACCGGGACCAATAAAGTTTATTACAATATTGGAACTACCTGTTCCAGTAAAACAAACTGACCCAAGCGCTTGAAAACCACCTGAATTTACTGGGATTCCATTAAAGTTACTTGTTGTGGAATAAACTACCTGAGTTGGTGAGTTATAGGTAATAGTTCCCCAATTAATATCCGACGAAATATTTGATATCGTCAGATTATCAGAACTTACTGATATACCACTAAAGTATTCACTCCCATATTGGTTAGATATTTCAATAACATGGCAACAAGCACTGTCCCAGGTCATCCGAATATCTGTCAAACTACAAATTTCAGATATTGGCGTGCAACACATCAAATCGTTATTTCTACCCGGTCTAATTCCTTCAGTGCTTATTGGATCCGGACTGGTAATTGAATAATTGGCTGATCCCAAGGTAAAAAAAGCAGTTGCTACCAAGTCATATCCAGACCCATTGCATGGTAGACTATCAGCGTTTAAATTAAAATCATAGGTTACACCACTTGTCAGATTAGGGGAAACAAGGGTATAACCTGTCGCAAAACCATTCTGATATAATTGTAATGAGATTATTACAGAACCTGTACTCGTTCCAGCCGTAGGCAAGGTGTAATTAACGTGAACCTGATTTTCTTTTGAAATACACGTATCCTCGTATGAAATATTAACAGTTCCCGTTGACGAACCATCGCAATTGCCACACCAGTTATCAATATATCCATAACCAAAATGGGCTCCTAGACCACAATCAGTTGTAATCAAAGCAACGCTGACTGTCTTTCCCGCAAATTGACTTAAGGGGGGTTCTAAAAATTCATTTTTTTCAAAATTTTCGGAAAGATATCAAGAA
>JAUSOY010000043.1 GCA_030656615.1 Bacteroidales bacterium | reverse complement strand
AAAAAGGGCTTAACAAACACAAAAACCTGCAATACGTCAAAGAACGCTCAAACAAAATTTCTTCTGAAAACATCAAAAAACGTCTTTAAATACATAGCTAAAAATCTAGTGGATGCTTTGTATCGAGCGAAGTCGAGATATAGTTCAACATGTAATAATCGCTGGGTGCTGCGCACCACTCATATTCCTATTTATTGGCAGCTGGCTTTCATTCCTTTTCTTTATAATCAAGATAGGATGGGGATGAATCTTTTCTTTCATCTTCAATTGGTTCTTTAGTTCCTGTATATTTGTGAAGGTCTTTTGGATTAATAAAATCGCGCTCTTTTTTTTCATCGTCAGGAGATGTGCCAAAAGAAACTCCTTTCTCAGCCATTTCGTACCAGACTTTTTTTGAAATTTTTAATTTCCATTTAGTGATTTGTATCCAATCTTTTTTATTGTCACATTTAATCTCAAGCTGACATTCAACCAAATCTTGGATGACAGGTTCTTCCCATCTAGATTCAAAAACTAAATGTTTATTTTTAGTTTCTTTAGGTAAAATAATGAATGGCATCCAATTTTCTTTCACCGACTTATCAATCCAAGTAAATCTTTCTTTTGACAATTCATTTCCATTTACATCCCATTTTGGATAAAACATTTCATAGTGACCATTAATAGGCAAATTAGGGAAGGTTACTTTAATTCTAATGTCTTCTATTTTTCCAGCTTGTGCCCCTTGATTTGTAAAACTTAATGGAATATCAAAACTTGATATAAACCAGCGTTTGTCTCCATTTTTTATTGGGTAAATTCGGAGTCTACAAGTACCCACAGATAAAATCGGACTAAACTTTACAAAATGTGTTTTCCAAAGAGCAACACCTGCAACAATAATTGCTATTAACGAGAATATTGCGGCACCGAATGATATCCAATCTGATGTTTCCATTTTATTATTTTGTTAGCTTATTTTTATAGACTATTGGGTTAGTTAATTTCAAGAAATTTCTGAATGAATATGTTTGCGTGAGAAAAATTCTCAACCTGTCCATTCAAATATCTATAATCTTTTATTCCGTGAAACAAATTATTTCGTAATCGATATATTATAATACCTATTGCCAATATTTTTTCATCATCAGTGGTAATAGAACCTAATAATACATCTCTAACAAATTGTTCTCTATCATTTCGTCGGAAGTTTAAAAACTGAAAACGATTCCCAATTTGATTATTATTTACATATCTATTTTGGAAATAATCAAAACAAATCTGAAAATTCTCAATGTTTGGATTTCTATTAGCAATTTCTTGTTCTAAAATATTGATTGAAAATTCTGCATTAAAAATTGTATTCTCAAAAATATTCCAAAGCAAAGTAAAATCCTTAATCTCATTTAATTCTTCAGCTGAATAATCAGTTCCAAATTTATTATTTATCCATTCTATCATTTCTAAGTCGTATTTTTCTCAAGCTTGCTGCCAACGAGCGAATAAACACAATTGCGTTTATTTCCGCCTTATTCCCCACTCCAAAAATACCGGGTGTATCTCGCTTTTTCAGAATACTATAAAAGGAATTCATCATACGGCAGATCTTGGGTCAATTGCTTTTGTTCGAATTTTTTTAACAAAGATATGAGAGAAATTGAAGTATACAAATTATTTAACTTACTTTTTATTGCTAAAATCCGTGGCGTATATTTCTGGTTTTTATGGCCTTCATGGCTTTCGTTAGGCCAAGAATGAAACACAGAATTTTGGCGTTTTCTGGGCTAAAATTTTTGCCTGCGCATGTTAAATAAAAAAGATGCTTAGGAAATGCAGAAAACCACACGTGGAAATTTATAAAACCACCCGTGAAAACGACCCTTTTTTTAGCTGATTTTTACACGGCAGTGTAGCCTTAATTATCAGGCACTTATGAAATGCGTTGGCCGGGTATCGTCCGTATTATTTTAGGGGCTTGTACCCTCCGATTTCTGTAAATTTTTCGGGATGGAGGTATGATATTTTGTCCGGAATTGGCAGAAATCATCAAAATGAATTAGGTTTGTAGTGATATTGATAAAATTCGAATTTTTATGAAAAAGATAATTGCTCTTCTCCTGTTAACTGGGTTTTTTCTGTCGAATGGCATGGCTCAAGAGCCTGCAACGGATGCTACATTTATATCGGTGCTAAAAGAGTACACGCTTAATGCCGATGGCAGCAGTGTTTTTCGTAATCATCATCGCCTTAAATTGAATACCCACCGGGCATTTCATAATTTATTCGGAGAGAGTTTCATCGTTTATAATCCCGATTTCCAGTCGCTGAAGGTCAATAAGTCGCTTACTACCATGGCCGATGGTAAAAAAGTTCCTTCGCCTTCCAATGCCTATAATGAGGTCCTTCCTTCATTTGCGGCCGGTTCGCCGTATCATGCTCAACTGAAAGAAATGGTGGTAACACATACCGCCCTGGAAGTTGGAGCCGAAATAGAACTCGATTATTCGATAATTACCAAAGCCGGCGCCTTGCCTTTTCTGATGGGTAACGAATTGGGTTCTTTGGCTGCCAATGCTCAGGAATATACGGTCGTTGTAAGAGTTCCGAAAGGCACGGTTCTGAATCACCGGATGCTGAACCTCCGTCTGGGACCAGAAATCACCACCGAAAAGGATATGGACGTTTATACATGGAAATTCGGCAAGCAGCCGGCTCTTTCGCACGATAACTTTTTGCCGGCCGAAACAGATTATTTGCCTTTTCTCACCTTTACAACGGCGCCTTCGCTTCAGGCGGCTACCGAATGGTTTACTTCTCAGCCTTCATTCAATCAGTTGGCGGTAAGTCAGGATATGGCCATGGTGGTTAAAACAGCCCTGGCATTCGAAAAAGATGACCTATCAAGAGTTTTAAAGCTGAGAAATATGGTCGTGAATGATGTTGCACTTCTTCGTGTTCCTCTTAAATACGATGGATTTAAAGCCAGAAATATTGAGGATGTTTGGAATTCGAATTCCGGAACGCAGCTCGAAAAATCACTCTTGCTTTGCGCCCTTTTGCGTTCGGCAGGCTACAAGGCGCAAATGATTGCACGTATTCCTTCTAAATTATATACACGCGAATTGGGGAATTTGCTGGATATCGATGGATTTATACTCCGTGTCAGTTTGCCTGAGTCGGGTGATATTTGGATTTCGGCAACGAATTCTTCCAGCAACGATTTATTTGCTTCCGAATGGGGCAATACACTTTTATTGCTCGAAGCCGCCGCCGAAAGTGTGAAAACATGGATTCCTGAATTGCCCGAAAACAGTATTCGCGTGAAGGGTGTTTTTGATGTGGGCAGCGATTTGTCGATGACCGGAAAAGCCACCGTTGATGTTAAGGGCACCTATTATCCTTATTTTGATGTTTTGTCCGATCGCGAAAATGCCAAATCATTTTTATCAGGCAGCTTCGCCAAAGCCTTTGTTAAAGAGGTTAATATAAAGCGGATGAGTCCTTTAAAACTCGAATCGGAATATACCATCATTAATAGTAAAGCACTGAATGAACTTTCGAATGGATATTTTCAATGGGAATTTCCTGTAGCCGTTCTTGGTGTTTCAAAATGGACGGGTAATCTGTTTACCACCAAACGGACGGCTCCCTTCCAGATTCCTACCTTCGCACTGGAGGTTTACGAATATCAAATTAATCTTCCGGAAGATGTTGAATTGATGAGCCGTAATATGAAAATGGAAATCAAGAAAGAATTTGGAAATGTTGTGTTGGAGATTAAGGCCGATGGACGCAAAATTATGGTGAAACGTGTCATCGAATTTGTTGTTCCGGTGATTGATCCAATGCAGTACTCCGAGCTTCGCGAAGTACTCATTGGCTGGAACACCAAAATGTTTACCGAACTCACTTTCAAGCGCAAATAGCGATAACAGGGATTTATTGTTTATTGATTATGCCATAGCGATGCGTTGTGCACTTAGTCATGCGCATTAAATCCGGCATTAAAACGGAATGCTGTCTGCTTGTATTGTATTAGTCCATCATCCAGGTGGCACCGTCGCGGGTGTCTTTAACCTGGATACCAAGCTCTTTCAGTTTATCACGAATGAGGTCGGAGGCTGTCCAGTCTTTGCGGGTTTTGGCATCGTGCCTCAGCTCCAGAATGGTATCCATAAGACCGTTTACAATGTGAGCATTTCCGCCGGTATTTTCGTCGAGAAGTCCCAGAATATTGCTTATAAAAATCCGGAAGGTTTCTTTTAGATGGATTAAATCTGCTTCGGTAATCTCGGCTTTGCCGTCATGAATGGTATTGATGGCTTTCACTGCTTCAAAAAGATGTGCAATCACCATCGGACTGTTAAAGTCGTCGTTCATGGCATCGAAGCATTTCTGGCGGATAGCATTCGTATCAAAGGTGGAGGTGCTGCCCGATTTCAAGGTTTGCAGCGTTTTAGAAGCCTCCATCAGGCGTTTATATCCTTTGGCGGCTGCCTGTAAGGCTTCGTTCGAGAAATCGAGGGTAGAGCGGTAATGAGCCTGAAGCATAAAGAATCGAATCGTCATGGGCGTATAGGCCATTTCGAGCTCGGGATGATTGCCGCTAAAAAACTGGTGGAGGGTAATAAAATTGCCCAACGATTTACCCATCTTTTGTCCATTGATGGTAATCATATTATTATGCATCCAGTACTTCACGGGCTCATGGCCATTTGCCGCCACCGACTGGGCTATTTCTGCTTCGTGATGCGGAAAAACCAGATCCATGCCACCGCCATGAATATCGAAATGCGTTCCGAGATATTTTCGTCCCATAGCCGAGCATTCGGCATGCCAACCCGGATAACCTTCGCTCCAGGGCGAAGGCCAGCGCATGATGTGCATATCGTCGGCTTTTTTCCAAAGGGCAAAATCAGCGGCATGTTTTTTTTCATGCTGTCCGCCGAGGCTGCGGGTATTGGTTAGCATATCTTCCAGTTTCCTGCCCGAAAGCTTTCCGTACGAATGTTCTTCATTATAACGAGGAACGTCAAAATATACAGAGCCATTGCATTCGTATGCAAATCCTTTTTCAATAATTTTTTCAATAATTTCAATCTGCTCGATGATATGACCCGATGCCCGTGGTTCGATGGAAGGCCTGAGTACATTGAGCTGATCCATATTTTTGTGATAGCTGTCGGTAAAAAATTGTACCACCTCCATGGGTTCCAATTGGTCGAGACGGGCTTTTTTTGTTATTTTATCTTCGCCTTCGTCGGCATCATTTTCGAGATGACCCACGTCGGTTATATTTCTGACATAACGCACCTTATACCCAAGTTCCTTCAAATACCTGAATACCAGGTCGAAGGTGATTGCCGGCCGTGCATGGCCCAAATGCCCATCACCATAAACCGTGGGGCCGCAAACATACATTCCTGCAAAAGGAGGGTTTATTGCTTGAAATTTTTCCCGGCTGCGGGAAAGGGTGTTGTAAATAAACAGGTTATTGTCAGTAGGTTCCATGGGTGTAATAGACTGAATTGAATCGTTTGCAAAGTTACACTTTTCCGGATAAACGAAGGAGCCTGTGTATGGTATGAAGGAGAAGTGGGGGAGTTCTTGAATCAAAAAAACAAGAATTCGTATCATTAAATATGTAAGCGAATGGTTTTGACGGCCTCTTATTAAACGTTTCTTCTGTTTTATTTCCCGGAATAGTTTTGTTTCCGGATATGGCTTTTCTTGGGATTTTGTATAAAACTGAAAAAGAATTTCACAGTTTATATCATACCGATTACTTTTGTACCATAGCAAATGTGGCTCAATGGAGTTTTGTGGTAATAAATCGCTGAAGGTTTCGTGCACTATCTTGTTTAAACTTTGGTGATTTGATAAAAGACAGTATCACAAAAAAGAATTAAGCCATTAACAATCAATGCTTAATAATAAATTTAATCATTTGCAGATGAAAGCTTTTTCATTTTTAGTCATAATGTGCATGATGTCAGTTTCGGCATTTACGCAGGAGAGCACAAAAACCCTGGAAATTCAGACACAGGAGATCAAGAGTATTCAGACACTCGATTCGCTCAGTGCCACAAACATTGTAGTTTTCAGCAACGATAAATGCGGACGTTGTCATACCTTGATGCAGATGCTTGATGAGAAAGGTCTGAAATATCTGGAATATGATTTAGGAATAGAAGCCAATCGTAAGGTGATGTACGAGGCAGCCACAAGGTCAGCTGGTGCCAGCAATATTAGTGTTGCGTATCCGGTTGTTGTTTTTCGTGATATGACCCTTTATGGCCAGGAAAGCCTTGCCGAATTCGTTGTAAAACTTGTGGAAGCACATCAGCCATAAATACAATATTTTTGAGATTCAACGTTATTTCTGTGGATTTTTGCTTGTGGTAATCAAGTAAGTTCAAGACGAAATCTGTTCTGCATTCCATTGATTCGCTGAGAGCGGTTTGTTTACCTTTGTAAAAGTTCATATGAACGTATACGTTGTTTTCAATTGGGCATTAGTTATAATTAATAGATATTCCGATGAGAAAAGTCTTTTTTACCCTGATTTTCATCAATTTAATCGCCTTCACCGTTTTTGCACAGAATATTGGCATTTACGAATGGCGAGATCATCTTCCGTATAATAAAGGACTGGCGATTGCAGAAGTGGGCAATGAGATATTTTGTGCCACGCCATTCAGTTTGTTTTCGGTGGATAAAACCTACAATAGTCTTAACAGGCTTAATAAGGTGAAAGGCTTGTCGGATGTTGGAATCAACGCCATAGAGTATAATGCCGAACTTAAAACATTGGTGGTAGCTTATTCGAATACCAATCTTGATTTGGTGATAGATGGCAGTATTTTTAATATTTCTGATATTAAGCGGAAGCCCATTCTCGGAAACAAAACTATCAACCGCATATGTTTGGTCGATAATTATGCATATCTGGCGTGCGGATTTGGAATCGTAGTCGTCGACATTAAAAAGCGCGAAATCAAGGATACCTATTACATTGGACCTGAAGGAGAACTCATTAATGTACTGGATATTACCCACGACGGTACTTATTTGTATGCCGCAACCGAAAAAGGGATATTTAAAGCGGAATTCAGCAATCCTTTTTTGTCGTTTTATGGCTCATGGACAAAATTGACCAGTCTTCCATTACCCAATGCGAAATATAATGCCATTCGGTATTTTAATGGTCGTTTAATAACCAACCAGGCAAATCCTTTGTATAATGATGATTTAATGTATATCAGCAGCAACGACCAGACCACCTGGAGTCGTTTTGATGAAACTCAGACCTATAATTGTTATGCTCTGAATGTTAGTCAGGATAAATTACTCATTTCATACGAAGGAAACGTTGACGTTCGCAATGCCGATTTCAGTCGTCAGTATCTTATATATGCGCCTTCACAATTAAGTGTAAATCCATCCAACGCCATTGTTGATAGTAAAACGGGAGCTGTATGGATTGCCGATCGCAAAAGGGGAATGTTAAGTGTCACCAATACTGGTTGGACAGGAACACAATATACACCCAATGGTCCACATTCTGCCAATGTATTCTATATGGACATGAAGGGTGAAAAATTGTGGGTTGCAGCCGGTGGACGAAATGGTACATGGCTTAGCTTGTATATGACGGATGGTTTGTATTCGTATTATGATAATACCTGGACCTCGTTTAATCGCACCAATCATCCAGCCTTTGATTCAATTGTAGATATTGTTTGTACGGTGGTAGATCCTACCAATCATAACAAATCATATGCTGGTAGTTGGGGTAAGGGTCTTATTGAATTTACCGGTAATACGCTAACGAATGTGTATAATAAAAGTAATTCCAGCCTCGAAGGTTTTGTACCTTTACCGGCCAATGTGATGATAAGTGGGCTGGCTTTCGATTCGGATAATAACCTTTGGGTTTGTAATTCGGGCGCAGCTTCTTCTTTTTCAAAAAGAGCTCCCAATGGCGAATGGACATCGTATAACCTCGGTGGTTCGGCATCAGGGCAGGAGCTGGGCAGGATTATTGTGGATACATACGGACAAAAATGGGCCTTAATGCGTCAGGATCATTCGCTGCTTGTCTTTAATGAGAAGAATAGCTTTGGTAAACAATACAGGATTTTAGGTTCTGAAGTTGGAAATGGTGCTGTGGTCGGAAATAAGGTTTATAGCATAGCCGTTGATTTGGATGGCGCTGTATGGACGGGTACTGATGCCGGAATAGGCGTTTTTTATAATCCCGGTGAAATATTAGGAGGAACAGGTTTCGATGCTCAGCGCATTTTAGTAGAACAGGACGGATATGCTCAGTATCTCCTCGAAAATGAAGTTGTGAAAGCAATTGCAGTTGATGGAGCTAACCGCAAATGGATTGGTACCGATCGTGCCGGAGTTTTTCTGCTTTCAGCCGATGGAACAAAAGAAATTTTTCATTTTACCGAAGATAATTCACCCTTATTGTCCAATTCGATTACTGATATTTCCATCGCCTCTGATGGAGAGGTCTTCATTGGTACATCCAAAGGTATCGTTGGTTTCCGGGGCGATGCTCCTTCTCCGGGCAATGACACAGCCTCTGTTATGGCGTTTCCTAATCCCGTGCGCGAAGGGTATGAAGGCCCCATTGCCATCAAAGGATTACCGGCTAATGCCAGTGTAAAAATCACCGATATCAGCGGAAATATTGTATTCAATACCCGGGCACTGGGTAATCAGGCTGTTTGGAATGGTAAAACCTATGCTGGTAAAAAAGTAAAAACCGGAGTATATATCGTTTTGGTTGCCAGTGACGATGGCAGCGAAACCAGTGTAAGTAAAATATTAGTTATTAATTAGTTTTTTTCATACAAGCTGCTGATGATACGCTTGCTGCATACTTCTGACTGGCATTTGGGCAAGCGTTTGGGCGATTTTTCCCGACTTCCGGAACAAAGGGCGGTATTGGAAGAAATTTGCGAAATAGCCGAGCGCGAAGAAGTTCATGCCGTTTTGGTGGCCGGTGATGTTTTCGACGCCTATAATCCTCCGGTAGAAGCCATTGAGCTGTTTTACAAAACACTAAAAAGGCTGGGGAAAAATGGCGAAAGAGCCGTTATTGTCATCGCTGGAAACCATGATTCTCCGGACCGTATTCATGCCCCTGATCCTCTGGCGCGTGCGTGCGGAATTATTCTGGCCGGATTTCCCTCTCAGCAGATTGCTCCTTTTAAACTGGATACTGGCTTAAGCATCGAAAGCCCTTTGCCTGGAATTATTAAAATCAACATCCCCGGCGTTTCATTCCCCCTGAATATCATTCATACAGCCTATGCCAATGAATTTCGTATGCAGATGTTTATGGGAACTGAGAATCCGGAGGATGGACTGCGCGCATCCTTACAAAAATTTTGGGCTGAATTGGCTGAGGGAATTGATGCTTCCGCGGAAGTTACCGTATTGCTTAGTCATTTATATATGGTCGAGCGGCATGGAGAGCGCCCCGCTGAGCCCCTCGATGAAGAAAAGCCGATCTTAATTCCCGGAGGTGCCTCCGAAGTTTTTACAGATTTATTACCGGATTGTTTTCAATATACGGCTCTGGGACATTTACACCGCCGGCAGTGCATTTCAAAAATGCCCGGCCCTGTTATGTATTCAGGAAGCCCTCTTTCTTATAGTTTCAGCGAGGCATCACAAAAAAAATATGTCGAGATTGTTGAGCTAAGCCCCGGAAATGCTGCTAAGCATCGGCCTGTGGAATTAAACAGCGGAAAGCCACTGGAGCGCAAAACTTTCAGTAGTTCAGAAGATGCTGCCTTATGGCTTACAGCAAATCCTGATTGCCTGGTAGAAATCACGCTGAAGCTCGATAAATACCTGTCGCCGGCCATTATTCGGCAACTACATTCAATTCACTCAGGCATCATCGGAATTATTCCGGATATCAGCATACCGGATGAAGATAATCCGGGTCTGGTTTTACCCGATTTGAGTGATAGCATCGATGATTTGTTCGTCTCTTATTTTAAAAGCCGGCATGGATTTGTCCCCGATGAAGCGCTCATGGGGCTTTTTCATGAAGTATTATCCGATAATTCTGAAGCATGATTCCAAGGCGATTAATCATAAAAGGATTGTATAGCTATCAGGAGCAGCAGGAAATTGATTTTTCTGGTCTCCTGAAATCGCGTATTTTCGGAATTTTTGGTAGTACCGGAAGTGGGAAATCGAGTCTGGTAGAAGCCATTTCTATGGCATTGTACGGCGAATCCGGGAGATTGCACGCCCGCGATAACCGGCAGTATAATATGATGAATTTAAAGAGCAACGAGCTGTTGATCGATTTTGAATTCATGACAGGTACACCTTCAAAAATTTATCGCGCCGTGGTGAATGCCCGCCGTAATTCTAAGAATTTTTCGAATATCACCAAATGGGAAAGACGTGCTTTTGAACAGCAGAATGATGAATGGATTCCGATAGAACTCGAATCGCTCGAAAAAATCATCGGTCTTTCTTCCGAGAATTTTCATAGAACCATCATCATTCCTCAGGGGAAATTTCAGGAGTTTCTTGAACTTACCGGCACAGAACGTACACGTATGCTGCGCGAACTTTTCGATCTTGGCAAATATGAACTGAGCTATAAAGTTGCAGCCATCGAAAAGAAAAATGAAGCCGACAGAAACCATGTTTTGGGCCAATTGACTTCTCTGGAGGCTTATACAGACGAATCCCATCAATCCTTAAGTGAAGACTTATCGCTTGTTGAAACAAATCTTAACGCGATGACCGGGAAATGGCAAAATATGCAGGCGGAAGAGTTGAAATTATCGGCGGCCGCTCAGATTCATCAGCAATTTAAAGATTCGGTTCAGGCATATGACGAATTGTTTTCGAAAAGCGATGGAATGAAGTCTTTGCTTGAAAAAATTGAGAAGTACCGACTTTGCACGAAGTTTTTTGCTGCACCAATGGCCGATTTAAAGCGTATCGAAAAATCGCTGTCCGATTTACAAATAGAGAGCGAGAAATTTGTAAAAGAACGAATTCAATGGCAAAGTAAGCTCGCTGAACTGGATGAAAAATTGAAATTGGTTCAGCCAGTATATCTTCTAACGCCTGAATTTAAGGAAGAAATCAGAGGAATTTCTTTGATTTTTGAGATGCGGAAGGCTGAAGAGGAGCGCGATTCTTTGGAAGATTCGCGTAGAAAAGGATTGGTATTTGTAAACGAAAAACGTGAAGAGCTCGAAAAATTGCTCGCATCTCAGCTGAAATTGAAAAATGAAAAAGAGGAGGTTCTCAAAGGATCATTATCAGCAGATGATACGATGGCGCTAAGTAGTTGGCATCAAAAGTATTCGTCAGTCCTTCAGCGTTTGAAAGAAACAGAGAACCGCAAAGCGGAGAAAGTTAAGCGTTTAAATGAATTTCAGGAGCAATATTATGAAACACTTGGTGTGTTTGGTATCAAAGTAAGTGGATTCGATGAAGACGCAAGCCTGATTAACCAACACATTAATGATCTCGAACAATCAATTATCAAGGCAGATGAAAATGCCAATATTTTACGGCGGAGCAAGCATCTTGCCGAATATGCTGAGGTTTTAGTGGAAGGTAGTCCTTGCCCGCTCTGTGGTTCGGAACATCATCCGGATGTGTATAATAATTCGGATGTTTTTAAGCAATTATTGGAGATTGAGAAAAATATCCAGGACGGAAAAACACGCTTGAAGGTGATGGAAAATGCCCGTGCGGCTGCGGTAAAAATTGGAGAACGGATTCAGGAGACTAAATCTGAATTGATATCACTCGAAAAAGACTTAGAAAGTATTAAAGAACAGGAAGTTTCTCTTCTTTCTTTGAAGCCGGATGGCGTCGCCTTGGATGAAATTCCTGCCCGGATAGAAAAATCGATGGAAGTAATTCGTCGTGTGGGGAAAGAAATCGATCCTGCTTTGGCTGCCCTGGAGGTTCAGATTACGAATTTACAAGGTACGCTCGATAAAGCCCGGCAACGATTCGATGAACTCGACAGGGAAATCAGCCGCTTTGCCGAAAGGGCAATGATTCACGCGCAGCAGGCGGGCGAATCATTGATAAATCGATATAAAAATGTTCAGGCAGGAGATCTGAAAATCAAAATTGAGGAAATAGAATTACGCATTCAAAAGGCCAATTTGGATTTTAATACACTAAACAGTCTCATTTCTGATGCGATGGCCGAAGCACAAAAGCTGGAAGGTATCATTCTGGGAAATATTTCACGAAAAGCTGAGCTGGAAGTTGAGGAAGCAAAGGTCAGGTCGCGGCTTGCTGAATTATTGGAGGAGTATTCTTTCACAAAAAAAGAAGAAGTGGAAGCGGTGCTTCATGATAGTTTTGATGTTGATTTAGCTTCCGGACAGTGGCATCAGTGGAGCACTCGCCTGGAAGCAGCGCAGCTTGCAAAAAGTCAGTGGAGCAAACTCGCCGAATCATCTCCTTACGATGGTAATTTGCACGATGCCTTTAAAGTGCAAATGACAGAATTGCATACCGCTCTTGAAAGCTCACGCCAGCATAATGCCGTTTTAAGGAAGCAAGTTGAAGACTCCGCCCGGAAACTGGATGAAAAGAAGATTCTTGTTTCCCGCATCGACATCCTTCAGAAAAGGTTTGATAATATTAAAGTGCTGAAAGCCATGTTTGCCGCCAGTGGCTTTGTGAATTTTACTTCTTCCGTATATCTGCATTCTCTTGTAAATGCAGCCAATGAGCGATTTTTTCAGTTAAGTGGCCGTACACTTCGTATTGAATTAAGCGATGATAATTCCTTCGTGGTGCGCGATTATATGAATAACGGACACATACGGAGCATCAAGACCTTGTCGGGTGGACAAAAATTTCAGGCTTCCTTGTCACTGGCATTAGCACTTGCTGATAGTTTGCAGCATCAACGTCAGGCTGTCGAGAATTTCTTTTTTCTGGACGAAGGCTTTGGCTCGCTTGATAAGGAATCGTTGTACATTGTATTTGATACTTTAAAGGCTCTGAGGCTCGAAAACCGCATCGTTGGCGTAATTTCTCATGTGGAGGATCTTCAGCAGGAAATAGAAAGCCATATCCGGGTTATAAACGATCCTGAACAGGGATCGCGCATTAGCATTCACTACTAACTTCCAGAAAAACTATCTTTGCAGATTGGTTGTGCTACCGGTTGACTGACTATTTGAAGAATCAGCGTGTAACAGACTAATTGCATCGTCCTGCATATTGTATGAATATCTAATCCTTTACGAATGAAAATCATTGAAAATTGTTTGGTTTCCGACGACTTAGCGGAAGTTCACTTTGTTTGTGATCTGGAAAAATGCAAGGGAGCCTGCTGTGTAGAAGGCGATGCCGGAGCGCCAATGCTTGAAGATGAGATAGGTATGCTGGAGGATGTCATCGATACCGTGGTTAAGTATATGACTCCACAAGGGCTGCAAGTGCTTCAGGAATATGGCGTGTTCGATTATGATGCCGGTGGAAACTTTGTTACTCCTCTGGTAAATGGTGGTGCATGTATTTTTACCAATTACACCGATGGCATTGCCTGGTGTGCCATCGAAAAGGCTTTCGATGCAGGAGAAAGTGATTTCCGTAAACCGGAGTCGTGTTATTTGTATCCGCTACGGATTAAAGAATTAAGTACCGGCGATACCGTTAATTATCATAAATGGGGCATATGTAAAGCAGCCTTAAAAAAGGGAAAAGCATTAAATGTAGCCTTGTATCAGTTTTTAAAAGAGCCATTGATCGAACGGTATAGTGAAGAATGGTATGCCGAACTGGTGAAGGAAATAGAAAACGAAAAAAAAGCCTAAAATTCGATTGAGGTATTGAGCGTTTTATTGCCATTGACCTGTAATCAAGTTTATGTGGATCGACGAATACAGGCATCGATTACATCAGTCAATTGGGAGAATGCAATTTACATTGACAGGAAAGTGGGAGAGACTTTCTATTACAGATTTAATTCTAATGGTTTTATTAAAATGACAAAGGCAAGAAGCGATTTTCATCGTCTTGCCTTTTAAACGTCAATATCAAAATTTCTTCTTCCTGTGTGTTCTATGCGATGGGAAGTCCGAAATCTGGGCGGGCAGCCGCCAAAGCATCCAATTCTTTATCAATATGGAATAAGCCCCCGGAATTGATATCGCCAGCCAGTCTGATTTTATCAAGAATGGAGCGCATAGTGCTTTCTTCTTCAATCTGTTCATTTATGAACCACTGAAGCGTATTGCCGGTGGTATAGTCTTTCTCCTGTAAGGTGATATGATATATTTCGTTAATTGAAGCAGAAATATACTGTTCGTGTTTCAAAACTTCTTCGAAAAGATTTTTCAGACTTTCGAATTGGTGAGGAGGTTGTTGAACAGGCTTTAAGAGTGTTTCTCCTTCGCGGTCGTTGAGGTAATGCACAAATTTAAGCATATGCATACGTTCTTCTTCGGCCTGTTTATAAAGAAAAGCGGCGGCACCGGGGAAGCCTTTTACTTCGCACCAGGTGGCCATCTGAAGATACAAACGTGATGAATATTCTTCGCGTTGTATCTGTTCGTTTATCGCATTGGCTACATTATGGGTGATCATAATTCTGAAGGTTTTGTGTTTTGAAATCAAACGATTCTAAAACCGAAATGTTCACGAAGATTTGAGAGCATTTGCCCCGCCAACAATTTCAAGTATTTCGCTCGTAATGGCATTCTGACGGGCTTTATTATAAGCCAGTTTTAGCTGACGCAGAATTTCTTTTGCATTATCGGTGGCCTGGTGCATTGCGGTCATTCGTGCACCTTGTTCGGAAGCAAAAGAATCGAGAACTGCTTTGTACAACTGAATTTTTAATGAGCGTGGAACCAGATCGTCAAGAATTTCATTCTTGTCAGGCTGGAAGATATAGTCTGCTGAATGGGTGGCCGTTTTTTCCTTGGATGGTGCTATCGGAAGAAACTGTTCCGTGATCAGCGTCTGTGTGGCTGCATTTTTGAACTGGTTATACACCAGATAAACAGCATCGTATTTTTTGCTTTCGAATGCCTTCATTATTCCTGTAGCAATGTCGGCTACTGCCTGATATTCCGGTTTGTCGAAAATAGCATCGAAACGGCCATGCAAGCCGAAATTCTGGCGTACGAAGTAATCGCTTAAATGTTTGCCGGCACATATAAGATGAACATTCCCTTTCGCGTGTTGAGGGGCAAACGTATTAAATATCAGACGACGGGTGAGTTTAATAACATTTGAGTTAAAAGCACCACATAATCCGCGGTTTGATGCCAGTGCTACAATCAGGATTTTCTCTTCTGGTCTTTGTTGTCCGTATACCGAATTACCGTCTGAATCGATGCTGGCACTAACATTTTGCAGTATTTCAGACATTTTTTTGGAATACGGCCTGAGCGACATAATGGCATTCTGGGCCTTGCGCAGTTTGGAAGCGGCCACCAACTTCATAGCGCTGGTGATTTGCTGGGTGGATTTAACCGATTCAATCCTGTTCCTTACTTCCTTAAGATTTGGCATGGGCGATTATTTAGCGTATTTCTTCGAAACAATCTCTGCAACCTTTTCGAGTTCAACTACCGTTTCATCGGATAGCTGTCCGGCCCTGAGGGTTTTGAGGATATGAGGATATTTTTCTTCGAGTTGATGAATTAATTCCGTTTCGAAATCAAGAATTCTTTCTACCGGAACATTTTTAAGCAATCCGCGGGTACCGCAGAAGAGAATGGCTATTTGTTTTTCAACTGGAATGGGCTGGTGTAATCCTTGTTTTAGAATTTCCACATTGCGTTTTCCTTTTTCAAGCACAGCTTTTGTGGCTGCATCGAGGTCAGATCCAAATTTGGAGAAGGCTTCGAGTTCACGGTACTGGGCCTGATCGATTTTTAGGGTTCCGGCAACTTTTTTCATGGATTTAATCTGGGCATTACCACCTACACGTGATACGGAGATGCCAACATTAATCGCCGGACGGATACCAGCGTTAAACAAATTGGTTTCGAGGAATATTTGTCCATCAGTAATCGAAATAACATTCGTAGGAATGTAAGCCGATACATCGCCAGCCTGTGTTTCGATGATGGGTAAGGCGGTAAGAGAGCCTCCGCCTTTAACAAGGGGTTTGAGTACCTCTGGCAGGTCGTTCATTTGCGCAGCAATTTCATCGGAATCGATGATTTTGGCGGCACGTTCCAGTAAGCGAGAATGCAGATAGAATACATCACCAGGATACGCCTCACGGCCGGGAGGGCGACGTAAAAGCAGAGAAACTTCGCGATATGCTACAGCCTGTTTTGATAAATCGTCGAAAATAACAAGTGCCGGACGACCGGTATCTCTGAAAAATTCCCCGATAGCTGCTCCGGTAAATGGTGCATAGAACTGCATGGCAGCAGGGTCTGACGCCGTAGCCGCAACAATAGAGGTATAAGCCATGGCACCTTTGTCTTCCAGTGTTTTTACAAGGTTGGCAACGGTAGAACCTTTGAGTCCTATTGCTACATATATGCAATAAACTGTTTCGCCTTTATCATAGAATTCTTTCTGATTCAGAATGGTATCAATGGCAATGGAGGATTTCCCGGTCTGACGGTCACCGATAATCAGCTCGCGCTGTCCACGGCCAATGGGTATCATGGCGTCAATTGCTTTAATTCCGGTCTGAAGAGGTTCATTAACCGGGCGGCGGTAAATAACACCGGGAGCCTTGCGCTCCAATGGCATTTCGTACAAAGGGCCTTTTATATCCCCTTTACCGTCGATGGGTTCGCCCAAAGTATTTACAACACGACCAAGCAAACCTTCGCCAACGTTTACCGAAGCAATACGTCCGGTCCGTTTTACGATATCGCCTTCCTTTATTTCTCTGGTTTCGCCAAGAAGTACAGCACCTACATTATCTTCTTCGAGGTTGAGGACGATGGCTTTTAAATTGTCTTTTTCAAATTCGATAAGTTCCCCGGACTGAGCATTGCTTAATCCGTATATACGTGCTATACCGTCACCGATCTGGAGCACAGAACCCACTTCCTCGAGTTCTGATTCGGTACGGTGGCCGGCTAACTGTTGCCGCAATATCGCTGTAACTTCAGCTGGTTTGATTTCAGCCATGATTCAATGGATTTATTTAGAACTGTTTAACAAACAGATTTTCAGTGAATTTGCGCCTTAGTTCGCTAATTTGTTTACGAACGCTGGCATCGTAACGTTTATCGTCGTACAATAACTGGTAGCCCCCGATCAGGGCTGGTTCAATAATTTCCTCAAGTTCAATGGTGCCATTTATGACCGTATTGAGCTGATTAAGGATTTCTTCACGGTTTTCTTTGGAAAGCGGTGAAGCGGTTCGTATTGTGATGTCATGAATGTTATTAGCCTCTTTGTAGATAATAACAAACTGATTACATATTTCTTCAGTAATATCTTCGCGGCCTTTGGATGCAAGAATCAAAAAAAATCGTAAGCTGATATCCTCAATTTTTCCATCAAAAAGGACTTTCATAATCTTCCTTTTTTGAGGAGCCGGTACCACAGGATTTTTAAGCATGAGCGAAAAATCTCTGCTTTTTTGGCAAAGGTTGTATATCTGGCGAATGTCGGAATACACCTCATTAACCTTTTGGTTTTCGGAGGCTACCTCGAA
This sequence comes from Bacteroidales bacterium, assembly GCA_030656615.1. Taxonomy (GTDB): domain Bacteria; phylum Bacteroidota; class Bacteroidia; order Bacteroidales; family TTA-H9; genus JAUSOY01. The sequence goes on along the minus strand of JAUSOY010000043.1, from coordinate 101,308 downwards.
AAGTGCGCTGGCATAGCGTCTTGCAACGATGGCTTCTTTCATGGGTGATGTATTATCTTCGCTTAATTAAACTTCATCTCGTCGACCAGACTTTTAACGTACTGATCCTGTTTTTTATCCTTGCTTAATTCTTCACGGAGAATTTTTTCAGCCACTTCGATACTCAGAATTGCCAATTGATTTTTGAGCTCGGTAATAGCAGCCATTTTTTCATTTTTAATGCCTTCACGCGCAACTTCTATCATGCGCTCATATTCCAAATGGGCTTTGTTATGGGCTTCATTCACGATGCTGTCTTTAATTTTACGGGCATCTTTTAATATGGCATCGCGTTCTTCTTTGGCTTCTTTAAGCAGTTGTTCGTTATCGAATTTTAGCTTTTTCATTTCACCACGGGCTGTTTCAGCCAGATGGAGCGCCTCTTCAATTGATTTCTCGCGTTCTTTCAGTGCCTTGGTTATCGCAGGCCAGGCAAATTTGCTGAGGATAAACAGCAAAGCGCCGAATGAAATCAACATCCAGAATAACAGGCCTATAGCGGGTTTTACTAATTCCATCGTTTTTAATAATTAAGTGATAAAACCTGCCGGCATGGGCCAATCGCGCATACCGGCAGGCAGAAGTAATGCATCAGATGAATAAAATCATCAAACACACAACAATGGCAAAGAAGGCAGCACCTTCGATAAGAGCGGCGGAAATGATCATGTTTGACCGGATATCGCCTACAGCTTCTGGCTGGCGGGCAATGGATTCGAGGGCGCGAGCGCCGATGTTACCAATTCCGATACCTGCACCTACTGCAGCAATACCTGCACCTAACGCAGCTCCGAATTTTGCAAATGGAGCCATATCAGCTGCGGCTTGAAGAATGATTGATAAAAGTGACATATTATGATGATTTAAAAAGGTTTACAGATTAATGATGTTCTTCGGTGGCTAATCCAAAGTAAATAGCCGATAATAGGGTGAATACAAAGGCCTGAAGAAAAGCAACTAATAGCTCAAGCAAGCCCATGAATATTGAAAAAGCGAGTGAAATGGGAGAAACAGCTAAACCTATCCCTTCGTGCATATTTCCAAAAATGAAGATCAGACTCATAAAGGCCAGTATGATGATGTGCCCTGCGGCCATATTGGCAAACAGTCGAATCATTAGAACGAATGGCTTTGTAAAAATACCCAGCAATTCAACAATGGGCAATAAGGGAATTGGAAGTTTTAACCACCAGGGTACACCGGGAGCATTGAAAATATGAAGCCAGTATGCTTTATTTCCACTGAAGGTTGTAATTGCAAAAGTAAAAAGGGCCAATACCAGCGTTACTGCGATATTACCCGTAACATTTGCACCTCCCGGAAGAAAGGGTACTAGTCCTAATAGGTTATTAAGGAAAATAAAAAAGAATACCGTAAGAAGATAGGGAAGGTATTTTTCATAGTTTTTTTCGCCTATCGAAGATTTTGCAATGTCGTCACGAACAAAAATGATGATGGGTTCAAGAAAGGACTGCATTCCTTTGGGAGCATGACCGGCATTTTTCTTATATGCACCCGCCACCGACATAAAAATCCAGATCATCAGGAAAACGGAAAAGAAAATGGCCGCGACATTCTTTGTAATCGAAAAATCAAGGGGCAAATCGGGCGAAATGCTTTCTGTTCCATCGGCAAGGGTTTCAATCTTTACAATTTTTCCTTTGTAAGCTCCTTCGGTCATTAGCCTGAAGTCTTTATAAGCCTCAAGGCCATGATGGAATTTGGAAGACATAAATACATGAAAGCTGCCATTGTCAATAAGGATGACCGGAAGAGGCAGTGAAATATGCGTATGTCCAATGGTGGCAATATGCCATTCGTGGGCATCGGCTATATGTTCCATTATCATTTTACCTGCATCAAATTTCTTTTTTGTAGTATCCGGAGTATGATGGCCATCTTCTGCCATAAGCGAAAAACTGATACCAAAAATGATAAGGGCTAGCAACATAGATTTTGCAAGACCGTGCAATATATTGTTCATGAATGTATTACGTATATTCTGACGAAACATTGTATTAACTTGAAGGACAACAAAAAGACTGCAAGTTTACTAATTTTTAAGGAATTTTCAGCCATTTTTGTGGCAAATTAGATAAGCTGGCAACTCATTCATTCCGGCAACAGTAACAAATACTGGACTAAAAGGTTGAATGGATTTTATATTTTATGCAGCAATATCATATTGCTTTTCCCTTTTTGGGTTGGGGGTACGGAAGATACATGAACGACCAGATCGCCATCGGAAACCACATGATGTTTGGTAAGAATATTTTCAAAATCGCTAAAGTTTTCTTCTGTAATTCCCGGATGTTTAAAGTAGCATCCTTCAATACCCCATTGGAGATTCAGACGGTTCAGCAATTTTTGATTATCTGAAAAAATAAAGATGCGGGATTCAGGGCGGTGGGCAGCTATCATACGGGCGGTATAACCTGAAAAGGTATGGATGACGATGGCTTTGGCTGCTGTGGATTTGCTTAGGTCGACAGCAGCACTGATAATGTTGTCGGATATAAAACGCTTACTCCCACTGGGATGTGCCGTAACGGATTTATGATAAATTGATTTATATTCTTCTGTTTTGAGAATGATTCTTTCCATGGCAGCAACAGCTTCTCCGGGATATTTTCCAGAAGAAGTTTCTCCACTGAGCATCAATGCATCTGCACCGTCCATTACTGAATTGGCTACATCGTTTATTTCGGCCCGTGAAGGCGTGGTATTGGTCATCATACCTTCAAGCATCTGGGTGGCAACGATGACTGGTTTTGCCGTTGGAATTGTTTTATGAATAATGCTTTTCTGTATCACCGGTAGAAGCTCAAAAGGAACTTCTACGCCGAGATCGCCACGGGCTATCATAATTCCATCACATACACGTAGAATACTATCGAAGTTTTTAACGGCTTCGGGCTTTTCAATTTTTGCGATGATGGCTGGTGATTGTTTTTTGGTGGTTTTAGCAATCGCTTTTCTTAATTCGCTTATATCTTGGGATGTGCGTACAAAAGAGAGCGCCAACCACTCAAATTGGTGCTGGAGGATAAATGCGAGATCTCGATGGTCTTTGTCGGTCATGCTTTTAACATTCAGGCATGTATCCGGTAAGTTAACACCTTTACGAGAGGATAGGAAACCACCTATTTCAACCATTGCTTTTAAGCCATCGATTGGATGAATGGATGTAATGCGGAGTTTTAATTTCCCATCATTTATCAGAATTACTTCACCAATTTTAGCTTCGGAGGGAAGGTTTGTATGATTGATATAAATTCCGTTTTCGTCGGAAATTTTTTCTTGGCAGGAGATGTTGATTTCTTCGCCTTCATTAAGAAACATTTCCCCGTTTTTAACTTCGCCAATACGTATTTTAGGCCCTTGCAAATCGCCCATCAGGGCAATATTTTTACCTTCTTCTTCAGCTATTTTACGAATTTTGTCGATCATCATGGAATGCCAATCATGCTCACCATGAGAAAAATTGAAACGAAAAACATCGGCCCCGGCTATCATCATATGCCGTAATACGGATTCATTTTCCGAGGCTGGCCCAATGGTGGCAACAATTTTAGTTCTCATTTCCTTGATGATTATTTTGAAAGGTTAAGCAGATGATATTCAAGTTCTAATAATATATTTTCGATTCGGTAGGCTGCCGATGTTTTTGTATCAGTTATTGTATTTTCTGGTTTGGATATTGGGTTCGTTGATAATATTCCTTCCGTATTTGAAAGAATATCCATCATTTTTTCCCGGCTATTTTCTCGGATTGTACCTTTAATGATAAGATAGTATGAAGCCATTAATGATTTATTACCGCATGAATCGCCAATCAAAAACACCTCGGTATACTCATCCATAGGATAATAAAAGATACAATAATGGGTTGATTTTTTTTTCGCTTCAGCAATGGTCATATCATCCAGCCGTATGAGTTTCCACTTCAGACGCTGATTGATGTGGAAGCAAAGTTTGTATTCTGGCAGGTTTGAAGATATTTCAATAAGTTCGTATTCACCGTCTGGACTGAAATCAATATGCATTTTTCTTCTCATACTTAAGCTTTATTTTCTCAAAGTAAAGTTAGTGAGAATTAAGATAGCCTGAAGAATAAATAATGCACTAGGCGATGGGAAGGTTTGCGAAAGCTTTTTCGGAAGCCAGTTGTTCGGCACCTTTGATCGAAAAATCCTGAGCCTGGGCTAGGGCTTCACCATCAAGGCAGACTTCAATAATGTACTGTTTGTTGTGTCCAACTCCGGTTTCGCCAAGCAGATTATACTGAATAATCTTTTTTTCTTTTTGCCCCCATTCTATCAGTCTGCTTTTATAGTTGAAATTGGTTTCAACCAGGCTGTCCATATCGTAGTGAACTTCAAGAAGGCGGGTGATGATGATTTTCTTTGAGAAGCTATACCCTTTATCGAGATACATTGCTCCTATAAAGGCTTCAAAGGCATCCCCATTAACAGATTTATGAAAAGATCCTGTTTCCGGACTTGTAATTATATATTCCTGAAGACCTAATTTTTGAGAAAGCTTATTCAATTGCTGACGGCTCACGACTTTGCTACGCATTTCAGTAAGGAAGCCTTCGTCTCTTAAAGGATATTTTTTAAACATATAGTCAGCAACAACCGCATCGAGAATGGCATCGCCAAGAAATTCGAGACGTTCATTACTGATTCTGAAACCATTCGAAAAGGTTTGGGATACTGATCGATGCCGAAGTGCCAGCTTATACAAAAAAATATTTCCGGGATAAAACCCGAAAATATTTTTTACAATTTTGAAAAGTTTTTTGTCGGATGAGAAATGGATTCTCAGTCTTTTAAATAAAAACATTCAGTAATTTATTCCGAATATTTCTTAAACAAAATACTTGCATTGTGCCCCCCAAAACCGAAAGTATTGCTTATAGCAACATTAATCGTTCTTTTTTGTGCTTTTCCGAAAGTGAAATTGAGTTTATTGTCAATTTCAGGATCATCGGTAAAGTGGTTGATGGTGGGAGGGACGATGTCGTTTTTAATACTTAAGACAGCAGCAAGCGCTTCAACAGCACCGGCAGCACCCAAAAGATGCCCGGTCATCGACTTTGTTGCATTAATATTAATGGAATATGCATGTTCCCCAAAAAGATTAACAATGGCTCTGGGTTCTGCGATATCACCAAGCGGGGTAGAAGTACCATGAGTATTGATATGATCAACGGCTGTAAGTGGTAAGCCGGCATCTTCAACGGCCCATTTCATCGAAAGTAAAGCGCCTGCTCCCTCGGGATGAGGCGATGTAATGTGATTGGCATCAGCAGATAAACCTGCGCCACCCACTTCACAATAAATATGTGCGCCCCTGGCAAGGGCATGTTCTAATTCTTCAAAGATTAAGCCGCATCCACCTTCTCCTAAAACGAAACCATCACGATCCTTATCAAAAGGACGAGAGGCTGTTTTAAAATCATCGTTGCGGGTGGAAAGTGCGTGCATGGCATTGAATCCACCAATGCCGGCTTCATTAACAGCTGCTTCAGAACCTCCGGTAACAAATACGTTTGCTTTCCCTAAGCGGATGTAATTGTATGCGTCGATTAAAGAATTTGCTGCAGATGCGCAGGCCGATACCGTTGCGAAATTGGGTCCTCTGAATCCGTATTTGATAGAAATATGGCCAGCGGCGATATCGGCTATCATTTTAGGAATGAAAAACGGGCTGAATCGGGGAGTACCATCTCCACGATGAAAATTGCCCAATTCTTCTAGAAAAGTTACCAATCCGCCAATACCGGATGCCCAAATTACACCAACCCTGTCGAGGTCGATCTTAGTAAGATCAAGCCCGCTGTCGGCAATTGCCTGATCAGCAGCGATAATACCATATTGGCAAAATAAGTCATATTTACGGGCCTCTTTACGATCGAAAAACTGGAGAGGATCATAATCTTTGACTTCACAGGCGAAGCGAGTTTTGAACTTTGATGCGTCAAAACGTGTAATAGCTTCGGCGCCACTAACTCCATTAAGCAAATTGTTCCATAAAGTCGGAACGTCATTTCCTATTGGAGTTAGAGCTCCTAGGCCGGTTACTACAACTCTTTTCAATTTCATTAGAGAACCAAAAAAAGTGAAATAATTTACTCTTTTACATTGTTTTCAATGTAAGCAATCGCATCGCCAACGGTGCTGATTTTTTCAGCTTGATCATCCGGAATAGCAATATTGAATTCTTTCTCGAATTCCATGATGAGTTCAACCGTGTCGAGGGAATCGGCACCGAGATCATTGGTAAAGCTAGCTTCGGGGGTAACTTCGTTTTCATCTACACCAAGCTTATCAACAATGATAGCTTTTACTCTGGTTGCAATGTCTGACATAATTCTACTTTTATGGTTAAACAGGGTGCAAAGAAAATACTTATTGAATCATTTTCCAAAAAAAAACTGTTAAAAAACCTAAAAGACTTATGTAAAAACCTGAAAAAGAGAATAATAACAAATTAACCAATTGGTTAAATCACCTTGTTAAGTCTTTTCTTACGTTTATGGAGTTAGGGATGTTTAGGGCTTGATGCCTGTTTTTATGGACTTTACAATATTTAATACGGTATTGTGTGTTATTTATTGTAAATATAAGTAATCGATGAAATTACACATATGTAAATAATTACATAAAAAACTTAAAATCAGATTTTAAATTGGTTTTTTTAGAATCAATATAAATTACAAAATTCCTAATTTGGCGAATATGTAATTTATGCTAACGATTGCTTCAACAAGTTTAACGTTTATCCCCGTTGTGGCTTCTATTATCCGGAAATTTCGCTTTTTATACGTCATTTTGAGCGGTTACATTTGTGAAACCAATAGTAATTGCCGGATTCGACGGAGGTTGGATACCGGCAAAAGGCCAGTTTTATCATTGAGGGGATTTTTTTTTGAGTTTGGTAACGCAGATACCCTCCGGTTTTCCGGAGGGTATTCTTATTATATACAAGCCTCTATGACTTTTGAAATCAAATTCTCTGTACCCTTTGCAATCTGCACTAAATTGGCCTGTAACATATAACATGGAGTCGTAAATATTTTATTCTTTTTATCAGAAATCACCTCTGTAAAGTTTGCAATCTTGTGTTTTCCACCTAATTCTTCAACTAATACGGAAGTTTCTACATCATTTCCAATGGTTAATTCAGTTCCTGGTAATAGTTTTGCAATGATAACCGGTGAAATACACATAGCCCCAATGGGTTTATTCATTTGATGAGTTTCCTGAATGGAATTTATAACTTCTGGAAGAACTTCCATTGAACTACCCTTGAATGCAAAATTGCAAAGGTTTTTAGCCACACCAAAGCCACCAGGAAAAATTAATGCGTCGAATTCTGCAGCATTGTACATGCTAAGAGCTTTTATGTTACCTCTTGCAATACGTGCTGATTCTATTAATACATTTCGTTCTTCAGTCATTATTTCGCCGCTTAAATGATTGATTACGTGGGACTGAGCTATGTCAGGTGCGAATAGTTGAAACTCGGCTCCCTGTTTCTGTATTGCCAACATACTCAATACCGCTTCGTGAATTTCAGCTCCGTCAAATACTCCGCATCCGGCAAGTACTATTGCAATTTTTTTCATGTTCTTAACTTTTTTAACAAGGTTTGATCGGCCTTTGATTAATAATTTATTAGGCGGTGTATATGATTCAAAGATAATAATACTTCATGCCTGTTGGCAAATTTGGATTGCAATAACCATTTTTCGGCTGTACTTTTGAAATATATTATTGAATATGAAATTACATGAAGGCGATGTGGAGCGTTTTTGGGTAAGAGGCCTTCGTTCTTTGCCTGATGGACAGCCATGCTACCTTTTGGACGGTCCTGATGGATTTTCAACATTACTTCCCGAAAAGTATTACCGTAATTATGGTATAGAAACCGGACATCCGATGGAATGCAAAGTTTCGCGTATTAACTGTAATGGAAAAGTTTTTCTCGAGCCCATGCATCCGGTTTATTCTATTGGTAAGTCTTATGAATTTAATATTCTTGAAAGGCAGCTTTTTTCAGACAATGAATGTGAGTTTACCGCCATTGCTATCAAAGATTCTTCATCGGATATTCATTTGGTGGTGATGCCGGGCAAGTTTGAAAACGAATACATATCTTGCAGGGTTCATTCTATTCGAAAAGGGCAGATAAAACTGGTAACAGATAGTTCTGATGTTCACCGGGATGCTTCAGATGATCATGGCTTGATATTGCTGTTTCGTTGTGCGGGGGTATTCCGGATTTCTGAAACGGAGGCCTATCACGTTTTCCACTATCAAAAACTACGATTTGCATTTCTGTCTTTTCGTTATTTTCTTCCGAATCAATTCAAGCCCGGATCCCTGACAGATATGATGGCCTGCTATAGCAAACGCAACCAGGGAATCCAATTAGAGCCCATTCATCCAATGTATCAACCTTCAATGGTATACCCTTTTAGATATGATTCAATTGTTGAAGATCATGACATTTTACGAGGATTCAAACGGTTTATACGTGTAAAGGATGCTGAAGAAAATTTTTATAATGTTCCGGTGATGGGATTAAAGTACAAAGGATTCACTCCAGGACAAAGTGTTTATTGTCGTGTACGTTCCTATAGAAATGGGAAGCCAATATTTGAAATTGATCAGTTATTGATTTCCAGATCCTTTCAAGGCAAATAGTCCCTGATCTTGTTATTTAAAATAATTTATGATGAAAAGTATTCCTCAGTTTCTGTTACCTCTTTTAGTTTTTGTCACTTTTTTATCCGTATCGCAGGCACAAAATCCTGATATAAGTATCACAGATAGTGTGTTTAAAAAAAATGGTGTTATTGGATGTTTCGTGTCTTACGATTTAAAAAGTGCTGAGATCATGATTAATAATTCGGAACGATCCAGACTTTCATTTTTACCCGCTTCCACCTTTAAAATTCTTAATTCCTTGATTGCTCTGGAAATTGGTCTGGCAAAAGATGAACATTTTATTATACCATACTCAGGCGAGCCGTATAATCGGCAGGAGTGCAATTGCGATATGGAAATGATTAAAGCCTTCCAAATTTCCTGTGTTCCGTATTATCAGGAAATCGCTCGTCGCATTGGTTATAATACCATGGTTTTGTATGTCAATAAGGCTCAGTATGGAGTAATGGACATTAAGAAATCAAATCTTGATGATTTCTGGCTTAAGGGAGGTTCGAGAATTACTCCTTTGCAACAATTGGATTTTATACGTCAATTGGCGGCAGGTACTTTGCTGTTTTCGGAGCACAGTCAGACCGTGGTAAGAAAAATGATGCTGATCGATTCAACCTCAACATATCAATTGCGCGGAAAGACCGGATTGTCATATCAGGATGGAAAAAGTATCGGTTGGCTTGTGGGTTATCTGGAAAAGGGAGACAATATAATTGCCTTTGTGTTGAATATTGAAATGGAAGGTGATGCCAGCCCGGAATTTATGAGGATGCGCGGTGAAATGGTGCATGAGATATTCCTTTCCTCGGGAATTATTTCAGATTAATTCTGAACAAGCAAGTCTCGGGGATGTTTTGACCATAAAATTGTGATGGAAGATATCAGCTGTATTCGCGGAGAATATAATCACCGGCCATTGGAAAGTGTGTCAGAAGATCCATTTTTGCAGTTCAATGCCTGGCTAAAAGAAGCAATTGAACGTCATGTAATGGAACCGACAGCGATGGTGCTTTCTACGGTAACAGAAGCAGGAAGTCCTGCATCACGTATGGTTTTATTAAAAGGCCTGGATAAAAGAGGGTTTTCTTTTTTTACCAATTATGATAGCGCCAAGGGCCGCCAATTGGATAGAGAAGCCAGAGCTGCACTTCTTTTTTTCTGGCCAGAACTGGCGCGTCAGGTACGTATTGAAGGGGATGTTATAAAACTGCCTGCTACCGAGTCAGATGCTTATTTTTTAAGTCGTCCGTTTGGGAGTCAGATTAGTGCCGTTATTTCTCCTCAAAGTGATGTAATATGTGGCCGTGAGGAACTTGAAGAGGCTAAAAATGTTTATATAAATGAATTTCCAAATGGGCCTGCCGAAAGACCTGATAATTGGGGCGGATACATATTATCACCGCTAAGAATGGAATTCTGGCAAGGTCGGCCTGACCGATTGCACGATCGATTTCAATATCAAAGAGAAGGAGAATTTTGGAGAATTGTCCGGCTTGCGCCATGAAGTGCATGCGGGAAAGTAATGCGTGATGCGCTGTAGAAACTTCCTCAAAGAAACAGTGAAATTCCCTATTGAAGACTCTTTGAATGGATCGTAAACCATATGACAATTGGAAATCAGCGTCCGCATGATTATTAGAAACACTAGAAAATCAATGATTAATCCTTGAGTTGAATGCAAGGTATTATAGATGAAACGCTAATCGCTTTTACGCTATTTTCATTTTAGCGTAAAAGTTCTCGTGATATTAAAACCGAAATAGATATCCCCGTTCAGCCAGTTTCCTTTTGTTTCGGTGATGAAACCATGTTCAGAAATGGGATTGGAATTCGTAAAGAACAACTGAAAAACATGACCACCGGTTTCTATATCAAGTCCGATGGACAGGCTGTTATCGAAATCATCGGCCGTTTTTCCGGGGAGTAGATAAAAATACTCAGCATTCAGGCTGACTCTTTGTGAGAGTTTAAGTCGGCCACCAGCTCCCATAACATAAACTGAATTTTGATCGGTTGTGGTAGCTACCAGATTACGGTGAACGATGGTGGGAGTCAGTTGAAGTGATAGCCAGTTGTTAAACTTTCGGGCAATCAAGAATTGATGAACATAAGTCAGCCGGGAAGTAAAGTAATTCGTTCGGTTCAGATCCTGCCATTTCAGTGTATTGATACCGGCGGAACCAAAGTAACTGATCGAAAAGGGCATATTTCTCTCGCCGCTGCTCTGTTGGAGAATTTTATACTTTACATGTCCGTCAAAAATCTTTTTGTACGTACCCCGGCCAATTCCCAGTGAAAGCCTGTTGGTTATACCGTATTCGAGGCCAAATCTAATGGTAGCCATATCAAGGCCAAATAGATTATATGGTCCTTCGTTCAAATGCCCGAAGTGATGCGAAATGATAAAAAGCAAATCTCCGGGAGCCGGACTCTGTATTGAATGATTCAATACCACTCGAGTGGTTTTAAAAGTTCCATAGGCATATTCGGTGCCCTGAGGTTCATCTCCGAAAATGTCCATCAAATCATCCTGAGCGCTGATATTTTGAGAGCAAAATGTCAACAGGAATACGAGAACGGCCACCAGATTTTTTTGCATGTTATTTGAGTTTATCGAGTGCAATATTGACAGTAATCTCTATTGATTCGGCTATGTTTTTAACAACGGCACCGGGAATTTCGATCTTAAAATCCTTAACTAATATATTGAAAACAGAATGGCCGGTAATTTTCCCATTCTTGCTCTCCAGACTTCCTTTCGTTGAGATATCTTTTGTAACCCCATGAATGGTAATCTTGCCGGTAATATCGGCTTCGTATTTACCATCTTTTGAAAAGTCCATTTTATCAATGTTAATTACTTTTCCAACAAAGGAAGCATTGGGAAATTTATCGCTTTCGAGATAGTTCTCATTGAAGTGTTCCTGCATTAATGCTTTTTCAAATTCAAAGGATTTGATGACCACTTTAAAAACCATATCTCCACTTTTAATATCCAGAGCGGCATTCACCTGTTTATTTATCGCTTCAATTTTTTCGATGGCTCCTTCGGAGTAAAACTGGATGGCTCCGGTTTTAGTGATGTATTTTTGGGCAGTCACCTGAAAGGTTGCCGCCAGAAAAAAGACAAATATCAATAAGTGTTTCATTTTTTAGTTTATTTGTTTATTTAAATTTACGATGAAAACATGCTAGAAATCAGTTTTATACATACGTCATTCTGATTTCAGCATGCTGCATTTTTCCATAATAATATCTACCTCATTATATCCGGTGAGGTAGCCTTTAATGACAACTTCTGCGCCGGATTCAGTGACTTTTAGATTATCCACGGCGGTGGGTAACATCGTGCAGCGTATACCTTCATCACCAAACATTCCCTGTTCGAAAACAAAAACGGCAATGGCCATGGTATCATTTAATTCTTTGTTCATTAACTGCCCGTTAATCTGAACCATTTTGCCATTGTATTTTGCTTGGGCTTTAATGGCATCAACTTTGAATTCTGTAAAAAGTTCAGAGGCTTTTAGCGCATAGTCGGAAGATAAATTTTCGAAATCGGGATGCGATTTGTTATAAACAAATATGTAACCCATAATGCCGGCAGCAATTCCAAGTCCGGCTATAATTAGCAGTATTTTAATCCATTTTTTCATTGTTGATTAGTTTAATTGTTTGGAAATCCATCGGTTATCCATTGGTTTATTTTAGCGAGAGAACAGGACGATATTTTTCCACCTCCCTGTGGCATGGCAGAAAATCCGCTTTGATGATTAATGGCACCTTGAAAGCGCCCCGAATTGATGGATAGTACAAGATTTTGATAGTCGTCGAGCCGGATACTTCCCGAAGGATTGGAAGCCGAATGACACGATATGCAGTTTGATTGAATAACAGGTATAACGTCAGTGGTGTAGGTTACATTTTTAGTGTCGCATCCACTGCCTGCCGGGTAAAGTACTTCTTCATTATCATTATAACATGATACCAGAGTAATTAGCAGACTTATTACAAAAAGCGTGAGGTAATATCTGATTTTCATAGCTGTTTAGTTGTTGGGGGCTCCATCATTAACCCATTTTTTGATGATAGCGATATCGCAATTACTGAGTTTACCACCTTTAGGCATGGGTGAATAACCTGCGGCGTGGGAAATAACACTAACCAACGAATTGTTATTGGCGATGGTTGCTGTTTCTGAGTAGGATGTAATAAAAATCCCACCACCTGGTGAGCCTCCGCTGTGGCATCCTTTACAATTGTTTTCGATAATGGGTTTAACGCTTGCAGCGTATGTTGCATTTATAGAATCACAGTCGAGTTGGATGCATCGGTTCTTTTTAGCGCCTTGTTGTATCCATTTATAAATGAGAGCTATCTGCTCTTGTGTCATTGGCTGGTTTGGAGGCGGAGGCATGATGTCCTCGGGGTCGGTTTCGATAATTTTTTTGTATAGCTTACTTTCATTTGGTTTAAAGGGTTTGACTTCACCCGTCGACATTATTTGGCTGTAATTATTGAGTATTACGCCTTCTTCTGCCGTAGCGGCGTCATGACATCCGGAATATGCACAAGAAGAGTTGAGCAAGGGTAAAATGACATTCGAAAAATAAACGGTATCTGGCGAGCAGGGGACTGTTGTCGTAGTGGTGTCGAAGGGATCGGGTCCTGCCAGGATATCAGGTTCGTGTTTGCAGGAAATAGTCAGAAGAATGATGACCAGGCTTATCCAAAAAAGCCGTGTGAAGATTTTCATATGAGTTTATTAGTGTTTTTAGTATCAACCCGGAAAATTAATTGGTCTATTGAATTATACCTAAAATGGATGTTTTCTATACGTGAAAATATTTCTTTTATTTCGTTTTTGAATTAGCATTCTTTAAATCTTGCCAATACAATAGTAAAACCCATTTCACATCCCGTTTGTTTAAATTGGGATTGAAATTTTGTGTAAGATGTTTAAAAATTTCAGGGCTTGATTATATCAATTAAAGTAATCCCAAATGTTCGATCAGAATTTTTGTACCTAATGCAATCAAAATCAGACCACCTACAAGTTCCATCTGTTTTCCGAATTTCGATCCGGTCTTTTTACCCAGTAAAATGCCCAGCATAGAGGCAATAAATGTAATGATTCCTATGATAAACGCTGCTAAAAGAATGTGTATTTCTATAAATGCAAAACTAAAACCAACAACCAAAGCATCAATGCTGGTGGCCAGAGATAAACCCATCAACATCCAGAAATTCAATGGATTAAAGCGCATTTCTGTTTCGGTGGCTGTAATGCTTTCGTAAATCATCTTTAATCCCAGGATTGCAAGGAGTATGAATGCAATCCAATGATCATAAATCGCTAGATATTCTTTGAATTCGCTTCCTAAAAACCAACCCAATATTGGCAAACCCGCTTGAAAAACAGCCAGTGAAAAAGCAATTTTTGTGGCATTGAAAAAGGTTATACGCTTCATAACTAAGCCACTCGATACGGAAACGGCAAATGTATCAAAGGATAAACCAATGGCCAGAAGAATAATGAAAAATAGTCCCATGCGATTTATTAATCGGCAAAAATAATCAATTGAAGTAAAAAAGAAGGCTTACTTTAATAGTAGTTGAGTGCCCATGGACAGATCGTTTTCATGATGGTTAATAATTTCGCAGGATAATATCTTTGGGTAGGTTGTCGAAAAGCCTTCCAACGGGATAAAGATTTAAGCGTTCGTCAGCCCATGGAGTTTGTTGATAAAACCAATTAAGAATCGCCCATTGATTGTTTTTTAAGCTTGGATTTTCGGTCAGATATTTTTCGAATTTAGCCTGTAGACCCGGATCTTTTTTTAACATTTCGAGGGCCAAAGTTTCCATAACATATGACTCAGCATATTCTTTTTGTTCGAAAATGGCATTGAAAAACCCCCAATATACAAACGAATCCCATGCTCGGGGCTCCAATAAATGAGCAATCACTCTGGCCGTTTTTTGATCCATATTTATTACTGCCGATCCGGCCGGAAAATTCTGGAACATGAAATCATCCTGTGATTTGAACGTAGGTATTTGACGGCCCTCATAGCTTTGATTACGCATACTGACATCCGAAAACTGTGTCATTTTGCATTTCAGTTTTGAGTCAGAAGAGAGATATTGCATTTTCACCCCGTGAAGCTGAAGTCTGTCAATAACAGTAGTCCATTCTGGTGGAATGATATAATAATTAGGAAGCCATACTTCTTCTTCAACAATATTATTGGTAAAGAGTGGGAGTTTCATAGTCATCGGTTTGGTGGAATCATATACAAAGCAATCGCCACCGGTAAGATTACTTTTTGTGATGTGATATTCTACACCAAGAAAATCAACCATGATACTATCAGTTTCTGAGCGTTTGTATTTAACCGAGAAGGGCATTTCTCGAAAGCGGGGAGAAGCCGTGTTTGTATCTGCTTTTGCAATCAGGTTTATAAATTCCTGATGTTTTGACGAAAGGGCTTTCATTGTATAAAGGATGAGGGCTTCTGTTGATTCAACCCGTGCTTTGTATGGTTTGAGCATATGCGTTTCTATCAGTAGTCCGGGCCTGTTATGCAGTGTCGTATATCCGTTCGAAAGCATTGGTGGTGCCACGCCCATATACAAACCACTTCTGGGGTCATGCCAGTTACGGAAGCTTACATAAGGGAATACCGGATGTCCCTTTTCAAACATATTCCTGGTCATTTCGGGCAGATAATTTATTTTTAGCCAATGACCTATTTCTGGTGCAATATTATGGGATGTTTCTAGCGCGTAAGTTATAACATACTGATAATCAGCTCCATCAGTGGTATGGGTATCAATAAAGAAATGAGGCATCCAACGATTAAAAAGCTTTAGCCAGGCTTTCATTTCAGGAGCATCAGCCTTCATAAAATCACGGTTAAGGTTAAGATTTTGGGCGGTAGTACGCCAGCCCATTTCCTCCGGCCCGTTTTGATTGATGCGATTATAAGCGCCGAAGCGCTCGTGTCCATCCACATTAAAAACCGGGATAAAAAGGATACTGATATGGTTAAGTAAGTCAATGTTTTTTTGATAAATGACCATATCACGTAATAACATAAACATGGCATCAATTCCATCGGGTTCGCCAGGATGAATGTTTGCTTCGATAAGAAGAATTAAACGACCTTTTTTTTGAATAATATCGGGAATTGTATCTCCTTCTTTATCAATGATAAGCAGCGGAAGTGCTTTATTACGGGCGCTTTTTCCAAAAGAAGTATAATGGATTTGCGAGGAGGATGCAGCTAGTTTTTTACAAAAAATAAGGCTTTCCTGATATGTAGAAGTCTGTTTAAATCCCGATTTCTCATACCTTGTTTTCCAGTCATTGTCAGATAGTTGATGTTGAGAATACAGGGTGGACGACAACAGCAGAATAATAGAAAGTAGAATCGTTCTCATAGCGTTTCATTTGCTGCAAATTTATAAAATCCACATTCTTAGTTGATCATTTCTAATTTTTAATTATTTTCGGCGCATATTTAAGAAAGGCAATGAAATTAAGGGCATTTATTATTGATGATGAACCAAGAGCGGTTGAATTTATACGTGAATTTTTAAAAAATACTTTTCCAGCCTTCGAAATTGTGGGAACTGCTCCTTCTATCGATGATGGATTTCAAAAAATTCGTCATGCTCAGCCCGAAATATTATTTCTTGATTTAAATCTCCCACGCGGAAATGGCCTCGAATTATTACAACGTTTTCCGTTGCGCCGCTTCGATGTTATTGTAATTACGGCATTCGTTGAAGTTCATAAGGGTTATGATCAATATGGAATTTCAGCGATTATTACAAAACCAATAGACCCCGACGAGCTGCGATTCGAGATATCGAAAATTATCGAAGCACGTCGTCAGAATCCTGATAAGGTATTCACACTTTAATCATCAGACTTTTAATTGTTCACCTTCTGATTTGGCTATAACGGCCGCTGCACAGGTATCACCATATACATTCATTGCAGTACGCATCATATCAAGAGGACGGTCTACGGCCAGAATTAATCCGATTCCTTCGAGTGGAATCCCGACCGCCGACATGATGAGCGTCATCATAACGATACCCGCCATCGGAATTCCTGCTGATCCAATGGCAGCCAGCATAGCCGTTAATACCACGATCATCTGTTGTCCGAAATTCAGATCGATACCATACGCCTGGGCAATAAATAAAACCGCGATGCATTCATAAAGCGCAGTTCCGTTCATGTTGATGGTTGCCCCCAAAGGCAATGTAAAACTGGCAATTTTATTTGATACTCCATCTTTGTTTTCTACCTCGCTCATGGTCAGAGGTAGGGTAGCATTGGATGAGGAAGTGGAAAATGCCGTTAAAAGTACCGTCGACATATTTTTTAAATGGAGCAGTGGATTTAATTTTCCGATTGTTTTCAGGATTATAGACATGGTAATAAGACCGTGAATCAGAATACCAGCAACCACCAACAACATATATAAACCAAGACTCCCACTGATATTTGATATCCAGCCTTCATTATTGGCCTGGGCGGATACCACACCACTCACTATTCCAAATATTCCGAGGGGTGTGAAGCGAATGATAAAAAGAGTGATTTTCATAATCACTTCGAAGATGCTTTCAAAAAATCCACGGAGATATTGATTGGTTTTACGGCTGGTTCGGGTGATGAAAAATCCCATCAGAATCGCAAAAAATATTACAGAAAGCATATTACCATCCGCAAAAGATTTTAACAGATTGTCAGGAATAATTTCTATCAGGGTTTGTGAAATTGGCTTTGTCACAGCAGCTAATTCGCCAATATCAGATTTTAGACCTAAATCGGCTCCGGTTCCAGGTTGGAAATAATTTACCAGTAAAACACCAGTAATGATGGCCATCAGACTGGTAAGTAAATAAAATCCCATTGTCTTGATGCCTAAACGACCAAGGTTTTCTGCGTTTCCTATTCCAGCTACACCTGTAATAATGGAACTGAGTATCAAGGGAACAATAATCATTTTTAGAGCTCTGAGAAATACATCACCCATCCATGTTACATACGATGCATACGGACTCATGGTTAGTCCGAAAATCACACCAGCCACTAATGCGATGAGGATTTGCCAGTGAAGTGCGAGTTTTAATATTTTCATGAGAATATTACTTTATTGCAATGATAATGAAATGCTGCGAAATGACAATATACCATTGCTTCAGCTAGGTTAAGTGATTTTTTAATGAGTGATTTGGTGCGTGTTGATAGATTTTGAATAAAAAGCTTTCATTCTTTATTAGAATACAATTGGTTACCTTAATTTTACCTTTCTGAAATGATATTGACTGCAAACTCATGGTAACAGCACAGCTTCCTGAAGGTTGGGAAAAACTATCTATTATTAAGTGTTTTGAAAAGATGGTACACCATTTTCCTGAAACGACGGCCGTGGTGTGTGGAGACCTTCGTATTTCCTATGTTTTTTTGGATGCTATGGCCGAAAAGATAGCCCGAAGTTTGTTGTTAAGAGGACTTAGACCTGAGGAGCCTGTGGGTTTATGCTTCGATAGAGATATTTATTTGGTAGCCGGAATGCTTGGAATTCTAAAAGCAGGTGCAGCATACCTTCCTCTTGATAATTCATGGCCTCATCATCGGAAAATGCAGATTATTCAGGATGCCGGACTTCGGTTTTTAATTTCAAATAGGTGTTCTGAGTTTTCTGGTTCGGGAATTACAACCTTGTCTATTGAAAAAATTATAGAGGAATCCGTAACCGATAACGGATTTGTTGATTTTCCGGAAGTATACCCCGAAAATCTTGCATATATCCTTTATACCTCCGGCACTACAGGTAATCCAAAAGGGGTTATGATTGAGCATGCCTCGGTTTTGAATTACATACACGCTTTCGGGGAACTTGCACCCATCTCTGCCCCTTTCAATGGAAGTTGTATATGTCCGGTTGTCTTTGATGTTTCGGTATGGGAAATTTTTTCTGTACTCTGTACCGGAGGTACACTTCACCTTCTTCAAACCGATCATATTCTAAATATTCCTTCTTTCGTACAGTATTTTATAAAGTATAACATTCAAAGTGCATACATTTCTCCGGGCATGTTATCTGATTTGGCTGATGCATTCAAAATTAAATCCCCACAATTTCCGATTCAGCGGATGCTTGTGGGTGTAGAATCCATATTACAGGGCAGTCTGCAAAAATTTAGAAATTTATCCGCTTCTATTCGTATAATTAACGGATACGGACCTACCGAAGCTACAATTTCATGTACCTTTTTTGTTTTTAATACTTCTGAAAATCCTCAGCTAAAAACGCCCATTGGCCAGGCCATTAATGGTTATCAGATTTACATCGTTTCCTCTGACTTTTACCCGGTAGATTCTGGAAAAAAGGGTGAAATTCTTGTCGGAGGCAAGGGGCTTGCCAGAGCTTATTTAAATGATGCCGGATTAACCGCACAAAAATTTATTGTAAGTCAGATTCCTGGTTCAGAAGGTCAGCGCTTATATAGAACCGGTGATATGGGCTGGGAAATGGCTGATGGAAATATTGTATTTGAAGGTCGTATAGATAATCAGTTAAAAATCAGAGGCTATCGTGTTGAGCCAGGAGATGTTGAGGCAGCCTTATTGAATTGTGATGGCATTAAAGAATGCTATGTTGGCGGTAGAGATGATTCCAGTGGAGAAACATCATTGTATGCATGGATTGTTTCTTCAACGTTTGAACATATTATTCGGGAACAGTTGGCGGGGAAACTTCCACCCTATATGCTGCCTCAGGCGTTTGTATATCTGGATGCATTACCGCGCACTTCAGCCGGAAAAGTAGATCATTCCAGTTTGATTATTCCCGATCTTCCCGGGAATAAAGTTGATGAAAATTTTAATAACGAGGAAGAAAGATTATTGGCTGCCATTTGGAAAGAAGTTTTTGGATTATCCTCCATTGGCCGTGATGATGATTTCTTTGCTATCGGAGGCCATAGCATTAAGGCTGCACAGATTGCCGCCCGACTTGGGGTGCTTTATCAAAAAAATGTGCCTGTGGGGTTTGTATTTGATCATCCTACCATTTCAGGTATGCATAGGGCCATTGAAGAACTCTCAGATAGCGAAGCAGATATCCGAATAGGTGTGAAACCTGAAGAAGTAATTCCTGTTTCGTACAATCAGCAGCGTCCGTGGATCATTGATCGTTTGCAGGGTCAGAATGCCTTTTACAATATACCCATGGTTTTACGATTGCTTGGCATCCTGAATCGTCCAAATCTTGAGGCAGCCATAGACGCAGTTTTTAGAAAGCATGAATCGCTGCGCACATCATTGGTAGAGGTTGAAGGTCAGCCAAGGCAGATCGTTCGGGATGATGCCCGTCCATTGCTTCGGTATATTGAACCCATTAATGAAATTGATGAAATTATCCATAGGGAAGTTTCAGCCCCTTTCAATCTGAGTTCAGCCCCTTTGGCTCGTTTGACGTTATGCAGGCTCAGTGCAGAAGAGCATTACCTCATTATGGTATTTCATCATAGTATCATGGATGGCTGGTCCTTTGGCCTCATGCTTGAAGAAATCAGCCGATTCTATAACTTGTTGAATTCAGGGATAAGGGGTATCGAATTTAATCTGAGCGGACAATATTCGGAATTTACACTTCGTGAAAAGGCATGGTTTTCGTTGCCGGAAAACAAAAAAGAGCTTAATGTATGGAATGAAATTACTGAAAATGTTCCTCCACTTCTTGCTTTGGGAAAATCTGCCCTAAGGCCACCAGAGTTTTCGTATAAGGGGGCTTCTATGAGTTTTTATTTTGATGAGACTGAGACCGAACGCATTAATTCGCTGGCAAAAAATACCGGAAGCAGTCCGTTTATGGTTCTTCTGTCGGCTTTGTCGGTCATTATGAAAATTTATAGCGGAGAAAAAGAGTTTTTATTAGCAACCATGGCTGCCAATCGTCAGTATCCTGAAGATGAATCCATTATTGGATTTTATACCAATACGCTTTTAATGCGCATGGATTTAGGTGGCAATCCTGATTTGAATGAAATCATTCACAGGACAAAAGATTCCGTTCTTCGCTCCTTCCGTTATCAGCATCATCCGTATGAACTCGTTGTTGAACAATTAAAGCCCGAACGGAATCTGGCATTTAATCCCTTATATCAGGTAATGCTTATCTTTCAGAATATGCCCATCGATTTATTACAATTTGATGGCATTAAGGTAAGCGAGGTGGAATTTGAAAGAAATAAAGCAAAAATTGATCTGACAATTACATTTGATACTTTGAATGGTCGCTTACGTGGCCTCATTGAATATTCCACCGATATTTTTGATAAAGAAATGATGGAACGCCTGGTGGAGCATTATCACTTGATGATTCATCGAATGGCCGATTCATCAAAGCTCAGATTAAACGATATAAGCTTACTAACTCCTGACGATAAAGAAAAATTGGCACGTTGGTCGTGCAACGAAACAGAATTTACCGGGGATATAGATGTTGTTCAGATGTTTGAGGCTATGGCATCCATGCATCCTGACCGAACAGCCATTGAATCGGATAATAAGACAATGACCTATGAAGAACTAAGGCAGCGTATTCATAGTATATCGGCTGGTTTAGAGAAGCAGGATATTACGGCGGGCAGCCGTATCGCTGTGCTGTGTCACAGAAATGCGGATACAATTGCTGCATATCTCGCCATTCTTAAATCGGCCTGTGTCTTTATTCCGGTAGATCCGGGATATCCGGCTCAGCGAATTAATGACATTTGTGATGATGCATCAGTAGATGCCATCCTTATTACAACACTCACGGATACCTCGGCATTCAATCCTTCTTTAAACTTTATTAAAACGTATGATATAATTACTGGTAAGAAAATATCGCCGGCAAGCATCGTTAAGCCCAGTCATCCTGCATATATTATATACACGAGTGGATCGACCGGTAAACCAAAAGGCGTGTTGATAAGCCGTGGGGCACTGGGGAATTTTGTGCGTGCCACAATTTTCAATTTCTTTTTGCAACCCTCCGATAGAGTTATGCAGTTTGCAGCTCTTACTTTTGATACTTCCATGGAAGAAATCTTCCCGACACTCTGTTCTGGGGCAGCGTTAATTTTACGAAACGATGATGTATTAGCTTCTTTTTCTCTTTTTTTAAACTGGTGTGAAGAAAAGAAAATAAGTGTTATGGATTTGCCAACGGCATATTGGCATAATCTGGTAAGTTTAATGAAAGATCAATCACTGTCATTTTATGATGAGTTAAAACTTGTAATTGTTGGAGGTGAAGAAGCCAGAGCAATACAGGTGAAATATTTTATGGAGATTTCGGGAAAGAAAGTGCGTTTACTTAACACGTACGGTCCTACTGAGGCTACGGTTGTGGCGTCAGTATATGAATTCGAAAAAGAGTTTAACAGAACGATTGCTCCAATTGGTAAACCCATGCCCAATGTAGTTCTGGCCGTAGTAGACAGTGCCTTATGTGAAGTACTTCCCGGAAGTCCGGGCGAGTTACTTATTGGTGGAACTTGTTTGGCTGACATGTATATTAATCAGCCTGAACTGACTAAGGAGAAATTTATTCGGGTTTTTATTCATGGGGAATACCGAAGGATGTACAGGACTGGCGATGTAGTTCAGTATTTGCCCAATGGTAATCTTATTTTCCTTGGCCGTAACGATACTCAGATAAAAATAAGAGGATACCGAATTGAGCCCGGCGAAGTGGAAAATCTGCTTATCAAGTATCCTGGGATTAAGGATGCGCGGGTTTTGGGCTTAACTAATCCATCGGGCCAGGTAGTTTTGATGGCATATTTGGTTTCAAAAGACAAAATTATTGGGTCGCAAGTACTGCTGTATCTTCGGGAACATTTGCCGGAGTATATGGTACCCGTGAATGTTGTGGTAATGGACGAGTTTCCATTAACCGCTCATGGAAAAATCAATTTAAAAGCGCTTCCTGCACCCGATTTTTATATCCGGAGTTTTGATAGTCAAAAAGACTTACCCGCCGCAGGACATCAAACTGAATTATCGAAACTTTGGCAGAGTGTGTTGAAAATTAATAATATATACATCGACGATAATTTTTTCGACATCGGAGGAAATTCCATTCTGGCTACTTTGTTGATGACCAAGGTGAATTATCAGTTTAAAATTCAATATCCTCTGGCTGGCTTTTTCCGCTGGCCAACTATTCGGGGAATGGATAACTACCTGGCTTCAGCGAGGTACGAAAATACCGGAGTTATTCAACCAATAACAAGGTCGAATCAAACGAATGATATTCCTGCTTCCTTCACTCAAAGGCGCATTTGGTTTCTTGACCGTCTCGAAGGTTCAAATGCGGCCTATAATATCCCTTTTTCCTACGCTATAAATGGCCCACTGAATTTTCACCTTCTGCAAAAAGCCATCGAGATAATTATTCAGAGTCATTCAATTATGCGGGCTTGCATAATTGATGGGAAAAACGGTCCTCTGCTTAAAATCCAGGATAGTATTGATTTTGAACTGAAATTTCAAAGTTTACATAATGTCGATGATAATGAGAAGGAATCGGCGATTAAAATGTTAGAAAAGACTCATTCGCTGCATGTTTTTGAACTGGCGAAGGCTCCGCTTTTCATGATTGATCTGATTGAACTGAAAGATAACACCTATCAGCTACTGCTTAACTTTCACCACGTGATTTCTGATAATTGGGCTGTTGGTGTTTTTATTCGCGAATTGTCAGAGATATATGAAATACTTAGTAAAGGGCAAATACCCGATAAAAAAACGCCATCGATCCAATATTCTGATTTTGCGCTCTGGCAGTATCAGCGGGTGGAGTCCGGTGATTTTAATTATCAGCTCGATTTTTGGCTGGAACATTTAAAATTTGCCCCCGAAGCGATTCAATTACCATTGGATCGACCAAGAAAATCTTCCCAAACCTTTAATGGGGCTGAATGTAAGATTCTTATTCCCATTGATTTGGAAGAGAAGTTACAAAGCATTGCACGGAAGAACAATGCTACTTTATACAATGTATTATTAACGGCATGGGCTATTCTTCTTAGCCGATATTCCCTGCAGGAAAATTTGGTAATCGGTTGTCCGGTGGCTAACCGCCATCATCCTGGCACACAGGATATGATGGGTGTATTTGTAAATAATCTCCCGCTACATATTCACATCAACCGTGAGGCATCATTTACAGAAAACCTGATTAAAGTATCAGATTTGTTTATTAATGCTCTCCAGAATCAGGACATTCCATTTGATTTGATTGTGAGCAAACTTAATATTAAGCGTAATATAAATATCCATCCGGTGTTCCAAGTGATGTTTAATTTATTGAACGCACATGGTGATACCCCAAGTTTTCCAAATTGCAAGGTAGATTATATTGATCCGGGTCGTTTTGTGTCAAAGTTTGATTTGTCGTTGATTTTGGCAAGGATGGAAGAGGCTTTGGTTGGCGTTTTCGAATACAATACTGATTTATTTCATTACCGGAGTATCCGGAATATGGCGTCGTATTTTTTACAATTATTGAGTGCAATTGCAGATAATCCCGATTGTGCCAGCGGGAAATATAAATTATTGAAGCCTGAGGAGGAAATCAGCCTGTTGAAGAAAGTCAATCCTGAGCCATTGCCTTTACCACCATATTGCTATCCCAGATTATTTGAAGAATGTGCAACAGCCAATGGCGAAAAAATTGCTGTCCGGTATAAGGAAAGAAGTTTAACGTATTTCCAGCTCTTACAATCTGCAAAAAAAATTGCATCCTATTTGATTTTGTCGGGTGTTAAACCAGGAGATACCGTGGGTTTATGGTTATCGCGCTCTGAGTTAATACCAGTAGCCATGATAGGAGCTCAGCTCAGCGGTGCTATTTATGTGCCTCTTGATCCAATTTACCCCACCGAAAGGGTACAGTTTATGATAAAGGATTCAGGCTTGTCGTTATTGATTACAGATGATGTCCTTATAAATGAATTACCTACCGTTTCAATACCATTTGTAAATGTGAATGAAGCTCTATTGTTTAATGGCGTAGAGCAAAAATTTCCACTATTAGAGCATCACCACCAGGTTTATACTATTTATACATCCGGTTCTACAGGAAAACCAAAGGGTGTCGAAATTTTACACGGTGGACTTGTGAATTTTTTACTGGCTATGAAGAAGAGACCGGGCATTCTTCCGGAAGATATACTATTAGCCATTACGACCTTATCGTTTGATATTTCAGTTCTGGAAATCTATTTACCATTGATTGCAGGCGCTACAATTGTAATTGCATCACAGGAAGAAGCGATGGATGCCTCTCGTTTGATGGATGCTATCGATAAGAGTGGAGCCACAATTTTACAAGCCACTCCTGTAACATGGCGAATGCTTACATTATCTAAATGGCAGGGAAATAAAAGACTGAAAGCATTATGTGGAGGCGAAGCACTTTTGAAGGATCTTTCTTCCCAGCTTTTGGGTAAATGTGGTGAGGTCTGGAATGTATATGGCCCAACCGAAATAACCGTTTGGGCTACAACTCATCACGTTCTTCCGGGGAATCTTACGGATGGTACCGAGCCGCTGGGTTTCCCAATTGATAATACGTATGTATATGTTTTTGAACCCGGAATGGTATTAGCTCCTCCAGGGCTTCCAGGCGAACTATTTATCGGAGGTGCTGGTATAGCTATGTCTTATAAAGGCAGACCAATACTTACAGCAGAAAAATTTGTAAAAGATATTTTTCGGGACGATGATGGTTCAAGGATGTACGCCACCGGCGATTTAGTACGTATGCATTCGGATGGTAATCTTTCTTTCCTTGGTCGTATTGACAATCAGGTGAAGATAAGGGGTTTTAGAATTGAGTTGGGAGAAATAGAATCAATAATATCATCATTTGAAGAGGTCGTTCAATGCGTAGCTATTGTAAGGGAAGACATGCCGAACAACCTTCGGATAGTTGCTTATATTCATATGAATGAGGGTAGTATTGCTGATAGGTTGGAAATGCGTAAAAGACTAATTCATCTTCTGCCAGAATACATGATACCTTCTGCCTTTGTGGTAATGAAAGAATTCCCATTGACACCATCCGGGAAAATCAATCGCAAAGCCCTGCCAGAACCTGAAGCTAATCGCGATGGAATTAAAGCAGAATTTGTGGAACCCGATGGCGAAACGGAAATCCGCCTTGCTGAGCTCTGGTGTGATGTCCTGAAGTTGGAGAAGGTCAGTGTTCATGATGATTTCTTTGCCATGGGCGGTCATTCTCTTTTAGGCGTTAATCTTTTTGCTAAAGTGGAACATCATTTGAAAAAGCGATTACCATTAGCATCCTTGTTTACGCATTCCTCCTTGCGCCAAATGGCTGGATTAATTGACGATGATAAAGAAGGCCCTGATTGGAGTTCCCTGGTGCATATCAAACCGTTTGGATCTAAAATCCCACTGTTTTTAGTGCATGGTGCCGGTTTGAATGTTGTTTTGTATAATTCGCTGGTAAAGAATATGTCGCCTGAGCAACCCGTTTACGGTTTACAAGCCAAGGGACTCGATGGAAAGGAAGAACCTCTTAAAACCATGGAGGAAATTGCTGCGCATTACATTTCTGAAATTCGAAAAGAATACCCGTCGGGACCTGTTGCTTTAGCCGGATTTTCACTTGGAGGAATTGTAGCTTTTGAAATGACCCGGCAAATGAATGCTGATTCGGAGCAGGTTATCTTCCTTGGAATGTTTGATACAGTAGCACATACTTCAGATAAGCATCTGACTGAAAATGAAAAGAATATAAGGAAGATTAAAATTTTCATTAATCAGATCCTGTTTAATATTGGTGCCTTTATAAAAGAACCTGTTCAGGAAAAGTCGAAATTACTGGGGTGGAAAATAAACTCCATAAAAAGGAGAATACGCTCCGTAATATATCGTAGAAAGGCAAAGCAGGCGTATATGACGGGTGATAAAGAAAAACTCCCTTCTTATGTGTATCGGGTTCATGAATTAAATAATCTGGCCGGAGAAAATTATTTATTGAAACCTTCCAAGCTTAAAATTGATTTGTTCAGGGCTCAGCATCAAACGTTTTATATCATCGATAAGAAAATGTACGGATGGGATAAGTTTGCACTGGACGGCGTTAGAGTACATCATGTTCCGGGTGAGCATTCAACCATTTTTTGGCCGCCATATGATGAAGCATTTTCGAAAAAGCTTCAGAAAGGTGTGGATGAGGCCGCCATGGCTTATATGAGAAAATTCGAAGAGAAGGATGATTGATTCATTGATAATGAGTTCCCCGTTAGCAGAAATGAAATTCGGGTTTTTCTGGCGAAACAGTGTATTATACAATGAATTTTTGTTGTTTCCGATGAGGATTTATGATTGAATTCAAGAACGTTAATTGTTCTCAACAAAGGATTAAAATGAAAGGGCAAATTATCGGATTAATTCCTTGAATTTAGCCAAAGCATCGGCTATTGAAAGGATATTGCCAAAGCCTAGTGTGAGTTTATCCTTGTTTTCTTTCATTCGGCAACCCCTTGGATTGGTCTGAACATATTTTAATATTCTCGTAAATTTTTCGGACTGAAAAAACTCAGAATCGGGTTTGCTGATAAAGAAAAGGGTAAGCATATTGTTTTTCATTACCAGTTTTTCGACTCCCCATTCCTTTGCTAGCCATCTCAAGCGTAGGGCATTTGCCAGTTCAATTACCTGTAATGGCATTGGACCAAAACGGTCGGTGAGGGCGGAGGTGAATTTCTCCAGATCCTCTTCTTTATTAATTCCGTCTATTTCTTTATAAAGGCTGAGTCGTTCGGTAAGATTTCCCACATAATTAACCGGAATCAGGACTTCCAGGTCGGTTTCAATCTGGCAATCAGAAACCAGTGGTTTATTCAAGTCATCTTTAAAGAGACCTTTAAATTCGCTTTCTTTAAGTTCGCTGATGGCTTCATCCAGAATTTTTTGATACATCTCATAGCCAATATCAGAAATAAATCCGCTTTGCTCTCCACCAAGTAAATTTCCGGCTCCCCGGATATCTAAATCGCGCATGGCAATATTGAAACCACTTCCCAAATTTGAGAATTCTTCTATAGCCCGTAAGCGCTTTCTTGATTCGTCACTTAAACTGGAAAGGGGAGGGCTCAGGAGGTAGCAAAAGGCCTTTTTATTGGAGCGACCTACCCGGCCGCGTAATTGATGAAGGTCGCTGAGGCCGTAGTGATGCGCATCATTAATAATAATCGTATTTGCATTTGAAATATCCAGACCCGATTCGATAATGGTAGTGGATACCAGAACATCATAATCGCCTTCGATAAAATCGAGCATGGTTGATTCTAGTTTTCTCCCTTCGAGCTGGCCATGAGCTACGGCGATTTTTGCATCTGGAACAAACTTTTTAAGCATTCCGGCTACATCGTATATGTTTTGTATACGGTTATGAACGAAAAACACCTGTCCGCCACGCATTAACTCGTAGCGAATGGCGTCACGGATAACATCCTCTCCAAATCCTCTGATTTCGGTTTGAACAGGCTGTCGGTTTGGCGGAGGTGTATTGATGACTGAAAGATCTCGGGCACCCAATAATGAAAACTGCAAAGTACGTGGAATGGGCGTAGCTGTAAGCGTTAGCGTATCAACGTTTACTCTTAATTTACGAAGTTTTTCCTTGGCACTTACGCCAAACTTTTGTTCTTCATCAATGATGACCAATCCCAAATCGCTGTATTCTACATCATTGCTTAGAAGTCTGTGGGTTCCGATGAGTATATCTATTTTGCCATCCTTTACGTCTTTCAGTGTAGACTTTATTGAAGCAGCAGTTTTAAAACGGTTGAGATAGTCTACCCGGCAAGGGAAATCGGCCAGTCTTTCACTAAAAGTTTTCCAGTGCTGTAGAGCCAGAATGGTGGTTGGTACCAGAATGGCAACCTGTTTACTGTCTGCAACTGCTTTAAATGCAGCACGAATGGCTACTTCTGTTTTCCCAAAACCCACATCACCACACACTAGTCGGTCCATTGGAATATTTTGCTCCATATCTGCCTTAAGATCCATGGTAGATTTTTCCTGATCGGGCGTATCTTCATAAAGGAATGATGCTTCCAATTCGTGCTGAAGGTATGTGTCGGGACTGAAGGCAAAGCCATTACTGGCCTTTCGCGCGGCATAAAGCTGGATAAGATCCCGAGCAATATCCTTAACTTTTTGTTTTGTACGACTTTTTAAATTGTTCCAAACATTGGATCCTAGGCGGTGTAATACCGGTGCGGTACCATCTTTACCCGAAAACTTCGAAATGCGGTGAAGCGAATGAATGCTGACGTATAATACGTCACCATTCCGGTACATCAGCCGGATGGCCTCCTGATGTTTCCCGTTATTTTCAATGATTTCGAGGCCATCGAACTTTCCAATTCCGTGGTCAATATGGGTTACAAAATCACCTGGCTGAAGATTATAGAGTTCTTTGAGGGTCAGCGATTCCTTTCCCGAAAATCCCTCTCGGAGTCGGTAACGGTGAAAGCGTTCGAAAATCTGATGGTCGGTATATATCGCTAACTTAAGTTCATGATCGATAAAGCCCTCATGTAAAGCCATATATACTGGCTTAAAAAGCACTGCCCCACTGAGGCGTGCCCGCATGTCGTGAAAGATGGTTTCGAGCCGTTTTATCTGCTTTGGATTTTCAGAGCAGATAAAATTATAATACAGGTCTTCCGAGTTTTTTATAAGAGTTGATGATAGCAACTCAAAATTTTTGTTGAATACAGGCTGTGGCTCTAAGGAAAAGTTGATCTCATGGGTATGTTTTAAAAAGTGCGAACCAATACCAACGAGCTGAAAACGCAAAAGTTGACGAACGAACTCTTGTTCATTTGTGAATAATTCGGAGGGTTTCTGGCGTTTAATTTCGCCCGTCAAGGCGTCAAATGCGTCTTCTGCTTTTTTAAACTCCAGGGCAACTTTTTCGGTACATAATTCGAGATTATCTATCCATATCGTACTGCTTTCGGGTAAAAATTCGTGAAATGATTCTCGGGTTTCGATAATTTGCCGATCCTGGAGGTTGGGAATCAGGGAGATTTTTTGCAGGTTTTGTAACGAAAGCTGTGTCCCGGGATTGAAAGTGCGAATTGATTCTACTTCGTCACCATTAAATTCGATACGATAAGGGTATTCATGACTATAAGAAAATACATCTACAATACCACCGCGTATTGCAAAATGCCCTGGTTCCACTGCAAAATCAACTCTCTGAAAATCGTATTCGATTAAGATGTCGGTGAGAAAATCTAAAGAGACATCTTCGCCTTTACGCAGACTGATGGTATTTTTTCGAAGGAACTTTTTTGTGATAACCTTTTCGCTCAGTGCCTCGGGGTACGTAATTATTAATAAATTCCGTTGCTGATTACTGATTTTGTTGAGTACCTCGGTACGACTTAGAATGTTGGCGTTATCGGTAGTTTCTATTTCGTACGGTCTTTTATATGATGTTGGATAGAAGAGGACTCTTCGGTTGTCGAAATTCTGTTCTTTTTCTCCATTCAGGTTTTCAAGATCGTTATATACATAGGCGGCCAATTCTTTATCATCAACAATGAGCAGGTGAAGACCCTGTTTTTGATGAAATACAGAATTTATCACAAGGGATAAAGATGAGCCCTTCAATCCGTTGATTTTAAGCCTTATCGATTCGTTGTCTTTTAACAGGCCGATAATACCAAGGCAGCGTTTATCGGCGGCATACAGGCTTTGAAGATCGTTTTTACGCGCGGTTTCCATATAATTTGCAAACCTACGATTTTAATACCTTATACGAAGATGGAAAATCAATCTTGGCTTATAGCAGCGAAGCGGGCAGCGCCAATAATCCCTGCCTGATTTCTAAGGCTTGCGGGAACAATTTCAGCTTCGCAATGAAGGAACTGGCTGTATAAGTCAAATTTCTTGCTTACACCACCGCCGATGATAAAAAGTTCCGGAGAAAATAGAAATTCTATATAATTCAGATATTCGTTGAATCGTTTTCCCCAATCCATCCATGAAAGGTCTTTTTTCTCGCGAACTAGATCAGAGCAATATTTCTCAGCACTTTTGCCATACATTTTTATATGTCCCAGTTCTGTATTGGGTAGTAATTTTCCCTGGGTAAAAAGAGCAGTACCGATACCTGTTCCAACCGTAATCAGAATAATGGTACCCATTTTTCCTTTCCCGGCACCAAATTGCACCTCGGCCAGTCCGGCAGCATCAGCATCATTAAGAATAAAAACATTCTGAGAAGTTGCTTCCTTAAAAAGTCTGGCAGCATCAACTTCAATCCAACTTTGATGGATATTGGCGGCAGTTTTTATGAAGCCATTCTTTATCAATGCAGGAAATCCGCAACCAATAATACCTGTATAGCTAAAATGAGAAGACAGCATTGAAATTGTTTCAGCAATAGCCCTTGGTGTAGAGGGCTTAGGGGTTGGGAATCGATGGCGCTCACTCAGCAATTCTCCGGTTTCTGTATTTACTATTGCTCCCTTGATACCACTACCACCTATATCAATACCTAAAACATTCATAATTATATGCTATTTTGTGTGAAAATAAGAAAAATTTTGTGGTGGAAATAATTCTCCGACTTTTTTAATCGACTTTAATTTTTAATGAACTTCAGACTCTGAATTTCATTGTTTTGTAACATCCTGATAAAATACATTCCATCAGGAAATCCTGAAATATCGATGATGAGACTATAAGCAGATCGTTCAAGAATGCCGGTTTTGATCATTTGCCCGGAAGTATTGTAAATTTCGATTACTCTTCGGGTTTCTGAAGGCCTTTCGGTTTCGAGTATTAAAAGATCGGACGCAGGATTTGGATAAATCGAAATCCGGGGGGGGCGAATTGGATCTGATATGCCAGTACCCAAGTTATTTTGCCATATTTTTAAAAGAATATTTGATTTTATGGGATTGCTGATATTTAAAACGGCAGTGTCTGTGGTATAAAAATGGCCTGGATAATCAGGGATGACCACATAGGTGCCTAATGGTAATTTATCAAAACTAAATCGACCATCTTTGCCACTCTTTCTGAAATCCAGTAATTGTTGATGGTTATTGAATAAAAGCAAATTCACATCCATCATGGGTTTACCGATAGAAGCCTGAGGATTTGGAACTACAACCACAATTCCTGAAATGCTACCGGGGCCTGTACCAATATTGGGTTTAGCAAGCAGGCGTACGTTCGCATCAAAAATGTTTTGATTCAGATGAACCGGATTTGCCTGTTCCCATTGTACTTTATTTAAGGCGTATGTGGGGAAAAATTTTCCAGCCTGCCTGGATGTTGGGGTAAGTTCTGCTCTCACTAAATAGTCACCCCCAAGAACGGGTGAAAACCAATAATATCCTAAATGATGGAAATAGCCGGTTTTTAATGGGATCAGAATATCATTCGGATATATCCGAAAGAGTTCCACATAAGCAGTATCTCCCTCATTATTAGGATTATTTATTGGATATTGGCTATCGAAAATGGATCCACCAAGATCATAATATGCGTGGGTTTGAATAGTTTTGCAAACGGTGCGGGGTAACAGAAAGAAAGGTGGAATAAAATCAGTGACGGTCATACAAACTTTATAATTCTGTAAAGGAGCATATTGATGAACCGGATGTTGAGTGGAAGTAGTGCTCCCATCGCCAAATTCCCAGTGCCAGTATACCGGCAGATGTGTTTTTGAGATATCCGTAAACTTGAAAATATTGGGACTAATATTCAATGAATCAAAACGGTATGTGAAGGCGGCTAAAGGTGAATGAGTTAATTTTAAATTGATAAGTTTAGTTTCTACATCGTCACATAGTTCAGGGTAACCCGAATTAACGATGTGCAAAACCACTTTATAAATACCGGTATCCGGGAATAAGTGCACCGGATTAGCCTGATAAGAAAATCCGCCATCACCAAATTCCCAATAATACGAATCGGGTATTCCACTATTATCTGAGATAAAACGAACTTCGAGTGGGGCAAGGGAGTCGAGTTGGTAATGAAAATCGGCGACACATTCCACCACTGGAATATTTATCATATCACAATTCGTGTCCTGACAGTATTCTGGATAAAGGGAATTATAAACAAACAGGCAGGGAGAATAATCGCCTGAGCTCGGATAGTTATGATTTGGATTGATTTCGTAGGAAGTATTTCCATCACCAAAACTCCATTGGAAAATACTCGGGGCACCAATTGTCCTGTTTTGGAAATTAACCTTTAGAGGATAAAGAGAATCTATGGAATATGTAAAGTCAGCCTTACAGGGTAATATTTTGGCAGTGACCGTTTTACATATGGAGTCGGTGCAATAGTCTGGAAAAAGATAATTCGAAATTCTAAGGCAGACATTAAATACACCGGTGTCGGCATAGATATGTTCCGGGTTTGGAAGGGAAGAACTTCTGCCGTCACCAAAAGTCCAAAATAAAGAATTTGTGTTACCAGTGGAAAGGGTGTAAAAGTTAAATTTACGTGGATTATACGGATCCTGAGTATAGTGGAAATCAGATATGCACGGATCGATTTTAACTTCTACCTCATCGCGGTAATAATAGTTGCATTGCGTTGGATTATGATGATTAAAGGCATGCAAAGAAACGAGATAGGTCCCGGTATCGGAATAAATATGAACAGGATTCCATTCTATGCTGGTGCCTCCATCGCCAAAGGTCCAGAAAAGTGATTCAACATCAACACCCGGAAAGGAGGTAAAAAATACTTTAAAGGGATATTCATCATCGTTAATAGCAGAAAAACTTGTGAAACAATCAGCCGGAACCGGTACAGTGATTGAGTCACAATGCGTATCGGTACATCCTTTTGATTCTGAGTTTATGGTGAGGCAGACATAATATGTACCCGAATCTGCAAACACATGAAAAGGATTCATTTCTTCCGAGTAAAATCCATCGCCAAAATCCCAGTAATAATTGTAAATCTGACCAATCGACTTATCTGTAAATTGAATTTTCAAAGGATTAGCGGGATCCTGAGCGTAATCGTAATTGGCCAAACAGGTATCGGTTATCGCGATATTATTCGCGCGCACTGCTGGTTGAAGAAAAATAACCAGCATGCATCCAATAAGTAATATGAGCCTGACCGTTGTTTTCATTACATTGATATTCCCAATCCGAAGAGAGGACACAAGGTTATGCTAAATTGGTGTCTGAAAACAAAAGTATATAAAAACGGAAGAAAATTCTAATTCAGGCTGAGATTAAAATATATAGACAAACCCGGCTTTCAAACCGTAAGAATACGGACGAGGTAGTGAGACGTCTTTGTACAAGTCTGTAAAAGCATAACGAAATACTGGCTCCAGTTCAATACGCATATGCGAGTCGATGGTATATCCAAGACGCATACTGGTATTCATTTGAAACAAAAGTTTATTTCGGACAAACGTTTGAGGGTATGTGGCCGAACTACTTTTGAAAGTCTGATATACAGGAACGGAGGGTTCCTTGGAACTCAGGAGCAATTGCACAGAAGGACCGGCAGCTATTTCGCAATAAAATTTTGGATTTTCCCAAAGTCGTATGCCCGCGATTATAGGAATATTCAGATAATCATAAGAATAATTACTAAATACTGTGAAGTTTTTGGGTACGCTATCAAAACGGGTTATCGTGGAGGTAACAAGAATTACATTTTGTGGCTGATTGGGATCAGGGATGTAATAATGTACGTCATAATAATAGCCAACGCTATCGTATGATTTATAAGTCAGAAGGTTACTATTCTGGTCAAATTGTCGTGAGTATTGTATACCTAATTGAAGGTTAAATCTGCCTTTTTCTATACGACCATATAAATCAAAGGTGTTGTAGTTAAATTCGTATGCTTCGCTTGGTTTGGGAAGATGCATTTGTTCGTATGAGTATCCGGCATAAAATCCAAAACGCCAGGGCAATTCAACCGTTTCATTTATCCGTGAAAGTTGGTCTCGTAGAGTATCCTGCCAGTAATTTAGTCCGCTGATTCCCATGAATATGGATGCTTTTTCTGCTTGTAAATTTGCGGTTCTCGACGGAATTGTGCTATAAATATCGTTTGTCCGGATAAGGTTTAATTCAGCAGTTTCAGGAATGAATGCAGGTACTGTTTCTTCTACCTTAACATTTAGGTCTTCGCTATTAATTTTTGGTTTTGGAGTAGTAAATTCCTCGGCTTTTGCTACATAGGTTTTTTCCTGTGAAATATCAGGCTCAACATTTTTTTCAGGATTGGATATTACCACTTCTGGTTTTTCTGAAACAGGGACTACTGAGGGTTGAAGAACGGTATATGTAGTGTATCCGACAACACTGAATGCTGCAATTCCAACAGTAGTCAATTGATAAAGATTACTTCC
This sequence comes from Bacteroidales bacterium, assembly GCA_030656615.1. Classification (GTDB taxonomy): domain Bacteria; phylum Bacteroidota; class Bacteroidia; order Bacteroidales; family TTA-H9; genus JAUSOY01. The sequence goes on along the minus strand of JAUSOY010000043.1, from coordinate 66,042 downwards.
GAAATTGGTGAAATTAAAAGAAGTAAACTCATTCCACGAAAGTTTTCTGGACACCGACTTCCACACGGCAGCGGAAGGAGCCTCTGAAAACCCATCGAGGGCAGACTTAAATAATTCGTCTATGTGTTTTTCTTCTTTCATTTATTGTATCAGTTACTATCCTTTTACTAAATAGGACAGTTTGTTCTGTAAGTATTTCCTTGCTTTTGAAAGCTGAGATTTTGAAGTGTTTTCCGAAACCCCAAGCATGCTTCCAATTTCTTTGTGTGTATATCCTTCAAAAATATGAAGGTTAAACACGTGGTTATACCCACTTGGTAACTCCTGAATAGCATCCATAATCCATTGTGATTGAACATCTGAAATAAGGAAAGACTCTTCAGCATCTTTATCATCATCACGAGCTAACTCTTCAAAACCATCAAGACCCGAAAGGACTTGTAATTTTGAATTTTTTTTGAAGCGGCTAATGGCAGTATTTATGGTTATTCGTTTTAGCCATCCTTCAAAAGATCCTTCTCCCCGATATTCATAAATGTGTTCAAAGATTTTAATAAAGCAATCCTGTAATAAATCTTCTGCTTCCTCTTTGTTTTTGGAATACCTCAGGCAAATAGTAAACAATGAACGTGAATACATGGAATACAGACGGTTCTGAAACCTCCGCTTCCCGGCTTTGCAGCCTTCGATGATACTTTGTTCAGCATTCATCACTGTATCCAATTTCATAGACTACGTTAAGTGCTTATGGTTGCCTGTAAAAACAACTATTTATATTAATTCTTAATAAGAAAAGTTTGAATGGCCTTATGAAAACATCAAACCTACATCTTTTTTCTGATATCTTCAAAATACACTTTGCTTGGGTTTATACTCTATTTGTTGTATTGCAGGTTACATCATTTTGATTTTTTTCATAAATAAACAGCCATAGAGTTTTTATGCTTAAGCATGTATTTTAGGGCGAAGAAGATGTCTGAATCAATGATTTCTATAAATTTGCAAATCCATTACCTGAATATTTTTTCTATTGGTAAAAGGAGAATAGTGATAATTCCGGAAGTGTTACCATTTGTAAATCGAAATATTGCAACTGGGTTTGTGGTGGATGGATATATCACGGGTCATATTAAACAAATATATAATGATGAAACGGACAAGAATTAGCGATTTGTTAGAATCTGGCCAAAGCGGCCACGAAGCGACAGTTATGGGATGGGTGCGAACCAAAAGAGGCAATAAAAATGTTGCATTTATCGCCCTGAATGATGGTTCATGCATCAGCAATCTACAGATCGTTGTTAATGTTGCGGATTTTGATGAAGAAGTATTAAAAAAGGTTACCACCGGTGCAAGTCTTCGTATCAATGGTTTGGTAGTGCCATCCCCAGGGCAGGGACAAAGTGTTGAAATGCAGGCCACCGGACTCGAACTTTTTGGTGTAGCGGATCCCGAATCCTATCCTTTGCAGAAAAAAGGACATACCCTTGAGTTCCTTCGAAGCATAGCACATCTAAGGCCCCGTACCAATACCTTTGGGGCTGTTTTAAGGATACGCCACGCGATGGCCTTTGCCATCCACAAATATTTTAATGATAATGGATTTTTCTATTTGCATACGCCTATAATTACTGCCAGTGATGCTGAAGGAGCAGGCGAAATGTTCAGGGTTACCACGCTCGATATGAAAAATCCTCCTTGTAATGAGAAAGGTGATATCGATTACTCGCAAGATTTCTTTGGTCGTGAAACGAATCTTACGGTTTCCGGGCAGCTCGAAGGCGAATTGGGGGCCTTAGCATTATCTCAAATTTATACCTTCGGTCCGACTTTTCGGGCAGAAAATTCAAATACGCCCAGGCATTTGGCTGAATTCTGGATGATTGAACCGGAAATGGCCTTTTATGATATTGAGGACGATATGGATTTGGCGGAGGATTTTCTGAAATATCTGATACGTTATGCGCTTCAGCATTGCGGGGATGATCTTAAATTCCTTAACGAAATGTACGATAAGGAGCTTATAGAACGTCTGCATTTGGTTGCCGATAATGCGTTTATCCGTCTGACTTATACAGAGGCAATAAAAATTTTGGAAGCATCGGGTAAATCTTTTGAATTTCCAATTAGTTGGGGCAAAGATTTACAATCAGAGCATGAAAGATATCTTGTGGAACAACATTTTCACAAACCGGTGATACTTACTGATTACCCCCGCGATATTAAAGCCTTCTATATGAAACAGAATGACGATGGTAAAACAGTCAGGGCCATGGATGTTTTGTTTCCACGTATTGGCGAAATTATTGGAGGTTCCCAGCGTGAAGAAGACTATGACAAATTATTACGCCGTATGCAGGAGATGAATATTCCGGAAGAATCCATGTGGTGGTACCTCGAAACGCGCAAATTTGGTACTGTTCCTCATGCCGGATTTGGATTAGGCTTCGAAAGATTACTTCTTTTTGTGACGGGAATGGGAAATATTCGCGATGTAATTCCGTTTCCAAGAACGCCGCAAAATGCAGATTTCTAATAGAGTAGACTTAAACGGAGGGCAGCTCTTTTAGAGCTGCCCTCCGTATTTTTAATATTATAATAGGCTTCTTTTTTACTTTGGGTGTTGACATAATTCTTTCTTTGCTTATTTTTGTGTTGAAACAGTCCGGTATTATTTCTTCAAACTACTGGCTTTTCTTATATGTTTTATTATGTTAAACCAGCGTCTTCAACAAAAACTCCTACAAAAACTATCTCCTCAGCAGATTCTGCTGATGAAGCTTCTGCAGATTCCTACCATGGCTCTTGAACAGAGAATAAAGCAGGAAATTGAAGAGAATCCCGCTTTGGAAGATGCTGCCGATGATTTAGATGATGAATATCAGGATCCAAATGAAAGCCCTGATTATGAAGAGAGTCAGGACTCTGATGATTTTGAAAATGATAAAGAACCCGATGAGCCGGTTGTAAATAAGGAAGATGAATTTGATTTGGAAGATTATATCGACGACGATGAAATTCCAGATTACAAACTGTCGGCAAATAATTCAAGCCCAGATGATGAGCAAAGGGAAATTCCGTTTGCTTCCGGTTATACTTTCCAGGAACATCTTATGCAACAATTGGGGATGTATATTCTGGAGCCCCATATTCATGCCATCGCCTTGCACCTCATTGGAAACCTGGACGATTCAGGCTATCTGAATCGTGAACTTGAGGCCATTATTGACGATTTAGCCTTTTTGCAGAATATTCAGACTAACCAAAATGAGTTGGAAGGAGTCCTTCAAATTATTCAAACACTTGAACCTCCGGGAGTTGGAGCTCGTTCACTTCGCGAATGTTTGTTGCTGCAATTGCATCGAAAACCCGAAACCATTGCTGTACGGCATTCAATTCAGATTATTGATCGGTATTTTAGTGAGTTTACTAAAAAGCATTATGATAAAATAATGAAGCGTGCGCGTTTCACGGAAGCGGATCTTAAAGAGGCTATTGATGAAATACTTAAACTGAACCCTAAACCCGGAAATTCACCAGGAGAATCGGTTCGGTCCAATCAGTACATTATTCCCGATTTTATTATTACCAATAATGATGGAGAACTAGAACTCAGTCTCAATAATCGGTATATTCCTGAACTTCGGGTAAGTAGGTCGTATAATGAGATTTTGGAAACGTTTGTTGAGTCGAAGGGAAAGAAAACCAATCAGCAGAAGGATGCCGTAATGTTTGTAAAGCAAAAAATCGACTCTGCACGTTGGTTTATTGATGCAGTCAGACAGCGCCAGAATACTTTGTTGGTCACAATGAAGGCAATTATGGATTATCAGCGGAATTATTTTCTGACTGGTGATGAAACAAATATCAGACCGATGATATTAAAAGACATTGCTGAAATTGTTGGTCTTGATATTTCCACAGTTTCCAGAGTAGCAAATAGTAAGTATGTTCAATCGCCTTTTGGAATTTTTCTCTTAAAATCATTTTTCTCCGAGTCTTTGCAAAATGATAGTGGTGAAGAAGTTTCTACCCGCGAAATAAAGAAAATTTTATCCGATTGCGTTGAAGGAGAGGATAAGCAAAAGCCTGTGACTGATGAGGAGTTGATGAAAATTCTTAAAACAAAAGGGTATAATATCGCCCGTCGTACCATTGCAAAATACCGCGAACAGCTTAGTATTCCAGTGGCTCGCCTCCGTCGCGAGTTATAACTTATGGAAATGAAATATTTTTCAGAACGTTTTGCCCGTATCGTATCAATTCTTTTTCATCCCCTGCTGATGCCTTCCTGGGTCTGGATGTTATATTTTTCTCCCGGCTCCGTTTTTGCCATGGAAATCTCCATCGCTGCGAGGATGTCATCGTTCATTCTAGTATTTATCATGACTTTTTTAGCACCGGTCATATTAATACTATTACTAATCAAGCTGAAGTGGGTGGACGATGTATATATTCAAAATCATCGCCAAAGGGTTTTGCCTTTGTTTATCAGTGCATTACTGTATGGCCTATGTCACCGGATGTTTTCTGAAAGTCAGATGCCCTTAATTTTAGTAAAAATCCTTCAGGCCTCTGTTGTTACAATCGTATTTGCCGGAGGAGTCAGTGTATTCTGGAAGATAAGTCTACATGCAATAGCCGCTGGTGCTCTGACTGCTGCCATGTTTTTCTGGCCCGGAGATCTTTCCCATAAGGGAATACTTCTCCTAATTGTTTTTGTTATTGGAATGCTGGTGTGCTGGGCACGCTTAAAAACAAAAGCCCACCATGTTTTCCAGGTTCTCGCCGGATACATGGCAGGCATGTTAATCGTTTTTTGTATGCTTTGGTTTTCTTAGAAAGGGGTTATACTTATACCCACGGAAATGGGATACATATCAGGACCCTGGCCATCTTTAAAAACAGGATTCAGATTCATCGAACCAAAAACATTAATCCATTTGTACCCTGCACGGGCATATACCACATAACGCCAAAGATTTAAATATCTGATATCGTCACGTTTAATGGTAACCTCATAGCCACGTCCATCAGGATCATCACCGGTATATTTACTGTGTGCTTGTAATAAAAAGCCCAGTTTAATACCAGCATATGCCCTGAACGCCCCTTTGGAACGGTACCGTATTTCGAGGGGAAAATCAAAATAGGTTAACACGATTTTTGCTTTGGAATACGATAGAGCTGTATCAATGGTCACAAATACGGTTTTTCCGTTTTGATCCTCCGGAAGAGCATCACCATAAAGATTATGTATGCCAATACTTCCACCATAGGAAAAGTCGAAACGACTTTCACCTATCCGGTTATTCATTAAACCGTAGATGTTAATACCACGGTTAAAGGCAGAGGCATTTAATTCGGCAGGTGCCTTTTGCCAAATGTCTGTAAAAAGATCAAATTGCAGCGAAAACTTACGGAAAGCACCAGGCTCAAGCTGCTGTGCGAATACGCCTGATGTCATAATCATTAGGAAAAATACAAGGATTGATTTCTTCATTTCTTGCTTGTTTTTAATATCAAATCTGGAAAAATAGTTAGCATTCGTCTCATAAACGGTGCAGATGCAATTTATTGTTTCCGGATTCAAAAGTACGACATTTTTAATGTGTGAGCCATGTGCATGGATAACTGTGTATGTTTTTTGTATTTTCACTCCCTAAAATAAATAGCGTATGCGAAGCTTTATACTATTAATTATCGCGATTAGTACTGTGCTCACCCTTACGGCCCAATCCGATACGTCCCGGAATGAGAAAGTTAAAACCGGATGGAATTTAGGAGCCTTGCCCTCTGTACTTTTTAATTCGGACTTGGGCTTCCAGTATGGTGCTCTTGCTAATATTTATAATTACGGGGACGGAAGGATGTATCCTGATTATAAATACTCGATTTATACCGAATGGGCCCGTACCACGAAAGGAGGCGGAATAAATCAGCTCTTTTTCGATTCCAAGTATCTGTTGCCCTTCGATATACGTATAACGGCTGATTTTAGCTATCTTACACAGCAAGCTTTGGATTTTTATGGGTTTAATGGATATGATGCATTATATCATCCGGAATGGGAAACAGATAGTGACCCGAACTATGTTTCTCGAATGTTTTATCGCGTAAGTCGAAATTTACTCAGAACCGATGTTGGATTTCAACGAAAAATTAATGGTAAATCTTTATTAGGACTCATCGGATTTTCATTTATGGATATTGCTTCCGCTAATGTTGATTTGGATGCCCTTAATAAAGGTAAGGATCCAGAAGATTTATTGCCCGATGTTCCGGGTTTGTTTCAAAAATATAAAGACTGGGGACTCATTGATGCTCCGGATGCGGATGGCGGTAAAGTATCCTTTATTAAGCTGGGTCTTATTTATGACACACGGGACAATGAGCCAAATCCAATGACGGGAGTGTGGTCGGAAGTTATTTTAGCGATATCGCCGGAATGCTTGGGAGCTAATCAATCGTTTACCAAAATTTCCGCCACTCATCGGCAATACTTCACATTAATTAATGAAGTATTATCCCTAGCGGTTAGAGGAGGGTATCAGGGAACCATCTCAGGTAAAACGCCTTTTTATATGCAATCCTATATGATTAATTCGTTTCCAAGATCAACCACTGTGGATGGCTTAGGAGGAAGTAGAAGCCTGAGGGGCATTCTCCGGAACCGTGTTGTGGGGGATGCTATTGCATACGGAAATATTGAAATGCGCTGGAAGTTCTGGCGTAAATATGCACTAAGACAGAATTTTTACGGTGCCTTTTCTGCGTTTGTTGATGCCGGGAGGGTTGTAAAAAAGCATGAGGTCAATATGAACCTTGTTCCTGATGTTGAAAGGGTTTTATATTTTTCTGAAACGGGGGAAGCATGGCATCCATCGATTGGTTTTGGACTACGGCTTGCAATGAATCAAAATTTTGTTGTTGCTGTGGATTATGGACGTGCCATTGATAAACGGGATGGAAATTCAGGAGTGTATATTGGACTTAATTTTCTCTTTTAGACTCAAATGACTGTAATAGCTCGAAAAAATGTGATCTTTATAAAAGCAAATACAATAATATGCGCATATTTCTGTTACTTTTGTAATGTACCGGAGATGACTTACTTTTTTACCAAGTGCAAGCCTTGTTGTTTGCCATTCAGGATGTTGAACTATGCATAAATCAATTGTGTATTTCAATTTGTTTCGGTGAAACTTTTTATGAATAAACGTGTATAACACGTATACTCAAAGAATGTGTAACCAAATTTACTGAATGGCTAAATTTTACATGACCTGTCGGTAGAAGAAGTCTGATACCAGCAGTTTTGTATGGATGAATAATTTTTTGTTATTTTATGCCCGATTTCAGTGGGTATATAGCCAATCGGATGAACACATTAGCCAAATTTAGCGGCTTCTTGTTCGTTATGTTCCTCGCGCTGACCGCCTTTGGGCAACAGGAGGCACAGTTTACGCAAAATATGTTTACGCGTATGGCTGTGAATCCTGCATACGCCGGTAGTTCTGAAGCAATTTCAGTAACTGGTGTACTCAGGGAGCAATGGGTGGGATTTAAAGACAATAACGGCGAGAAAGTTGCGCCACAGACCTTTTTCATTACAATCGACGCACCGGTAGATGTTCTGGGCGGCGGGTTGGGTGCCAGTATTATGAACGATCGTTTAGGATTCGAACAAAATATTGGTCTGCGTCTTTCGTATGCCTACCGGACAAACTTTGGCAAAGGGGAATTGGCTTTCGGTCCACAGATTGGATTTCTTAATAAAACAATTGATTTTAGTAAGTTCTCGGCTGTGCAGAGCGGGGGAGATCCAGCCTTGTCCAGTGGAGAAGAGAAAACCATGTTACTCGATTTGGGTCTTGGGGTTTTCTATCAGGTAAAAAACGAATATTGGTTCGGCCTTTCTTCCTCACAATTAATTCAGACAGGTTCGGCCATGGGTGTTGATGAAAAAAACTTTAACCTTCGCAGACATTATTATCTGCAAGGAGGATATGAATACATCTTTCCTGATTATCCTTTGTATAAACTGGAACCTTCTTTGCTTATTAAATCGGACGGTAGTAGCACTCAATTTGACCTTAGTGCACTGGTAAAATACGACAATAAGTTCTGGGGTGGTTTATCCTATCGCTTTCAGGATGCACTTGCCTTTATGGTTGGTGTTCAATGGCGTAACTTCCAAATCGGCTATGCCTACGACCTTACTACCTCGCGGATGAGCACCGGTGGTAGCAAAGGAAGCCATGAGGTCATGCTGAATTACAACTTTAAAATTGAAATGGACAAAACACCTAAAAGTTATAGAAACACGAGGTTTTTGTAAAAATAGTCTTAATTTTGTCCGTTTGTGGCAAAACACTGAATTGGAATCAATTGTAACAACCACATAACCAGTTGTTGATATGAAAAAACTGCTTTTTTTCCCCGTTCTTATCCTCATCCTGAGTAGTTGCCGGAATTCCGGTAATGGCGAATTGACCGGGGTACCCGACAGGCCTGACTTTTATCAGCCCGATCCCTATGGTATGTCATTTATTCCCATTGGGAGTTATACGATGGGCGCCGGTGATCAGGACGTACCCTACGCTCAAATTCATCACCCGAAAACAATTTCGGTTCAAGCCTTCTATATGGATGAGACTGAAATAACAAATAACGAGTATCGTCAGTTTGTCAACTGGGTCAGAGATTCATTGGCTCACACCATCCTTGGAGCTGCTGGTGGAGATTTTGGTGAACACTTTGTTTCGGATAAAGACGGAAACCCAATACAGTATGGGGTTAGCCAGACGTATAATAAAATTAACTGGAAACAGAAAATCGACTGGAAAGGCGATAAGTTGAAAGATGATGCCGCCAATCCGCTCGAAGAGCTTTTCTTGCCCGAAGAAGAACGTTTCTTCCGTAGAAAACAAATCGATACACGCAAATTGTTTTACCGTTATTATTGGCTGGATTTACCCAAAGCTGCACGCCCCGAAAATCGCTGGCTTGACGATCGTGATGCCAATGGGAAACTGACAGGTGATGCTGCCCGTGGTAAATATCGTCCGGAAATTGCTGCCGAAGGCAACCGAAGAGCTTTTGTAAAGGAAGATGTTATTAATGTATATCCGGATACTCTTGCATGGATTAGTGATTTTACCTACTCATATAATGAACCCATGACAAAGACGTATTTCTGGCATCCTGCTTATGATAACTATCCTGTAGTTGGAGTATCATGGAAACAAGCTGAAGCTTTTTGTGTATGGAGAACAGAATATATGAACTCATACCTGAGCGCACGTAAAGGAGAAACTCTGGTCAACGACTTCCGTCTTCCTACCGAATCGGAATGGGAATGGGCAGCTCGTGGAGGTAGTGAACTGAATGCCTACCCTTGGGGTGGACCTTACCTGAGAAATCAAAAGGGTTGCTTCCTTGCTAACTTTAAACCAACACGTGGTAATTATGTAGCCGATGGCGGACTACATACGGTTATCGTTGCGCATTATCCGCCGAATGATTTCGGTTTGTACGATATGGCTGGAAATGTTGCTGAATGGACAAACAGTGCATTTGACGAAGCATCTTATAATTTTACCTGGGATCTAAACTCCTCATATACTTATCACGCGAGCAATGATGATCCCGCAGTAATGAAGCGTAAAGTAACCCGCGGTGGTTCATGGAAAGATGTAAACTACTTCTTACAGGTAAGTACCCGTTCTTACGAATATCAGGACTCTGCCAAAAGTTTTATTGGATTTCGTTGTGTGCAAACATATCTGGGTCGTAATAAAAACGATTTGCCAGGACGTTCCTCCGAAGTTTATAACTAGACACCAATTCTCATTATTAATAATCATTCAACACTCCAAATCTCAAAAGTCATGAATCTGAGCAACATTGTAAAAAGTCGTGGATATAAAAACTTCATGTCCAAACTATATGGTATAGGTGCGGCTATTGTAATTATTGGTGCCCTGTTTAAAATTACCCATATTAAATTTGCCGATGTTTTCCTCTTTGTAGGTTTGGTTACCGAAGCGGTTATCTTTTTCTTCTCGGCTTTTGAACCACCCCACGTTGAACCTGATTGGAGCTTGGTATATCCTGAGCTTGCCGGTATGTATCACACCGAAGAGGATATGACTGAACTTGGTTTGGCCCCTGGCGCCAAAGGACTGACTCATGAGCTCGATAAAATGCTTTCAAATGCTAAAATTGAACCAGAGTTGATCAATAGCCTGGGTGCTGGCCTGTTGAATCTGAACGAAACAGTGCAAGGGATTTCATCCATGTCGACCGCTGCCGTTGCCAATGATGAATTTGTTAATAATGTTAAAGGGGCATCACGTACTGCTGCTGAATTAACTGATTCTTATCGTAAAACGGCCAATGCTCTGAATCTGGAAGCACAAATTTCAGGCGAGCATTCCACCTTGCTGCAAAGCGTAGGTTCGAGCGCATCAAACCTTTCAACAGCTTATTCTCAGGCTGCTGATGCTATGAGAACTGAAGTTATGTCGCGCGAAAGACTTAACGAAATGGTCATGTCGGCAGCAGTTTCTGCTTCTGACCTGAATCAGAAATATGCTCAATCTGCTGAAATGCTTACCAAAGCTGCTGCTGCTATTGATATTTCTTACGAAGACGGAGGCGCTTATCGCGAACAGATTAATAAAATCACTAAAAGCCTTTCGAGTCTTAATACAATTTATGAACTACAGCTTCGTACTACCGAAGAGCAGTTGAATGTATCAACTCAGGCTTCTGGTACCTATATCGAAATGTTAGGTTCACTTAAACAATCAGTCGTTGTAGGAGATAAATATCAGGAAACCCTCAATGAACTGAATCAGGCCTTCGAAAGGCAGTTAATCGGAACCTCTGCTCAGGCTGATAAATCTATCGCTCTGCAACAGACATTTGATGATTTCCTCATGCAAATGAGAGTTTCTATTGACCAGACAAACAAATACCAGCAACAAGCTGATATGCTTACTAAAAACCTGGCTGCCCTTAACAATGTCTATGGCAATATGTTAACAGCCATGAATTTCAAGATCTGAGTTTGTTAATTTACCTTAATCTCTGACTTAAAGCATAGAAAATGGCTGGATATAAAGAAACCCCGAGGCAGAAAATGATAGGTATGATGTACCTGGTATTGACTGCCTTGCTTGCCCTCAATGTATCAAAAGACATCATTAATGCCTTCGTTACGGTTAACGAAAGCATGGTAACTACAAATGAAAACTTTGATAGAAAGCTTTTCGAAACGTACTCCAAGTTTGAATCACAAGTTGCTATCGCCGGTCCTAACGCCCAGGAATGGCATGATAAAGCTATGACTGCAAAGAATTTATCGGATAGTCTTGTAGGATTCATTAATAAAATGAAAAGCGAACTGCTGGTAATGTCGGATCGGAAAATCAAAACGCTGGCGGAGGCCGATACGGCTAATCTAAAACACATAGGTGGTAAAGACAATTATGATGATCCCACCCGTTATTTCCTCGGTACCGATGTAAGTAAAGGCAAATCAGAAGAAATGATTGCCCGTTTTCAAGATTTTCGCGAAAAAATGAGCAATCTGGTTAAACCAGAGGATCGTGATCGTCTGAATCTTGGACTTAATACGGATGGAGAATTTCGTGACGAATACGGAAAAATGCAGGATTGGGCTAATCATTACTTTTTTAGGACCTTACTGGCTGCCGATATTGTAATTTTAAACAAGTTCATTGCAGAAATTCGCAATGCCCAATTTGATGTAGTTACCCGTTTGTATTCATATATCGGTGCGACTGACTTCAAATTCAATAAAATTGCTGCTAAAGTAATTCCAACGCGGAGCTATATTTTCCGGGGCGAAGAGTTTAAAGCAGAAATTTTAGTAGCGGCTTACGATACCACGGTTCAACCCGATGTCAAATATCGTATGGGACTTGAGAAATGGTCGGCTGGTATGGAAGCTGGTGCAAACTCTGTTGCCGGTGAACGTGGTACGGCCATGTTGAAAATTGGTACTGGTGGTATGGATTACGGTCCTAAAAAGTATGCTGGTGTTATCAACATCGTGAATCCTATGGGTATTGCTGAAGCGTATCCGTTTAATGGCGAATTTGTTGTTCAGGAACCTATGGCGGTTGTTTCTCCAGATAAAATGTCAGTATTTTATCGTGGCCTAGAAAATCCTGTTTCTGTTTCAGTTCCTGGTATTACTCCTGAGAATATTGAAGCACGTATGGTTGGTGGACAAGCCGTTATGACTCGTGTTGGTTCCGGTAAATACATTATTAAGCCGAGCGAAATGGGTGGCATCACCATAGAAGTTCTTGCTCGTATTGATAATACACTTAAACCAATGGGAACACGTGCCTTCCGTGTTATGCCTGTTCCTCCCCCTACCGCTGCTGTTGGTGGTAAGGAAGCTGGTCGTACTATTTCATTGAACGATTTGAGCCGTGCTCAGGTAGTGGCCGTTCTGAAAGATTTTCTTTTTGATGATGTAAGATATCATGTTGTACGTTTTACCGTTTCTGCAACGGTAGGCGCATTTTATAAATCTGTAACAGTTCAGGGGAACACGATGAATGATGAAGCCCGCTCTCTCGTATCCAAATTGGGGGGTGGTCAAATGATTCTGTTCGAAAACATCACTGTTAAAGGTCCTGATGGCCGCGAACAGCCTATCAGTCCCGTGAACCTCAAAACTTTATAAAAACGATTGATTATGAAAACCTATAGAATTCTTCTTCTGATTCCGGTGTTTTTCGGACTGAATTTTTCTCAGGCCCAGGTGATTGATGCACCTACCAAAGCTCCGGTAAACAGAGCATGGGAGAAAATTCATACACCTAACCGTAAGAGGCCTGTACCTTATCCTTCGGTTCGCGAAGCGGATATCATCTGGGCGAAAAGAGTCTGGCGTTTTCTTGATCTACGCGAAAAAATGAATCTGCCGCTTTATTATCCCAAGCGTCCGGTTCGCGATCGCAAGTCATTGGCCTCTGTTCTTATGGATGCTGTTAGCATTCCTCAACCCGACAGACCTTTTGGTACCAATTACCTCACCGCTTATAAAGATGAGGACTTCACCGAAAGACTTACCACCATGGACGAGGTAAAGAAGCGTCTGGTATTTGAGTATACTGATGACTCTTTGGATGCTTCTACTGGTATGACGGCTACCGTGAGTAAGTATTATGATATTAAACCAGAAGACATTATCAAATATGCCATCGTTGAAGATTGGTTTTTTGATAAACGTCGCTCACAGCTCGATGTTCGTATCGTAGCTATCTGCCCGATTTATTATAAATTTTCAATGTCTGACGGTGTTCAGCAGTTTACGGATGCTCCTTCCGAATTATTCTGGATTTACTTCCCCGAAGCCAGATACTATCTGGTTAATCAGGAAGCGTATAATCCGAGGAATGATGCCGAACGCAGAACGTATGATGAGCTTTTTATTAAGCGCCGTTTTGCCAGCTATATTTATAAGGTTGAAAATGATTACGATCGTACAATTGCCGATTATGCTACCGGACTTGATGCCTTGCTGGAGTCGGAACGTGTTAAGAACGAAATATTTGAATTTGAACAGGGTCTGTGGGAATTCTAAACCTTGTTACAAACTTTTTAAACCCCGGGATTTCCGGGGTTTTTTTTTCGTTCTACCCAACGTATATTTGTGTTTCGCTTAATTGCCATTATGCTTGATACATCGATTGAATATCTGAAAGGTGTTGGGCCTCAAAGAGCCTCTCTGCTTAAAAAGGAATTGGAAATATTTTGTTTTGGCGATTTGTTGATGCATTATCCTTTTCGCTACGTCGATCGTACCCGTATTTTTTCGGTTAATGAACTCAATGAAGATATACCTTTTATTCAGCTCAGACTTAAAATCGCGCGAATTGAACACATTGGTGCTGGCAGGTCGGCCCGAATGGTGGCTCATTGTTTTGATGACACCGGGGAAATGGATCTCGTTTGGTTTCAGGGAATAAAATGGGTAAAGGATAAATTGAAACCCGGTCTCGAATATCTGGTGTTTGGTAAACCAACAAAATATGGCCGCCGGTATAATATAGCCCATGCCGAAATCGAATTATATACCGAGGAAATCTTTTCCCGTGCTGGTGGTTTGCAACCGATTTACTCAACAACCGAAAAGCTTAAATCAAAAGGCCTTGATAGTAAAGGGATATCACGACTAATGCAAAGTCTTTTTGATGCTTTAAAGGGAAATATTCCTGAAACTTTGCCCCTGTCGACTTTAAAACAAAATCACCTGATGGACAGGCGCAATGCGCTGACCCAAATTCATTTTCCCGATGCACCGGATAAGGCAAAATATGCTGAAACTCGAATCAAATTTGAAGAACTCTTCTATTTACAAATGCAATTATTACGGTTTAAATACCGACGTAAAACGATGGTTAAGGGACATGTATTTGGCCTCGTAGGCGATCTGTTCAATACCTTTTACCATAAGATTCTTCCTTTTTCACTTACGGAAGCTCAGAAAAGGGTTATTCGGGAGATACGCGCAGATATGGGTAGTGGAAAGCAAATGAATCGGCTGTTGCAAGGCGATGTAGGCTCTGGTAAAACAATTGTGGCGCTGATGTGTATGCTGTTGGCGATTGATAACTCGTATCAGGCATGCCTCATGGCGCCTACAGAAATTTTAGCAAATCAGCATTATAAATCTTTTTTAAAATATTCAGAAGGCCTTGATTTGAATGTTGAATTATTAACGGGTAATACAAAAACAGCTCAACGAAAGGTTTTATTTGAGAGTCTTAGAAATGGAGATATTCATTTTCTAATAGGCACGCATGCACTCATAGAAGATCAGGTGCAATTTGGCAATCTGGGTCTTGTAGTAATTGATGAACAACATCGATTTGGCGTGGAACAGCGGTCGTTGATGTGGCAGAAAAATGAACGGGTACCGCATATTCTGGTTATGACCGCTACACCCATCCCCCGTACTTTGGCCATGACTATTTATGGTGATTTGGATGTGTCAGTGATTGATGAATTGCCGCCGGGCCGTAAGCCAGTAAAAACCATGCATTTTTTCGATAATTCCCGATTAAAGGTTTTTGCTTTTATGCACGAACAAATACGCCAGGGCCGTCAGATTTATGTGGTTTATCCTTTGATTCACGAATCTGAAACTCTGGATTTGAAAGATTTGATGGACGGATACGAGAGTATTTCCCGCGATTTTCCGTTACCTCATTATGCTATAAGTATTGTTCACGGCCAAATGAAATCGGCCGACAAAGAATATGAGATGCAGCGATTTATTAAGGGAGAAACACAACTAATGGTATCAACCACTGTCATTGAGGTTGGAGTGGATGTACCCAATGCCAGCGTTATGGTTATCGAAAATGCTGAGCGGTTTGGATTATCACAGCTTCATCAGCTTAGAGGCAGAGTTGGCAGGGGTGCCGATCAGTCTTTTTGTATTTTGATGACAGGAAACAAGCTCAGTGCCGAAGGAAAGGTTCGGATTCGTACCATGGTAGAAACCAACGATGGATTTGCAATTGCTGAGGCTGATTTGAAATTACGCGGTCCGGGCGATGTACAAGGAACACGGCAAAGCGGACTCGAGGGCCTGAAGCTGGCCGATATCACCCGTGATGAGGCCATCGTTCGGATGGCACGTCAATCCGTGGAGGACATTCTTGACGGCGATCCAAACCTTGCAATGCCTGAACATCAGATGATTCCATGGCAATTAAAAAATCTGTCAAAAGGCAATTCGGGCCTGGGGATGATTAGTTGAAAATAGTTTTAGTAAAGGACAGACATCCGTTTGTTGATATAATACTCCTTTAAGCAAGTCTTATCCGATTCAAGAAAGCCTTTTTACATGGGATAAAATTAAATAGTCCGATATAATTTCACGTTTCCAAAAAGTCAACCCAACGTAATTTCGTAACTTTGTCCCTCGCCTGAAATACATCCATTATGCGCATATCATATCAGTGGTTAAAAAACTATATTAACATAGAGCTGAATCCGGAACAAACAGCTGAAATTCTCACCTCTTGTGGTTTAGAAGTGGAAGCTGTCGAAAAAATAGAATCCATTAAGGGAGGTCTTCGAGGTGTTGTTATTGGTGAGGTTTTAAGCTGTAGCAAACACGAGGACTCTGATCATTTAAGTGTAACGACCGTAAATATTGGTTTGCCAGAGCCTTTACAAATTGTTTGTGGTGCTCCCAATGTAGCCACCGGCCAGAAAGTAGCTGTAGCTACCGTTGGTACAAGCATGTATTTTAAGGATGAGTCCTTCGAAATTAAAAAGACAAAAATAAGGGGAGTTGCATCCATGGGAATGATTTGTGCTGAAGACGAACTTCAGCTTGGGCAATCGCATGATGGAATTATGATTCTTGATCAAAATGCAATTCCGGGAACTCCGGCTGCAGAATTTTTTGGAATAAAAGAAAACTTGGCCTTTGAAATTGGACTTACCCCTAACCGGACTGATGCTATGTCGCATATTGGAATGGCCCGCGATATTGTAGCCTGGTTTGCTGCACAAAAACCAACGGAAAAAGTTCATCTTCTTCTGCCGGATGTTTCTTCTTTTAAAGTGGATGACCACAGCTTAGATATTGATGTTGTTATTAAAAATTCTGAGGCTTGTCCTCGCTATAGCGGTCTTACAATTTCAGGAATTTCAGTCGGCGATTCGCCTGCATGGCTAAAAGATGCGTTGAATGCCGCGGGCATACGGCCTATAAATAATGTAGTGGATGTAACCAATTTTGTGCTTCTGGAAACAGGTCAGCCTTTGCACGCTTTTGATGCTGCAGCCATTATTGGTAATAAGGTTGTGGTGAAAACCATGACAGAAGGAACACCATTTACTACACTTGATGAGGTAGAAAGAAAGCTTTCAGTTAATGATTTGATGATTTGTAATTCGCAGGAAGCAATGTGTATTGGTGGCGTTTTTGGCGGATTGCATTCAGGCGTTAGTAATAAAACGACTTCCGTGTTTCTAGAAAGTGCTTGCTTTAGCCCGACCTATGTTCGTAAAACGGCTCGTTTTCATGGTCTTCATACGGATGCTTCTTTTCGTTTTGAACGGGGAAGCGATCCCGAAATTACCGTATTTGCTTTGCAAAGAGCGGCCTTGTTAATTCAGCAAGTGGCTGGTGGCAAGATTTCATCAGAAATTAAAGATGTTTATCCCGGGAAAACCGATTCTGCTATTGTTGATCTTCGGTACACATTTATGGACAGGCTTACAGGGATGAGTATTCCTCACGAAACGGTAAAACGCATTTTAACAGCCCTGGAATATAAAATCAGTAATGAAACCGAAGCAGGACTTCGGGTGATAGTTCCCTCTTGCCGTGTTGATGTCAGGCGTGAGGTTGATGTTATTGAGGATATTCTGCGCATTTTTGGATATGACAATGTCCCAATGAGCGGAGAAATTCGGTCCTCACTTTCTGTTTCCGCTTACCCGGACAGAGAACAATTTCATTCGGCGGTTTCGGGTATGCTTTGTGGTTCGGGATATACAGAAATCATGAATAATTCCCTGACCAAATCACGGTATTCTGAAGATGTTTCAGGATTTGAAGAATCACGCAATGTTCATATCCTCAATCCACTAAGTAAGGATCTGGATGTGATGCGCCAAAGTTTGTTGTTTGGATTTCTCGAAACAGTGTCATATAATATTAATCGCAGAACTACAGATCTAAAAGTATTTGAATGGGGGAACACCTATTTTCTGAATCCTGAAACATCATCTGATGAGGAAGTTACCAAACGTTATTCTGAAAATTATATGCTCTCGATTGGTATTTCTGGTCAGCAAATGCCTGAAACCTGGTATACCGAATCAAAAGCCACTGATTTCTATTATCTGGCGTCGACTGTTCAGCGCGTTATTTCTCGTTTGGGCTTCGATATGAGAAAAATAAAACAGGAAAATATTGACCACCAAGCATTTTCGATTTATTCAGAACTTAGAATAAAAAAGGATGTTATCGGATTTATTGGTCAGGTACATCCAAAAACCCTGAAGTATTTTGATATTCGGCAGAATGTTTTTTATGCTGAGCTGAACTGGAATGTTTTATTGAAATATGTTGCCGGTTTTAAAACCCTTTTCTCTGGAATTCCTCGTTTTCCTGAAGTTCGCAGAGATCTTGCTTTACTCGTGGATAAAGGCGTTAGTTATCGTCAACTCGAAGACGCTGCATATCATGCCGATAATAAATATCTGAAAAAAGTTAGCCTTTTCGACGTTTACGAAGGCGATAAAATTATTGATGGGAAGAAATCGTACGCACTGAGTTTCATCCTTCTTGACGATCAGCAAACGCTGACCGATCAGGTTATTGAAAAGGTAATGGAACGAATCACTCAGAGTCTAATCAGTAAAACGGGGGCAAGTATACGGTAGTTACCTAGGGTCTGCTGAGAAATATATTAAGTATTGATACTAAATAGTATAACAGACAATTCACAAGAATGAAGTGCAAGCATTTTAAAATGAATACTGAGAAAAGCTTGCACTTGAATTTTTCTTTAGCTCAAATAAATATCCCAGAGGGATAAAATATTTATAGAAAATGGATAGCACGAGTGAATATTCAACCCCAGTAGGGGTTGTACAAATTCTAATCATCATTTTCTATCCGCCAGCTGGCGGATGACCCCTGCCTACCGGCACGCATGTCGCTGAGGTCGTTTTTACCTTCTCTGAGTTTTTCAGTAGATCCTACTTACTGAAGTATCTTTATTTTTTACTGACATCGTATACCGACAAAATGGCATGTTATGTCGGATTGCATTACTTTTGCAAAAAAAACAGCAATATTATGGATGTACAGGCTATTAAGCTGCGATTTGGAATCATCGGTAATTCTCCTCACCTCGACCGTGCTATCGACGTGGCTCGTCAGGTTGCTCCTACTGATATTTCTGTATTGATTACCGGAGAAAGTGGAGTAGGCAAGGAGTCGTTTCCTCAGATTATTCACCACCTGAGTCCGCGGAAGCATGGACCGTATATCGCTGTTAACTGTGGTGCTATCCCGGAGGGAACTATTGATAGTGAGCTATTTGGTCACGAAAAAGGATCTTTTACCGGGGCTCATGAAGCCCGTAAAGGGTATTTTGAAGTGGTGAATGGTGGAACAATTTTCCTTGACGAAATCGCGGATTTGCCATTATCTACACAAGTCCGCTTGCTTAGGGTACTCGAGACCGGCGAATTTTTAAAGGTGGGTTCATCCAAAGTTATAAAAACAGATGTACGCGTAGTGGCTGCTACAAATCTTGATATGCTGCAAGCCATCGGACAGGGAAAATTCAGACAGGATCTCTTTTACCGTTTAAACACGGTTCCTATTCAGGTGCCGGCACTCCGCGAACGGAAAGAGGATATCCATTTACTTTTCCGAAAATTTGCGGCTGATTTTGCTGAAAAATATCGTATGCCACCCATTATGCTCGAAGAAGATGCCGTGCGAATCCTTTCAAATTTCCGCTGGCCCGGAAATATTCGACAGCTTAAAAATCTTACGGAACAAATTTCTATTATTGAAAAGGAAAGAAGCATCGATGCTGATACGTTAAAAAAATATATTCCCGCTGGTCAGAGTTCTGAGTTACCGGTACTCTTTCGTCCTCAAAATCAACAGGAAGCATCATCCGGATTCTGGGAACGTGACATCTTGTATAAATACGTATTTGATACACGCAGAGATATGACTGAGATGCGAAAAGAGTTCTCATCGTTGAGGCAGTTGTTAAGTGATTTGCTTCATGATGGCTCGTTATCTCCCGAAATCGTTAAAAATCATTCCAGCGTTATCAATCGTATTCAGGACGAACCCACGCTTGATATGCAGCCGGAAGTTCCCTCCAGTCTTCTTTATGATTATACACCGAATGATTCTGAGCATTTTTCAGAAACAGAAGTGATAGAAGAAAATTATTCGCTCGAGAAGCAGGAAATGGATATGATTCGTAAAGCCCTCGAAAAACACGATGGTAAGCGAAAAAATGCTGCTAAAGAATTGGGAATTTCAGAGCGTACACTTTATCGGAAGATTAAAGAATACGAGATAGAATAATCAAATGATCCAAAGCCTGAAAAAATCGGGAGTAGAAATTATTAGAATTTGAACGAAGTAATAATATTCTGGAAACAGTGTAATGCTTCTAAACGTCCGTAACTATATGGTTTCTGGATATATTTATCCTTTTATAATTCCAATTTGCGTTGGATTAATAATACAGATTATTCATAACGCAGCGATTCGATGGGATCAAGTTTTGAAGCTTTGTTTGCAGGAATATAACCCGAAATGACGGCAACGCCAAAACAAAGCACCACTCCCAGGAATATCCATCCCCATGGAATAATAAAGGAACTTCCGATCATAAACGATACCAGATTTCCAATGGCTATGCCCAGAATTATTCCGAAGAAACCGCCAATTTGACCAATAACAATGGCTTCGGCCAAAAATTGGTTACGAATGGTTTTTTTATTGGCTCCGATGGCTTTACGGATACCAATTTCCTGGGTTCTTTCTGTTACACTTACCAGCATAATATTCATCAATCCGATGGCAGCACCGGCAAGGGTAATCAATCCGATAAATGTCGCTGCCAGTGAAATTAACTTGGTATTTTCTATCATCATATTTACCATGCTGTCTGATCGGTTGACCGAGAAGTTATCATCCTGATTTACCCGTAATTCGCGAACCGAACGAAATAGTCCCTGAGCTTCGCCTACAGCAGCATCCATATTTGTAGCATCAGAAGTCATAACATTGATTGAAAAACTCCGCTCATTCAGTGAATATTTCTGACGAACGTTTTGTAAAGGAAGAATGACGCTACGGTCGTTAGAGAATCCAATACTGCTTCCACTTTTCTTCAATACACCAACCACACGATACTTTCCTGGGCCTACAGAAATGATGGCACCCGTAGGATCGCTTACGTTTTTAAAAAGAGTTTCAACAACTTCATTTCCGATGATGCATACCGGGGTTCCTGACAAGGCTTCATTCACCGAAAAATTTCTACCGAAGGCCAACTCTTCACCTGCCGTAACCATATAGTTTTCATCGGCTCCATAAACTCTTAGGTTGGGATGGGTTTTCTCGGAATTATATTTAGCCGTTGTATTTCCTGAAACAAAAATATAGGCCGCTGATATGGCTGGAAAGCGGAATTCTTCTTTAAAAAGCTGAGCCTGCTCATAAGTGATAACTTTATAGTGGTCATTGTTATGTCGTCCGCCATCCATGCGCATCGAAATATTTCGGATGGTAAAGGTATTGGAGCCCATTCGCATAAAATTCTCCACAAAAAAGTGTTTCACGGCATCAATACTTGTTAAAATACCTACCAGGGCCATAATACCAAAGGCAATGATGGAAACGGTAAGAACGGTGCGAAGCATATGCGATCGTATAGACGTCATCGCAATTTTCAAATTTTCGTAGGCAACAGGATTAATAAATTTCGGCATGAGAAAGTTCTTATATTTTTTTTCCAAAGGCGAGATCTCCGGCATCGCCTAATCCGGGCACAATGTATGCGGCGGCTGTAAGCTCATCGTCAACAGCACCTACCCATAAAGTTATATTTTCTGAAGGTAAATGTTTTTTAATGTATTCAATGCCTTCCGAACTGGCAAGTAAGCTTACGAAATGAGTATGCGATGGCTTCCCGAAATTGACTAACTCCTTATGGCATAAAACCATGGATGCTCCCGTGGCCAGCATTGGGTCGCACAAAATCAGCACTTTACCTTCCAAATCAGCACTCGAAACATATTCAACCTCAATCCTGAATTCATCATTTTTTTTGTACTTTCTGTAGGCACTGATGAAAGCATTTTCGGCATGGTCGAAGTATCGCAGCATTCCATTGTGCATGGGAATACCTGCTCTTAGAATGGAAGCAATAACAATGTTATCAGCAATGACAGGTACTTCAGCAACACCTAAGGATGTTATAACTTCTTTATCTTTATAATTTAGCTGCTTACTGATTTCGTAGGCAAAAATTTCACTTGCCCTTTCGAGGTTTAAACGGAAACGTAAGCCGTCTTTTTGAATTTCAGCATCGCGTAATTCGCTGATATACTGATCCATCAATGTTCTGTTCCCTCCGAGTACCTTAATCATATGCCCGTGTTTTTATCCGAATATTAAATCAGGGTAATTTACAAAAATCTTTTGATACGATGAACCCACTGTATAAGAAATGGAAGATTATTGATTCGTATTGCCGGATACTGAACTTGTTCGGCACCAAAACTTGCATAAAAGCGTGCCAGACCTTCGTCATTGGAACCTTCAAAATCGAGAATTAAATTACTTGCTGCATGTTGATTTATAACAGCATCTATCAGGAAAGGCATAGCACCCGATTCTTTACCGTCTTTACTCAGTCCTGAAAAAAGAAAGATGATTCTTCCATGCGAACGGGCAAAAAATGCGGAAGCACACAGCTCATTGTGAGCATTATGTACCGAATATACTTCTCCGGTTTGCTTATGAATGCAAGTATGTAATAGATTAGACAGCATCTTGTACTGACGATCCGACCACTGTTTTATTTCACGTCCGCGGTTTTCCCTAAAAAGTCTAATCAGTGCTTCGGGTCCCGAATGTCGGGTAAGCTGTAGGCCTTGATTTCTGGCCTTCTTAATATTACGACGTGTATTTTCAGAATATGCTGACCATAAGCCTGTATAATCCTGAATTAATGGTAGTTCGGTATTGATATTATTTTTATATGAATCAAAATTGTCGGGTAATTTATTATGCCGGTTCAGATTGATTTCGATGAGACGATAATGGCCAGGGATGTTATTGATAAACCGGACAACCGTTTCGGCATCCATACGTTTCACCGAAAATATACCGAGTTGTTGGGAAAAATTGGGTTGAAAAAGATAATCAATACCGCCTTTTTTACCGTTTGTTAAAGGGAAAACGGTTTCATAATCATCTTCAATGAGGGCTTCCCATCCGTAACAAACAATATCGAGATACCATGACAGCGCATAAATATTGCCGTTGAAGGAACGGTTAATACAGGCATCCCATTGTACTTTATCTATTTCGTTGTATTTGAGATGCTTTATCACAGCGTAGGATTTATTTTAGGTCAGCGCCGATATCTTTGCGATAATACTTCCCTTCAAAGGTAATGGATTCGGCCTGACGGTATGAAGCATCCAGAGCATTTTGCAGAGTGGGAGCCAGCGAGCTTACAGCGATAACACGTCCTCCGCAGGTATGAAACTGAG
Organism: Bacteroidales bacterium; assembly: GCA_030656615.1. GTDB lineage: Bacteria > Bacteroidota > Bacteroidia > Bacteroidales > TTA-H9 > JAUSOY01. Next base: position 42,693 of record JAUSOY010000043.1, on the reverse strand, counting down.
ATTCTTTCATACAAGTTCCTGCATGAAAAATAGTACTGTCGGCAAATTTTTCTTTTATATGGATTGGTAAGCCTTTCGGGTAATTCCCCGGATATCCTGCAGACACGAGCATTACAGCGGCAGCATGTAGTGGTTTGAAAACGGGTTTTATATTCTCCAGATTTTTGTTGGCAGCAGCCTGCAGTAATTCGAGCAAATCGGATTGGAGTCGTGGTATTACAACTTCTGTTTCCGGATCACCCATACGAACATTGTATTCAATCACAAAAGGATCGTCTTTCACCTTCATCAAGCCAATAAAAATAAATCCGATATATGGGATATTTTCTTTTTTAAGTCCGAGTATTGTCGGTTCAATGATGCGCTCTTTAACTTTTTGCATGAAGGCTTCTGTGGCGAATGGAACAGGCGATATGGCTCCCATTCCTCCTGTATTTGGACCTGTATCGCCCTCACCGATGCGTTTGTAATCCTTGGCTTCGGGAAGCAATACCCATGATGCTCCATCCGTTAGCACAAATACCGATACTTCTATCCCGTCTAAAAATTCTTCAATAACAACTTTTTCAGAAGCCTCACCAAAGCTTTTACCGATAAGCATGTCTGTGATGGTTTTTATGGCTTCTTCGCGATGGCTGGTAATGATAACTCCTTTGCCTGAGGCCAATCCATCGGCTTTAAGTACCCATGGACCGGAAGTATTTTGTATGTGATTGACTGCAGAAAGATGCGTTTCGGCTGTAAAGGTTTCGTAGGATGCGGTTGGAATTTTATATTTCTTCATGAATTCTTTGGCGAAATCCTTACTGCCTTCGAGCATGGCGCCTATTTTTCCGGGGCCAATAAATGATATATTCGCCAGTTCAGTATCCGTTGCAAAATGATCAGCTAGTCCGGCAACCAATGGAGCCTCGGGTCCTGAGATAACCATATCAATTTGATGATGTAGCACCAGATTTTTTACATCATGGATGCTTTCCGGATTTCCATCTACATTAATACCGCAGAGTGCAGTTCCCGGATTGCCGGGACATATGTATAAATGATTCAGGATTGGACTCTCTGAAAGCTTTGATGCTAAAGCATGCTCTCTACCACCTGAACCGAGAAGGAGTACATTCATTGTTTTGCTCATTAATATTGAATGGTTTTTTCGATGGCTCCCCAAAGCAAATCAGCTGTTTTTTGCCAGGAGAATTTCTCGCGCTGTATTCTGCTTTTCTCAATAAGTTGCTGCCGTAATTCCGGTTGGTTGTTAATTCTGGTCATTGCCCGGGCAATGTCGACGGAGTCAAATGGATCGCAGAGCAGGGCGGCATCACCAGCAATTTCTGGCATGGATGTTACATTGGAAGTGATAACAGGAATATCGCAGGAGAAAGCCTCGATAATAGGAATGCCAAATCCCTCGAAATAAGAAACATACGTCATTGCCAGTGCCGATGCCAGCACATGATGAAGTGATGATGTTGAAAGCCGTCCGGTAAAAATGACTTCTTCCTTATGCTTCATATGTTCGTATGTTGATGCAATTTCAGGAGTCCACCATTTTTTAGCTCCTACAATCAGCAATTTAGTATTGGATGTCGGATTTTTTTGACGGAAAAGATCGAAAGCCCTGAATAGGTTCACCAGGTTTTTGCGAGGGTGCAGCGTTCCAATAAAAAGAAAATACGGAGCGCCATTGGTATAAAACTCCCTTGTTTTTAGGATTGAATCTGAATCAAGAGGTTTATAATCAATATTGGCTCCATTATATACTACGGATATTTTTTCGGGTGCAATCTGGTATAAACGTACGATGTCCGACTTTGAAAATTCGGATACCGTTGCGATATGAGTCGATCGTTTAGCACCCTGCCGGAAGAAAAAACGAAGATACTTTCCTGTAAGCCATGGCAAATCAGCAGGGTAATGTTCGAAATTTAAATCGTGAATAACCATCAGCGATTTCGTGCCGGGCCTGGTGGGTAAGAAACCGTCGGGAGAGACAAGGATATCTGGCTTTATACTTCGGATAAGAAGGGGTAAAGAAATTTCGAACCAAAGAAAATACAGAAAAGGATGACGGGCTTGTGGTGGTATAACCCAGGCCTTCACGTTTTTAGAAAATAAAAAGGAAGGATGATATGGGCGGTCAAAAACAAAATGGAACTCATGTTCGGGATGTTGCCGACACATAAGGTCAAGGGTTTCGCAAATAAAGATGCCGATGCCATCCATGCGATCCTTAAGTAATAATCGGGTATTGATGAGAATTTTCAAGACGTATAGTAATATTATCTGCAAAAATACAAAAACATGCAGCATGTTCCATCGGTGTTGGCTGTTGTCCCCCTTAGAAAAAGGGGGGCAGGGGGGATTTGATACTAAATCGCTGATAAACAGCCAATCCCCCTTTAGGAAAGGGGGACAGGTCTATTAGAGACCGTAGCCTGAGGCGAGCAGTGAACTTGTCGAACGGCACCCGAAGGCTAAGCACAGATAATTTCCCTTCCCCTGCCGATAGCCATCGGCAGGGGAAGGGCTGGGGATGGGGGCCAAGGCTATTCTTACATTAATACTGGTGTATTTAAAGAAATCTCTTTAGGTTTGCACGTTTTAAACCAAAGGATGAAAACACTGATTCAACGGCTGCTTCAAAAAATACTGGGTTTCAGGACGTATCTCTTTATTTTTTCGCTATATATTATCTATACCTTACACTGGAACAGAAAGGAAGGTGATTTTTTACGTTTCATCGAATTATTGCCTTCAGAAGGTATTCTTCTCGATATTGGTGCCAATATTGGTGTAATGTCGTATCATTTATCGGTGCGTCGTCCTCATTCTCAAATAATTGCAATTGAACCTCTGCCTCAGAATTCAGATAATATCAAACGGGTAATCAATTTTTTCAGGCTTACAAATGTGAAGTTGTTAGAGCTTGGTTTAAGCGATAAACCCGGACAACTCGAAATGGTTATGCCGGTAATGGGCCACGTTAAGAAGCAGGGTCTGGCTCATGTTGTCCATGAATCGATTACCGATTTTAATGATGGTGACCGTTATAGTGTTGAGGTTACCACACTCGATTCGCTTCCCGAATTACAAAATGAAAATAGACTAACAGGCATTAAAATTGATGTCGAAAATTGGGAATACTTTGTATTAAAAGGAGGAATTCAGATTCTTACTAAACACAAGCCCGTTGTTTATGCCGAATTATGGGACAATGAAAACCGAACGCTTTGTTTTAATCTGATGGAGAAATTGGGGTACGATATACAGGTGAATATTGGTGGAAGATTGCAAAGCTTTAATATTGAGGAACATAAGGCACAGAATTTCTTTTTTATTCCTCGGGTCTAATTTGGTAAATTTGCGCCATGAAGCGTAAGTTTCTTACAAGTCTTTCCATTTTACTGTTTTTAAATCTTACAGTAAAAACTTTCTGGATTCTGGGAATCGATAGAAGTGTTCAAAATCTTCTGGGTACCGAGAGTTTTGGATTCTATTTTAATATCCTTAATTTTTCGTTTTTACTCAATATAATTCTCGATTTCGGTATCACCAATTATAATAATCGGAATATCGCACAGCATGTTCATCTGCTCCGCAAGCATTTTTCGGGCATTGTGATTTTAAGATTATTGTTGGGTGTGTTGTACATGTTGGTCATCATGATTATTGGCCTCATTATCGGGTATAGCAAATCGCAATTAGCGATGCTTTCGGTGATAGGCGTTAATCAATTTCTTCTGGCCTTCATCCTCTATCTGCGTTCGAATATTTCAGGACTCTTATTATTTAAAACCGATAGTTTTTTATCGGTACTCGACCGTTTATTGATGATAATCATGGTGGGTGCCATGCTTTTGATTGACAGCATGCGTGTTCAGTTTAAAATAGAATGGTTTGTATATGCTCAGACCCTGGCATATGTTCTTACAGCAATTGTTGCGCTGGGCCTCGTCATTTACAAATCGGGTTTTCGTCGTCCATCGTGGAGCATTCCGTTTTTTCTGATGATAATGAAGCAAAGCTGGCCATACGCTTTGCTGGCTTTGCTGATGGCATCCTATAACCGGGTGGATACTGTTTTTATTGAACGTTTGCTTCCTAAATCGGAAGGTTTGCATCAGGTAGGTATTTATGCGGAGGCGTTTAGGATGTTGGATGCTGCCAGTATGGTAGCTTACCTCTTTGCCGTTCTATTGCTCCCATTGTTTGCAAACATGATTAAAAACCGCATGGATGTCAGCGAAATTGTAAAGCTTTCGTATACACTCATTTTTGTTTTTTCGGTAAGTGTGGCAGTGATTTCTGTATTTTATTCCAGTCCGATTATGAGCACTTTATACCCGATTCATCCTTCGGAAAGTTTACTGATGTTTCAGGAACGGATAGTGCAATCGGCTCGTATTTTTTCATTATTGATGATGGGATTTGTAGCCATTTCTACCACCTATATTTTTGGAACACTGCTGACCGCCAATGGAAGTATACGCATTTTAAACTATACGGCACTAGGCGGCGTATTGGTTAGTTTTTTGCTGAATTATTTTTTGATTCCTGAATATAAAGCCTTTGGTTCGGCAATTGCCAGTCTGAGCAGTCAGGCATTGACTGCTTTGGCTCAAATGATTTTGGTACTGTGGATTTTTAAAATGAAAAAAGACTGGGTTTATATCTTTCGCATGTCGGCATTTGTAATTGGAGGTATTCTTGCGGGAGTCATTATTCAAAAAATCGAACTCAACTGGTTTCATGGCCTTATAATTTTGGCAGCATTTATGTTCATATGGTCCATTTTATTGCGTTTGCTGAGTTTGAAGGCATTAATGGCAATATTGAATGAGGGCAAATAGCCAAATAGTAGGGTTTGGTAATTATCGGAGTAAATGAATTGGTGAAACGAGGAAATATTCATACTTTTGACACCCTTAAAGCATTAATAAATTTAACCCTTCGGATATATGGAGGATCAGAATAAGACAGGAAACGAATTCAATTCGGAGAGATTGTTTCTTTTTCTGACCCTGTGGAAAAAACCACTGGCCATTGTAGCTGTTGTATCTGCCCTGGCTTCCATAATATTTTCATCGCCCTATTTTATACCGCCCAAGTATAAGTCGATGGTGATAATGTATCCGGCTAGTACCAGTTCGATTTCAAAGGTATTATTGACCGAAAGCAATGGTCCGAAGCAGGATATTCTCGAATTCGGTGAAGAACAGCAGGCCGAGCAAATGCTTCAGATCCTCAATTCCAACTCCATTCGTGACAAAATTATCCAGAAGTATAATCTTCAGGATCATTACGATATCAAGTCGAATAGTAAATATAAAATTACGGAACTCTATAAAGAGTACGAAACGAATATTACTTTCCGGCGTACAGAGAATATGGCCATCAAGATTACGGTACTTGATTCTGATCCGCAGATAGCTGCCGATATCGCCAATGATATTGCCGCACTTTTCGATTCTACCAAGGCCCAAATGCAAAACGACAGGGCTTTTCAGGCCTTTAAAATTGTGGAAAGGGAATTCGAGAAACTTAAAGGCGAAATCAGTTCAATGGAAGATTCATTGACAGTGTTACGTGGTTTGGGTGTTTTCGACTATGAAAGTCAGTCGGAAATGATTAATCAACAGCTTGCGAAAGAAATTGCCAGCAACAACAGAGCCGGAATAAAAGCCCTGGAAGAAAAGCTTGACATATTGGCACGATACGGCGGCCCCTACGTTTCTCTACGAAACCAGCTTGAGCATGAAAAAAAGCAACTGAGCCTTATAAAATCCAAGTATGAAGAGGCTAAAGTGGACGCCGAGCAGGTACTCCCACAGAAATTTGTTGTAAATACAGCGTATAAAGCCGAAAAGAAATCGGTCCCGATTCGCTGGCTCATTGTTTTAATATCTGTATTCGGGTCGATATTTACAGCAGTCCTTTTAATTGTTATTTTGGAACGTATTCCGGGTTTGCAATTAAAAAAAAAAACCTAGTCCTTAACAATGATTTTCCGTCCAGATTTGACGAAAACTTTGACAAAGGCATCGAAAAAATTGTAATATACAGTAAGATAATAATACCGGAACCTATCTCAATTAATCTGCAGAGCATGGAAAATTACTTTAGAAATCTGAAATTGATACAAATGCTGGTTAAATGGCGGCTACACCTCGGGATAGTCGTATTGGCAGCAATTGTTTTGTCGGCTGTATTTTCCGGCCCGACCTTCATCAAGCCCAAATATAAATCCTACGCAGTTGTTTATCCGTCCAATATTGCTGAATATTCTGATGAAAGTCTGACAGAACAGATGCTGCAGATCATTCAGTCAACAGATATCAGAGACAGCATTATCAGCCATTTCGATTTAATGGCACATTACGGAATCGATACGAATAAGGAATACTGGAAATCGACTTTGTACTATGTATATGGTAAGAATATTAAAATTTCTAAAACCATGTATGAATCCATTATGATAGAAGTGTATGATACCGATCCTCAAAAAGCCTGCGATATTATTAATGCCATCATCGATTATTATAACCTGAAAGTCCGGGTTTTGCATAACAGCAAATTTTCTGAAGTAGTACACATGTATGAGCGTCATCTTATATACAAAGACAGACAACTCGATTCGTTAAATGCCCGTATGAGCGAATTGGGCAGTAAATATGGCCTGCTTGATTTTGATTATCAGACACAGGAAGTTACCAGAGGCTTTCTTCGTACGGTACAGGGAGGCTCAGGCAATGTTAATACAAGTGAAGTACTCCGTATTAAAAAGAATATGGAAGAATATGGTGGTGAATGGTTGATGCTGAAAGAAATCATTAAAAATGAGGCCATCAATTACGCAACCATTAAGAAGGAATTTGATAATGCAGTCATGAACCTCGACAGGGGCTATACCTACGTCAACCTGGTAACACCTCCTGAACCAGCCGATAAAAAAACCTACCCCGTTCGCTGGATAATTGTGACCATCAGTGCATTGGCCGCATTGTTATTTTCGATCATTGCCATTGGTTTAATCGAGAATGCACGCCCTACCCAACGTAAAGAAGATCTGGACGAAACCGCATAAACTATCGCAAACCTTGATCGAGAAATATAAAATCAAGTGGGTTTACTGGCTTTCCGCAGCTTTTATCATCCTCAATTCGTACTTGTTGATGAAAGAGTTGTATTGGGGTATGCTTATTCCTTTAGGTTTGCTGTTTGGCCTTCTTTATATTTTTCATCTCGATAAGGTTCTTCTTTTCATTGCTTTTGTAACTCCTTTTTCGATTACTTTACAGGATATGGATATGGGAGTCGCCATATCGATGCCGTCAGAACCAATGCTTATAGGCGTATTACTACTCTTTTTTATTAAGCTATTTTATGAAGAAAAGGTAGATTTTAGCGGTTACAGGAATCCATTGGCCATTCTTGTTATCGTACATATACTATGGATGTTTATAACGAGTATCACGGGCGAGCTCCCCATGGTTTCTTTTAAATATCTTTTCTCGCGCTTGTGGTTCCTTGTCCCCATGTTTTTTCTGGCAATTTTATTCTTTAAAAGGCCGGAGAATATTACCCGCTTGATATGGGCATATGGATTTTCGTTATGTGGTGTCGTTCTTTATACAACATACCGGCATGCAGGCTTTGGATTTGATGAAGAGATTGGACATTGGGTGATGGATCCTTTTTATAATGACCACACGGCTTATGGTGCCATTCTCGCATTATTTATCCCGCCTTTTGTTGCAATTACTTTAAACTGTAAATTTGGTAAAAGAGCCTGGATTTTTGCTGCAATCGCTTCAACCTTGTTAATTACAGGTCTATATTTATCGTTTAGTCGTGCAGCCTGGATTAGCATAGTTATGGCCATGGGTATTCTTATTCTTGTTTTGCTGCGCATACGATTTTATGTTGTTTTTCTTACAAGCGCAGCAGTAATCGGATTATTTTTTGCATTCCAGCAGCAGATACTCGATCGTCTTGAGAAGAACAAACAGGATTCTTCTGCAAATTTTGTTGAACACATACAGTCTATTTCAAATATCTCGAGCGATGCGTCCAACCTCGAGCGTATAAACAGATGGCAGGCCGCGCTCCGGTTGTATGAAGAACGGAAAGTTCTGGGTTGGGGACCCGGGGCTTATCAGTTTGTTTATGCCCCTTATCAACTCTCTAAAGAAAAAACAATTATTAGTACCAATGCCGGTGATAAAGGCAATGCTCATAGCGAATATATCGGGCCTTTAGCCGAACAGGGATTGCCAGGATTAATCATCATCCTTTTATTGTATTCTTCCATTGTTTATTATGGATTGCAGCTTACCCGGAAAGCTACCAACAGAAAATTCAGGCGGCTTACCCTGGGCATAACACTTGGCCTTATTTCCTACTTTATCCATGGTGTGATGAATAACTTTTTGGATACCGATAAATTAAGCGTGCCTTTCTGGGCTTTCGTGGCGGCATTGGTTGCCATCGACTCCTATAAGTTTCATCTGATGGAGAATAATCCTTCTCCTTTGTCGGAAAACAATCCGGAATAAGGCCTTTGGCCCCCTTTGGCTGTTTCGGAATATTAGTATTACTTTTGTTTCTTATGATACGTTATATTAAAGTTTCATTGGCGTTTTTGCTAATGACAGGGGTTTTTTCATCCTGCCGTGTGGGCTATAGTTTTACAGGTGCATCGATACCGGTTGAAGCTAAAACGATATCCATTACACATTTTCCCAACGAAGCACCTTTGGTAGTCCCAACCATGAGTCAGGTTTTGACTGATGCTCTGCGTGATCGTTTTTCATCTCAAACCAGTCTGAATCTGGTGAGTCGCGATGGCGATTTGCATATCGAGGGAGCAATAACCAATTACACTACAGCACCGACTGCAATTCAAGGTAACGAAACAGCGGCTCTTAATCGCCTTACGATAACTGTCAGGGTTAAATTTGTCAACCGATATAAAGAAACAGATAATTTCGAGCAATCATTTACCCGCTTCTCAGATTATCCGAGTACGCAAAATTTAAATTCTATTCAAACCGGACTGATCGATGAAATTACTCAGGCTTTGGTCGACGATATATTTAATAAAGCGGTAGTTAATTGGTAAATTATTAGGTATGAATCCGAATGACTTCATAAAAATATTGGAGGATCCATCGAAACTCGATGGAAATTCATTGAAGTTTCTGGAAGAAATTACCAGGCAGTTTCCCTATTGTCAGTCAGCTCAATTGCTATATCTGGCGAATCTGTTTTCTAATAACCGGCTCTTGTATCAGTCGAGGCTGAAATTCGCTGCGATATACGCCGGAGAACGCCGATTGCTTCAATACCTTATCTCGAGCCTGGAAGAAGCAAATGATGCTCCTGTGCCTTTTAAAAAGGAATTCACTCCAGAGCCTTTGGTCCCGATTCAGAAAGAAAGAATTGTTGAAGTTGAAACGCCTGTTGTGCCTGTAAGGGTTTCATTACCGGATGAAAATATCCGGATGGATTCCATTGAGGAGAGGGTAATCCCTCAACATCATTTTTTTCCACCCCCGCTTGTTGAGCAGACGTATAATACGGAGGACGAAGGCTCTACAGATTTAATTCCTCCTCTATTGGAGAAGGAAGAAGTCAGAGATTTTCTTAAAGAAAATACGAATGTGGCAGAGAAGACATTTCTTCGACCCACCGAAGAACCGCTTGAAGAAATTATTAGACCAGTGGACCCTGTTGTTCAGACCCAATCGGATATTGCACCAGAAACGCTGAAATCCCCGGAACTTACAGAAGTAGAGATCTCGGAGGAAATACCGGTAGTAGTGCCCGAACCTGAACCATCAATCACTGAGGATGAATTCTTGAAAGTTTCAGAATCACCTGTTCCAGCTATACAGGAAGTAATGCCGGTCAGTACGCAGGAAAATGTAACAGAATCGGATATTCCTGTTGAAGAATCAGAAATTGTCCCGAAAGAATTACACGAAGTAAGTAAAAAAGAAGCTTTATTGATGTTGATTGATCAACGTCTGGAGGAATTACGTTCCGCGCGGGAAAAGGAATCAAAATTGGCCAAACAGGCTTTGGATTTTCAATCGGCACCCCCAATAATACCTTCGCATACTGTTATACCCAAATATCCTTCATACGATTTGGAATCAAGCCTGAAAGAGCAATCGGCAGAACCCCGGGATATTAAGACCAACAAAGAACATGTTAACGAACAAATTGATCTGATTAATCGCTTCTTACAAACAAACTCCTCCATTTCAAGACCTAAACACGAGTTTTATAGCCCGGATGAGTTTGCACGCCACAGTAGTACCGATAATGAGGAAATTGTTTCTGAAACTTTAGCAGTTATATACTTTAAGCAAGGTAATATAAAAAAGGCGCTTAAAATTTATGAGCAACTGATGTTGAAATATCCGGAAAAAAGTACTTACTTTGCAGGCCAAATTCAGAAAATTTCAAATAGTTAAATAATTTACTCATGGGAGCTTATATTCTGGTTTCTATCCTCATCCTCATCACTTGCGCCTTATTAACCCTGGTGGTTTTGGTTCAAAATTCAAAAGGTGGTGGATTAGCGTCAAATTTTTCCGGTTCTAACCAATTTCTTGGAGTTCGGAAAACAACTGATTTTCTAGAAAAATCAACATGGACACTTGCTGTTGTACTTTTAGTACTTAGTTTATTTTCATTGTTCGTTATTCCCCGTAATCAGCAAAATGCGGTAAATGCTGCACCTACTGCCAGCGAACTCGAAAAACAACAGGAAGCGGCAAAGAAAGTTGGCGATTACCAACCAGCCCCTAAACAGACAGAAGCGGTGCCTTTAGAGCCTGAAGAAGGCGAGTAAGCTTTTTTGTCGTACAAAATCTTGAAAATGTCAGAATGTCATATCGTTCTGACATTTTTTTTGTATACTGACATTACATTGCTAACAAACAACAAATCAATCAATTAGGATGATTTTGTTGTGTTTTTAAGGCGATAAAGCTTGCGTTTTGCGATATTGGGGGGTGTAAAAATCCTTTGGCATAATATCTGATCAATGGCTCATGAAAAAAATAGTATTAATAACCAATAAACATATAGATTATGGCAAGTGTAAACATTAAACCTTTATCTGACCGGGTTCTGGTAGAGCCCGCTGCTGCAGAATTAAAAACTGCTGCAGGCATCATCATTCCTGATACTGCTAAAGAAAAACCACAACGTGGAACGGTTATAGCCGTTGGAACTGGTAAAAAAGATGAACCGATGACTGTTAACGTTGGAGACTTAGTACTTTATGGTAAGTATTCAGGTACTGAAATCAATGTTGAAGGCAAAGATTATCTCATTATGCGTGAATCGGATATTCTCGCGATTATTTAATACATAGAATCACAATAAAAAATCAATAATATTATGGCATCAAAAGATATCATTTATAGCTATGACGCAAGAGAAGCCTTAAAAAGAGGTGTTGATTCACTGGCGAATGCAGTTAAAATAACCCTTGGACCTAAAGGTCGCAATGTTATTATCGAAAAATCATACGGAGCACCCATGGTTACCAAAGATGGTGTTACCGTCGCCAAAGAAATCGAATTAAAAGACAAGACCGAAAACATGGGAGCCCAGATGGTGAAGGAAGTGGCTTCAAAAACCAACGACCTCGCAGGTGATGGCACTACAACCGCCACACTGCTGGCTCAGGCGATTTATGTTAATGGCCTTCGCAATGTAACGGGTGGCGCTAACCCCATGGATTTGAAACGTGGTATTGAAAAAGCGGTGATTGCAGTTGTAAAATCGCTTAAAAAGCAAAGCATTCAGGTTGGCGATAGCAACGAAAAAATTGAACAGGTTGCTACCATTTCAGCCAATAATGATTTTGAAATCGGAAGACTTATCGCCGAAGCAATGTCAAGAGTTACTAAAGAAGGTGTAATTACCATCGAAGAAGCTAAAGGAATGGATACCAGTGTTAAGGTGGTAGAAGGTATGCAGTTCGACCGTGGCTATATTTCTCCATACTTCGTTACCAATACCGAAAAAATGGAAGTGGTATACGAAGATCCGTATATTCTGATTTTTGATAAAAAAATCAGTGTAATGAAGGATTTTTTACCCATTCTCGAGAAAGTTGTTCAAACCGGACGTCCTTTGGTTATTATTGCCGAAGACATGGAAGGTGAAGCATTGGCCACACTCGTGGTTAACCGCCTGAGGGGTTCATTGAAAGTGGCTGCTGTTAAGGCTCCTGGTTTTGGTGACCGTCGTAAGGAAATGCTTGAGGATATCGCGATTCTTACTGGCGGTACCGTAATTTCTGAAGAAAAAGGTTATAAGCTCGAAGATGCAGACCTTACTTATCTCGGACGTGCTGAAAAAATCACGATTGATAAAGAAAATACAACCATCGTAAGTGGCCGCGGAGAAAAAGCGACGATTGAAAGCCGTATTAATCAAATCAAAGCGCAGGTTCAATCAACGACTTCTGATTATGATAAGGAAAAACTTCAGGAACGTCTTGCCAAGCTGGCCGGTGGAGTTGCCGTTATCTATGTTGGCGCTGCCAGCGAAGTAGAAATGAAAGAGCGTAAAGACCGTTTTGAAGATGCTTTAAATGCAACCCGTGCTGCTATTGAAGAAGGAATTGTTCCAGGCGGTGGTGTTGCTTTTATTCGCGCTATCGAAGATATAAAAGGACTTAAGGGTGATAATTACGACGAAAACAGTGGTATTGGAATCATTCGCAGAGCGCTTGAAGAGCCTCTTCGTCAGATTGTTGCCAATGCTGGTCTGGAAGGTTCGGTTATCGTTCAGAAGGTACGTGAAGGTAAAAAGGATTATGGATTTAATGCTCGTACCGAAGTTTATGAAAACCTGTACGAAACCGGAGTTATTGACCCTACTAAGGTAGCCCGCGTTGCACTCGAAAACGCAGCCTCCATTGCTGGTATGCTCTTAACTACAGAATGTGTTGTGGTTGAGCATAAAGAAGAGAAATCTTCGATGCCCGGTGGAATGCCTGGTGGAATGCCCGGTGGAATGGGTGATATGTACTAATCGGTTTATTCCGATAATTTTTTTAAAAACCGGCATTTCGCCGGTTTTTTTTATTTTTAAAAGATTCGTTTGACCATGGGTTCGTTAATCCAATGCTCTTTTTGAAGGTCAAAGCCGGTAATCTGAATGATTCCTGGCTTTTTCCCAGGTTCCAACGTGCCAAATTTCTCTTCGATATTCATAAAACGTGCCCCGTTTATACTTCCCCATCGAATGGCTTCCTCCAGTCCGGGCCCGTTTTTTTGCTGCATCAGCAAATATATCTGACGGGCAATGCTTAAACTACCCGATGAAGCATAACTATCGGTTCCTAAACAAATCCGGTCAGTGAATTTGCGGAAAAGCACGACAATCGGCATTTGCTTACTGATGTATTGATTAGACTCCGGGCAAAGACAAAACCATGGATCGGAAAAAGCCTGCATAATAAAATCCAGATCAGCGGCATTGGATAAGGTGTTGTGAACCAATAATACGCGTTGCAAATTAGGTAATAGATTATAAATGCTTTGCAATGGCCTTTTAGCTGAAAATGGCAAATAATCGGATGGAACACCCCATTCGCGGAGTCGTGTGGCAATCTTTCCTTCATTTCTGGTGAAAAGTGCTATTTCGTCTTCACTTTCGGAATTATGAATACTAAATGGACCAGGGTAATTTGAAATGTATTCTTTAAGCAAATTAAACAGCTCAGTAGACAGACTATATGTGGCATGGGGGCTTAAACTCGATTTAAATTGCGGTAACCTACTTTGGAATTCTTTAAGTAGTTCAATCCCTTTGTCAAATTGAGACTGTGCTACCGATGGATGCGATCCGAAAACTTCGATGAAATTATGCCAATAAATTTCCCGATTGTTTTTTACTGAAATACTGGCCCTTGTATTTGAAATATCGCAGGCGGCTACGGTTCCTGATTCCCACATATCATCCATCGCTGCCAGCATTAAAGATTCATCAGTCAGATGATGTTGTTTTAGTTTTTCTACGTGACCAATGAATGCGTTCAGCCCACTTCCTTCCGGAATCAGGGTTTTCATGCCTGATAATTCGAGATGTGTATGTGCATTGATAAAACCGGGACAAATAATTCCATCATACCAAACCGTTTCAGAACAGTATTCCGATTCGTCGTATAAACCGAGAATTATTCCATCTGCATCGAGATGAATAATTCCATTGGGTATTGGTTTTTGATGAACAGGGATGATTAATCCGGCCTGAAGTTTGTATGTTTTCATGGGCAATCTGGTGCATTCGGAAATACTGTATAAAAGTATAAAAGTTTCGTACGGATGAAACATATTCAACTATTGTAAGTTCGCGTGATTACGCTTAGGTTTGCATAAATAAATATCTGTATTATTATGAAACGTATATTTCTGGCAGTTTTCTTATCCATAGCCGGACTGGTAGTTCTGGCTCAAAATCAACAGCAATTGCCTGCCGAAAAAATGCCTGACAGGGTTTATAATCAGTATTTCGATCAATTTAGTATGCAAAAAACAGATGCTATGCGCATGCAGAATGGCCGGACATGGATGGGCAGGTACTCACTGACTTCGTATCAGGTAAAAAAATTGGCACAATTATTTTACAGTGATGAGGAACGGCTGGCTTTTGCTATGGCAGTATATCCTAACGTTAGAGATAAAGAGAATTTTTATGATGTATACGACGTTTTCGCTTTCTTTTCGACGGTTTTTCGCTTGCATGATTTTGTCAATGGAATGCAGATGGCCGTACCGATTAATCAGGTTCCGGTGATGAATTTCCCACCGTATATGTATCCAGTTTGGGAAGGTTATACCGGTCCACGAGGATGTCAGATGCCAGTTTCTGCAGAAGATTTTAACTTCTTAGCTTTTCAGGTTCAGCAGCAAAATGATGAAAATTCGCGTTTAAATCTGGCTATCGATATCAGTCGTAATAACTGTCTGTCGGTTGCACATATCATGAAACTATCTTCTTTAATTCCGATGGAGCAGATTCGATTGAATTATTTGAAGGCGGTAAGTCAGTTTGCTTTTGATCAGCGAAATCTGGAAGGAGCTGCCCAGGTTCTTAGGCAGGAGATACTGAGCAACGAATTTATCTCATTTGTCAGACATAATATGCCCGGTGTAGGTTTCGATCCCATGCCGCCTATTAATCCCTGTATGATAAATGATGCTGATTTCAGGGAAATGAAATCGATGATTGATAAGCAGAGTTTTAATAATACACGTCTTTCGATGGCACGTCAATCGATTGGCGCCCGCAAGTGTTTTACCTCGCATCAGATTCTGGAAATTGTAAAATTGATGCAATACGAATCTTCGAAAATGGAATTGGCAAAGTTTGCATACGATTATTGCCTCGATCGTGAGAAATATTATGTTGTAACGGAAGCTTTTTCTTTTGAATCGAGTAAGCAGGATTTACTGAAATTCATCGGTGGAGAATAAATTAAAAAGCAGTTTTATGAACGAAACTTATCGTATTCAGGGGAAAATTGCCGATCCGGTTTCCGGCAGAATCTTTCCGGGAAGCATTTTGGTACAAGATGGAATAATTAAATCCATTGAAGAAAAAGATGATGTAGACGATGTATATATTTTGCCAGGTCTCATCGATGCCCATGTTCATATAGAAAGCTCCATGCTTACCCCTGCCGAATTTGCACGCGTGGCAATGAGGCATGGAACGGTAGCAGCCGTTGTTGATCCACACGAAATTGCTAATGTGCTGGGAGTAAAGGGAGTTGAGTTTATGCTTGAAAATGCGTCCACAACGCCGTTCATTTTTAGTTTTGGAGCACCGTCATGCGTACCGGCAACTGCTTTTGAAACTTCCGGGGCTATTATCGATTCAGAAGGTGTTCGAAGTTTGCTTCAGCGAGATGATATACACTTTCTGAGTGAGATGATGAATTTCCCCGGAGTTATCTATAATGATCCGGAGGTTATGGCTAAAATTGCTGCTGCCCATCAATTGCATAAACCCATTGATGGACATGCTCCGGGTTTGCATGGCGATGATCTTAAAAAATATTTGGCTGCAGGCATAAGCACGGATCATGAATGCTATACACTCGAAGAAGCGCTCGAAAAAATTGCGGGCGGTATGATGATACAGATTCGGGAAGGTAGTGCCGCGCGGAATTTTAATGTTCTGGCTCCTCTTTTAAGCACCCATCCTGAACGGGTAATGTTATGTACGGATGATATGCATCCCGACGCCTTGCTTAAGGGCCATATTAACGTATTGATGAAACGAGCGTTGGCTTTGGGTCATCCTTTTATGAATGTATTGAGAGCCTGTACATTAAATCCTGCCAGACATTATAATATTCCGGGCGGATTAATGCAAGCTGGCGATCCGGCGAATTACATTATCGTTAAAAATCTTGAAACGATGGATGTTGCCGAAGTGCGTATTGATGGAAAGCGGGTAGCAGGTAATGGAATTTCAGATATTCAAAGGATTCCGACAAGCTGTCCGAATCTTTTCTATGAAAATCCGGTAAGCATTGGCAATATTCAAATTCGCGCTACAGGTTCAAAAGCAAATGTTATTCAGGTGCATGATGGTCAAATAGTTACTTCCGCTTTGGTTGTGCATCCTAAAATTGTAAATGAGTTTGTGGTTGAAGATCTGGAAAATGACATTTTAAAAATTATTTTACTAAACCGCTATCAGAAATCACGGCCTGCAATGGGTCTGGTAAAAGGTTTTGGTTTGAAAAGAGGTGCATTTGCCTCAAGTGTGGCCCACGATAGTCATAATATTGTAGCTGTAGGGAGTAATGATGAGGATATTTGTCTCGCGATAGAGCTGATAAATAGAAATAAAGGCGGAATTTGTTTTGTGGATGGTTCGAATAAATACATTTTACCGTTGGCAGTAGGAGGTATTTTGAGTAATGATTCTGCTGAAAATGTGGCAAGTGCATATGAGCGTCTGGACACCCTCGTTAAAGCCGCAGGCTCAGCCTTACAAGCACCTTACATGAGCTTGTCTTTTATGGCACTATTAGTAATACCATCCTTGAAAATGAGTGACAAAGGATTGTTCGATTCTGAAAATTTCTCGTTTAAAAACTTGATTTTTTAATAATTGGGTTATATATTTACATATTTATTTGCTCAAAATAACCAAATGAATTATTTTTGTACCCAAATTAAGTACTATGGCTAAAATAAAACTGGAAATATCCAAATTAGAAAACGCTGCCAGCAAAATGCGTGCGATTGCTCATCCTATGAGGATAGCTATTATCGAAATGCTGAACGACACTGCAAAAATGAGTGTGACCGAGATTTACGAACGCTTGAGCATTGAACAAGCCGCTGCTTCTCACCACCTTAATATTCTGAAAACCAAAGGCGTTTTGACTTCAAAAAGAGAAGGAAAGAAAATTTTCTACTCATTGAAGAACAAAACCTTGAACACCATTATCGAGTGTCTCGATAAATGTAACGAAGATTAAGATCATAATTTTCTTGAGAATTCCCCCTCGTATTTCAATAAAATACGAGGGGGAATTTTTTTATGGCTTAATACTCCATTCTTCTTCTAAATCCCAGTTGGCCCTTATTTCCAGTGTTTTATTGTAAAAAATTACTTTTTCGGGTTGAATATTTTGCAGGTATTTGCCAGTATCCCATTGACCATTGTTATTTGTGTCGAATATGGCCTTAACCGTGAATTTTGTTGGAAGCATGGGACTGCTCTTGAAAGTATAATCCCCTGTGAAAGAAAACTGCTTAAAAACTTTCTCCTTTTCGTCCAGAAGTTGGATAATAAATGGATGTGAAATTTCTGAAGTTTTCAGATTCAAAATAAGGGTGCCATAAGCATCTGCTGCCTTTGTTTTAAAGGCTATCTTTCGTGCGAAGTTCGATTCTCCCATAAAATCTGTGAAAGAGGCTGAATCTGCTTGTAATTCGTAGGTGGCGCCAGGTTTAAGGGAATGTTGAATGTTAAAAACCTTGCCAAGGCTATCGGCTTGCCTGAATTTGACATATATAGTGTCTGAATTTTCAAATAGTTTAAGAGAATCGGTATTCCAGGCGGTTACCGGACGGTTGAAAAACATTCTGAATGGATTGAAATGATTTAACTGAGCATCGGTTCCGCAGTTAAAATCAAGCAAGGCTTTTTTAACCTTCAGATTTTTTTGTTTATTGCCTTTAAAGGTCATTTGAACCGTGTCAGTTTTGGTAGATAAAACACTCCACGTAAATGCGATGGTATCAACTTCCGGATGGTTTACCCATAATTTCAGTGTGTCATAGTTCCTACCCCATTCTTTAAGCATTTTGAAATCTCCGGTATGCTCTTCTAAAATTTTGATATTATCTTGTATAACAGGTCGTTGAAATACGAAAAATAATTGGCCATCCGTTGGGTTTTCTCTTTTTACGATTCTTTGAGTTGTATCCACTTCTTTAAATAGGAGAAGCTGATGCGATACAGAAGGAATATCGGGCAGGGCAGATGCGGTCGTGTCAATCTTAACGGGCTTGTACCATGGCCTGATGAGTGAGTCAGCGAAAGCGATTTCTTCTGAAATAATATCAAACAGAAAATTTGCATTCTGGTCTTTAAGTGCAAAAAGGATATACGGAGTATTACGAAGATGACTAAAATTAAAATTCCCAGATTTATCTGTTCGTGCAATGTAGTACGGTGTTTCCTTATACGGTACCGAATCAGATAATCGCAAAACTGAATCGGTCGGATAAAGCATGACCATGATATCCTCTGAGGGTTTCAAATCAAATGCGTTTTTTATCTGTCCTTTCAGAGACATGCTATCAATAACGATTCCCGTTGAAAAAACATATTCTGCTTCCTTGGCAGGATTACCCTCTGTGATGTCAACAATAGCCTTCCCGAAAGAAATCTTATATGTTGTCTCCTGCCGCAAGGTATCTTCAAAATCGATGATAACACTTTTATGCCGGATTTTGTATTCCGGCTGTTTTTTCATGGGCGGTGATACCAGAATGTTTTTCCCGGGTTCGCTCAGTTTTACATATTCATTGAAACGTATTTCTATACTTTTTTCATCAAAATTCACACTGCCATTAACAGGCTTTTCTTCAATAATTTCTGGAGGGGTAGAGTCCTTTGGGCCTCCCTGTGGCATTACCGGATTGGCACATCTATGAGACACCAGAGCAATCGACCCGATGAGTATCAAAGAAATGAATTTACGGTATCGGACAAAGAGTTTCACGCTAATATGTTTTAATCAATATTCTTTTAATAGTCATGGGTTGAATTTGGCATCGAAATTAATTTATTCCGTATCAGAATACAATTTTTTATGGAAGACTACGGAATTCGAATCCTTTATCGGTGTATGTTTTTAAAAGGGCAGGAAGGCAATGGAGTAAACGTGGTAAAGCCTTCTCACTATCATGAAAAACGATGACATCACCATTTTTTACATTTTTCAATGTTTGTTTTGTGCATTCTTCAGCTTGAATGTTTATATCAAAATCACGGCTTAAAAGACTCCATAATACGATTTGATATTTTCTGCGAAGAGGCCCGATACTTAATGGGTGAATTCGGCCATATGGCGGACGGAACAGGTTTGAACCAATGAGCTTATCACACTCATTAATATCGTCGAGATAGGTTTTTAATGGAGTTTTCCATCCATCCAGGTGTGTCATACTATGATTGCCTATGCGGTGTCCATTTTTTATAATTTCCTGAAAGGCTAAAGGATATTTCTCCATATTGCTGCCTATACAGAAAAAAGTGGCTTTTGCCTGATATTCGCTGAGAATTTCTAAAACCTGCCGGGTGATGTCAGGATGTGGCCCATCATCAAAACTGAGGTATAATGTTTTTTCATTGGATGTGCCTTTGAAAAAGATCTTCTTATTCCATAGTTTTTCGATGATGAAGGGCATTCTGTACATACGCAAGGAGTATTCTAAGGATTGGTGTATGATGCTTTGTTTAAATACCTTTGATAGTATTTCGAAAACACTTCCTCAATATACTTTTGGAGTTCAGGTTGTTGCGCATTTTCTGCAACTTCCATCATATGATTAAGAATGGCGAGAGCTTGTCGTTTTTCAAAATCACTGGCATCCGAAAATCGCCCTTCCATGCTCATATAATAGTTGAGGTCCAGATCGAGTATTCTGGTTTTTTGCTTGAGAAGTTCTATTCCTTTTCCCGCTGCCGTTGTTTGCAAATAAATACCCGCTATTGGGATAATGAAATAATTCATACCGACCGTTTCGGCCGGATATAAATCCATAGCCTTGTCGCATACCTTTATGGCTTTTTCTTCCTGGCCCTCGGATAACAAAGCCTCTGCCAGAGTTGCGAAGAGATTACGGTAATTTGATATCATTCGTACATTGTCATCTCCATAAAATACTTGTTTGTCGTTCATGGAAACATTGAATTTATCCATGAGGAACGAATACATAATATCTGTATCGAATGAAAGCTTTGATTTGTCATCACTTTTGACCTTGTATGGAACAAGACGGTATGCCATGCCTTCCATTCGAAGATAATCGCCTAGACCCAATGTATTTTCATCACCACCCGAGGAAGCAAAATAAATAGGGCGTTCCCAGTTAAAATGAGCAATGATATCCAAAATAGCCAGATCGCTTTTTGAAAGTGCGTTGGATTTTGTTTTCCATCGTATTTGCGATTCGATCAAATGCCGGTTTTTTAAAGGAATGAATCCGTTCAGGATAGCGAGTGTTGTATCAACATCCAGCGTGAAGCTTTTTGTCGGAAAATAATCCAATTCGCCATAGTCGGAATGATATTTTAATACTTTTTCATCCTCCTTTATTAACCGGAAGAGGGTTTTAAGAGAAATGGCTTTTTGATTTTCGGAAGATTCGATGAGGTAAACCACATCACGGGTTCCCTGACGATAATCCTTATTTTCGAGGGAGATAGGCAGGGGTGGGGAGTCATAAACCCGGGTCTTCATTTGGTCGATATACCAATCCATTCCCAACAGGCTTACATTGCAAACTCTGACATCTGTGCGGTATCCTTCAACTTCCTGAGCATACCATAAGGGGAAGGTGTCATTGTCGCCGATGGTAAATAAAATGGCATTGGGTGCACAGCTATCGAGATAGGCTTTGGCCGATTGCAAGGCCGTATAGCGTCCTGATCGGTTATGGTCGTCCCAATTTTGCGCACCCAGAATTATTGGCACGCTGGACGATAAAATTAATGCCAGCACCGTTGCTGGAACTTTTGGATGAATTTTTCTCAGCATTTCTGCTATCCAAAGAACGCCAAGGCCTATCCACATACCAAAAGCCATAAACGAAACAGCATACGCATAATCGCGTTCACGGGGCTGAGGACTGTACTGATTCAGATAAAAAACAATCGCCAGTCCGGTCATCAGAAACATGGCAAGTACGACGTAAAAACCATGGCGTGATTTCCGGTATTGCCATGCCATACCGGCTAGTCCGAGCAATAAAGGCAGCAGGTAATAAGTGTTACGGGCAGCAGTTTTTTTATGAGCAGGAAGCAGGGATTGATTTCCAATAAGAGCGTTATCGATAAAAGGTATTCCACAAATCCAGTTACCATCTGCCTTGTCGTATCGTCCTTGGGCATCGTTTTGACGGCCGGCAAAATTCCACATAAAATACCGATAGTACATGTGTACTACCTGATAATTAATCATATAGCGTAAGTTATCGCCAAAACTTGGAGTTTTTCTCCCTTCCGGATCTTCAATACCTGCCCAGGCTTTATATTCTTCGGCATGATTAGGCTGCATATTTTCCCACATCCTGGGAAAAAGTGTTGATTGGGAACTATTATATACGGGAATAGTTGCTGTTCGCTTATCGGTAATAATATAGCGACCACTTTCCTTGTCCATCGAATATACCGGGTTTCCATCCTTGTAGGATGAAATCTCTGTATTGTAGTTAGGACCGTATAATAATGGCCAGTCACCGTATTGTTCGCGATTGAGATAAGAGAGGAGTGAAATGGCGTTGGATGGTTTATTCTCATTGATGGGAGTTCCGGCATTTGCACGGATTACAAGCATCAGAAACGAAGAATAACCTATCAGAATGAATGTAAGTGAAAGTATAACCGTATTCAGAGCGACCCGCCTATGTCGAAAGCGAAAGACCATATAAACTATCCCTGAAAGAATGACGAGCCGTATAAATACACTTGTAAATCCTGAAGCATTCAAAAGGAATATTAATGCAATACCTCCACCTCCTGAAAGAGCTAAAGTTGTATTAATTTTTGAATTGTTAATGCTATAGCGAATACCAAAAACAAGAAATGTAATAATGAGTAAGGCCAGTAAAATACTTCCCGAATTAAAAGGAAGCCCAAGGCTGTTAACCAATAATAATTCGGCACGGGCAAAAAGGCTGAGTGTTTCAGGAATGATGCCGTACATGATAAATGCAAGAATTATTATGGAAATCCCTAAGGCGAATACTATTCCAATGGGTTTTTTGCCTTCGTATTTTTTAAAATAGTATACCAAAGCGATGGCAGGAATAGCCAACAAATTTAATAAGTGAACCCCAATTGAAAGACCGATAAGATATGCGATAAGAATTAGCCAGCGATCGGCATGGGGTTTATCAGCATCCAAATCCCATTTTAAAATAGCCCAGAAAACCATCGCTGTAAAACAGGCCGACATGGCGTATACTTCGCCTTCTACTGCTGAAAACCAGAAGGAATCGGTAAACATAAATGCCAGAGAACCAATGGCTGAAGCAGATAATATTATAAAGGTATCCGAAGACTTTAATTCTTTTTGATGCGAATAGGCTTTTCGGGCAAGCATGGAAATACTCCAGAACAAAAATAAAATCGTGAATGCACTGGCTAATGCTGACATTGTATTAATCATACGTGCTACCTGCTGTGTATCACCCATGGCAAATAAACTGAAAATACGTCCGATGATCTGAAAAAGTGGTGCTCCTGGCGGATGACCAACTTGCAGTTTAAATGCAGTACTTATGTATTCACCACAGTCCCATAAACTAACGGTGGGTTCAGAAGTTAAAATATATACCAGGGCAGCAACGATAAATACGGCCCATCCGGTAATGTTGTTGAAAATATGAAATTTTTTCATAGAAATATTACGGTCTGAAATGTGCAGATTCCGGTGGCGAAGTTACTTAAAATAAATACTTGCCGATGACCTTCGAAGGAGTGCATCCATGCATTTAGAAAGCCATAAAATCATTATGTGCTAATTGCCTCGAAACAAGCGTATGAATTTGTTAAATAATCTCTTTACCAGATGCTTGTGCTTCTTTGTATCAAATTTGGCAGGAAGAGTATTACTAAAATCCATTTGATGACAAATTCGAATTTCTTAATGAATAATTATGAAGCCTGAATAAAAAGGCCCCAATGTTTATGCATCAGAGCCTCAGACTATTTGTTCATCAAAAATATTATTTTACGACCTGTTCCAGTAGGTCTTCAATATCACCGGGTGTAGACATGATTTTACTAAAGGTTCCCATGGTAAGATCAGGAAAAGAGAGGGCAATGCGAAAACGCCCGTGCAGCATATAGGCTTTATTTCCCATAACAAGAATTTCGTATGGCAGGAAAGCAGTATGTTTTGGATTGTTGATATCGATGATTGGCATGAATTTACTCTCTCCTTTTTCACCGGAAAGGCCAAAACCATATAAGGTTAATTCTTTACCCGGTATGCTTACTTTATAAACCATTTTGACACTGGAAACCCCTTTCGCAATGTTTGATTCTATTTTTGCCAGTGTTGAAGCATAGCTTGAAAATTCGCCAAGTTCGATATTATCATCAAAATAGGGCATACCAAACATGTAATGATATTTCCTTAATTCTTTTACTTCGAGTCCTTTTTTTGAACCGAAAGGTCTGCCAATATATGTACCGGATGCTTTCAATGCATTTTCTAAATGGTCGGTCAGTGTGTTGTAATAGGCGGATACTTTGTCATAATCATTCCGAAAATATGCATTTCCCCAATAAGCTGGATTGGTGTACGAAACAAGTGTTTTACCACCTTCTTGGGTAATGGCGATGCGTAATGCTGCGGCAAATCCGCTTAAACCACCTACTTTTTTCACGGCAGCTTCAAGCTCGGGCGAACCGAAAATGATAATCCAACGGTTTTTGTCGTTGGCTGGTTGATACTGACCCAATACACTGATATCGTTTTGTTCCAGGTTTGATTGAATTTTCTGCGCAATAACACTCAGATTTTCAGTGGTTTCAAAACCCAAAACATAGGGCTGAAGATTTTGGGCCATTACCCATTGTAATGGAAATAGCAGCAGTAGAATAATCCATAGTTTTTTCATGGGGCTAATAATTTGAATTTTTTTCGATGATTTTAGTAGGGTATCTTTCAAGTAGTAAAAGTAATCAATTATTTAGATATCTCGATTTGTGCGAGATGTGATTTGCTAATCTATGCCTGGTATTTATGCAATTTTCAGAAATCAAAAATCATTAATTCGTATCGAATTTTTCAAATCTGATTGATTAAAAGAGGCTTTGTAGCGGAATCATTAATTTTTATAAATCTCCCGCCCTTTTCGTAATTTTGTGGTTCTGAATTAAAAAACTCGACGATATGTTAAGACTAGTATTACTCCGCCATGGAGAAAGCGAATGGAATAAGGAAAACCGTTTTACCGGATGGACCGATGTTGATTTATCGGATAGAGGCCGCATAGAAGCTGTTCAAGCCGGTAAGATATTGAAGGAGAATGGTTTTAATTTTAAAATTGCGTATACTTCCTATCTGAAAAGGGCCATCAAAACCTTATGGATGACCCTTGAAGAAATGGATTTAATGTGGATTCCTGAAATCAAAACCTGGCGCCTCAACGAAAAGCATTATGGTAATCTGCAGGGACTGAATAAGTCGGAAACAGCTGCAAAGTATGGTGATGAACAGGTCCATATCTGGCGTCGTTCGTATGATGTTGCCCCGGTTCCATTATCAGATGATGACTCCCGGAATCCACGCATCGATCCACGATACGCGGCACTTTCAACCAATGATGTCCCTCTTACGGAATCTTTAAAGGATACCATCGATCGGATACTCCCTTTCTGGGAAAATGAAATTTCAAAGAAGCTACGCGAAGTGGGCGAAGTATTAGTTGCTGCTCACGGGAATAGTCTGAGAGGAATTGTCAAATATCTGAAAAATATGAGCGAAGAAGACATTATTGCTCTTAACCTTCCCACCGGCATTCCTTATGTGTTCGAATTTGACGATGATTTGAACCTTCAGAAGGATTATTTTCTGGGCGATGAGGAAGAAATCAAGAAAATGATGGCAGCGGTGGCCAATCAGGGAAAGAAATAAAGAAAATTCAATAATCAGGTCGGTTTATAGATTCGACACCTTAATAAGACGAGAATAATTTATATATTGCTCTCTCGAATCCATAAACCGGTTTTTTATGACCATTAAGATGCCAAAACAGTGGGTGATTCCCGATATACATGGTTATGTTAAAACTTTGAAGGCTTTGCTCGATCAAATCAGGCCGGCAAAAGAGGATGAACTGTATTTTCTGGGCGATTATATCGATCGTGGTCCCGATTCTAAAGGACTTATCGACTTTCTGATGCAAATGAAAAAGTCGGGGGTAAAGGCGCGTTTCCTTAAGGGGAATCATGAAGATTATCTGGTTCAGGCATGGGAAGACGAACAAAATCTCAAATCTTTCCTGGGTTTTAAACAGAAAAACCGTAAGAAAGCAGAATGGCTGGCCGTGGGAGGCAAGGAAACTCTGAAAAGTTTCGGCACAAAAAATCTTGCGCATATTCCATTTGAATACATCGACTGGATGCGTAATCTGGAATATTATATTATTCTCGAAAAATTTATTCTTGTGCATGCCGGATTTAATTTCGATAAGGAAGATATTTTCGAGGATCGTGATGCGATGCTTTGGTGTCGTGAGTTTGAGGTGGATTTGAAAAAAACGGGTGGACGCCGGCTTATTCACGGACATGTTCCTGTCAGCCATGAATTTATCGATCATTGTATCCGTAAGGATACCTATACTTTTTTCGATATTGATAATGGAGTGTATGTAAAAAACAAAAATGGTTTTGGCAATCTTACTGCATTTGAAATGAATTCAAATACGCTGATTGTTCAACCTTGTATCGACTAAGTCTGGAAATATATCCAATAAATTTTCATTTTCGGAGTTTATCAAGTAATTCTCATAAATTTGTCTCATAAAATTGTGTATTGTGGCAGATAGTATTGTAATCATTCCTACCTACAACGAAATAGATAATATTGAACGTATTATCCGAAAGGTATTTTCTCTTGTGCATGATTTTCATGTATTAATTGTAGAAGATAATTCGCCAGATGGCACCGCTTCTGTCGTCACAAATCTGATGTTAGAATTTCCCGGACGACTTCATATGGAGGAGCGTAAAGGCAAGCTTGGCCTTGGCACAGCCTATATACATGGATTTCATTGGGCATTGAATCATGCCTATCAATATATTTTTGAGATGGATGCCGATTTCTCGCATAATCCTGAAGATCTGCCACGCCTTCGCGATGCTGTGGCTTCGGGTGATGCCGATTTGGCAATTGGATCGCGTTATATTACCGGCGTTAACGTGGTAAACTGGCCGATGAGCCGGGTCTTAATGTCGTATTACGCTTCGGCATATGTTCGGATTATTACCCGTATGAAAGTAAGAGATACCACTGCAGGTTTTAAATGCTACAGTCGTAAGGTGTTGGAAGCAATTCGTTTCGACGAAATTCGTTTTACCGGATACGCTTTCCAGATCGAAATGAAGTATTCAGCCTGGAAACTCGGTTTCAGGATAGTTGAAGTCCCCATCATTTTCACCGACCGTACATTGGGCGAATCGAAAATGAGTAAGCATATTTTTAAAGAAGCCGTTTGGGGCGTAATTCGGTTGCGGTTTAAGAAAATACGCAGAAACAATTAGCACATTTCTGCCTGACCTCGCTCAATACAATTCGTTGGTTCATTTTAATGGAAATTTTAGTCTGGATTGTCATGCCCTGAATTTAACTTTTAGGTGCTGATGACTCTTTAATTATTCAAAAATGTTTTCTTTTCGATAATTTTATTTACTTCCTCCCTTCGCAAAGCGTATTTTTGTATACGTTAAACAGATGCCAATATGAATGAGTTTTATATTATCAATGCACTTTTGGTGAATGAAGGCCGATGCTTTAAAGGCGGTCTGCATATCGCCAATGGAAAAATCAAACAGTTACTTGCTCCTGATTTTGATTTAGAAACCATCACATCTTCTAAAATTATTGATGCCGGAGGAAAGATTTTAATGCCGGGTGTTATTGATGATCAGGTTCATTTCAGGGAACCTGGCCTGACATATAAGGGCGAAATTTTCACCGAAAGCAGGGCTGCCATCGCTGGTGGAATCACTTCTTTTATGGAGATGCCAAACACCAATCCTCAGACGCTTACAATTGATTTATTGGAAGAAAAGTTCAGCAGAGCGGCAGAAGTTTCTCCCGCTAATTTTTCTTTTTATTTAGGAGCCTCCAACGATAATATATCCGAAATCAGAAAGGTGGATCCTTCAAAAATTTGCGGTATAAAAGTTTTCATGGGAGCATCCACTGGTAATATGCTGGTAGACAATGAAGATACTTTGGCAGCTATTTTTGCAGAATCTCCAACACTCGTTGCTGTTCATGCAGAAGATGAGCCATCTATTCGCGAACTGACGCAAAAATATAAGGAAGAGTATGGCGAAAATATTCCGATTGACAAGCATCACCTGATACGTTCGGCAGAGGCTTGTTATAAAAGCTCTTCCAAAGCGGTGGAGCTTGCTAATCGGTATAACACCCGGCTTCACGTATTGCATTTAAGTACTGCTAAAGAAATGTCTTTGTTTTCAAACACAATACCTTTGATTCAGAAACGAATTACTGCGGAGGTTTGTGTACATCATTTATGGTTTTCGGAAGAGGATTATCAAAGCAGGGGCTCGTATATAAAATGGAATCCGGCTATTAAAAGGATTACCGATCGCGATGCTTTGTTAAAAGCACTACTTGACGATACGCTTGATGTTGTTGCTACAGACCATGCTCCACACACTTTTTCTGAAAAACAAAATCCATATTTGAGTTGCCCCTCCGGAGGTCCACTGGTTCAGCATAGCTTAACGGTTATGCTTCAGTTATTTCATCAGAAGAAAATAAGTCTCGAGAAAATCGTTGAAAAAATGTGTCATGCTCCAGCCGATTTATTCAGAATTGACAAGCGCGGTTATTTACGCGAAGGTTATTGGGCCGATTTGGTTTTAGTTGATTTAAATCAAGCGTGGGAGGTCAATAAATCCAATATTTTATATAAATGTGGATGGTCTCCTTTTGAAGGAATGCATTTCGATTCGCAAATTACCCATACCTTTGTCAATGGAAATTTGGTGTTCGAAAACGGACAGATTTTAGATTCGGCACCCGGTATGCGATTGATATTTAAGCCTTAAAAAATATGTATAGAATTTTTGGATTATTACTGGTTGTTTTTTTAATGGTTTCCTGTGTTGGAAAAGAAGTGGAAGTTGTTAAAGAAAAATTTGATGATGGTAAGCCTCGTCTTGTCGGAACGTTTTACGTAAAAGGTTCGGACAGTACGTTGATGAAGGAAGTGGCTTATTATCAGACAGGACAGAAATATCTTGAAGGAAGTTATCAGAATGAAAAACGTCATGGTTTATGGACAGCGTGGTTCGATAATGGAGAGATATGGAGTAAGGGAAGTTACCATGAAGGCATAGAACATGGGCATAAAGTTTTGTATCATCCAAGTGGAGCCCGTTTCTATGAGGGCGATTATGATATGGGAAAGCAAGTGGGAATGTGGCGGTTTTTTGATAAGGAAGATAGTTTGATTAAAGAAATCGACTACGACCAAAATCCGCCCAAAGTAATAAAATAAAAAAGAGCGAGGCGGCCCGTTTCCGGGTCGCCTCGCTCTTTTACAACTTGATCAATCAATCAACCATTATTACAAGATATTTCGTAGTACTCCAAAATTCTTTATAATCAGTGATAAAGAGTGTATCAGAGGTTTTGGCTCCCGAAATGTAAAAGGAAGTCAGCGGGTGAGTGGTAATGACTTTTGCTTTTTTAACCATCAATGGAAGATTTCCAAGGCGTTTAATGTTAATTTTCGTGAAATAAGCTTTATTCAGATCTTCATTGACAATATTGCTTTTACCAATTCCCAAAAAGCCCCCGGAGGCTCGTACAATATTATTGGCGATTAGTTCTTTTTTAGTGCCTATGGCATAATAAGCCGTATTAAGCATCTCGTTCTTTGCATCCAGTTCACGCTCCTGACGCTGCTTTTCTTCTTCAAGGTTATCAATACGGCTTGATAGTGATTCAACCGTGAGATTATATTTCGTGATATCGGACTTAAGAAGTTTTATTTCTGCATCTTTTTCCTCAATCTTAGCCGTTAGATTATTAATCATCGTTTCGAGTTCTACGACCGAAAATCCAAAGTTTTTAAGCTTTTCGCGCAGCGAGGTAATGATTTTTTTGTTTTTAGTAACCAATTCATGTATCGAATTAATATCACGGATAATACGATCCTTCGTACCGGCTTTCTTTTCGTTACCAGCCAATGATGCCAGTGAAATGATTTTTTCGATATTCTTGATCGAGTCAAGATTTTTCTGGATATCGTTAAAGGATGCTACAAATTCGAGTACCGATTCATCTTTTAATTGTGTAATTGTCGTAAGGCTGTCGTTTGTGCTTTGTAATTTTTCAATTTCCTTGTTCTGTGTTTTGCATGCTACAAATAGCAAGGGAATTAACAGAAAAATTAATTTTTTCATAAGGTTGTATTTTGGGATTGTATTACACAAATATACAATAATTTATGCATTATTGGAAGATTTTCTTGACTAATGTATCAAACATACTTGAGTTCATTATAACATTAATTGGTATAAAAAAAGAGCATTGCATAAGCAGTGCTCTTTTTTTTAATGATGTATAGTCGTTTATTCTACAACGATTACCAGGTATTTTGAAGCAGCCCAGAAATCTTTATAATTTTCGATAAAAAGCGTATCCGATTTTTTCTCTCCGCTTAAACGGTAAGAATTTCCTGGATGACTGGATATTATATTCGCTTTCTTCGACATAAGCGATAAATATTTTAGCGTCGTGATATCAATGCGTGTAAAATATTCGCGATCGAAGTCTTTATTAAGTTTAAGCGTGCGGCCAATTCCCAGAACTCCACCTTCTTTAGCAATAATCTTATTATCTGTTAGTTCTTTTTTTGTTCCAATTGCATACCAGGCGGTATTCATTTCCGAAATCTTGCCTTCAATTACTTTTGTTTGTCCTTGGTTTGCTACTTCCAGATCCTCAATTTTCAGATTCAGACTTTCTACTTTGATATTGAGTTTTGACAAACCCAAATGCAGATTTTCAATTTCTTTATTTTTCGACTCAATTTGAGCTTCAAGGGTTGCAATCATTTTTACAAGAGCAGCATTCTTATTATCGCTGTTCCTTAATTTTTTACGTAGATCCGATACCATCCTCTTATTCTTGATAAGTAGCTGATGTATTGATTTAATATCATCATTGATACGGTCCTGATCGCTTTGATTCATTTCTGAACCCGGCTGGGTATTGATGCTAATGATGTTTTCGACCGCTTTGATGGAATCGAGGTTCGATTGAATACTGTTGAATGAGACAATGAAATCGAGAACGCTTTCGTCTTTTAATTGTGTGATAGCCATCAGGCTATCCGTTTTTAACTGAAGCCTGTCAATTTCTTTTTGTTTTGATTTGCACGATATAAGAAAAAGTGCAATGAGGGAGAAAAAAAGTATGCGTTTCATTTGCGTGAGGTTTTGGTTATGAGTTGCAAAGGTATTACAATAATACTTGTCAAAACAGGGAGTTTGGGTATTATAAAGCTTCTTCTGCCAAATCTTTTTCGAGTTTTGTTAAGTACTTTAAAGCTCTGTTCTGAAACCCGGGTGATTCTTCATGCATCCGCCAACGAATGCTGTCAGAAAGCTCGCGTTTAATGCTAGGTTCTGTTTCTGAAATTTTCATAAGGATATCCATGCAGTGGACTTTTACTGCCGGAGGCTCCGATGCTTTTAATAAGTGTTCGAAACAAAAACCGGTAAGAAATCCAAGATGTTTTTCAGATATGTTAAACGGGCGGAGCATCCGAAGCGAATGTCTTCTTAAGGCCGGATGAATGAAATAAGGCAGGGCTTCAATAATTTCATCAATGCGTTTTTCGATCAGCTTAGGTGTTTCCTCGCTTAAAGTATCTATTACCCAGGCCGCCCGTCTGGATGCAGGATCCCTGTTCGACAAAAACAAACTCCATAGTTCTTCAAAAACTGCTTCGTCCTGAATGGCGAGTCCACCAACAAAATCGATATTGGCTTTCGATAACTCTTTAATTAGAAGGTTTTCCAGATTCATTACCTGAAGTTTTACGAACTTCAAAGATACATCCTGCCTTGCTATTATTCTGCTGATAACAAATCTAATTTATCTGAAAGCCTTTACCTTTGTAAAAAATATTAAAATGGAATACCTTTCAGTGACCTTACATAAAGGAAAAGACTCAGCAATACGACGTTTTCATCCCTGGGTTTTTTCGGGTGCTATTGCTCATAAACAGAAAGGTATTAAGGCGGGTGATATTGTTCAGTTATTATCTTCCACGAAAGAAATCCTCGGATATGGATTTTATGAAGAAGGTTCCATCGCTGTAAAAGTTATTTCTTTTGACCGTCCACCACATCACACCGAATTCTGGATCGATAAAATTCGTGCCGCATGGAAAGTTCGTCAGATGGCGGGTTTGACGGACTCAAGCGTCACCAATGCATATCGTCTTATTTTTAGTGAAGCCGATGGTATTCCAGGATTAATCATCGATTATTATCATGGAACGGCTGTATTTCAGGCTAACTCAGAAGGAATATACTCGGTTCGTCAATTAATTGTTGATGCTTTAAGGCTTGTTTATGGCGAAGAATTGAAGGCCGTATATGATAAAAGCGCCCGAACATTGCTGAAGCAGGCTGGAATTCAAACCACCGATTCGTATTTGTATGGTTCTGGTGGATCGAATGAAATTCTTGAATATGGATTGAAGTTTTCTGTTGATTGGGTCGGTGGACAAAAAACAGGGTTTTTTCTCGATCAGCGGGATAATCGTTCCTTGCTTGGTTCATATGCTAAAGGGCGTGACGTATTGAACACTTTTTGTTATACGGGTGGCTTTTCGGTATATGCACTGGCAGGAGGTGCACGTCTGGTTCATTCAGTGGATGCGTCGGCTAAAGCGGTAGAGGCCTGTGCCCAAAATCTCGCATTAAATGGTTTCGATCTGGAAACGAATTCTTGTATTTCTACGGACGCACTGCCATTTCTGGAGTCAATAAAAGACAAATATGATCTGATCGTTTTGGATCCTCCGGCTTTTGCTAAACATGCCGGACAAAAACATAAAGCACTATCGGCATACCGGCATATTAACCGGTTGGCAATTGAAAATATCAGACCCAATGGCATTATTTTCACTTTTTCTTGTTCGCAGGTCGTCGACAGATTTTCTTTTCAAGGAGCCATTATGGCAGCTGCGATTGAATCCAAACGTGAGGTTGTTATCTTACATTCACTGACACATCCTGCCGATCATCCTCAAAATATTTTTCATCCGGAAGGCGAGTATCTTAAAGGCATGGTATTGTTGGTGAAATAGAAATACAATTCTTTTTTTTTGGAGGATGTAACATTTTTCATGAGGGCAGCGTCAAAAAAGGAGTAAAAACAAAACTCCTGGTGAAATTGAAAAAGATATTTTTGCTCCTGATGGTGTTTTTTATCATCTGTGCCCATGCTAAATCATCCCCGGATACTCTAAAGACTTGTCAAGCAATTAAACTAATAGGCCCCGGCCCCGAAATCGATGGTTACTTAACCGACGAGGCCTGGGAATTTTCGGATTGGTGTGGCGGTTTCAAACAGTACGAACCCTACGAAAAGGCTGAGCCTTCACAACAAACAGTCTTTAAAGTGGCATATGATAATGATAATATTTATGTCGCCATTAAGGGTTTTGATTCGGAGCCGTCAAAAATTGTCAGAAGGCTTTCGCGCCGTGATGATTTTGAAGGCGATATGATGGGCATTCATTTTGATTCGTATAACGATAAGCTCACCGCATTTATGTTTTGGGTAAGTGCTGCAGGGGTTAAAGTAGACGGCATTATTACTAATGGCGGAGAGAATGAAGATATATCATGGGACGCTGTTTGGTTTGCAAAAACAAGCATCGATGATAAAGGTTGGTATGTCGAGATGAAAATCCCATTTTCTCAGCTGCGTTTTACAAACTCTGATGTTCAATCATGGGGTATGCAGGTGCAGCGGTTTTTGCATCGCAAGGAAGAAATGGATATGTGGCAGTTTATTCCCAAGGATGCTCCATCTCATGTTGCCAATTACGGTAAACTTACTGGAATTACAGGGATAAAACCCCGCCGCCAGATCGAGATTCAGCCCTATTCAGTCATCAAAACCGAGTCGTATCAAGTGGAAGATGGCAATCCATTTCAAACGGGAAAAAATACGGCGTTTTCAGCGGGTATCGATGGAAAAATTGGTCTCACAAATAATCTTATTCTTGATTTTACCGTTAATCCTGATTTTGGTCAGGTTGAAGCCGATCCTTCAGAAGTTAATTTAAGTGCTTTTGAGTCGTATTTTGAAGAAAAACGCCCTTTTTTCATTGAAGGAAAAAGTATTCTTAGCTTTCCGGTGACACCCGGAGATAATGGATCATCATCGGATAATCTTTTTTATTCGAGACGCATCGGGCGCTCACCTCATTATAACCCCGATGCTGATTATGCAGATATGCCCGTTAACACCTCCATTTTGGGTGCTTTTAAAGTGACCGGGAAATCAAGTGGCGGATGGTCTGTCGGAATCCTGGAATCGCTTACTGGAAGAGAATTTGCTGATCATCAAACCGGTGATATCAAGCAAAGAACAGAAGTTGAACCCTTAACCAATTACTTCGTTAGCCGTTTGCAAAAGGATTTTGATGAAGGGAAAACGCGTCTTGGTACAATGTTTACAGCAACTCATCGTAGCCTTCAGTCTCCTGAATTGGATTATTTGCATAAGTCTGCTTATTCGGGTGGCATCGATTTTCAGCATTCATGGAAAAACAGAACCTATTATTTTAATGCGAAAGTACTTTTCAGTGAAGTGAACGGGAGTACGGAAGCTATTATCAACACTCAGGAATCGTCAGCACGATATTTTCAGCGGCCTGATGCCGATTATACCAACCTCGACAGTTCGCGTACCTCCTTAAGAGGCCATGGTGGTATTCTCCAGTTTGGAAAGGATGGCGACGGACATTGGCGTTATACTACCTGGGTTAACTGGCGTTCGCCAGGTCTCGAATTGAATGATGTGGGTTTTTTGCGTCGTGCTGATGATATTTTTCAAGTGGTATGGGTCGGATACCGGTACTGGAAACCTTTTAGCATTTTCAGAGAAATTAATATCAATTGGAATCAGTGGTCGGGTTGGGATTTTGGATTTGAAAACACCTATAAGGGTGGGAATATGAATGTTAATACACAATTTAAGAATTTTTGGGCGCTTTCGTTTGGGATTAATATTGAAGGAAATGAAAAGGATAATACGATCCTTCGGGGAGGCCCTGCTTTTTTGAGCCCGGGAGGCATGAACCAATGGATATGGATTGGAACGGATGCGAAAAAGAAACTTGTTTTCCGCTTGCAGGGTCAGCACTATCAGGGCCGGCAGGATTATGCATCACGAAATTTACTGGGGGGAACTATTTTATACCGCCCAACCGATGCACTAAATATCTCTGTAAATCCTTCTGTTACTATGCGTAAATCGTTGATGCAGTATATCGATGAATTTCAGTATGGGAATAATGCCCGTTATGTTTTTGGAAGCATCGATCAAAAAACTTTTGCCATGGCGTTTCGGATTAATTATTCTGTAACTCCTGATCTTTCTTTTCAATATTATGGCCAGCCTTTTATTTCTGCAGGTACATATTCGGATTTTAAATATGTTACGAATCCACGCGCTCCTGCTTTGTCAGATCGTTATCAGTCATACACGGATGGCCAATGGACATATGATGCAAGCGGCGAGCTTTATAATATTGATGAGAACAAGGATGACATTAACGATTACTCGTTCGATAAACCCGATTTTAATGCATTTTTCTTTATTTCCAACCTGGTTGTCCGATGGGAATATCTTCCTGGTTCAAGCGTTTATCTGGTGTGGTCGCAGAACAGGGCAGAATATACCTCCGAAGGTCGCTTTAGTTTCGGTGATGGAATGAATGATTTGTTTGATATTTTTCCGCACAATGTTTTTCTGATAAAGCTTTCGTATCGCTTTAGAATGTAAAATCAGATATTTATAATTTCCAGCCTTTAGTTCAGAAAATGAAGTAAGCATTTCTCACTTGAAAAGTGATGATACTGTTAGATGAGCTTGTCTGTAGATTTGATTTTGTAATTTATCAACCCGATTATTAGTCATCATCCTTAAGCCGGTCGATATCACGGCGCTCGCGTTTTGTGGGTCTACCGGTACCACGAGGGCGTCTTTCGTAGTTTAGTTCACGCATCAATTGAATACGTTCGTATTCTTCGGCAGGAGTGAGGTCGATGGCGTAATCAACCACCAACTTTGCTGATACTCTGTTTTTTAGTAAGGCCTTTACCTGAACGCGTTTATTTAGAGTGCCTTGCTGAATCTCGTAAATATCGCCTGGTTTCGGAATTCTGGAAGCTTTCACTTCCTGCCCTTCACAAACTATTTTTCCAGTTCGGCAGGCTTCTGTAGCCAGGCTGCGTGTTTTATACAGCCTGACCGCCCAAAGCCATTTGTCGATGCGGATGGTGTCCATTATTTTTCACGGAAATATATTTCCATGGGTACGCCTTCAAAATCGTACAACTCGCGAATCTTGTTTTCTAAAAAGCGTTTGTAAGGTTCGCGGATGTATTGTGGCAGGTTACAGAAAAAGACAAAGGAAGGATAATATGTTTTTAACATGGTGATGTATTTAATCTTCATGTATTTTCCTTTGTGAGCGGGTGGGGGCGAGGCTTCGACTATTGGTAAAAGCGTTTCGTTAAGTTGCGAAGTCGGTATTTTCCGTTTGCGTGATTCTGAAACACGGGTGGCTGTTTCGAGTACTTTTAATAAT
The DNA here is from genome assembly GCA_030656615.1 of Bacteroidales bacterium. Classification (GTDB taxonomy): domain Bacteria; phylum Bacteroidota; class Bacteroidia; order Bacteroidales; family TTA-H9; genus JAUSOY01. The sequence continues at coordinate 6,280 of JAUSOY010000043.1, read as the reverse complement.
CGTTGCTTATCCGGAACAGAAGTAAAAATGATTGGAACATTGCTGAAAGGCTTGATACGAAGTCGCAATGCATTTTCATAATCGCGCAGGGTATTCGTTTCTTTCTCCAACAAATCCCATTTATTTACAACGATTACAGCACCTTTATGATTTTTTTGAACCAGGGTAAGAAGACTCATATCCTGAGCCTCAAATCCCTGAGTGGCATCGAACATGAGTATACATACATCGCTATCTTCAATGGCACGCATCGAACGCATCACCGAATAAAATTCAATGTCTTCAAATACTTTTTTCTTTTTTCTTACGCCAGCAGTATCGACCAGGTAAAAATTATACCCAAAGGCATTATACTTCGTAAGGATAGAATCGCGCGTGGTACCAGCAATATCTGTAACGATGAGCTTATCAAATCCTAAGAAAGCATTGATAAGGGATGATTTCCCAACGTTTGGACGGCCTATTACGGCAAATTTTGGTAAATCTTCTTCCGGAGGTAAGGCGTCTACTTGGAAGTGCGAAACGACTTCATCGAGCAGTTCACCGGTTCCTGAGCCTGTCATGGCCGAAATCGAATAGACTTCACCCATTCCAAGGGCATAAAATTCGGAGGAAAAAGCCGACTTATTTGGCAAATCCACCTTATTGGAAGTTAATAGAATGGTTTTCTTACTGCGTCGCATGATGTCGGCAACGGCCTCATCCAAAGGCGTTACGCCTTCGTTTACGTCCACCATAAATAAAATAACATCGGCCTCTTCAATAGCAAGTTTTGCCTGTTTTCTTATCTGAGCTTCGAAAACATCGTCCGATCCTTCAACATAACCACCCGTATCAATGATGGAAAATTCGATTCCATTCCAGTCTGATTTACCATAATTTCTGTCACGGGTAACGCCACTGGTAGGATCCACGATGGCCTGTCTTCCGCCAACAAGACGGTTGAAGAGGGTCGATTTTCCTACATTGGGCCTGCCTACAATTGCTAATATATTTGCCATAGTTTTTATAATTCGTATCCGAAGCGTTTAAGCTGTAATTGATTATCACGCCAGTCTTTACTGACTTTCACATGAAGTTCGAGAAATACTTTCGTTTTTAAAAATTGTTCAATGTCGAGGCGGGCTTCCGTACCCACTTTTTTTAATGATTTACCCTGATGTCCTATTAAAATGCCTTTTTGTGAATCACGGGCGATATAAATCGTGGCCATGATACGGGTTATTTTTTCTTCCTCTTTAAAAGTCTCGACAATAACCTCGGTGCTATATGGAATTTCCTGTTTATAGGTCAGGAATATTTTCTCTCGGATGATTTCTGAAACGATAAAACGCATTGATTTATCGGTCAGTTCATCTTTGGGATAATAGGGTGGTGATTCAGGAAGCAGTTCGATGATTTTTTCAAAGACTTTGTCGAGATTAGCATTACGAAGGGCCGAAACAGGAATAACAATTGCTTTTGGGAAAACATTCTGCCAAAATTCCAGTTCTTCAGGTAAAGCTTCCTCAGCAATCTTATCAATTTTATTGACCAGCATGAGGATGGGAGTTCCGGTATTATTGATGTTGTCAATCGTTTTTTGAATCGGATTGCGTTCACCGACCTCGGCCACGTATAAAAAAACATCAGCATCTTCGATAGAACCTTCCACAAACTTCATCATGGAGGCATGCAATTTATAATGAGGATCGAGAATTCCGGGGGTATCAGAATAGACAATTTGGAAGTCTTCACTCGATACAATACCCAAAATACGGTGTCGTGTGGTCTGAGCCTTATAAGTAATGATAGAAAGTTTTTCGCCTACCATTGCATTCATAAGGGTTGATTTACCCACATTTGGCTTTCCAATGATGTTGACGAAACCAGCTTTATGACCCATAATAAAAATTATTTTTCGAAAAATGTTTTGCAAAGTAACAAAATTTATACCTTTGCATCTCACATCGAGCTAGACTTAATGATTAAAATGAGTCCTGAAAGGTGTAAAAAACAGAGTGCGGGGTGGAGCAGAGGTAGCTCGTTGGGCTCATAACCCAAAGGTCGTAGGTTCGAATCCTGCCCCCGCTACCAAAAAAGCCTCGGTGCATAGCACCGGGGCTTTTTCTTTTCCAGACGGCTGCATGCTTGCATGCAAAGCCGTCTGGAAAAGAAAAAGACGGCTGAACGCAGTGAAGCGGGGCTTTTAGGTATAGCCTCTCCCCTTGAGGATCAGCGCAGCTAATCCCGGTTTTAATTTTACAGAGAAATTGATGGCATCGAAGTATTCAATTAAGTAACTTTAAAGTTTTATTAAAGATGCAACAAAACGAAACGGGTCAATTTTGTGTATATATTTTGTATTCGGAGCAATACGATAAGATATTCATTGGATATAGCAGTAGTTTGCAACAGCGATTATTAAGTCATAATATGTTGAGTAAAAAGGGCTGGACGATAAAATTCAGGCCTTGGGAGTTGGTGCATACAGAGTATTTTGAAATCAAAATGGAGGCAATGCAGCGTGAAAAGGAGCTAAAAACATATAGAGGCAGAGAATACATTAGGAAAACGCTCATTAAAAATCGGGAGTAGCGTTGGGCTCATATCCGCCAGCTGGCGGACGTAGGTTCGAATCCTTTCCGAGGATCAGTGCTTATAATCTTGCCTCGGCTTCAAAGCTAATCGTGAAATGTCGAAAATCGTATCATTTTTTTATCCAAGGGCTTTTTGATTTAGTTACAAATGTCTCCATTCATTTTTGGCGTTAAAGACAAATGTTTATTCGCATTAATATCGAATATCGCATCATGTTTAATTATAATACAATGATTGATAATTTTAGCGAAACCATTGACAAGCATTATCGAAGATAAAAAGAGTTTGTTGTTTCAGGAGTTTGATATTGTAAGTATGGTAACAGAGTGTAAACTTTTCTTTGGTACTGTTTTTTAGATTTTTATGAATAAAGAAGAATTATAATATTTCACAGACATCGTGATTGAATTTATTTAAATCATTATTATATTTGTATAACAATTAATCAAATTCTGCTATGAAAACAAAAATCTTGTATAACACATTGGTGCTTATATTCATCCTTAGCATTGGATGTAAAAAGGATAAACCAATTGATCCACAACCGAATAAACTGGAAGTAGTGATCAACGATATTCCGTATCAAACCGAAAAATATTTACGCATCGGTTACACCTTGAAAACATGGGAATTCAGCAAGGATGGTCTTGAATTACAGTATATTGTTGTACTGGACGATGATTCTAAAACGGAGTTACTGAAAATTGAGGGAACAGATAATCTTAAGATTTATCATGACCCATTGGATGAAATTCCCTTTCTTACGCCTGATAAAATAAGCAGTTACTACCTCTCAATTCAACTGCCAATCCTGTTGGGACAACCTATTCCAAATAAAGTGTCGCATCGGTTTATCTTTAAAGACACATTACAGAACACAGAGGTTATCGTGGAAGGCGGGCTGTTTTCTCCCCGAAAAAATGAATCTCCCATCGCGATCTCCTCCCCGGTAAAAGGAACTAACTGGTTATTTATAAACCAGTCGACTCTTGGATATCACTTTAATGCAATGTTTTTTCAACAGGGTATAATAGGAACCGCAGAAAGATATGCGTTTGACAACCTTCAGTTGAACGAAGATCAGGTAACACATGTTGGTGATCCGAGAATAAATGAATCTTATTTTAATTATAAGGATACGTTGTTTGCCGTAGCGGATGGTGCCATTATGTTACTTAAAGACGGTCGACCAGAAAACTCAGGTAATGCAAGGGATGTGTCAATCAATTCTCTGGATGAATATGGAGGAAATTATATTATTCTCAATATGGGAAACAGCCGGTTTGCTGTTTATGGTCACTGTGTTCCAAATTCGTTTTTAGTTAACCAAGGGGATAATGTTAAAGAAGGTGACCCGATTGCTTTACTGGGCAATTCAGGAAATTCTACAGAACCGCACCTCCATTTCCAAATCTGTGATGAACAAAATATGTTTATGTCAAAAGGGATACCCTTTGTTATCAAAAAATATACAAAAATGGGTGAAGCTGGAAGCTTTGACCCTTTTCAGCCAACAGAAATAACAAATTCAATGATGGAACAGTTTACCATTCTTAAATTTGATTGATTCAAATGAAGAATTCTTCCTATTGGACTTGTTCTAAAAGAAATGATTTTCTCATAAAAACTCCAATTGCTGAACAAAATGGTGATTCCTTCCTAATAAAAAATTCAAGCTCAATAGGCTTGACTATTTAATTCTTTCAATTATTAATAAAAAGTCAATTTTAGCTGTTGCTCCCATAAGTTGGAACGTTGGTCGAACATTCGGAAGTATTGAAATGACTTCTCCATTTAAATTATTCAAGAACAATTCCAGTTTTTCCTGAATGTTACCTTTATTTACGTCGAGGCGATGCACTTTGTAGTTCATGTTATCTCCTTTCGTTAATGATTAATTCAGTTTTGTAATACCACACAACTTGTTTATATATTCATCTTTATTACACCTAAACTTCCAAAATGGAAGGATATGTGCACCTTTTAATTCCGTCTCACATGAGAACGGTATCAAAGCTAAGAAATAATTGTTTTGTAAAAACGTGCTTTTATTAAAAAACTGCTCAGTTTCAGAAAATTGTACCACTCCCAAAAGTTTTCGAAAGTAATGAACCGCAGTACCTGCCGGCCGGCAAGTTCGAGACCTCCAAATTTCTAATGGTATACAGTGGTACTTCGGCAGGTTGTTCGTTGGTTAAATAATTATCCGTTAATCTCTTACACAGCGGACAGAACATCCCATACGTTGATTAAAGTGACTAATCCATACAGCGCTGCCACCAGAACCTAAAGATATAAAATTAGCTTCGCTTATGTCTAATGATGTTGCTGACCACCAATAACCAATGGAAGCTGGCAAATTTGTTCCGGATTGAGAAGGAAAATCACCCCAAGAATGGCGAAACATACCTGGTAGACCTGTCCAACCGCTTTCATTAGTAGCTCCATCATTCGGCCCTGCCCAATGTGCAGTACCAGCTTCTTTCATTTTAGCTCCAGCATACCAATTCCAATTATCATTACCACCTAAGTAGATAAATAGTTTATTCCAATCAGCATCAGTCGGCACGTGCCATCCTGCAGGAGCAAGTCTGCCAGTTTGAACTACTTTCCAATTATAAAGGGCACCATACGGTTCTTTATTGCTAATGGTATTATCAAGCCAGCAATAACCGGGAGTATCTAGTTTTTTCCAATTGTCTCCAACAGGCTCATACGGGATAGCACTTCCATCATTAAAAACAGTTGTCTTTAAATTTTCAACCATCCAGACTTGGCTTCCAATTTTAATTGTATTATAAGAATTTCCTTCTAAATCTATTACCGGGAAATCAATTGTAAACACATCACCAGTGGTTATGCTAAGCTCTTCTCCATAACCAACTCCATTTTCATTTTCCGCAAAAGCTCTTACATAGTATTTTGTGTTTGGTAACATGTTACATTGTATCCATGTTACTTGTCCTTGTCCGTAATTGCCATTGCCATTTGATATATATATTGGATTATTATTCTTTGTCACGTCAGGTTTAGTATCATAGCAAAACCCTCTTGAGACCATATTGAAGCCACCGTCACTACTTAAAGTCCCAATCATTGTCAATTGTGTACCAAGTACTTCCAGCAAGTCAGTTGTTATAACTGGTAAGTCACCATTATTATTTTCTTTATTGCAACTGCTCATAAGGGTTAAAAATACTCCCATTATTGCTAAAGTGTAAATCCAGCTTTTAAATGTTTTTCCCATTTCTTATTTACTTTAATGGTTGCTATTCATTTGTTTATTTTGTTCCAATGAGCGTTAACGCGTTATATATCTACCTTTATTACACCTGTAACGTTATAATGGATGGATTGCTTTTGATTCCGTCTCATATGAGAATGGAGTCAAAGCTATGAAAAAATTGGCTTAAAAAACAAACCTTCAGCTGTATACCAAAATTATCAATGATTTTTTTGGAATTCCAGATATTCTGTTTCCATTTGTTTGAATTCGACACCGGTGACTTTTTGAAAGGCATATTCAATTTCGTCGCGTTTAAAAACATATAATTTGTTGCTTAGTACATGACAAAAATCACAAACAATTAATAATCAATAGTATATGTTAATAACTTAGTGATAACTATTGATGATAAAAATGATTTAAAATACTGATATTCAGTATCTTGAGTGAAATACTTGCAGGTATGGCACCAAG
>JAUSOY010000035.1 GCA_030656615.1 Bacteroidales bacterium | reverse complement strand
CTTGTATTTATTGATGTTGTTTTTGAAATAAGATGGAAGAAAACTGCATGTTAATCGCTAAAATTAGTGGCTATTAACAAATTTGGGCAAGATATAAACACCTGATCGCTGCGTAAGCGTTATCGAATATTTTTTCGAAGTAAAAAATTCTTCACGCATTGAAAAAAATTATCAGAAATCATGAAATGAAGGACTTTATGGACAGACACTACTTACTTTTGTGGTGTTTTTGCTGGTAGATATGTTGTGGCTTGGCGTTATTGCTAAAAACATTTATCAAAAATACCTGGGTGATTTTTTAACGGATCGTGTTAATTGGACCGCAGCATTCATCTTCTACTTTATTTACGTTGTGGGGATTTCAATTTTTGTTATTTATCCATCCATTAATAAAGGCTCCGTTTATCATGCAATTTTAATGGGGGCTTTATTTGGTTTTTTTACATATGCCACCTACGATTTAACCAATTTGGCTACCCTCAAGGGTTGGCCACTACCTATCGTTTTCATTGATATAATCTGGGGTTCGGTTCTTTCAGCCGTAGTTAGTTTTTCTGGTTTTTACATTGTAAAATGGTTGAATTAATAAGAAATGTATAAAATAGAAGCAACTTATATTATCGGAAAATTTCTTTACTATGCATTTATTGCCCGTTCGGCTCAGGCTGTGCCTGATTTTCCGGTGTAAAAATGCCCCGTTTTAACGGGGAACGGCCGTTGGCATTTATTGTAACAAGACACCGCAGACTTCCGCTAAAAGCGTATAATTATCATAACTTTGAACGGATAATTACAACTCGACAGAATAGATAGCATTAGAATTATGAGTAATGCAAAAATATCCATACGTTTCTTTGACGACCGCGAAGTGCGGGCCGTTTGGGACGAACAAAACGCCAAATGGTGGTTTTCTGTGATTGATGTTGTAGCTGTGCTTACCGACCAGGACGACTACACCAAAACCCGCAATTATTGGAAATATCTTAAAGCCAAATTGAAAAAAGAAAACAGTCAAGTGGTTAGTGCTACTACCCAGTTGAAATTTCTTGCACCGGATGGCAAAAAGCGTTTAGCCGATATGTTGGATTACGCGGGTATTATTGCCTTAGGCAAAGAATTTCCGGGCAAAAAGGCAAACCGGTTCATCGAATGGTATACATTCAGCGATGAAAGCATAGATGGCAAAAGCAAAACAAAAGCATATGCCCTGTTTGAAAGTTCTTTTATCAACAGCATAGAAGTTGGCACAAGCAAAGGTTTGCAGCAAATTCACGCTTATTTGTTTGGCGGATTGTATGATTTTGCGGGACAAATCAGACAAAAAAATATCTCAAAAGGTGGTTTTCAATTTGCCGTATCACATTTTTTAGGCGGCACATTAAAGCAAATAGAAGCAATGCCCGACATTACATTCGACGAAATCGTAAACAAATATGTAGAAATGAACATTGCACACCCTTTTATGGAAGGCAACGGCAGAAGCGCCCGGATTTGGTTGGATTTGATATTGAAGAAACGCCTCAAAAAGTGCGTGGATTGGAGTAAAATAAGCAAGCGTGATTACATGAATGCTATGATGCTAAGTCCAACAAAAAGTAGTGTTCTAAAATCGCTTTTGAATAATGCGCTCACTACCAAAATAAGCGACCGCGAAATGTTTATGAAAGGAATTGACTACTCATATTACTACGAAGAAAATAACTAAAGAAAAAACGTAGAAAAGGAGCAGCACACAACGAAAAAATGAAAGTCCAAACGAAAGAACAGAAAACAAGAACTGCCAATAAATAGGACTCTGAGTGGTGCACATGGCCACGCAATTAAAAAAACAGCATAAATTTGATTTGCAGGAATTATAAAAGAAGGTTTTAAAACGAGCTGCCCTTAGAAAACATACCATCATATGCCTACGGTTAACCAATAGACAATTATGGAAGAAATCTGGTTAAAATTTGAAAACAAATTACGTGCTTTCATTCTTTCGAAGGTTCATGATAAATATGTAGCGGATGATTTATTGCAGGAAGTCTTCATTAGAATACATGCAAACATGGATAAGGTTAATGACCGTACAAAGCTTCAGTCATGGATTTTTCAAATATGCAGAAATATAATAGTCGACCATTATAGAAGCCATCAGAAAGAACAAAAAAGTAAATCACTTGCGTTTGAAGGTGAATATGAGGAAACCGCCACCGATTTTATGTCGGAAGCTTTGGAAGATATGATAAAAATGATGAGCGATTTACCTCCGGAATATTGTAAAGCACTTTGCTTAACCGAATTGGAAGGCTTAAGTCAGAAAGACTATGCTGATAAGATTGGTATTTCTTATTCTGGTGCCAAGTCGCGGGTACAAAGAGCCAGAAAAATGCTTAAAGATTTGCTCATGAATTGTTGTCATTATGAATTCGATAAATATGGTACAGTAATCGGAATTTATCCTGCACATTGTTGCTGTTGTTGCCCAAAATAAGAAACCGTTTTCTTCAAACCCTGATATTAATTTCCTGTTGTTTTAAATTTCTTGCGTCCATTTTGAACTCATTTCGTCTATATGAAAAATTATAGCAAAATGTTTAATTCTAAATTCAAAAAAAATGGAACAGATATTTAAAATGGCAGGCTTTATTTTGGATTCGATTGTTCATAATTCAATAATAATGGAAGAGATATTTAAAATTACAGGTTTTATTTTGGATTCCATTGTTCATATATGGCCATATTTAATAATTACTATCCCGATAGCAGTGGCAGTGCAATTATCCGGGGCATCAAAGTTCATTAAAAAAGCATTGACCAAAAATCCAATCGTGTCGATTATTTTAGCTACAATTGTTGGGGCATTTAGCCCATTTTGTTCATGCGGAGTAATACCTGTTATTGCATCATTATTAATAGGGGGTGTACCAATAGCTCCTGTAATGTCATTTTGGATTGCATCGCCTTCTATGGATCCCGAGATTTTTTTCTTAAGTACAGCCACCATCGGATGGAAACTATCGATTTGGAGGCTTGTGGCTACTTTTGCTATAAGCCTTATTTCGGGCTATATAACACATTTTGCTTTTCAAAACGGTATGCTTGGAAAAGAAATTCTCAAGGAAAATCGGACTTTAGTCTATAAAATACCATGGAAACGATTTGTTTCAGAAATTGAAAATCTGCTTGAACGATTATTCACATCTGCCAAAGAATCTAAAAAAGTTACCTCACAATTCGTATCCGTTAATAAATCGAAAATTCATTCAAATTGTTGTGTATCCGTGGATGAATTCAGCCTGCATTCAGGTTCAAAACCATGGGAGTCTGAAAAATCTTGTGGTTGCAGTGAAACCTGTAAAACTGTACCCGTTTCGTTTCAAAAAAGATTATTTAGCGAAACATGGAAAGCATCAGTTATGGTAACGAAGTTTATGGCTCTTGCCTTCTTTATCAATGCGCTTATCCGGTTTTATGTGCCTCAGGACTTTATCTCGAAACTACTGAGTGGGAATAGTTCATTCTCGGTACTAATTGCAGCGGTTATAGGGGTTCCGGTTTATACCAGCAATATTACTGCCTTACCATTAATTAGCGGACTTTTAACGTTGGGAATGAATCAAGGCGCGGCGCTTGCGTTTTTAATATCAGGACCCACAACTACATTGCCAGCAATGGTTGCTGTTTGGGGGATTGTACGAAGAAAAATATTCTTAATGTATATTTCCTTCGCTTTGATTGGGGCAATATTATTTGGTTTATTGTTTAACTTTTTTGCTTAATAAGTACGTTTTCGAATAAAATGGACTCTGAGCGCTGCTGTCCGCCTCAGGATGCGCCTGAGGCGGATTATAAAAGCAGGCTGCGCCTGATTTTCCGCTGCAAAAATACACCGCCAGAAAAATCTAGAATAACTTGTCATTTTGCATTTTGCTTTCAAAAAAACTGCATAAATTTGATACACTGTAATTTTTAAGGAAGGTTTTAAGACAGCTTGCCCCGTTTTAACATGGAACGGACATTGTTCACCAGAGTATGACCAATTATGAAAGATTGTAAAATATTTGTACTGATTTTTACTTGTTTGTTATTTTCATGCAAAGAAGAGGAGCCAGCAATCTTAGAAAAAGATAGCTTATCTGAAACATTTTCGAGCAAGCATTTCGTCTATTATTATTCAAAAACCGACAAAGACATAATCGATACCGTTTGGCAGGAAAATTACTATGCATGGTTGGTTGAACAATTAGAAGTTAGTCTGTCAGAAAAAATTCAATATCATAAATACAGGGACAACGAACACATCGGAAGAGTAACAGGGAAATCAGGGAATGGCTTTGCTGAGTTAGGAACCTATAAGGTGCATACAATATGGAATATAGACAATCATGAATGCGTTCATGTAATAGCAACACAAACAATTGGGCATCCGCCAGCACTATTCAATGAAGGCATAGCAGTGGCCTATCAAGCGAACTATTTTAAATTCCCGGAGTTTATCCCTGATTGGAATGGACAAGATTTCAACCTATTATCAAGAAACTACAAACAAAGCGGAGAAATTCCGGCCTTAGATAAATTGCTTGGTAAATATAGTTATTGGGAATATAGCAGCAACATAACGTATCCCGTATCAGGTTCATTCGTTCGATTCCTGATTAATCAATATAGTCTTGAGAAAATGAAATCGTTTATGGCCATTTGCGATTTTAACGACTCTAAAGATAAAATTCATAACGACTTTTATCATACCTATGGATTTACTATCGAGAATGCCTGGAGTGAGTGGGAGAATTTTATATTAAATTACACTAGCGTTGCGTCTTTATAAATTCGAAGAAGTTCATGGCTTTAAATCAATTAGTTACAATTCAAAAAATGCTAAATTAATTTCAAATCGTTGCTTGTATATAATCTCTTGGAGCCCTCATTATCAGGGGATTTCAAGTATTCTTATCAAGCTAAGACGCAACGCTAGTGATTAAACTACTAAAAATCAACAGCGGTTTCCAATAAATAGGAATATGAGCGGTCTCCGTTCGGCTCAGGCTGTTCCTGAGTTTCCGCTACAAAATTACAACGCCAGGAAAATCCGGAATAGCTCGTTATTTTGCATTCTATTATAGAAAAACAACATATATACGATGCACAGGAATTATAAAGACGAATTGTATTTGTGCTTCATGCACGAAAAAAGTTTGTCCGCAGTGAAAATAAAAAATTGAATTGATGCAAATAAAGCGTAAAAACCATGAAACAAAATATAATTTTGAAATCTGTAAAAAACATGACACTGACTGCTTATCTCAAAAATCTTTTAGCTTAGGTGTATTTATAGAAAAGAAAAGGTTTTAAGCAGAAAATATATGAATATTAGAAGAATTAATATACTTGGTGCAGTTGAAAAAGTTGGCAATGCTCTGCCACAACCTGCCGCTTTATTCGCAATATTTGGACTAATAACTTTACTATTATCCTTGATTGGTTACTATTTACAATGGGAAGGTGTTAATCCTGGTACCGGAGAAGTCGTTAAAATAGTAAATCTACTTTCAAGGGACGGGCTTCACAAGATACTTCTTGAAATGGTTAGCAGTTACACAAGTTTTGCACCTTTGGGTATAGTTATGGTTGCAATGCTGGGAATCGGGATTGCCGAAAGTAGCGGACTTATAAAATCTTCGATAAATCTGTTACTTGTTAAGGCACCTAAAAGTTCAATTACTTTTTTTATTGTATTCACAGGAATACTCTCTAACATTGCCTCAGATTTGGGATATATTCTGATTATTCCTTTAGCAGGAGTTATTTTTCATTCTTTAGGAAGGCATCCTATCGCGGGTATGGCCGCAGCTTTTGCAGGTGTAAGCGGTGGATTCAGTGCAAATTTATTAATCGGAACAATAGATCCCCTACTTGCCGGTTTATCAACGGAGGCTGCACAGATTGTAGATCCGGATTATTACGTAATGCCTACAGCCAATTATTACTTTATGGTGGCATCAACCTTCGTTATTGCTCTTACAGGCACATGGGTAACTAATGCCATAGTTGAACCACGACTGGGTAAATATACTGGTGACATAGAAAAAGAAGAAATTACTAATCTAAGTATCAATGAAAGAAAAGGGCTTAAATGGACTGGCTTAGTTTTTCTGTTATTTATGATTCTAATATCGGCAGGTCTTATTCCCAATAATGGAATCTTACGAGCTGATGACAATTCCATACTTCATTCACCGGTACTTAAGGGATTTATTGCTGTTTTATTTATTATGGCCGGAACCTGCGGAATTGTTTACGGATACGTAAGCGGTACTTTCAAAAAACATAAAGATGTTATAAATGGAATGAACAGCAGTTATAAAAGCTTGATTTCTTTTTTGGTTTTAGTCTTTTTTGCTTCACAGTTTGTTGCCTGGTTTAAGTGGAGTAATCTCGGTATTATGATTGCCGTGAAAGGAGCTGCATCTCTACAAAGTGCGGAACTTGGACTTATTCCTCTAGTCATTTTGTTTATAATTATCTCTGGTATCATTAATATGTTTATGGGAAGTGCATCGGCTAAATGGGCTATTATGGCTCCAATATTTATTCCTATGTTTATGTTGTTGGGATATTCTCCCGAATTATCACAAGCAGTTTATCGAATAGGCGATAGTATTACCAATCTAATTTCTCCTATGATGAGCTTTTTTGCCCTGATTATTGTTTACTTTGAAAAATATGATTCAAAATCGGGCATTGGGTCGCTTATTGCTACCATGTTACCCTATTCTATTTCCTTCTTCATCGTTTGGACTCTGCTGATGATTGGCTGGATTCTGCTTGGTTTACCACTTGGCCCTGAGGCTGGTTTGTACTATGCCAAATAGATTGATTTGCGGATACATTAAAATTAGATTGATTAGTGCAAGGCATTGATTCCAAAACAAGAAATTATTCGTTATAAAGCGATTAAGGAGGTAAATGAATATAAAGCACGAAAGTCCAATAAATAGGACTCCATGTGCTCTGTCCTAGAAGCGAGAATCCCTGCTTCGACGGGTTTAGCAAGTTGCCATGAGTCCCCGTTCGGCTCAGGCTGCGCCTGAGTCGGATTATGAAAGCAGGCTGCGCCTGAATTTTCGCTGCAAAATTTGATCATCAAGAAATATCCTAAATATCACTTCAATTTGCATTTTGTTTTCAAAAAACAGCATATATTTGATACACCGGAATTTAAAGGAAGGTTTTAAGACAGTTTGTTCCAGTTTAATGAGGAACAACCGTTAACGAGAATTACTCATTAGCTAGAGTCTGTCTTTAAACTTAAATTGTTGATAACTAATATAATAACTTAACGATAAAAATATTTTGGGTATAAGAAGAATAAGTATCTTAGTATTAAAGATACAGGCATTATGAAACTATTCAACGACTTGACCCTAAAA
>JAUSOY010000030.1 GCA_030656615.1 Bacteroidales bacterium | reverse complement strand
CGAACAGTTACCCAGTACGTACCATTTTCTTCCACTTTACGATATCGGCGTTGTGAGCCATCTTCCCATTCATAATTTTCGGAACCTGTTCCTTTACCTGCGTCCAGAGTAATGGGTTCGCATGTGAAGAGATAGAGGTCTTCGCCGAGATTAACAACCGGAGTAGGCAGAACACGAACGTTGTATTTCGTGGAGTCTACACAACCCGAGGAAGAAGTACCAATGATGGTATATTCTGTCGTTGAAGCAGGGCTTGCCACCACGGCACCACCGCTGGTATTGCTCAGGCCGGTAGCAGGAGACCACTGATACGTATAAGCACCAGAAGCCTGAATAATTACTGCAGAATCTTTACAAATAGCAGTATCACCGGGGATGAAGGTAATATCAGGCAGCGGATTGATGACCAACAGTAAGCTGTCGGTATAAGGTCCGCAAGGTGAGTTACCCAGAACGGTCATAATCAGGAATACGGAATCGCGGGCGGTTATATTCTCAGGTCCGAGGGTGTACAATGGATTAACCAGTGTAGCATCATCAAATGTACCTGTTCCGGTCGAGGTCCATAATACAGAGGTGTAGTTATTGGCCCATGCCTTGCTTACCTGATAAGGAGCAGCTTCGCAAACCGAATCAACACCACCGGCACTTAATTCAGGTGCAGGAACCACGCTAACTAGCAGACTCTGACAATCAGAAACACCGCAAATATTTTCCCAACGGGCGTAATAGGTGGTTGTTTCCGTAGGAGCCATAATAATCAGCGGATTACCCGTTCCGATTTCCGTACCATCGCATGCACCGGTGAACCAACGCAGCGTATCACCGCGGCCTTCAATAGCCGATAAGGTAATAGGCATATTGTAATCAGAACAGAATCCATTGGTATCAACCGTAATTAGAGAAGGTATCAGCGGAATATTCACGATAACCACAACGCTATCCCATGCAGACACACCGCAATTGTTTTCCCAACGTACATAATACGTCGTTGTAGTATCCGGAGCGAAGAGGTTTACAGGTTGTCCGTAGGTAATCAGATTGAAGGTACCGCTCAGGAGGTCTTTAGAGTACCATCCAAGAAGCTGACCATATCCGCCACTCGACATTAAGGTAATATCTTCCACAGCACCCGGACAGAAGTTATTGGTATCAGCCCATGCAGCAGTTACTGGTCTTGGAATATCAATTACTATCTGAATTTCGTTACAAGCCGATACGCCACAAGAGTTTTCCCAACGGGCGTAGTATCTCGTACTTACCACAGGAGCAGGAATTGTAATAGTAGTTCCTGTACCTATTTCCATACCACCACAGCTACCGAGGAACCAACGCAAGGTTTCACCCAGACCGGAGATGGTATCACCATAACCGCCAATGGCCGTTAATGTGATATTAGCTACCGTACCCGGACAGAAGAAGTTAGTATCCGCTTCGATGAGTGTAGGTTTGGTCGGTAAAGGAATAACAGTAATGGTTACAGAATCACATGGAGTCGTACCACAGTAGTTTTCCATTCGTGCGAAGTAAGTCGTAGTAGCCGGAGGCACCATAATCTGAATGCTTGTTCCGGTTCCAATAGGCGTTGAACCACAGCTTCCCTTGAACCATTTAATTTCATCGCCATGACCACCAACAGCAGTTAGGGTAATGGGCTGGTTGTAATTGTAACATACCAGAGTAGTATCCGCATAGATGCTATCTAGTGGCATGGGTTCATTAACGATTACGTGTATCGAATCGCAGGTAGATTCACCGCAGATGTTGGTCCACTTAGCAAAGTACCAGGTGGTAGTATCCGGAGCAGGAATTCTGAGTTCCGTTCCTTTACCCACGTAGGTTCCATTGCAAGCATCGGTGTACCATTTAAGGGTATCACCCACACCACCAAAACCATTAAGGATAATAATTCCGTTGTAGCTCTGGCAGAAATAGTTGGTATCGACTGTGAGAGAATCCGGTTTAACAGGCTGAGGAATAACGTTCAGTGTAAATGAAGTACATTCCGAAGCGCCACAAGGATTTACCCAACGGGCAAAGAATGTGGTTGTAGCCGTAGGAGCATTAATCATAAGCGGAGTTCCTGTTCCAATCGGCGTACCACTGCAGGTATTTTCAAACCATTCGAGGGTAGTACCCAGTCCACCAAAGGCAGTCAGGTTGACAATACCCACTGTACCGGAGCAATAATTGTTATTATCGGCACTGATGGAATCGGGTTTTATGGTAACCGGGAATACATTTACCTGAATGGTTTTACAATCGGTCGTATCACAGGTATTGAGCCAACGACCATAATAAATGGTTGTAGTATCCGGAGCAGGAAGAATCAGCGTGGTACCGCTTCCGATGATGTTGCCACCGCAAGAAGAAGTATACCATTCAAAGGTTTGTCCGGAACCACCATTGGCCGTCAGAATAATATTGTTGAATGCACCCTGGCAGAAGTTATTGTGATTTACAGAAACCGAATCAGCTATTACGGGTTGAGGTTTAACCGTAACGGTGATGGGTTTACAGGCTGATGCACCACATCCGGTTTCCCAGCGACCATAATAGGTTGTCGTAACCAAAGGAGCAGGAATTTTCAGAGGATTACCGCTTCCAACCAGTGTACCACCGCAAGAGTTTTTAAACCATTTAAATACCTGTCCGAATCCACCAACAGCCGATAGAGAAATACTGTCGACCGTACCCGAACAGAAATTGGTTTGGTCTACGCTAACAGCGGCAGCAGCGATAGCATAATGAACAATGTTAATCTGTAACATGGTACATTCAGAAACGCCACAGGAGTTTTCCCAACGGGCAAAGTACTGGGTAGTATCGGCCGGTGAAGGAACGGTAATCGAAGTTCCGGTTCCAAGCAATGTACCACCACAAGAACCCTTGAACCAACGAACCGTTGTTCCTGAACCACCAATAGCCGTTAAGGTAATATTGGGTACAGTACCCGTACAGAAGTTGTTGGCTGATGTTTGGATGGTATCCGGTTTAACAGCCGTAGGTATAACCGAAGTACTCTGGGTCTGAGATGCCGAACAACCATTGAGGTCGGTGTATTCATAAGTAATGGAATACGGTCCGCCAACGCCAGCCACCGAGGGAGTGAATAAACCGGTACCGTTGCCGTAATCGGTAAGACCTGCGGCAGCCGTAGTAGTAAATGTTCCGAAAGGTTTGTGGCTTCCAACCAGAATAACCGGATTACCATTCACACAATAGCTGCTGGCCAGTGTGTTGAATGTTACCACCGGAAGAGCCGTCACCATTACTTCATAAGTAATAAAGTTGGTACAACCGTTCAGGTCAGCATAAGTATACTTAATGATATAAGGACCACCAACACCAGCAGTAGCAGGATTGAATATGGCTTTACCAATATTCAGGTCGGTGATGCCCGGACCGGTGAATTCACCCATGGGGGCAAAGTTTCCGGTAATGGTATCCGGTGCAGCATTTATGCAGTAAGATGGTTCCAGACCGCTGACGCTAACCACCGGTAAATCAATTACAGTAGTGGTATTGGTAGCAGAATTCTGGCAGGCATTGGCATCTAAATACGTATAAGTAATGTCGTAAGGACCACCAATTCCGGCGAGGTTAGGATAGAACCTTGCCTTGCCATTGCCTAAATCCTGAATTCCCGGACCGGTGAAGGAACCAAAAGGTACTTTATTTCCGGTAAGAACTGCGAAGGGCGAATTGATACAATACGTTGCAGCCAGACCGGTAAACGAAACCACCGGTAATGGATTAACCGTTACTGTTTTGGTAATGGAGTTTGAACAACCAAAGGTATTGGCAGCAGTATAAATAATACTGTGTGTACCTGTTCCGGCAGCGGCAGGGTCAAAAGTAGCCGTTCCATTGGCATTGTCGGTAATCCCGGGACCAGAGAAGATACCAAAAGGAGCCATATTTCCTGTAAGAGTAACAGGGTTGACACTAATGCAGTACTGGGTATTTAAACCGGTGAAGTTAACCGTGGGAACAGGACGAACAATGGTTGTCATCTGTGATGAAGCAAAGCAACCGTTGGGGTCGGTGAAAGTATAAGTGATGGTATGAGGACCACCAATACCTGCTACCGAAGGACGGAAGAAAGCCGTACCGTTTCCGTTATTAATAATACCGGGTCCAGAGAAAGTACCTGCAGGAGCCATATTGCCCCAAAGAGTATCCTGAGGACCGTTGAAACAATATTCCAAATCAAGTCCGGTGAAACTTGCCGTAGGCAGCGCAACAACGCTTACCGTTTTGGTTTTGCTGTTGGTACAACCGGTAGTGGGGTCAGTAAACTGGAAAATCACGGTATAAGGACCACCAACACCTGCAAAAGCAGGATCAAAGATGGCCTGTCCGGGACCAATATTCGTAACACCCAATCCACTGAAGAATCCATTGGGACCCTGATTACCGGTAAGAACCACCGGAGGATTGTTTACGCAATACTGAGGAAGCAGTCCTGCAAAGTCAACAATCGGCAGCGGATAAACGGTAGTGGTTTTGGATACTGAATTGGAACAAGTGTTTAAATCATCGTAAGTATAGGTAATGATATGGGTTCCTACGCCAGCAAGAGCCGGGTCGAAAGTATTTCCGGTAATACCGGGACCTGTAAATGTACCAGCAGGAGCCATGTTACCGGTCAAAGTTACCGCAGCGGAATTGACACAATATTTGGTTGCCAATCCTACAAAGCTTACAAAGGGCAGTGGATTAACCGTTACATTCTGAGTTGAAGTTACTGTACATCCCTGGGGTGATGTAAATGTATAGGTAACGGTATGTGTTCCAAGACCTGCAATGACTGGGTTAAACCAGGCAGTACCGTTTCCATTATTAATGATGCCATTACCACCGAAGTAACCATTGGGTTGCATATTTCCTGTGATAAGGACTGCAGGATTATTGATGCAGTAGGAAGCATTAAGTCCTGTAAAGAATACCGTAGGTATAGGATAAACGGTCACGGTAGTATACGCACAGGCCGTTACTCCACAAGCATTTTCCCAACGGGCATAATAAGCCGTTGTGGTGGCAGGTGAAGGAATGGTGATGCTGGTTCCGGTACCAATCATATCGGTACTTCCGCAGTAACCTCTGAACCAACGAACCAAATCACCACTTCCGCCAACGGCAGTCAGGGTAATATTCGCAACACTTCCCTGACAGAAAAGGTTATTGCTGCTGCTGATTGAAATAGGAGCAACAGGCGCCGGAGTAACAGTAATGGTTACAGAAACACAGGCAGAAGTATCGCAGCTGTTTTCCCAGAAAGCGTAATACGTAGTGGTGATTGTTGGAGGATCGATTAATACGATGGGTCCAATTCCAACGATTTCACCCAAACAACTTCCTTTGGCCCATTTCAGGGTAGTACCTGAGCCACCAACAGCGGTAAGTGTGATGGGGTTGGGGTCGTTAAAGCAAATTGTACTTATGCTGGCCGTAGCGCTGGTAACAGGCTGCGGTAAAGGAGTAACAGTAATATCAATGGATGCGCAGGTAGAAGCTCCACAAACCGATTCCCAACGGGCAAAATAGGTCGTAGCAACCGTAGGAGCAGCAATGGTTAGCGGTGTTCCGGTACCAACGAGGATACCACCGCAACTGCCACTGTACCATTTGAGGATTTCTCCGCTGCCGCCAACTGCGGCAAGCTTAATGTATGCTGTTCCTTCACAAATGGGGTTTTGGTCAACAGTTATTAATGTGGGAGCAATTGGCAAAGGAACTACCGTAACGGTAACCGATGCACAAATGGTAGCTCCACAAGCATTTTCCCAACGGGCATAATACGTAGTAGTAACCGTAGGTGAAGCAATAGAAACCACCGGGCCTGATGCAATGGAAGTTCCACCGCAGCTGTTTTCGTACCATTCCAGAACATCGCCTGAACCACCAACAGCAGTCAGTGTGATATTTCCGGCATCATTGGTACAGAAGAAATTCCTGTCAACAGAAGCCGATGTGGGAGGTTCGGGGAAGGGGAAGA
>JAUSOY010000088.1 GCA_030656615.1 Bacteroidales bacterium | reverse complement strand
TCAAAAATTGCGACATTTTAAAGTGCGAATTATAGGGATTTGTCCTTCATTTGAATGTCGTTTTCGCAAGATATCGTAACGGGTTCTTGATATCTTTCCGAAAATTTTGAAAAAAATGAATTTTTAGAACCCCCCTTAATTGATTTAATTCGTTAGGTTAAATTTTGTTAAGAAAAAAGGTCACCAACGTTTACAGAAGGTGACCTTTTGAATGGATTTAGTAATTTTTAGAATTTCAGACTGATTCCGGACATAAAATTGATACCCGCTTGTGGATAATATCCGTCCATTTTATATTCTTTTCCTCCGCTTAAATAGCTGTAAACCCATGCATTGCTTTCATACATATGGTCAAATAGATTATTTACAGCTAAGAACAAGGATGCTTGTTTGATATATGGAAGGTGGAAAGTAAAATCGCTGCGCAGATTTGCCGTTGTATATGCTTCGAGCGATTTATCATTGTTAGATGTGTTATCAATATATTGCTTTCCGACATGTTTAGCTGAAAATGTAAATCGTACAGATTGTATGGGCTCAAAAATAATCCGGGCACTAGCGATAACGGAAGGGGAGAATGATATATCTGTTTTGCCAAGCACACGACTTTCCTGACCCCAGGTATCCCAATTATCGATGTATTCGGTGAATGATAAAATTTTATTCCGGCTGAATGTTGCATTTGCATCAATGCTAAGCATTTTGTTCAGTTTTGCTCCTACCATCAGTTCCATTCCTAATCGATAACTATCCGGAACATTCGCCATAATGGGTGAGCCCACATTGTTGATTTTTCCGGTGAGTATCAGTTGATCAGTATAATCCATAAAGTAGAAATTGATGGCAGTTGAATAACTTTTTGATTTTAATTCATACCCTGCTTCATAATCAAATAATTTTTCGGCCCGTGGAATGTAGTTTTCATCCGCATCTCGGAAATTATTACGGCTGGGCTCCCGGTTAGCAACTGAAAATGAAACATAGGCTTTTTGGTTATCATTTACATGAAATGTTATCCCTGTTTTTGGATTGATGAAATCAAAGTCATGCATTTGGTCCAGAATACCAAGATCGTCATGTACTCCTTTCATTGTATAGTGGATATTCCGGTATTGAATATCACCAAAAATGTCGAAGCGTTGATTTATAGTGTAAATGGTTTTTAGGTAGAAGCTTAAATCCTGTTTTTCGCCTGAATTAAAATAGTAATTCGATTCAGGATTGATATTTTTTGCGTATTGTGCCCAAATAATTTTCCCATAATGATCGCCTGAGTATATATTAAATGAACCACCAATGGTTGCCCAAAGGTTTTCTGTTTTGGTATAAACGGCCGAATACGTCATTCCGATAAAATCATTATCAAGAAACTTCCTGCGAATTAAATCCGTACGCGAAATAGTATCCTGACCAATAATTGGCTTTTCCAATCCGTAATTCGAAAACTTTTGCGCTTCTTTATATGATTCATAAAATCCGTATCCGCGGGTATAATGTCCTGCAATATTGAGCATTAGTCCATCCATTGGCTGATGGCTAAAAAATGCCTGCACATGGTCCTGTCGGTAATCGTCAACCTGATTTCCGTAGAACATCGTATCACCCGCTGCGTTATTATACATCCCAGCGATATTAAAACGGCGGTTTTCTGCAAGTAATTCTGAGGGTAATCCTTCCCATGATTGATAGGTAGTTTCTTTGCCACCAAAAACATTCACTCTGAAAATGTTTTTATTTCCATAATACCCCCCCGAAACATAATATGATCCAAGATTTGATGAAGCTCTGTCGATATATCCATCAGAGGTTATTTTAGACAAACGACCTTCGAAGGCATAAATACCACCCAACATTCCGGTTCCAAAAGAAACTGAATTTTTAAATGTATTAAAGCTGCCCGCATTGGAACTGATTTCTGTGAAAGCTTTATCGCTCAGACGTGATGTTTGAAGATTGATACTGGCTCCAAAAGCGGCAGCTCCATTTACAGAAGTTCCTACACCTCTTTGTACCTGAATATTTTCGGCAGAAGAGGCAATATCCGGAAGATCAACCCAGTAAACTAAATGCGATTCGGGGTCATTTAGCGGAATTCCGTTTATCATAACATTGATTCTCGACATATCTGTTCCACGAATCCAAAGACCAGTATAGCCCACTCCGGCTCCGGCATCGGAAGTTACTACCAGCGAAGGCGTTCCTTCCAAAAGGTAAGGAAGATCTTTTCCGGTATTTAATTGTTCTATGTCAATTTTTGTGAGATTGGTTTTTGGAGATGGAGTGTTATCGGCAGCCATGGTTGAAGCAATAATAACTTCATCCTGAAGAATAAAAGCAACTTCCATTTCCAGAATAATTTCCTGATTCTTGCGAATTTCGATGGTTTTATCCAGCGATTTGTAACCCATGAAACTAGCTTGAATCTGGTAAGTTCCCTCGGGAACTTTTTTGAATTGGAAAATTCCGTCATTATTACTGACGGCAAATCGAAAATTCTTTCCCAGAACAATATTTGCTCCGGCAAGAGATTCTCCATTTTGAAGGTTTTTGACTCGTCCGCCGATGTTAATCTGTGCAGACAATAGAAAGGGCAGCAAGAGTGCTACGAAAAGTGATGATAATTGTTTTTTCATCGTCTCATTGGTTTTTAATGGTTTAACATAAAAACCAACAGGGATGGAGAAGAACACCGAATTTCCCTACGCCGGCATTATCCGGATCAGGTTCCATGGGTATGATCTCAGCCTGAAAAACCAGGCACCCCTCATTGGTATGATGATGCAAATTTATAACAATGATTTGAGTTATTCGCGAATAAATTCTGAAAAAGTTTACCTTTGAATCAAAATTTTCCGAATGAAAGTATTGATTATCAATGGACCGAACCTTAATTTATTGGGTGTTAGAGAACCCGGTGTGTATGGTGAAATGACTTTTGAAGAATTTCTTGAAATATTGGTAAAGGCTCTGCCTGAAATGCAAATAGATTATTTTCAAAGCAATGTAGAAGGTGAAATTATTAACCAACTGCACAATGCCATGACAATTTATGATGGCGTTGTTCTTAATGCCGGAGGATATACTCATACATCGGTATCCATTGCGGATGCTATTCGTGCTGTATCAGTTCCCGTGGTTGAGGTTCATGTTTCCAATATTTTTGCCAGGGAAGACTTTCGTAAAATAAGTCTCACTGCTCCAAATTGCGTGGGTTGTATTACTGGTTTTGGGTTGAAAGGCTATAGTCTTGCCATTTCTGCCCTCGCAATGAATTTGGCTGAATAATACAAAATGACGATTTGTCATGTGTATTGCTTGGCATATTTATTGACTAATTTTGCGGAAGAAAATTAATTCTTATAACTATGATTGGAATTTATGCGATTTTTATATTTTTTGCTCTGATAAGCTGGCTGGTTAGTTCACGCTTAAAGAGTAAATTCAAGAAGTATTCGCGCATACCCATTGCGAATGGAATGTCAGGCCGCGATATCGTTGAACGTATGCTACGCGATCACGGAATTACTGAAGTAAAAATTGGATCGGTTGCCGGAATGTTGTCTGATCATTACGATCCTACAAGTAAAACCATTAATCTGAGTCAGGAGGTGTATCACGGTCGGAGTGTATCAGCTGCTGCCGTTGCTGCTCATGAATGCGGACACGCTGTCCAGCATCATCAGGCTTATGCCTGGCTTCAACTTAGAAGTAATCTTGTTCCTATGGTCAGTTTTGCTTCCAAATATGTGCAATGGGTTCTGTTGGCCGGAATTATTCTTGTGCAAACGTTTCCAGCCTTATTATTGATTGGAATCATCCTTTTTGCTGCTACAACTATTTTTAGTATTGTAACATTACCTGTGGAAGTGGATGCCAGCAGGCGTGCACTAGTTTGGCTTAGGTCATCAGGAATAACAAATACTGAAACACATGCTCCTGCTGCTGACGCACTCCGGTGGGCTGCTTATACCTATTTTATTGCAGCAATTTCGTCATTGGCCACTTTATTGTACTATGTGATGATGTACATGGGTGTTACCCGAAACGATTAATAAAATATCAGGAGAATTTTTTAGAATTTAATTTTTCAAACGTCGTTCGCCTGAGCAGGAAATATTCTAGAACAATATTCCCTTTATAAACGCAGCTCACCGGACGACGTTTGTATTGATGCCTTTTTTGGATGGTTTTTGGGATGCTTTTTATAAAGCTGAATTGAGCTCTGATAACGGCTCCGAAATCCATCCATCCTCCATCGAAGAGGAATTTGAATGCGGCAACCCAATCCAGAATAAATCTGGAAAAGAAGATGGGAATCAAATAACGTTTTGGGAGATTTTTCAGAAGCATAATATTGTTATTCCGCATATTCAGATAGGTCTTTTTCCATGATTTTTTAGGGAGCGTACCTCCGCCAACATGAAAAACTTCTGACTCCGGACAAACCATAATTTTGTATCCCAGATTTTTAATTCTCCAACAAAGATCAATTTCTTCCATATGGGCAAAAAAATCGTTATCGAGTCCACCCACTTTTTTGTAAATATCAGAACGGATAAATAAACAAGCCCCCGTGGCCCAGAAAACCTCGGTATTGTCATTGTACTGATTATTATCGTTTTCTAAATGCTGAAAAATTCGTCCCCGGCAGAACGGATATCCGAAAGTGTCGATAAATCCCCCACTGGCCCCGGCATACTCGAACTTTTCGGGCTCATGATATGAAAGGATTTTTGGTTGAATTGCGGCTATTTCAGTGTTTGTTTCAAATAAAGAAATCACAGGTTCTATCCATTTTCCCCGGACTTCAATATCTGAATTCAATAAAACGAAATATTGAGCTTCTATCCGAGATAATGCATCATTGTAACCTTTTGCAAATCCACCATTTTCTGAATTGATAATTATCCTGACCTGAGGGTAATTTTGCTTGAGAAATTCCACAGAATCATCCGTCGAGGCATTGTCGGCTATAATTAATGCCGCATCAGCAGGCAGTGATGTATTGATTCCGGGTAAAAAATTCTCAAGGAATTTTTTACCATTCCAGTTTAAAATTACAACAGCAGTTTTCATTCAGCTTTAGGCTGTTTATTGGCAAAAAAATGATTTTCAGAGATTTTATTGTGGAATATTTCCACGTACACCCTGTGAGGAGGATTCATTATCAATGCTTCTCATTGGTTCTCTGTGTAATTGAGCCTTCCATTGTGGATTACTTAATTCACCCATAGCGTCGGAATGTAATAATTGATATTCGTTGGGTACTAAGTGGGGATTATAAAAAATAAAAATTTTATTCCGTTGATTCTTTAATGTATAGTAGTGCCAAATCTGGTATGGAACGGTACTTGAAACATCTTTGTTAATTTCAGTATCAGACAAACTGCCCATGATGCCGGTATCAAATGGATTATCGTTGATGGAATTTGGTGCTCCATATTGAAGATGAACACGACCTCTGTCTGTATCATATCCTTTAGTGTAACCCGACGAATATAAGCGATTAACATTCATTACCTCAGAAAGATATTGCATCCAAGCAGATTCAGGATCGATTAGGTTACGTTCTTTCCAGAAAAACAGAAAAAACGCCTGAAGCGATTTAAGTTCCATCCTGCGCAGATCCTGATCAATGAATATTTTCTCGGCTTGTGTGGCAATTGGGCGAAGAAATCTGACAAATGAGGCCAATGTGTCTCTACTGGTATATTTGGAAGTAAACGACTGATCAACTTCAGCCAAAGAACTTTCAAGTGTAACCTTCAATTCAGGATTGCTTCTCTGAAAAAATATGCTGTTAAATGCTATTAATTTATTTTCCTTATTGCGTATCTCAATGGAGTAATAATAATTACCTGAAGGCAGTTTTGAAATATCGAAGTTTGAGAATACAACATTAACATCAGCAGCTATTTCGCGTTTATGACGGGTGTAATAATCGAGTTTATTGTTCGATTCTTTAGGCTGAATGTAAGTGGTAATTAGAAATTTTTCGTTCGGACCTAAAATTTTTGCCGAATGATAAATCTCAGCATATAAAATCAGTTGACTGTCAGCTGCAGGGTAAAAATTACTTGGATGAGGAATAATATCCAAACCACTTTTTGCAAGTGGTGAGCCATTTTTGCTAGGTGTATACGATTCAACAAATTGAATACCAGAAACGATGACATTTGATTCATCGTAAATAAGGTCTATTGGTATCCTGGTTTTAAAAGAGGATGATTTATTATACTTATCCGTAATGCTAATTTCAAAGGAATAATTTCCGTTTTGTAGACGATAACGCTGTAAATCAATGAAATCGTACGATATTTTTGTTGAATCGTCAAATTCAGGACTAAGCAGATCGTACTTGTTATAATTAATGATTTTGTCGTTTTGCTTAAAAAGGACAAGGATTTCAATGGTTCCTTGAAATTTCCCAAGCTCATTTTTTACCAATTCGATCGAGGCTGCATTTATCGAAAGATACGTTTCGATATAGGGTCCTTCCACTGGATTATAAAAGGTTGCGTAGTTTAAGGTAGCACTCAGTTTCTTTGCCTGAGCAGAGCCCATTGCCATCATTGCAATGATTACCAATAAAAAAGCTTTTTTTAACATGCTGAAAATGTTTTAAGCGGTTTTTGCAAAGATAATGATAAAAGGAATGCTTGAAATACCTTCATAATGAAGGAGGTTTAGAATATTTTTCAGGAATACTTGTGGATAAGCGGATTTGTTATAATTTTGCCGGCGGAGAGATGGCAGAGTGGTCGATTGCGGCGGTCTTGAAAACCGTTGACCTTCACGGGTCCGGGGGTTCGAATCCCTCTCTCTCCGCAATCACATTATTAAGATGAAGCTATTCATCTTTTTTTTTATCGGCCAATGGAGAGATGCCAGAGCGGTCGAATGGGGCGGTCTCGAAAACCGTTGATCTCTCACGGGATCCGAGGGTTCGAATCCCTCTCTCTCCGCCAGTTTTTTATTTTTCAATGATCCGGCGAGTGCTTCACCGGATTTTTTTTTAGGCTAGCAGCAAGGCTTAACATTCTTCGAATTTAAATAATTAATTCATACTCGGCAATTTGCATCGATATTTCCTTTATCTTTGCACCCTTAAAATTTTACCATTGTTTTTGGTTGTATATTCAGATTTTGAGCTGCTTGCGATTGAATTTCCCGGCTTTCTTCACTGCAATACGATCAGATGACGCCTAATTATTCAATTTAATGATGACTTCTTTTCTCGAAACTGGCCTCCAACCCGAAATTATTAAAGCAATTACGGATCTTGGGTTTGAAATACCTATGCCTGTTCAGGCTGAGGTAATTCCCCTGCTTTTAGCATCCGATCGCGATTTGGTGGCCCTGGCTCAAACAGGTACAGGTAAAACTGCTGCCTTTGGATTACCACTTATTCAACAAGCCGATTGTAACGATCGTGCTACTCAAACCATTATCCTGGCTCCTACACGCGAACTTTGCGTTCAGATAGCCGATGATTTAATCGATTACTCTAAATACATTCCTGCACTGAAGATTCTTCCGGTTTACGGTGGTGCAAGTATTGATCAACAAATCAGGGCTCTTAAAAAAGGAGTTCAAATTATTGTAGCCACACCCGGACGTATGCTTGATTTGATCCGCCGGGGTCAGATAAATATCCGCAACATAAAAAATGTTGTTCTTGACGAAGCAGATGAAATGTTGAATATGGGGTTTAAAGAAGAATTGGATGGTATTCTGGCAGAAACTCCGACCGAAAAAAGAATCATGCTTTTTTCTGCGACCATGTCACCTGAAATTAACAACATTGCTCGTGGGTATATGAATAATCCTGCTGAAATTGTTATTGGTTTCAGAAATGCAAGTGCCGAAAATGTTCGTCATCACTACTATATGGTAAGTGCCAGGGATCGTTACCTCGCTTTAAAACGTATTGCTGATTTACATCCGAATATCTTTGCCATTATTTTTTGCCGGACCCGTCAGGAAACCCGTGAAGTTGCCGATAAACTTATAAAAGACGGTTATAATGCTGATGCCTTGCACGGTGATTTATCACAAACCCAGCGTGATCATGTAATGCAGCGTTTCAGAATCAAACATATCCAAATGCTTGTGGCTACAGATGTGGCCGCCCGCGGACTGGATGTGGATGATCTAACTCATGTTATTCAGTATAATCTGCCGGATGAACCTGAAATTTATACTCATCGAAGCGGACGAACTGGAAGAGCCGGGAAAAATGGAATTTCAGCCGTAATAATTCACTCACGTGAGCAAAATCGGATTCGTGAGATTGAAAGAAAACTTAAAATTAAATTTGAGTTTAACAAAGTACCTTCAGGACGTGAAATATGTGAGAAACAGTTGTTTCATTTTATTCAAAAAATGGAAAACGTAGAAGTGGATCATTCTCAAATTGAATCTTTTTTACCACAGGTTCTGAAGAAGTTGGAATGGCTGTCACGTGAAGATATTATTAAACAATTTGTTGCTCTTGAGTTTAATCGTTTTCTGGATTATTATAAAAATGCACCGGATCTTAATGTGCATGAACTAAAGCCTGCGCGTTTCGAAAAAGCTGAACGTGGACCACGCAGAGCAGCTAATGCGGAATCAGGGTTCGAACGTTACTTCATTAACATCGGACGCATGGATGATATTAAACCGACCACTATTATTGGTTTATTAAATGAATATACCCGTAATCGTAGTATGCGAATCGGTCGTATTGAGTTGAAGGAAAAGTGTTCATTTTTCGAAGTAGAATCCGGATTTCTGAAACAGATAACTGCAGCATTTAAAAATGCGGAGTTCAAGGGTCGCCAGATTGTGGTTTCTGAAGCAACTGCAAAGGATAACGAAGATTCAGATGGTGGATACTCAAGAAAACCGAGCAGAAATAAATTTAAGTCCGACTTTTCCGGGCCTCCGAAAAGAAGGAAGAAATAGCCTAATATAAATACTAACAGCAGTACTCTATTTTGAAGGTACTGCTGTTAATGTTTTATAAATTATATCAAGAAATAACTCCTTATTTATAGGTTTTGTGATGTAATGCTGCATTCCTGCATTAACAGCAGCTACTTTATCTTCATGCATTACATATGCCGACTGGGCGAGTATCGGAATTTTTTTATCCGTTTGCCTGATAATTCTGCAGGCTTCTAATCCATCCATAACCGGCATTTTTATATCCATCAAAATCAAATGCAAAGGCTTGTGTGTTTTGTGTATTTCAACAGCCTCGGCACCATTGACGGCATGAATTAATTGAATGCCAGTATTTGCCAAATAAGTCTCTATCAATTCAAAATTACTGGGATCATCTTCTGCCACAAGTATTGTTTTATTCGATAAATCTTTTGTTTTATGTTTATCAGGTTTACTAACTGGGTGTTTTGGAACTGTTGTCTTTTCCAAAGGAATGGTGATTTTAAATGTTGAACCCTTACCAAGGGTGGATGATACACTTATTTTACCATTCATAATTTCAGTTAGCGATTTTGAAATTGCTAATCCAAGGCCCGTACCTTCTTGCAATATTCGATTGCTGCCCTCAGCCTGGCGAAATCTTTCGAAAATAATATCAAGGTGGTGTTTTGAAATTCCAGTACCAGTATCGGATACAAATAACTCTAATTCATTATTAAGTATTTTATAACCAAGTGTTATACTGCCTTCATTGGTAAATTTTATCGCATTATTAATAAGATTTCTTATAATTTGTTGAAGGCGTAGGTCGTCAAAATAAAAATTAGATTCATTATCAGGAAGTGCATAAGAGGTTATTAGTTTTATTTTTTTGGTTGTAACGGCAGGCTCGAAACTTGAACAAAGTTCATCCAATAGCGCATTCAAATTATGATTTTTAGGATGAAGTTTCAGATGTCCGGAATCGATAATTGAAATATCCAGAATATCATCAATTAAGCGAAGTAGGTTTTTGGCACTGTTAAATAGTATGTTCAGATATTTGAGTGATTGAGGCGATTGAGTTTCATCCAGAAGTAATAATTCTGAGAATCCTAGAATAGAATTCATGGGGGTTCGGATTTCATGCGACATATTTGCCAGAAAAACCGTTTTTAAGCTATTGGCGGACTCTGCTTCCTCTTTTGCCCGAACAAGTTCACTTTCCATTTGTTTTCTGACTCGAATATCCCGTAATATTGCATGTATGGAAGGGTTTTTCTCAAGATCTTCGACTAGACGTCCGGTAATTTCGGCATAGAAAGCCGGCTGATTTTTTGGAAGAAAAATAAATTGAATGGGCTGCGGTTTCCCTCCCTGAACGATTTTTTTAAATTCTTTCATCAATCTCAAACCATCTCTCGGATCCGTAATAAGCGTTTGAAGTGACGTACCCGTGAGTAAATGTGGCTGATGTCCCGAGAACTGTTCTACGGATGGGCTACAGTATAATATTTTACCCTTGGTGTCGAATCGAATTACGACATCATTCATGTCTTCAATCAGCCTTCGGTATTTTTCTTCGTTGGAAATTAATGCATCTTCTGCTTTTTTTCTCACCGAAATTTCGCTCGACAAAGCAATATTTTGCGAACGAATTTTTGCATTTCTTTTTAAAAGAAGGAATAACAAACTGTTTATAAACAATGTCAATAGTAATCCAGAATAAAAGTAGACGGAATCGTAAAAGTGATTAACAGACCAACCATTAGCAGGGATAGCCCCTACGGCCCATGTTCCGCCGGGAACACTAATGGCTTGGAAAACGGGATCCATATGAATCAGTAATGGATTGCCAAAAATGGGTTCACCGGAACGCCCGGCGGCATCTTTTCCCGTAATAATAATTTGCAAATTCCTTTCATAATTTATTCCGGAATTTTCCATTAATCTTTTAATACTAACCACCGCAGATAC
Organism: Bacteroidales bacterium; assembly: GCA_030656615.1. Lineage (GTDB taxonomy): Bacteria > Bacteroidota > Bacteroidia > Bacteroidales > TTA-H9 > JAUSOY01. Next base: position 636 of record JAUSOY010000088.1, on the reverse strand, counting down.
CACTCCCCAGTATAAATCATTACCATTCTTCGTTTTACAAAAAACGGGTGATCGGTATATTAAAGCATCACCACCCTGGAAAAGACGTATTGGCCCTGCTAATTGAGGTCCTCGGGTCTCCATGGCTCTTAATACCAATGATTTTTGCTCAGGCATCTGCATATAATCAAGACCAATAGCGGCTTCATTTCCTTTAAGTGGATAGACCCAACGTATGATGTTATCTGGCGCCAAACCAAAATGCTTTATTTGGTTATTGGTTTCAATGGCTTGTTGTGAAAGTGATTCAAATTGACTTTGCTGTATGTCGCCCTGGAACTTTATCAGATGAACCATTCCTTGGGTTAAATTGAAAATGGAAGTGATATTGCCTTCCAAATTAGCGCGCAAGGTCGATAATCTGGTAACAACCTGAATTTTTTCACTGTTGTTTTTTTGCTTTGAATGCTGTACACCGCTCAAAATACTTGCAAGAACCCCAATAATAATAATTAGAATTATAGAGGTCAGTAGTTAAGTACATATTAATTTATCTTGATAAATTTTATCAGCGGCTACCATTTTTCTGACCAAATTATTAAATATGTTCTCTTTCATTAGCGAGCGGTTTATCCTATAACAAAATTCGTTAAGGTA
>JAUSOY010000087.1 GCA_030656615.1 Bacteroidales bacterium | reverse complement strand
TCAAAAATTGCGACATTTTAAAGTGCGAATTATAGGGATTTGTCCTTCATTTGAATGTCGTTTTCGCAAGATATCGTAACGGGTTCTTGATATCTTTCCGAAAATTTTGAAAAAAATGAATTTTTAGAACCCCCCTTAATTTGATCTTCTTCAAATTCGTCAATATTATTTATCAACATCTCCGAAAATCCGATTATTCGGTTGAATGGATTTATCAAGTCGTGACCCAGAATTCGGATGAATCGTTTCTTCTTGCCATTCAAAACCTTGAGTTCCTTATTTGCCATTAACAGTTTATCCCTATTAATCAGCATGATGGACATCACACCTGAAATTATTAAAATCGCAATAATCGTAATCAGCTCCAGAATGATTAGCCATCGTTTGCCATCAGCGATAGCGTTTTGTATATCTTCTTCCGAAAAACCTGTGGTTACGACTAAAGGAAGATCGCCAACTTTTTTAAACATGGCAACACGATGAATATTATCAAGTTTACTTACATATTCAAAGCTGCCTGTTTTGGATACCTCAATAGATTCCCAAAAAGGCATTTCTACGGAAATTTCCCAAAATTTATCCTCTGGTTCAGGGTAGCGGGCTCTGAGTTTGGTATCATAAATGCCTAATAAATTGGAAACGCTCTTATTACCAATTGTCAATGCTTCGAAAAACAAACTAATGGCTTTTGGATTTATTGTTGCGATAATAACTCCAGCAAAACTTCCATCCGGATGATTAATCCTTCGGGTGACTCTAAAACGATACTTTCCAGATATTTTTCCTTTCTCTACAGCTGAGATAAATAAGTTGTCGTCAGACATCGTTTTATGGTACAAATAATAATCCCGATCCCGAACATTTTTTGACCTGATATGGACATCCGGTGATAAAAAATTTCCGGTTTCATTTACAATAAAGATATTCTCTATAACAAGGGTATCGATTTTTAACCCAGAAATAAAAAGGTTCGTCGACTCAATAGAACTATTTTGCGTATGATACATTCGTACTCCATTAATAATCATATCCACCTGATTTATTACCTGAAGTATATTAACACTGAAGGCATTAACTGCGAATTCAGATTTGACCACAAGCGCTTCTTTCTCCTTCTCGTACGATCGATCCAATATCAAATGACTCAAAACCACAACATATACCAAAAGCAATATTGTTATAATTCCAAGAATAAGAATTTTTGTGTTAATATAGGATCTCTTCCAAAACATATAGATTATTATTAATCAGATTAAATTTCAAATGTTACTTATCTATAGATATCAACCGGATTTTCAACACGGAATTTAAATCTGATGCGGTTCTTTTGGAGAATAAATTGGCTGAATTCCATCAACCATATTTAAACATTCGAACACATAACAATTCATTTTCAAAGATGTTTGAAAGAAAAAATTATTGTAAGGATTATAGACTATTCAGGCAGCAATGGCTTTACGATAATGTGATAATTCTCTTATGATAGTAATACGGAATAAATTGGAACGTATTACATTTCTTGGCCAAATTCGGAACAGATTATAATAATAGCTCTGTTTCTTGTTTCAATTTTTCTCCAGTTTTATAATCCCCAACCCATTTCTATATCGCGATTCAAATCGCGAACAAATCGGGCCATCGGCGCACCATCCAGCACATCATGGTCGAATAACAGCGTTATATTCAGAATATCACGAATTTCGATTGCATTATTCACCACTCTGGGCTTTTTAATGACAGAAGCTAAACCCAGCGATAAGGGGTGCACCGATGCATGTATAAACCAGCCCTGAACATTTCCTAAAGTCCCTACAGAAGTTATGGCAACATTTCCCATATTTTTAAACGCCATCCTTGGATGCGAAAGCATAAAATTCCAAAACAGTCGTCTCAAAAAACCCGGTAAATGGCAATAAATGCTTTCAGAAATATTATTTTTCTGCTTAAGAAGTCTTTCATCGCCATGCAAAATCTGGTTTTTTGCTGTTCTGATTTCAAGACTGATTTCCTCAATGCTTTTTTCATTGGTCTTATGCAATACTAAGGGCAAAGGAATGCGCTTGCCCTCCACTTCCTTTTCGATGAGTAGGGAAATATTGATGTCATTAAAACTTATCAGTTTCTTTTTATTGTAAACAAATGCAGCAGCTTCGGGGTGTTGTTCAATGGTATTGCTGATGACCTTAATTATCCAGGCGTTAAACGAAACACTCAGACCACTTTGTTTCAGTACTTTAAGTTTTCGCCGGCCTTCAGTAACATCCAACTCTAGCAAGGCACTCACATGATGCTTTTGTTTGCCAACCGAAAACACATCAAAAGTGGCAATTCGTGAGCGTGGAATCGGATAAAAATCATAGAATTTCTTCATTGCGTCAGATTCTATAGAATTAAAACCATCCTGAATTATTTGTGATTAAAAGTAGGAGTTTCCATTCAAACTGCAATACCACTCGAATCAATACGCTATAAATCAAGTGTACCAGAACGAATTATTTCAATTTTGAAAACCTGACTTAATTGGAAGTTACCTCTGATGCAAATGTTCTTCGGATTCCTTTCGAATATTCAATATCAGGATAACCAAAGGCCACAAACAATCCCTCACGGCTGGGGTATTTTATTCCATGCTTTTCTCTGAATTTTTTGGCCTTGCCTCCATTTTGAATCAGCGGATGAACAGAACCCAGCATACAGGTGCCTAATCCAAGCGATTCCGCAGCCGTCATTGCATAGGTGGCTGCTATGATGGGATCGGCCGGGTCTGTATATGGTGAGCCGTAAAAATACATCGACAATGGGGCATCGTAGTTCACCAGATTAATTCCTTTCTTCATTTGGCTTGTATAAACATGAAACATGGGCCGTACAAAGCCTTTAAACAATTCATCGTTAGGTTTTCCCCAGAATGGACGCATCAAAGCCAGAAACCACGAAGACACGAACCATTTCATTCCATCCAGATAATCGCAGAAATCGGCAGCAAAGCGGCGATTCTTTTCTTTACTGTCAAAAATAAGGACATGTACATCGGAAGGTGGTAATCCCATAGGGGCAGTTTTAGCTGCCGTCAGAATTTTTTCAATCAAATGGGCTTCCACATCCTTATCCTTAAACGCTCGAATACTCCTTCGTCTTTGAAATAAGGACAAAACACCCTGATAATCCGATACTTTTTCTCTGGATGGTAAGGGATATAAATCATTAACACTCAGCGTACGCCCACGGATTTCGATGGCTTCTGTGGGACAAACCGCCATGCAGTGACCGCATCCGATGCAACCAAAGATAGCGGAATCTGATTTAGCCGCTTTTTTATTAATAATTTCAAGGCTATTATCGCCGCAGGCTTTAACGCAAAGGCCACATCCTGTGCATTTATCACTATGAAAAAGTATTTCCGCGGCTTCTTTAGTTCTTGATGTTGGAATAGCCATAATGTATGTTCTATTTAGAAATTGTCTTTCTTTTTATCGAATGGTATCCTTAACAGGGAGAAACAATTCCCGGAATCCCATTCCTGCGCCTATTGCAAAAATAACATAAAGCATAGTAAAAATACCATCTATAATCCCTGTAAACCAGAACGTAGAAGGGAAATTTTGTTCAAAAGCCATAAAAGCATACAATTGTATGAAATAGAACAATCGGCCAATAATAAGACAGCCGACATTGAATGCATATAAGCGGATATTGAATGCCGACATCCATTGCAGATAAGCGAAGCACAGAAAAAATGATCCGAGGAAAACAGCATAAAACGGATGCGTATTGGGCTGATCGATGATGCGCCCATCGCCTATGGCAAAGAAGTACATGAATCCTGCAATCAGATCCCAGACTCCACTGGCTGCAAAGGTTATCGCCAGGGCTTTCAAATAATAATTGTTCTTTGATGTTTTCATAATAATTCAATTTTAGAAATGTCAGGTTTTGAATTTAATAGTGTGATTTTGTATCGAATGAAATGTTTATATGACAAAATTGGCGGAAAATCCTTCGGCGTATGTTTGAATCTATGCCAGCAAAAGTATGCAGCAGGCATATTTCCGAAAAACAAAAGATTATGAGTGAGTTATTTCAACGGATGAGTCCGCAAAAACGGGCGACGGACGTTTCATGTTGGCCAGTCATCTTCTAACTGTTAATACCTCCAGTGAACAAGACGAAGCTTACCATAACTCGGGTTTTGTTGCATGTTAATAATAATAAGTGTATTTATACATACAATTTATTTAAGGCAATAAAGGGCTCTCCTATTTTGCAATGGCTGGTCTTCGTTTCGAGAAAGTGAAAATTCGCCAATAAAACAGGATTCTGATAATTTGAACTTCGTGCGGGATGAAATACATGTTCCGTTGTAAATCCAATGAATATTTCAGCATTAATTACCTTAGCATTGGTTTACTCGAATCATTACTTCCGGCAACAAAAAATGGATATCGAAAATCAATTGAAAACAAAGTAGCGCAATCAGAAAAAAGTATTTATCTTTGTTCGTAGATTTACGAACGAATGAATATTAAAACAGTTACCACAGAAAAACAACAACGGACTGCGCGCTACGCTAAGGCCATGGGTCATCCGGTGCGAATGTATGTTTTAGAATTGCTCTCTAAGCAAAGTTGCTGTTATAGCGGAGATCTAAGCGATGAACTACCCATTGCCAAATCAACGTTATCGCAACATTTGAAAGAATTGAAGGATGCGGGTTTAATCCAGGGCGATATTGAATTACCTCGAATTAAGTATTGTATCAATAAAGAAAACTGGAAAGAAGCCCAACAACTTTTTAAGCAGTTTCTGAATATTTAAAAAAATTTGAACACATTGTTCGTTGTTTTGCGAATAGCGAACAGCATAAATAAACATCCGAATTTTTTAAATTTTAAACTTGTAATTATGGAGATTAAAGTACTGGGTACAGGCTGTGCAAAATGCAGTGCACTTGAAAAAGCTGTCAAAGAAGCTGTTGAAAAAACAGGAGTAACTGCCACCGTTACAAAAGTGGAAGACATTGTTGAAATTATGCAGTTTGGTGTAATGACCACTCCTGCTTTAGTGATTGACGGGAAAGTTGTAGTCAAAGGAAAAGTCCCGACCGTAGATGAACTTTCAAAATTATTAACCTCATAGTCAATTCATCGAAAGGCGCTTGCGGGTTCTGTCAAACACCTTAAAATATGGCGATAGAATGCGGTAAATGCCCGTAGCAATCCCGAGATATTTAATCGCAAATTAAATCGGCCATTGATGCAATGATATAAATATGAATGCATTACAAAGTTTTTTAAATAAAACTTATCCACTTCCTTCGCTTACCGCATCTTTTGCTGGTGGTAAAATTGACGTATTCACAATTTATTATTAGAAATATGGACAAAACCATTTGCTATTGCCGGAATGTATCTGAAAATACAGTTTTAAAAGCCATCTCAGATGGTGCAAAAACATTAAAAGACATACAGGAAATGACTACTGCCTGTACAGGCAATCAATGCGAAGAATTAAACCCATCGGGTAGTTGTTGTTCAGGCGATATTAAGAAACTATTGGATAAGCCCGATACAGCCCATACGTGTTCTTGCTGTACCGGTTGATACATCAAAAAAAATTAAAAATATTTTCGCTTTTTTGCGAATAAAATTTAGAAGAAAAAAATGAGAGAGAAAGTAATTGCGCTAAATCAAAAAATGAATGGCTGGTTCATACCGTCATTATTATTGCCTGTATGGATATTATTATATTGGAATCTACAAGCCATCGCAGATTTTATAATTGATGATGTGGTAAAAATGACTGCAGGCTCACACCTTACTGAAACACTAAGATTCTTCATTTTTGAAGTACCGAAAGTAATGCTGCTATTGGTACTGATAATTTTTGGCGTTGGCATACTCCGAAGCTATTTTACGACCGAAAAGACCCGTGCCATGTTGGAAGGTAAATCTTTATTTACAGGGAATATTTTAGCATCGGTTTTGGGTATTATTACGCCTTTTTGTTCGTGTTCAGCCATTCCTTTGTTTTTGGGATTTGTAGAAGCAGGAATTCCTATTGGAGTTACCTTTTCATTTTTAATTGCTGCGCCAATGATTAATGAGGTAGCCCTGGTTCTTCTGGCTGGATTATTTGGATGGAAAGTTGCCATAATTTATGTTGCTACAGGCCTGACCATTGCCGTTATTTCTGGCTGGTTAATTGGCAAGTTTAAGATGGAAAAGTACGTTGCTGAATGGGTATATACGGTTAAATCCAATCATGAAAACGAAGAAGAAGCAAAAATCACATTCAGCGAACGTATCAATAAAGGCTACGAATCTGTAAAAGAAATAGTAGGAAAAATATGGATTTATATAATCATTGGTATTGCCGTAGGAGCCGGAGCACACGGATATGTACCCGAAGATTTCTTAGGCTCGCTTCTTGGGAAAGATAATTGGTATGGCGTTCCTTTAGCCATTATCATGGGTATCCCGATGTATTCCAATGCCGCAGGCATAATCCCAATTGTTAGCGTATTAATCGAAAAAGGCGTTTCACTGGGTACTGCGTTAGCATTTATGATGTCGGTCATTGCATTATCACTGCCCGAAATTATCATCCTTAAGAAAGTATTAAAGTGGCAATTGATAACAGCATTTGTTGGGATTGTTGCTGTGGGAATTATCATTGTTGGATTCATCTTTAATTATGTGATGTAAGGTCAAAAGGGGATCGGTTTTAAAGGATTGTTTGCTTTGTTTCGCGGAGTTTCATATTCAAAGGAAAAACCGAAGAAAAAATGAGCATGGCCGGGCTTTTCAAAAAACATAAGTTTTTTTTAATCGAGCGCTTCATAATTCGCAGTTTATTTGATGAAAATATTTGACATTGCAAATACATCATATTATTTTTATACAAAAAAGGAAGTAATATGTATCGCAATATCATCAAAAGGGAAAACAATGCTGTATTTAAAGTGATACAAAGCATTTGGGTAGCAAACACAAACTCAGAAAAAGCAAATGACAAAAAGTGGAAAGTTGATACGATACGATTTCTTATCTTTTGTTTTCTGCTATTTAATGTGCAATTATTAATGTCTCAACAGACCTTTGAAAAAGTGTACAAATTAACTGTTCCGCAAAGCAGCTCAAATGTAGTCTGTCAGCTTACTGACGGAGGATATATTATAGCAGGCGGCGAAATAGAATTCGATCTTTCCAATAATAAGAAATCCATTATTTGTCGACTCAATCCTGAAGGCGAATCCATCTGGAATTATTGTTTTTATCCGTTATTTCCGATTAGTCAAGTCACTGGTATCAGCGTTGTTGGAGACACTTCCATTTGGGTAGTTGGTAATGCAAAATTTGCCATTTCAGGATACACCTATTACTTTTTGACCAAACTTGATATGGCCGGAAATCCAAGTGGGGCGATAAGTCTATTCGGTGGACAGAATTACCTGGGTCCCTGTAAGCTCATTTCTACACTTGATAATGGAATGGCCATCACAGGCAATTACAAAGAAACCACACACAATACTGAAGTTGGTTTGCTTATCAAAACCGACTCCGAAGGACTTTATCAATGGGAAACCATGGTATCGGATGAAGACACTACTACATTTGAAAACATCAATTCTGTCCTTCAATTATCCGATTCTTCCTATTTTCTTAGCGGTTATTCAAGCCCGATCCCCCAATCTTCGGGAAATGACCGGATTTTTATCGCTCGCATCGGAAAATCAGGCAACATAATATTTGCAAAAACCATTGAAAGCCCCTATTCGAATTCACCTTGCAAATCCTATGATGCATGCCTGACCGCTTCGGGTGATATTACGATTTGTGCAAGTGTATATGTGGTTGAAACAGACAGACTCTGGCTGGTAAAAACAAACCATGAGGGAGATACCATCGAAACTTACAAAATCAATATTCAGGAATATTCTATTGATCCTACTTCAATTGCCTTGACACAAGATGGAGGTTATGCGGTTGGTGGAAATTTGTATTCATTGTTTACATACCGAGGATTTATTTCACGGATAAGCCCCAACGGTGCGTTAGACTGGACCAAACACCTGAACTCGCCAAGAAAACCGATCATAAATGATATCATCGAAACTTCGGACGGTGGAATTGCGACAAGCGGAATGGGCAGAAATAACGTAAATATGGGTGGTTTATACATTCTAAAAACCGACATGGATGGACTTGTAAGTCGTATTCATGAACAAAATGAGGAGGCAATCATCCATGTATTTCCTAATCCCATTTCAGATTTCGTTACAATTTCATGGCAAGGTCAAGCACGAATGCTTACAGTCATAAAAATGGATGGAAGTGTGATTTTTGAAAAGACCTTATCCGCTACGCAAAATGAACTCAAGCTACAAACATCGGACTGGCCAAATGGTTTATACCTTATTCGTTTCAAACTTAAAAATGGAGATATAATTTCCCGGAAACTTATCAAGGCGAGTCAGTCTATAACTGATTAACAACCAATAAAAAATATTGAAATAGTATCCGAATCAGGCTAAGGTGCTTTCTTTTGTAGTGTATAATAAACGAGAAAGAATGCATTTCTTATAGGATGGTCCTTGCAAACGCAATCAAGGCTCCACTCCTACTGTCCGCCGAAAACAGTTCCAAAAATACCCACGGCTAGTTCTGCCCAGATGAGGAAGAATACAATAAAAAGCGCCACAAGAATACCAATGCGGTGGCGGATATTACGAATTTTCCGCCAAACAAGATCCGATAAAAATACGGTTCCTGTCAGCAAAACGCCTGCTACCAAAAAATCAAAGAATGTCCAGTTAACCTCATCGCTAAATTGCATAACAATCAAAGGAATTAGCAATATTATTGCCGGTATCAGCAAGAGTACAACGATTCTTTTCGTTTTCAATTCCTATTTAGTGTCTGTCCATAAAGTCCTTCATTTCATGATTTCTGATAATTTTTTTCAATGCGTGAAGAATTTTTTACTTCGAAAAAATATTCGA
>JAUSOY010000083.1 GCA_030656615.1 Bacteroidales bacterium | reverse complement strand
CCTGAGCCAGGATCAAACTCTCCATTGTATTAGTTTAAATCCTATTTATGTCTCATGAATTCTAGCCCGAATCTTATTCAAATATTATTCGAATTCTTTTCACTATCTACTACCCCTTTTTCTCCATTATGTCAATGAACTTGTCGTTCAGTCTTTCAATATTTTCCCGCTCTTATCGTTTGGGGCTGCAAAGGTAACACCTTTTTTTATTCCTCCAAACTTTTTTCATTTTTTTTCGAAAAATCTTTTGAATCACTTGATTTTTCTACTGTTTCATGAATTAAGAGAACGTTTTTTCAAAAGCGAGTGCAAAGATATGTTTTTATTTTTCTCACTTCCAAACTTCCTTGTAAAAAAAAATAAAGTTTTTTGTAATCCGCTGACAGGCAAGATATTTATTTCGAACTTTTTTTTCAGGCAACTTTACCCCCTATTCTATTATTTGCATTTACTTTTATAAATCATTATAAACCAATGGAATACGATTCAATCGATTGCATTTTAACTATGCCTATGGTTTTGAAAGGTTTAGACATTTACTCCTCCCCACCATCTTTTCTGATACAATAGAATTGATGCCTTAAATCGATTATCTGTCATGAAAAATGGTCCGCCTAATCGGCGAACCATTCAAAAATTTTACTAAGAAAGTCAAAAATTAAGCCTTAGGAATATTCTTAAGTATGTCTAAAAGCAAATCCCAAAACTTAATAACGGTTGGAATATTGATTTTTTCGTCGGGTGAATGAACTGAGCGAAGTGTTGGACCAAAACTCACCATGTCCATAAATGGATATTTTTCAAGAAAAAGTCCGCACTCGAGTCCTGCATGAATGGAACGGACCACTGGCTCGGTATTAAACAACTTCTTATAGGATGCCACAGAAGCCCTCAAAATATCAGAATCAGGATTCGGCGCCCAACCAGGATAACCATCGCCATGCACTACTTCGCAACCAGCCATTTTAAAAACAGCCTGAACCATATTAGCAATATCCCGTTTTGCAGAATCTCTATCACTGCGTTGACTTGTTGTTATTATAATCTCGGAATTATCCTTGAATTTTACACTTGCAAGGTTGGTCGACGTTTCAACCATTCCTGGCATGGATGCACTCATTGCTATTACTCCATGCGGACAAGAATAAAGTGCATTAATTAAGTCTTTTTGGGCACTCTTATTAATAATGTACGAAGGACTCGATGTTTTCTCGATTGTAATCTTCAAATCGGGTTCGTTAATGGACAGTTCAGCCTTAATATCCTTAGCCAGTTTTTTTGTCATATCCAAGAAAGCGGTTTCATTCTTTGATGGAAGCATAAAACTTACAAATGCTTCACGGGGTATTGCATTTCGAAGATTACCTCCATCGAAACCGGACAAACGGAATTTAAACTTTCGTGATTCCCACAAAAATCTGTTGGCAATTTTATTGGCATTTCCATAACCTTTATGAATTTCATCGCCGGAATGACCACCTTTTAATCCCGTTATAGCAATACTATAAGCAGTGTGATTAATGGGGACAACTCTTCTTTTAAATTTTAAAGTAGCAACGGTATCTATTCCACCTGCACATCCAATAAAAAGTTCGCCCTCATCTTCTGAATCGAGGTTAAGCAGAATCTGACCTTTCATAAATCCGGGCTCCAACGCCTCTGCACCGGTTAATCCGGTTTCTTCATCAACAGTAAATAAACATTCTATTGGGCCATGCTCAATTTTATTGGAAGCAAGAATTGCCATTTGCGCGGCAATTCCAATTCCGTCATCGGCTCCTAAGGTAGTTCCCCGAGCTTTAACCCACTCACCATCTATGTACGGAATTATGGGATCTGTATCAAAATTGTGTTCAACATCCTTATTTTTTTCACAGACCATATCCATATGACTCTGAAGAATAACCGTCTTCAGGCTTTCGCGGCCACTAGTAGCTGGCTTGCATATGAGTACATTTCCAGCTTTATCCTGACGTGCTTCCAGTTTCAATTCTGCTGCAAAATCCATAAGATATTTGCTGATTCGTTCTTCCTTTTTTGAAGGACGTGGAACCTGACATATTTCTTCGAAATATTTCCAAATCAATTTCGGTTCGAGAGATGATAAAATATTATTCATTGATTATCTGATTATTAGAAGTGTAAATTATTGAGTAATGATTGTATTAGCTTTTTAAGCTCGGTGATATTCTGTGATTTAACAACATCAAATTCCTCCCGTGCACAGGCTGTAAAATATCGATGTTTTTCACAAAATGATAAGGTGTTTTGATAAAAATCAATTTGATTCCCATTAATTCGTAGTAACTCTTTCCATTCGACCCGTAATTTATCAAGATTTGAAATAAATCCGGATTTGCCAAGATAGGCCAGGTCGGCATCGCACAACAATTGAGAAACTATATCCTTAGGTGTTTGTGGAACCCTTGTTGAACAGATACATAGGGTGACTTGTTCAATAATTGCATCCGGAAGTTGATGCTGTTGCAAAAAAACAGCAGCCATTTCACTGCTAATTTTCTCATGTTCATCATAGGAATCGGAATAGCCCATATCATGAAATAAGGCTGATATTTCAATAATAAATTTTTCGGTGGGGCTCAAATGACATTTTTCTGCCAGTATCAGTGCATCATCTACTACTTGTACCGTATGCTGATAATCGTGATACTTCAGTTTTGTGGCCCAGCCGGAATTAAAACTCAGTAATACAGCCTTCCGGGCTTCCTGGATAATATATTGAAGATTTTGTGTCAAAGAATTATGGGTGGTTGAACTACATACTCTGCGAAATTACTAAAACTTATGCGAAAGTCTTGATGCGTACCATGAAAAAAGGGGTAAGAATTATTCTTACCCCCCATCAAAACAAAGAAATTATAAAAGCTTAGGGTGTCCAGATTTTTGATGCATCACGGTATCCACTCAGATTTAAATACCAGTCTGGATATGATGTACCATTAGATTGTGCCCACTCAATAAAGTGTAGATAACCAAGATTAATGGGCGTTTTTTCGATCATATGATCCAATACAGTTGGGATATGAATTGCCCATGGGAGCCCGTTTTGTGTTTTGTAATAGTATCCTGTTGAAGGATTCGTTTTGTCATTGGATGTTCCGAAATAGCTAGTATTAACCAAAGAAGTTGGAACACGGTCAGGAAGGTGAATTTCGATCTCACGATCTCCGTTTCTAATAATGAAAGGATTAAAAGGAGCTGTACCTACCACGGATGGAGTAAGTGGTGTTGTGAAATGAATATCAATGTACAATGAATCGGTTGTACCTACCAGCCCATTCTGTACTGTATTAAAGAAAGGACCACCTGCTCTGTGCAGCGTATTTTCTGTATCATCAAATACGATGACAACCGCCTTTGACTGGCTGGCTTCCGTACCATTGCTATTCAATGTGATATATCCTTTTTGCAAGGAATATCCGGTGACGCTTGCTACCTGATTAGGCAAAACATTGTCAAACTGTATACCAAATCCATTGCGGTAAGAGGCACCCACAGCAGTAATCTTGTACGAAGAACGCACATCTACTACCATATTTTGTGTGTTTGTTACCAAGGTTGTGCGATACTTGACAACAACATCGTTAAAATCAAAATCTCCTTTTGAAGGCCATAAGTCTTCAAAAGCCAGTGTACCAACGGTAGTAATATTGTAGGTGCGTGTAGGATCGCAGGGGTATTCGTCAACACCATCGGGAATACCATCACCATCACAATCGGCTATTGGGTTGCAATTTGTGTTATTACAATTCATAACATAATCAAAGTCTGCTGAAGTAAAACTGGCAATTTGGGCATTCTGACCAGCTTTTGCTGATGTCTGCTGATTCTGAAGATTACCACTTAAAGTATAGGTTACCGTAAAAGAACCGGCCATTCCATCACCAATACCATATGTATTATCAACTTTAAAACCACTGAAAGGGTCAGAACCCAGGTTGGGTCCTAAATCTATATTGGAATACGTCATTCCGCCGGTGATAACTGCAACACTCACATTGGAATACGTACCGGGGGTCGCTTGCACTGAATAATGAGAAAGTTCATCACATGTAGGTCCCTGACAGCCATTATGCTCAACAAGTAAAACAATGGTATAGGTCGAATTACAATTATCAACCACGGATTGAATGGTTGTTGTAAAACCGCCACCATTTGTCTTTGTAATATCACAATTTTGAGCATTTATGATAGAAGGTGTCAGAGTAAGAATCAGGGTCATTAGACCGATTGAAGAAATGAAGTTGACTATATTTTTCATGATTACACTTTTTTTTTAATTGAATATATAGCTAATAGGCTTTCCTGTAAGTGCAAGCTCAATGGACTGACCCATATAATTAAGGGTAATCTTACTATCTGCAGAAGGCAAGGTAAAAGTCACTTTGTTAGGTTCGTTCTTTGTTAAAAAAGCTTTCCACAAAATGGTTCCATCTGCTGAACTGATGGTGGCGGTACTATTGGCATAACCAGTCATGGAAAGGTCAACTGACTGAGTAGATTCCCAGTCAAAGGTTTTATCCACAACCAGGTTATCAATGGTAGTAGGAATATCAGGAGAATCAGGTATATCTTTCGAGCAGGATACCAAAATGAGAAATCCGCTAAAGAGCAATAAGGAAAGTAACTTTTTCATAATTATCAGGATTAATTTGTTTCAAAAAATCATATCACATTCCTTGCCACATTTTATATGTTCTTTATTTTCTGAATATTACAAACATATTTCGTATAATAAAAAATACTACGCCTCCAAGACAAAGAACCATTAAACCAAAATGACTCAATAATAAATCTTGGTTTCAAATCAGAATTTTGTTTGCATATTATTAACAAATGCGGTAGTTTCGGCAATTCAATCAACCAATGCAATGAGAAATCTAAAAAAAGGTATCATTTTCCGGAGTATTCTGGTAATCATATGTATAACAGTTTTAATCCCGGTGATATTCAATTTGTTCGATAGCAACAAAACAAATCTTAACCCAAAACAACATCCTTCGGAATGGATGGGAATGCAACGTTTCTATCCTTACGACAAAATTAAACCTGAAGTATGGAAGGATGCTGTATCGCAAATGATACAATTAAAAAACGAGCGGAATACGAAGGGCGAAGGATGGGAATTTGCCGGGCCTACCAATATTGGTGGTCGGATTACCGATTTGGAAATTCACCCGTCCGATCCGGACATCATGTATATTGCTGCCGCCTCGGGAGGCGTTTTAAAAAGCTATGATGCTGGTCAAAACTGGGTTAATACATTTAAAGATGTACCCGTAATATCTGTTGGAGATATCGCTCTTGATCCTACAAATCCAAACGTTATTTATGCCGGCACCGGCGAAGCCAATGCTTCAAGCTTTAGTTTTTTCGGCAATGGCATTTATAAATCTACCAATGGTGGTGACACCTGGTCACATATGGGCCTCGAAAATTCAGTATACATCGGTCGTATCATTGTAGATTATAATAACCCCCAACGGATTTTTACTGCCGCATGCGGAAATTTATTTTCTTATACCGACCAGCGCGGTATTTACAGAAGTAACGATGGTGGTTCAAGTTGGGAAAGAGTACTTTATCTAAGTGATTCAACATCCGGAGTTGATATTGTTCAGCATCCTGAAAATCCTCAGATTTTATATGCAAGTATGTGGGAGAGAACCCGCGGATTAAATTACCGAAATTCATTTGGGGAGACCTCTGGCATATGGAAAACAATTAACGGAGGTGATACCTGGACGGAACTTACCAATGGATTACCGTATGGTTGGGAAGTTGGCAGAATCGGAATCGACATATCAAAATCGAATCCACAGGTTTTATATGCAGTTTATGACAGCCCAAGTGGCGAGGTAAAAGTGTATAAAACTTCTGATGGTGGCAACAACTGGACACGGACTAATGATAGCGCATTATTCGGGATGTTCAGTAATTTTGGATGGTATTTTGGGCAAATTCGAATAGATCCGACGGATGAAAACAGGGTTTTTGTGATGGGTGTTTATTTATACAGAACCGAAAATGGAGGTCAAAGCTGGAGTGAATCATGGGATGCCGGGCTACATGTCGATCATCACGCCATGCATTTTCACCCTTTGACCGGACAAATAACAGAGGGCAACGATGGTGGCTTATATAAAAGCTATAATAATGGAACAAACTGGACAAAAATCAACAACCTCCCCATTACTCAGTTTTATGCAATGGCAATCGATTACTTACAACCCGAACGCTTATATGGAGGTACTCAGGACAATAACACCATACGTACAAAAACCGGAGCATTGAACGATTGGGATGCCATACTCGGAGGAGATGGCATGTACACCCTGGTAGATTATACCAATTCCGATATTATTTATGCTGAATATCAATGGGGGAAACTTCACAGATCCAACACTGGCGGGAATAACATGATGTATATCGCCAATCCCATGACCAACGATCGGGTTAACTGGTCGGCACCTTTAGCAATGGATCCGAATGATAGTAAAATCCTGTATTTCGGTACTTATCGCATTTGGAAATCGACTAATCGTGGTGATTCATGGACCGCCATTTCAAACGATCTAACACAAGGTGGAAGCAGTAGTTTACATACACTCAGTACCATTGCAATATCAAACATTAACCCAGCCATTATTTATGCGGGTACTTGTGATGGAAAAGCTCATGTATCCTCTAATGGGGGCCAGACCTGGACAAACATTAGCCTGGGATTACCAAATAGGTGGATTACACGCTTGGCTCCTGATGAACATGATGCCAGTACCGTTTATGCAAGTCTGTCAGGATTCAGATGGGAAGAATCACTGCCTCACGTTTTTAAGTCGACAGACATGGGCGCGACATGGGTTTCCATTTCTTCTAACCTTCCTGAATTTCCGGTGAATATTATCGTAGTTGATCCAATGGTACCGGGGCGTTTATTTGTAGGAACTGATGCGGGCGTGTATTCTACCACAAATGATGGAGAAGAATGGGGTTGGGCATGGAGCAATTTACCAGCTGTACCAGTTATCGATCTGAAAATTCATAATTCAACGAGGAAAATTGTCGCCGCTACCTATGGTTTGAGCATGTACAAAGCCAATATTGATCAGTTATCAATTGGGATAAAGGATCAAAAAAACATTCTGGATTTCAAAATTTCTCCCAATCCGGCTCGAAATTTCTGCCGCATTACAATCCCTGACAATCAAAGAAAAGATATCCAAATACGTATATCACGAATCGACGGTTCCTTCATCACACGATTAAAATTAAAAAATAACAGTCAATTCATCGATTGGGATCTGACTTCCTCCAGTGGTCAAAAACTTCCTTCTGGTATGTACTTAATAAGTGTTTCTAGCGCCGATGCTCACAATTCAAAAAAAATAATGTTATTATAAAAATGAATCATTGCTGAACCTTTCATTAAACGTGGTGTTGAACTGTTTATAAATAGAATAATTCTAAACAGTGACCTTACAACGTATCATAATTACCAGATATTTACCTTTGTTGTGAATAATTTAATTGTATGCTTTTGTTTAATCAATTTATTGCCTTTTTAACCTGTGTGCTATATTAAAGCACAGAAAATCTGAAAAATGAGAAAAATTTTACTAACCGTAGCTCTTTTAATTTCATCGGCATGCTTATTACATGCCCAGAATGAAATTCATCCAACTTATATTGTTAAAGCTGTTTATATGGACACCACTCCCCCACTTCGCGACATGCCTGTTGTAACGCCAGGTATTGTTGACCGTAGCTGGAAAAACGGAGTTGTTAAAAACATGCCACCCCGACAAGCGATTGACACAATGCCCATTACAGATCCCGTGGTACAGCGCAAAATGGGTAAATGGGTTAACGCCAGTTTCAATGCTAATTTTGGTGGAGTAAGTAATATTAATGGTGTAATGCCTCCCGATACCGATGGTGATGTTGGCCCCAACCATTATTTTCAAATGATTAATCTTTCTTTTCAGATTTTCAATAAAACTGGAGGTTCATTATATGGGCCTGTTGCCAACAGCACTCTATGGAATGGTTTTCCGGGTGCGTGGACTGGCTCAAATGATGGTGACCCAATTATTATGTACGATGAGTATTCAAACCGGTGGATTGCTACCCAGTTTGCTCTTCCAAATTATCCCAATGGCCCGTTTTGGGAGATGATTGCTGTTTCCCAGACTGGTGATCCAACCGGACAATGGTATCGTTACGCGTTTCAGTTTGCTGATATGCCTGATTATCCAAAGCTTGCCGTTTGGCATAATGCATACTTAATGTCTATCAACCGTTTTACCTCCGGCTCAGGAAATTATACCGGATCTGGTGCTGTTGCTTTTGAAAGAGCGAAAATGCTAACCGGAGATCCGAGTGCTCAAATGCTTGTATTTACTTATCCAGCATCGGCTGAACCCTATAGTTTTATGCCTGCTGATGCCGATGGACCTGCTCCTCCTTCAACATCACCTGCATATTTTGCATATATGAATGATTTTCCTGATAAAATTGTCATTTATAAAATGACAATTGATTGGACAACAACCACCAATTCAACATTCGCTCTGGATCAAAGTTTAACTACAGCATCCTTTTCGAGTGGCATCTCCGGAATACCACAACCAGGCACAACGCGTAAACTTGATGCCTTATCCGACAGACTGATGTATCGTCTTCAATACCGTAATTTTGGAACCTATCAAACTATGGTAACCAATCATTCCGTGAATGTAAGTGGAATTGCAGGTGTTCGTTGGTATGAATTCAGAAAAACATCCACAACTCCATGGTCGATATATCAACAGGGAACATATTCACCAGATAATACACACCGCTGGATGGGATCAGCAGCAATGGATGCACAAGGAAATATTGCTGTTGGTTATAGTGTTTCCAGTAGCTCGGTTTATCCTGGTATCCGTTATACCGGACGTATGGCGAATGACCCACTGGGCGAAATGACCATTGCAGAAACAACCATTATTGCCGGAGGAGGATCACAAACCGGCGGTTTAATTGGTAATGGCAGATGGGGTGATTATTCATCCATGTCCATTGACCCATCAATGCCGAACACTTTCTGGTTCACTACCGAATATATGCAGAACACCAGTTCACAAGCCTGGAAGACCCGAATTGCTTCTTTTACTTTCGAATCTGTATTCAGTGCAACACTTACAGCAAGCCCTGATTCGATTTGCACAGGACAATCTTCGAACCTTTCGGCCAATGCCATGGGTGGAACGGGAACGATTACCTATTCCTGGACTTCGATACCAGCTGGTTTTACGAATAATACTGCGAACCCAACCGTTACACCCTCCGCCACAACATCCTATATTTGTTCAGTTGTAAATGGCACTTCTACAATAATTGATACCGTTACGGTTACCGTAAGCCTGCCACCAACAGCTAACGCTGGTAATGATGCTGCTATATGTCAAACATCGACATTTACTACGCAGGCCACTGCTCAGAATTTTAAGAATTTACATTGGGTATCTACCGGTGATGGAACCTTTGCTAATCCTGCAATCCTTGATGCAGTATACACTCCTGGTGTTATGGATGCTCAAAATGGTTCTGCAAAGCTTATCCTGACTGCTAACGCTATTACAGGCTGTTCACCCAATGCCTCTGATACTCTCCTATTAACCGTTCGCGCCATTCCAACAATAATGGCGGGTATTGACAGTACAATTTGTTATTGGGAATTTCCTTTTATCACTCAACCAACGGTAAACAGTGGAGAAAACTATACTTGGACAAGCTTTGGTGATGGGGCTTTTATTAATCCATATACTGAAAACGCCACCTATACTCCGGGACCCAATGATTTGCTCCTTGGAAATGTAGTTCTCAAATTATCTGCTTCGGCAATTAGTCCATGTACAGGAAACTATAATGACGAAATGCTTCTTTTACTTGATCCTTGTGTTGGAGTTTTAGAAAATACGCTTGAGGGCGTTGAAGTTGCCATCAGCCCCAATCCAGGCGATGGAATTTTCAATATTCGTATTAGTGGTTTAAAAGATTCAAAAACGCAAATTCAGATTTCAAATACACTTGGCCAAGAAATTTATAATGAGGAAATAACGGCCAAGGGTCAAATCCTCAAAGTTATCAATCTCGAAAAAGAACACTCTGGCGTATATTTGGTAAAAATATCTGCTAAAGGAAAAAGTCTTACGAAAAAGATCGTGAAGAAATAATTCTTTTTTTATCACCACCACTTGTCTACAATTTCATTCCATCCCATCGAATAATATTTTGGGTTTGGGCTGAAGCTTTCTTTTCCAACATCCAGGTCACCACAATTTCTTATCGAAAAATCACCCCAGGAACATGGCAGTTTAAGCTTGGCATCGTGCGTAATCCAATGTCCATAGTAAATCCGATCTGTATTATCATCCTTTAATACATTAATGATAGGCGATGTTCTAAACACAGGATTCCCGCTTATAAAAACAGCTTCTCCCCTTCCTTCAAAACATCCAGTATGCTTGTCTGTTTGATTCTCAGAAAACTGAAAGGACCAATACGTTGCCAAATAAATAATTCCAGCCTTTTCTATTCTATTAATACTATCAATGGTAATCAGACCAGCAAATTCAGTGATATTACTTCTCACTTTGCTCTTACCATACACATAATATTCGGCGGGATTTTGATGGTTTCTTACAACGCTTTTTAGCCGGATTCCTAAACGACGATAATGGTCGCTGATAAAACCCGGAACATCCGGAGCATCATCTGATTGAACAAGGGCTTCAGAAAAATCATACGATACAGGATCAGCCGTTGATATTTGCTGAGCAGATAATTGATTGAAAAACAAAAATGAAAAAAGCAAATACAGGTAAGCGTGAATTCTCATTGGAAATCTGTTCATTAATATTGCGAAAGTAAGGATTTCCTTTACCCAGTGTTTCAGTCACGCTGCAATGCGTAGAGCTTATTTTCATCCACATTATAATACATTGTATGGACCTGTATCTGCGGATACCGTTTCTGAATCCTTTCTGTTTCCTGAATGACAAAGTCAATTTCGTTCCCAATTTCGAACAGGGGAGCATAATGCATGAAATGCTCTTCGGCCTGGGGCCTCTCCCATCCCGCAATTTTCACCAATCCATCAATAAAACTTTCACGATTGGATGCCAGATTTACCATACCGCATTTGTTATGGCCCATAAGGACGATATGTTTTACGCCTCCAACAGCTATTGCAAAGCTTACTTTAAACTCGCTATATCTCAGGTTAGCGCCACCAGTACGAATAATAAATGCAAAAGAATCAGGCACCCGTAAGAGTTTTCGATTATCCATACACATCCCGACCAACATCACAGCTTTTGTATATTCCTCATGTGGATGACCCCAGTTATGGAACCTTATAAGATCTTCAACGGGTGTATTTCTCATTCCCTCGGGAATATCATCAATTGTATTGAGTTGGATAAGTCGGTGCATATAAAGTAATTTATCAATAAAGACGCCAAGGCACAAAATTGTTCAAATAATACAATATAATAACGGGAGTAAAAAATAAAAATCGAAATGAACATGTTTTTATAAATGAGGTTACTAATGCAAATAGTTTTAGAACAATGATTCTCGCAGAAAAAATGTCTTTAAAGACATGCAAGGTATTTGAAAATTCAGAA
This sequence comes from Bacteroidales bacterium, assembly GCA_030656615.1. Taxonomy (GTDB): domain Bacteria; phylum Bacteroidota; class Bacteroidia; order Bacteroidales; family TTA-H9; genus JAUSOY01. The sequence goes on along the minus strand of JAUSOY010000083.1, from coordinate 232,209 downwards.
GTGGCTCCTTCCGTGTATTATCTTAAAACAGAACGGACCAGTGATTTTATTCCAGGCCAGATGATACGACTCACCGAAAATATCAAAACACCTCCCCGCCTGTATTCAATCGCTTCAGGTATCCATGATGATTATTTTGGTATTATATATAGCGTGGTAAAGGGCGGCAAATTAACCCCACTATTATCCGGACTAAAACCTGGTGACAAAGTTTTCTGTAGTAGTGCCTTCGGAAGTTTTACCGATCCGGCAAAAGAAACGATATGGATCGCAACCGGAACAGGAATAGCACCCTTTTTATCGATGGTTTTATCGGGTCTGCATTCCGGAAAAACCTTGATACGCGGAGCCCGGCAAGAATCGGATTTCTATTTCGACGAAATTTTTAAATTAAAACTTAAAGATAAATACATTCGATGCTGTTCTTCCGGTGAATTACAAAACAGCTACCACGGAAGAGTTACACAATACCTATGGGATCATGAAGCTGACAAAAAATCAAAATATATGCTCTGTGGCAGTGCCGAAATGGTTGTGGATTCGAGAGATATTTTAATTAATAAAGGCGTATCGTTTACACAGATTATTTCAGAAATATATTTCTAATGCCCTATTGCACTGAAAGCAGTAATTTTGCTCACCTAAACACCAACAATGGACGCCTTGTACGGGAAAACCCTTGATGAATTAAAAGTGATAGCAGCAGATGCCGGACTACCCGCCTTTGCTGCAAAACAAATCGCTGTTTGGTTATACCATTCTGAAGTCGATAGTATTGATGCAATGACCAATATTTCGAAAACTGGCCGCGAAAAGCTGGCGAAACAATACACCATCGGCCTTACTCCTAATAGTGGTGTACAGGAATCGACTGACGGAACAAAAAAATATCTTTTTTCATACGGCATACGCAGAACCATTGAAGCGGCATATATTCCCGATGAAGGCCGATCAACACTTTGTGTTTCATCACAGGTGGGTTGTAAAATGGGTTGTTTATTTTGCATGACGGGAAAACAAGGTTTTCAGGCACATCTGACTTCGAATGAAATTTTAAACCAAATTCGCAGCCTTCCTGAGAAATCGATACTTACAAATGTTGTTTACATGGGGATGGGCGAACCTTTTGATAATCTTGAAAATGTTTTAAAAAGCTCAGAAATCCTTACCGCTTCATGGGGATATGGATGGAGTCCAAAACGAATTACTGTTTCAACCATTGGCATCATACCTGCGATGGAAGAGTTTCTTAATAAAAGTCAGTGTCATCTGGCGGTCAGTTTACATACACCCTTTGAAGAAGAAAGACGACAACTCATGCCTGTAAATCACGTTTACCCACTTCATGAGGTTATTCAAACGATTAAAAAACATGACTGGACACATCAACGCAGAGTTTCATTCGAGTACATTATGTTTAAAGGTGTGAACGATGATGCCCGACATATTAATGAACTTTCCCGAATTTTACACGGATTAAAATGCCGTGTTAATCTCATCCGTTTTCATCCCATACCGGATTCACCTCTGACTTCTTCATCAGAGAATACCATTCAGGAGTTTAAAGAAAAGCTAAATGCTAAAGGCATTCTTACCACCATCAGAGCTTCGAGGGGCCAGGATATTGATGCCGCCTGTGGATTGTTAAGTACCAAAGAATTACTCAGAAAAGAGTCTTAAGCTAAGGTCTCATTGAAATATTGCAGAATGAATTATTTCCGCTTTTAACTCAATTCAATCCAACATCTCTTGATAAAAAACACTTTACAGATTCTTTCAGCCATAATGCCATCAAAATCGTAAAGAATTCATGAAGAATAATAATCACTAATCTGTTTACAATTTTGGATTGTAATCGAATTTCTGCAACAATTTTTCCAACACATAAGCGACGGCTGGACACATTTCTGCATTCTTCAGAGCCAAGTTAAGGAATTGGTGCATACGTGCCTCCAACATGTGTGGATATTCGCCACAAGCTTTTGGTCTGTTTTTATAAACCTGGCAATAATTATCAGCATCAAGAAAAAGGCAGGGCATTTTGGTAAATACATAATCCCTGTCATCATCTAAACATAAGTGTTGTGCCGTGAAATTACCAGGGCTAATTCTAAGATGTTTGGCAAGAGCAGTAATATCGCGATCGCTTAAACGCGGACCTAAAGCCCTGCAACAATTCCCGCATTGAAGGCAGTCAATATTTTGAAAAGCCTCATCATGCATGGCATGAATAATCTCATCCAAATCGCGGGGTGGTTTCTTTTTCAGATCCTTGACAAATTTTTGATAAATCTTTCGGTTTTTAACCGCAGATTCTAGCTGTGAATGATGTTCAGGTATCATAATTGGTATAAAATCGAAGCCCTATTTAAGACCGCGTTCCTTTTTGATTTCCTCGTAAGCGGCATTAATTTGTTGAAACTTTTCTTTAGCAGCATTTTGAACATCATTTCCAAGATGGCTTACCTTATCAGGATGATGTAATATGGCCATGGCACGATACGCTTTCTTTAACTCCTCATCGGTTGCAGAAGTCGATATGCCCAAAATTTGATAGGCATTGGCCGTATCTTTAATAAACATGGCTTTTACTGATTTATAATCAGTAGCAGAGATGCCTAACCAACGAGCAATTGACTCAATAACATCCGTTTCGGCCGTATGATACGTATTATCAGCTCCTGCTATCCCATAAAGGAAATGAAGTAATTGAAGACGGGTACTATAATCCATATAGGTCGAAATCTGTCCGCAAACTTCATGCAAAGGAATTTCCTGCTTAAGAATGTCCCGTAAAAGTTTTATTTGTTCGGTAGCCTCCTGCTCACCAAATTGACGTACAAAAAACCGTTTTACAAAATCGAGTTCTGATTTCAATACCTGACCGTCGGCTTTCATTACAGCGGCAGCAAGAACCAAGAGGCTTACACTAAAATCACCCTTTCGGGTTCTATTCCCTTGAGATAATGTCTGCCCCTGAAATTCGTATGAACCCGATTGCATTCCATCGATCATCGAACCAAAAATAAACCCAAGTACACCACCAATAGGTCCACCAAAGGCCCACCCTAAGCCACCACCAATCCATTTGGCATACTTACTTTTGCTTGATCCTTTATTTTCTGCCATATCGCTCTATTGCTGAAGTTAAAATTCAATAAATATTAAAACACAAAGATAAAAAGAATAATTCAGTCGACTCGTATTGATTATCAGACTATTAGCAAAATAATCCACGAAACTTTTCTGCATCTCGTCTTAGCGTATCAAACAAACCAAAGCATATCACGAAATAAGATTCGGCAATTTTTTGGGATGAGGATAATCGCTAAGGTTTTTAATCATCAAAAAAAAACCGGCTTGTTGCCGGCTTTTTGTGAGGTATATCAATTTTTAATAAATGTTTTCTGACAAAGGCAGGCCATATTCTTCTTCCATACGAATATTTAAATTCTCGAGTTCGTCCAAAATCGGGTTATAAATCTCTGGAAGTACCGGCCGATAAATACCTGTAAGCTTAATATTTCCCTGAAGTATCATTTTAACACCAATAGCCGCTGGCAATGCAACCGTTCGGGCTATGGATGTATCGCCGCCTGGTTTTCCAAAATCGAGCATGCGCGAACGTATAACTTCCGAAGTCTCATCAGGATATGAAGCCAGGAACGTATGCTGAAGAACAACCATATCTCTTTCAGAGGACGCTAATTCCATTTTCTCAAGCATCATATCAGATACAATTTCAAATCCCGAATCCAGAGACCGGTTCATCAGGTTTTTACTGAATAATCCAAGCCATTCGAGCGCGTCGAGTGCATACGCTTCAGGATTAATGCCAAGTTTTGCGGCTAACTGTTGACGGATATTTTCTGAATTTTCGCTACCGATACAATGAGCCATAAACTGTGCATACGACATTCCGGTATAATCAAATTTATCTTGTGAAATTATCCCAAGCGCTTTTATTGCATCCAGTGTTTCGCACCAACCAGGAAAGCGAAATGTGCCCCGCATAATGGTTTGTACTTCTGGAATTCCATAAATATCGATATACGAAACCGAATCGCGATTGGGATAAACATCCAGCATTCCGACTTCCGGGAAATCAACTTTGATGGGATTTTTAAAGAGGTTGGCAGTAGGAATTTCTACCATATCTCCACGCCGTTTATACGATGCATCATTCATGCTGGCAAGTACAACACCTTTTGGACTCCACGAAAACTTGTAGTGAAAGGGATTATTGGCCGCTTCGGGAGCAGGTAATGCACCACAAATACTATAAAATTCGTCAATTATCCCTCCTCTGGCATGTACATTATCAATGATCCGCATGGCCGACATATGATCGATGCCCGGGTCGAGGCCCAACTCATTTAAAATAATAATTCCGGCTTCGCGAGCAGCGGAATCCAAATCCTGCATTTCGGGTTTAACATAGGATGTAGTAACCATATGTTTTTTAAACCTGACACAACTTTCTGCCACTTTAAGATGAAACATCCAAGGAAGCAAACTAACAGTAAGATCATGAGAAGCAACCAACTGATCGAGCGCTACCTGATCGTCAACGGAAAATGCGATTGCTTTTCCATTGGGGTGATTATTGATATTAGCCTCTGCCTTTTCAAGATCGATATCGGCAGCGGTTACAAAAAAATCATTTTGAAGCAGATACTGAACGATTGGATTAGAAACTCGTCCGGCACCTAAAATAAGGACTTTTTGCATGGGGTGATGATTCGTTATTAGGTTAGTAAATCAATCAGCAAAGGTATTAATTGATTCCTAAAACAAGAGTACTAAAACAAAAAAACACAAGGAAGTGGACGCTTACAAATAATCCTGAATGTATTCAAAATCAGGGGTAAACTTTCCTTGTTTTAAAATCAATGCTCTCTTAATGTCCATAGGCAACTGAAGTTCGGCGAAATCCTTTGAAAAATCGCATTCTGCAATGGCATCAACATATTCGTATAGGGCACTGCTAAATGCTTCGGAAGATTCGCGAGGTAATTCGCTGGGTAAAATATCCACCGCCATTATCTGAATACCGTCTGTTTCGTATCCACTGACAATCTCAGCATTAAAAGGATCGTATACGTAAATGGGATCCTCAACATAGGTTCCCTTCACTGTTGCTTCAATAGACCCATCCGGATCGCATGTAATATCACCAATTACCAATAACTTAGGAATACGGTTTACGCTATACGATGCCATCAATTGATCACGGGTAATAATGCGGGGGTAACGCGAATCCCAGTACATTCCATTAATTAATGACGATAAATGTGGAATATACTGTTCGAAAATACTATGATACTCTCCGGGATTATTATAATAATGCTGTAAATCAAAATCGCTTTCATCGTTTCGAGCTGAAATGTGCTCCTCCTTAAATACTACTTTATAAACACAAAAAGGATCCGGTGTGAGATTTGCGCCAGCAGCCACGAGTTCTTGTGGAGTAATTTCCTTTACTGGCAGCAAATCAAGTATTTCCATTGCCCCCCGCGAAACATTACCATAACCGGTAATACCAAATACGAATGGTGAAAGCATAGGCGTCATGCCGTGTGCTGCAATATCGCGGCCAACTTCCGACACGGCAGCTCGTGCTTCATCCAAAGACTTGTAGGTATAAGCCTGTTTGATTTTTAGAAATGGCGTATCATGCCCGTAATATTTCAACCGCAGGCCGAGTGTCCAAAGAGTATTAATCATGCCCGCTAAACCAGCATACCGACCAAAGAATATGAGTCGTTGTCCTTTATCATTGGCTACCCTTTCATAATCAATAAGATTACACTTATTCTGAATCATAGCATTAAGCATGGGCATATTATAGGATTGTCCTTTAATAACATGTGAAAAGAATATGTAGGTTTTATTCTCTTGAAAAAAAGTGGAAGGCATTTCTTTTACGCCAAAAATAACACCGGCATTCGAAAGATCTTGCACAATTCCTGCTCCAACTTCTGAAAATTCTTTATCACTAAAAACCCGTTTGCCCGAAGATTGCACCTCAAACCGGAGTCCGTATTTTTCGATTAATTCTTTGATATGAGCCGGAACCAAAGGTACACGACGCTCCATCAAATATTTATCCTCATGCCTGATTCCTATAATAGACTTCATATCAAATAGTTAATAGATAAGCTGTTACATTAATTTCCTCAAGCAAACTTACAAAAAATTGATGCATTTGTTAAGGTAATATCATTAAGAAATCCTGAATTGTTTTCCTAAATTTCAACTCTATGAACCGACATCTGCTCGCTTTGGCCGTTTTAATGATGTACATTGTACTTCCGGAACAAAATTCAACCCTCATCATTTTTCCCGAACAAGGCGAGGCATTTTATCTGGTTATAAATGGCTTACAACAAAATCAGTCTCCGGAAACCAATGTAAAAGTTTCTGAATTAAATACTCTCTCCTATAAAGTCAGGATCCGTTTTGAGAATACTCAAATGCCTGATTTTGAAAGAACTATTCTTTCCAATGAAAGAGGAATGGAAGCCACATATAAAATCAAGAAAAATAACAAAGGGCGATATGTGCTTCATTTTTTGAATGAAGTACCCATACATCAGACATCACAACCTGCAGCATCGCAATAGCATCGTTACTGGGGAACAATAACACCGGCCACCAATTCTCAATCAACTACCATCACACAGATTACCACTTAAAACCAGCAAAAATCCATAGTTGGAAACATAGAAATTCAAATAAAAGATCCTGAATTGGGTGTAAATATCAATAAGAATATCGGTGGTAATCAGGTGCAACAAAACAGCACAAGCAATTTTACCATTACAACAACCACAACGACGCAGGCAAATGGAATTACCGAATATCCAAATTCACCACCTCCATGGCAAAATATCGATGCAATGCAGGCTTACAGTGGTTCGGTCGGATGCTCATACCCACTAACAATTGCCCAATTAATGAAGATGAAGCAATCCATAGCTTCCAAGACTTTTGAAGACAGCAAACTTACCATGGCCCGTCAGATTATATGTTCAAACTGTTTACTCAGCAAGCATGTGAAAGAAATTATAATGCTTTTCGATTTCGAAAGTACACGTCTCGAACTTGCAAAATATGCATATGGTAACACCTTCGACATTGGAAACTATTTCCTATTAAATGATGCATTTGAGTTCGAATCAAGCATTGATGAATTGAATATGTTTATTGAAAGCCGTCGGTGATAAGACAATAACAAATTTTTAACAGATATATATTTGCCACTCTCTTGTCAAATACGTAACATTGCAAATCAAAAAATCACAAAAAAACACCTGATTATGTTTAAGAAATTCTTGTATCTGATGTTGGCAACAAGCCTGTTTGCTGCATGTAGCAACGACAAAAACAAACCTTTAAACCAGCAAAAACCGACATTTGAACTTTCTCAGTTTGAAGAAATGGCCGGACAATATGTTGGTCAGGAAGTTATTATTACAGGCACCTGCGATCATGTTTGTAAACATGGCGGTGGCCGTATGTTTCTAATAAATACAGATGGAGACTCCAGAGTTGAGGTACTTGCTGGCGATGCCGGAGCTTTTCAACAGGAAATGGAAGGAAGCGATATCGTTGTAAAAGGTCTCGTTGAAGAAATGCGTATCGACAACGCATACCTCGATAAGTGGGAACAAGAAGTAATGGAAGGTACAGAAGAAGAAGAATCTGTAATGAAGCTTCATACCGGAGAACCCGGACATGAGCTTAACGAAGGTAAAGAAACTGAACTTCAAAAAATTATTGATCTTCGTACATCCATCATTGATAGCGGAAAGCCCTATCTGTCTTTCTATTCAATTAAGGCATTATCATACGAAGCTATTAAAGAATAATAAATTCAAACTCAAGACCGGCCGGATAATTACCGGTCGGTTTTTTTATACCTCATTATGAAATTCAAATGGAGAAAATGGAACAGAGCCATACACCGCGATTTGGGCTATCTGTTCGCTGCACTTACCGTAATTTATGCGATTTCCGGAATCGCTGTTAACCATATTGACGATTGGAATCCGAATTACGATATCAGTGGTTATAGTTTCACACTATCCGAAACACAACGGAAAATCCAAACCAAAGAAGATGTAATAGCAATGCTTAAATCTTTGGACGAGGAAGAATTATATAAAAAGCATTATTTCCCTTCCGAATCCTCTTTGAAGATTTTCCTGAAAGGTGGAACAGCATGGGTTGATCTGGAATCAGGAAAAGGGAGTGTTGATAAACTCAAACGCAGACCCGTATTTCATTTCGCAAACTACCTGCATTACAATCCGGGTAAATGGTGGACATGGGTGGCCGATGCTTTTGCCGGAGCTTTAATAATCCTTGCACTCTCAGGTCTGTTTATTCTTAAAGGTAAGAATGGAATGCTTTGGAGAGGTACAATATTAACAGTCATGGGTATTGTCATTCCCCTGATATTTTTGGTGATGTTTTACTTGTAAACAAACCATTCCATGTGAAAAGGGGTTGGAATTCAGTATTCCAACCCCTTTTCTTTTTCGTATAACGTCTTTTATTTTATTCCTAAACGAGTATGCAATTCATCAGTGGAAAAACTACTTCTTTTAAAGGGATGTGCTTCAGTTGTAAAGATGTAATCATCAAAAGAATAGAGTCCTGAATCTTGGCTAAATATCAGGTAAAAATACTTCAGTGTTTCAGCGAAGAAAAATGTAGCCATATGGTCGCCCTGTTTCATGGTTCTAACATCGTCAATCATCGTAAACGCGACATCTGTTCTACAATATTTCATAATACTTTTCCAATAACGCTTCGCCATTTCCAGAAACTTTTTATCACCTGTAAAATGATAAAGGTAATAGGATGATTCTATGATTTCTGGATTAAGATCATACTTCGGGTAAGTTGCAATCTTCTGTCGGTAATCATACGCTACAGGCTCAATACCATACAAATTCCATAACCGATCCCAACTTTCCTGATTTCTGACTGCTTTGTCAATATCGCCTGATAAGGCAAGCAGTGCCGGGAAAAAAGCATCGTACAAGGTAATAACGTATGACAACTTTTCGCCAGTATGCATATTTACACGAGCATACCACAGGTCATTTTCAAAATCATCGGCCAGATACCTCTGTATGCCTTTAATACTTTCATCCCAAACTGCCTTTATTTCAGGATCAGGGAAAATTATATACGACTTATACAGGTATTCATAATAAGAATCGACACCAGCACAAATGTGGCTTTTCTCGGAAATCCACTTTCCGGTGTTCACGTCGATGACATCGCCAATAAGTCCGATGGATGATCGCCGTTCGTAAATTGCCATACTGGCGCGTTTGGCGGCCTGATAGTACTTTGGATTCGAAGTATAATAACTCAGGATTCCCATTTCTAAAAGGTAGGTGCCGGCTTCCGCTACATTAACTGTGTCGCCACGGGCTTTTCCAGTTTTCAGATTTACCCAATACGTTGGAATTCCGGTCTTTGTTTGAAAAGCAGGCATTAGTCGTTCGGCAAAATCTATGGCCTTCTCCAAAACCTTTTCATTTTTATTCAATTCATACATCGACAATAGTCCGCCAAGGATACGGATATTAACCTCAAATACTTTTGCATCAATATCTTTATCAAAACTCAAAGAATCAACAACATACGTTTCAATTTCAGATGCGTAAGTTTCAAGTCCCATCATTTTAAGTGTAGAGTAAGCATCTATTGGTGAAATATAAAGAGGCTCGGCATACCAATCTTCAAATGAACGACTGAGAGGCTTTAATACATCATGCCCCCAGGCATATTTTTTGTAAGCTTCCCATGAGCGACCGGTTTCATAAACCACTTCATCGGTAAGTTCCGAGGTTTCAGGTCTATGAAGTTTAGTACCAGAAGTTTTCTGAGCATGAATTCCCAGACTGAAAAAAAACAAGAATAATAGAGAAATAATTTTCATGTGATTGATTGTTTGGGCGCTGGATTAATCAACTCCTGCGCATAAATATACCAAAATCAGAGAAAATAAAAAAACCGCAAAAGGAAAATCCCTCTTGCGGTTCATATTAATTACAAGGCAAGACTCAAGCCATACCGGTAGGTCCGATATTCATTGGAAATCCACCGCCTTCACCATCATGATCTTTTATTTCGCCATGCATGGCTTCGAACTTTGTGAGATTTTCTTTCAGTGCTTTGTATAGCCTTTTAGCATGTGAAGGCGTAAGAATGATACGCGATTTCACTTTTGCTTTTGGCATACCGGGCAGCAGATTAACAAAATCTACAATAAATTCTGCGTTGGAATGAGTAATGATAGCAAGATTTGAATATTCGCCTTCGGCAACGGACTCGGGTAATTCAATATTAATCTGGTTTTGCTTATTCTGATTATCCATAGTAATAATATTTATTCGTCCGATTTCGATGCCATCAAAGCATCAAATTCTTCTCTTGAACCTACCTGCAGATTTTCGTATTCGCGTAATCCGGTACCCGCAGGGATCAGATGGCCAACGATTACGTTTTCCTTAAGGCCAGCAAGTTCATCGATTTTAGCAGCAATGGAAGCATTGGTAAGAACTTTGGTTGTTTCCTGGAAGGATGCAGCAGAAATCCAGCTCTTAGTCTGCAGTGAAGCACGGGTAATACCCTGTAATACCTGACGGGCTGTTGCAGAATGAGCATCACGGGAATCAACCAGCTTTTTATCTTTACGTTTTAGCATGGAATTTTCATCGCGAAGCTTACGAGCGCTGACGATCTGACCGGGGATAAATAATGTTGAATCTCCTGGATCTTCAACCACTTTCTTTCCAAAAATCCAATCATTTTCATCCTGGAAATCCGTTTTATTAACCAAATCGCCTTCAAGGAACTTAGTATCTCCTGGATCATCAATATCCACTTTTCTCATCATCTGACGTACGATGACTTCGAAATGCTTATCATTGATTTTCACACCCTGTAAACGGTAAACCTCCTGAATTTCGTTCACGATATATTCCTGAACTTTCATAGGACCTTTAATTGCAAGGATGTCAGCAGGAGCAATAGAACCATCAGACAATGATGTTCCAGCTTTTACGTAGTCATTTTCCTGAGCAAGAATCTGCTTTGAAGTGGCAATAAGATAAACCTTTTCTTCGCCGGTTTTGCTGGTAATAATTACTTCACGATTACCACGTTTCAGTTTTTTACCAAAGGTTACTACGCCATCGATTTCGGCAACACGCGTAGGATCTGAAGGATTACGGGCTTCGAAAAGTTCGGTAACACGTGGCAGACCACCAGTAATATCGCCCGATTTGCCAATAGCACGAGGAATCTTAACGATTATCTCACCGGCTTTAATACTGTTTCCATCATCAACGATAATATGAGAGCTAACAGGAATATCATAGTTACGAATTTCCTCACCATCAGGTGTCAGTATTCGTACCGATGGATTCTTTGTTTTTTGACGCGACTCGATAACAACCTTATCATGATATCCGGTTTGTTCATCCGATTCAACACGATAGGTCAGGCCTTCCTGAATGTTGCTAAATGAGATAATACCCGTTACTTCTGAAAGAATAACAGCATTATAAGGATCCCATTCACTAATGAGGTCACCTTTTGCGACAGTACTTCCGTTTTTGAAATATAAATTCGCACCATAAGGAATATTACTGGAAGCCAAAACTACTGTTGTATTTGGATCAATAATCCTCATTTCAGCAGAACGACCAATAACAATATCATATACTTTGCCATCGCTGGTTGTGTACTCAACGGAGCGTAATTCATCAATTTCGAGAATTCCACCATATTTAGCAACAATTTTAGAGGCTGTTGCAATATTGGATGCAGTACCCCCAACGTGGAACGTACGCAGAGTAAGCTGTGTACCAGGTTCACCAATCGATTGTGCCGCAATAACTCCAACCGCCTCGCCTTTCTGAACCATACGGCTTGTTGCCAGGTTACGACCGTAACATTTAGCACAAACACCAATTTTTGATTCGCAGGTAAGCACTGAACGAATTTCAACGCCTTCAAGTGGGGAATTTTCTATAATATGGCAAATCTCTTCAGTTAGCTGATTACCTGCTGCAGAAATCAATTCACCTGTATTAGGATGGTATACATTATGAAGGGCTACACGACCAAGGATACGATCATACAAGGTTTCCACCACTTCCTCATTTTTCTTGAGTGCACTGATGGTAAGTCCGCGAAGGGTTCCGCAGTCTTCCTCAGAAATGATTACATCCTGTGCAACGTCAACCAAACGACGGGTAAGGTAACCGGCATCAGCAGTTTTAAGAGCTGTATCAGCAAGACCCTTACGTGCACCGTGGGTAGAAATAAAGTACTCGAGTACAGAGAGGCCTTCTTTAAAATTCGATAAAATGGGATTTTCGATAATTTCACCACCTTCGGCTCCGGATTTTTGAGGCTTGGCCATCAGACCGCGCATTCCGGATAACTGACGAATCTGTTCTTTAGATCCACGGGCACCCGAATCAAGCATCATATATACACTATTGAATCCCTGGCGATCTTTAGCCAGACGATCCATCAATGTATGAGTGATTTTACTATTGGTATGTGTCCATATATCGATAATCTGATTGTAACGCTCGTTGAAAGTAATGAAGCCCATTGAATAGTTTGACATTACTTCTTCAACTTCAGCATTGGCCTGTTCTACTAGTGTTTCTTTGTTTTCAGGGATAATTACATCACCCATTTTGAAAGAAAGTCCACCTTTGAAAGCCATTGAAAATCCAAGTTCCTTGATATCATCAAGAAATTTGGCGGTATTAGCTGTACCTGATTTACGGAAGATATCACCAATGATATCACGAAGTGCTTTTTTAGTCAGCAGCTCATTAATGAATCCCATTTCAATAGGAACTACCTGATTAAAAATTACACGACCCGGTGTCGTTTCGATCATTTTATAACCTTTAGCACTGGATTTATCAGGTATCCTGATGTGGATCATTGCATGAATTTCAACACGCTTCTCATTATAGGCAATAATAACATCTTCGGCTGAGTAAAATTTAAATCCCTCTCCTCTAACAGGATTTTCAGGTTCGCTAATCCTGGATTTGGTCATATAATAGAGACCTAAAACCATGTCCTGAGAAGGAACAGTAATAGGAGCACCATTAGCAGGATTAAGAATATTATGAGAGGCAAGCATCAGCATTTGGGTTTCCAAAATTGCAGCATTACCAAGAGGTACGTGTACAGCCATCTGGTCACCGTCAAAGTCAGCATTGAACGCGGTACAAACCAAAGGATGCAACTGTATTGCTTTACCCTCGATAAGTTTTGGCTGGAATGCCTGAATACCCAATCTATGCAGTGTTGGAGCACGGTTAAGCATTACTGGATGACCTTTCAGAATGTTTTCCAGAATATCCCAAACAACCGGATCTTTGCGATCAACGATTTTCTTGGCCGATTTTACAGTCTTAACAATACCTCTTTCGAGGAGCTTTCGGATAATAAATGGCTTAAAGAGTTCAGACGCCATTTCCTTCGGTAATCCACACTCATTCAGTTTGAGTTCTGGACCTACAACGATAACCGAACGACCAGAATAGTCGACACGTTTACCAAGAAGATTCTGACGGAAACGACCCTGCTTACCTTTTAAACTATCACTCAATGATTTCAGAGCACGATTAGATTCTGTTTTAACAGAATTTACCTTGCGTGAATTATCAAACAATGAATCAACAGCTTCCTGAAGCATACGCTTTTCATTCCTGAGAATAACATCCGGCGCTTTGATTTCTATAAGTCTTTTGAGACGGTTATTACGAATAATAACTCGACGGTATAAGTCATTCAAATCGGATGTAGCAAAACGGCCACCGTCCAGAGGAACTAATGGACGTAATTCGGGTGGAATTACAGGAACTACCTTAACAACCATCCATTCGGGACGGTTTTCAAGATTTTTATTGGCTTCACGGAAAGCTTCAAAAACCTGCAGACGTTTAAGTACATCTGCTTTCCGTTGCTGCGATGTTTCTGTATTGGCGCGATGTCTTAAATCGTAGGATTCTTTATCAAGATCGATACGGGATAAAAGATCACACAGGGCTTCGCCACCCATTTTAGCAACAAATTTATTCGGATCAGTATCATCAAGATACTGATTATCTGCTGGTAAAGTATCCAGAATTTCGAAATATTCTTCTTCGGTTAAGAAGTCAAGATATTTAATACCATCGGCTGCTTTTAATCCTGGATTAATTACTACATAACGCTCGTAATAAATAATCGTTTCCAATTTTTTGGTTTGCAGACCCAATAATGCACCAATTTTATTGGGCAGAGATCTGAAATACCAGATGTGAGCCACCGGTACCACGAGCTGGATATGCCCCATGCGTTCGCGTCTTACCTTTTTCTCGGTAACTTCAACGCCGCATCGGTCGCATACAATCCCTTTATACCGGATGCGTTTGTATTTTCCGCAATGACATTCCCAATCCTTAACAGGACCAAAAATCCGTTCACAGAATAAACCATCACGCTCAGGCTTATAGGTCCTGTAGTTTATGGTTTCGGGTTTTAGTACTTCGCCACTTGACCTCTCAAGAATTGACTCGGGAGAGGCAAGGCTGATTGTGATAGTACTGAAATTGCTATTGACTTGACTGCTATCTTTTCTAAACGCCATGTTCTATATCTTGATTTTCGAAAGAGTTATTATAAAAACACCTTTAGAACATATAAGAGTAAGACAGGGCCGAAACCCCGTCCCTATTTAGTTTAATCGAAGGTTACATTGAGTCCTAAACCACGCAACTCGTGAACGAGTACGTTGAAGGATTCGGGAATTCCTGGAACAGGGTTATTTTCACCTTTAACAATGCTTTCGTATGCTTTCGCACGGCCGATTACATCATCCGATTTAATTGTTAGAACTTCCTGTAAAACATTTGCTGCACCGAAAGCTTCGAGTGCCCAAACTTCCATTTCTCCAAATCGCTGACCTCCGAATTGAGCTTTACCGCCCAATGGTTGCTGGGTAATCAACGAATATGGTCCAATAGAGCGGGCATGCATCTTATCATCAACCATATGATGAAGTTTCATCATATAAATATAACCTACAGTTGCCTGCTGATGAAAGCGTTCGCCGGTTCCGCCGTCGTATAGGAAGGTGCTACCGTTTTCAGGAACACCTGCTTTTGCGAGGTAATCATTGATGTCATCCAGACTAGCACCATCGAAAATGGGTGTCGAGAAGCGCATACCCATATTTTTACCAGCCCATGCAAGAATGGTTTCGTAAATCTGTCCAAGATTCATACGTGAAGGCACACCCAGAGGATTCAAAACAATATCAACCGGAGTACCATCAGCCAGGAATGGCATGTCTTCTTCGCGAACAATTTTTGCTACGATACCTTTATTTCCATGGCGTCCTGCCATTTTATCGCCCACTTTAAGCTTACGTTTTTTAGCTACGTATACTTTAGCAAGCTGAATGATTCCGTTAGGCAGTTCATCACCAACAGTAGCCACGAATTTCTTACGGTTAAAAATTCCAAGAATTTCGCGGAACTTGATATTATGATTATTAATAAGCATTTTGATAAGGTCATTCTTGTCCTTATCGGTGGTCCACTTATTAGGATTAATTGTAGAATAATCAATATCCGTGAGGATTTTGTGGGTAAACTTGGCTTTTTTACCAACAATTTCCTGTTTAAAATTACTGTAAACACCTTGAGAAACCTTACCATTAACCAAATCAAGCAGTTTTTCAACAAGTTTGGTTTTGAGTTCGTAGGAGAGCTTTTTAAATTCATCCTCGATTTCTTTCAAAGCATCCTTTTCCTTGGCCTTTGACTTCTTATCTTTAAACACCCGTGAGAAAAGTTTCTTCTCAATAACAACCCCTTTCATCGAAGGAGGTGCTTTTAGAGAAGCATCCTTAACATCACCAGCTTTATCGCCAAAGATTGCCCTTAACAGTTTTTCTTCAGGAGTAGGATCACTTTCGCCTTTTGGAGTAATTTTACCAATAAGGATATCTCCTTCATTTACATCAGCGCCAATACGAATCAGACCATTTTCGTCCAAATCTTTTGTAGCTTCCGTACTTACGTTCGGAATATCATTGGTAAGCTCTTCAATACCGCGTTTGGTATCCCGAACCTCCAGAGTAAACTCTTCGATATGAATGGATGTAAAGATATCTTCCTTAACAACCTTCTCAGAGATTACGATAGCATCTTCAAAATTATACCCTTTCCAAGGCATAAAGGCAACCATCAAATTCCGCCCTAATGCAAGGGTACCACTATCGGTAGCATAACCTTCACAAAGTACCTGTCCTTTTGAAACCTTATCGCCTTTACGAACTATAGGGCGAAGGTTTATACTGGTATTTTGATTGGTACGTAAGAATTTAGTAAGTTGGTATGTTTTGATATCATCATCAAAGCTGACAAGTTTTTCTTCCTCAGCACGCTCATATCGAATAGTAATTTGCCGGGCGTCGACGTATTCCACAACACCAGGACCTTCTGCATTAATTAGAACACGTGAATCACGGGCAACGGCATCTTCAATACCAGTACCAACAATCGGGCGTTCGGGGTTAAGCAAAGGAACAGCCTGGCGCATCATATTCGAGCCCATGAGTGCACGGTTGGCATCATCATGCTCGAGGAAAGGAATAAGCGAAGCAGCGATGGAGGCAATCTGATTGGGAGCACAGTCGATCATATCCACTTCCGTTCTGGGGATAATGGGATAATCGGCCAGATAACGAACCTTAATTTTATCGTCAGTAAGAGTACCGTCATCGTTAATATCGGAACTTGCCTGTGCGATAACTTTATGTTCTTCCTCTTCAGCACTAAGATATACAGGGTCACCGTCTAATTGCACAACACCTTCCAAAACACGCCTATAGGGTGTTTCTATAAATCCAAGACTATTGATTTTTGCAAATACACAAAGAGAGGAAATAAGACCAATGTTTGGTCCTTCAGGAGTTTCGATGGTACATAAGCGACCGTAGTGGGTATAATGTACGTCACGAACCTCAAATCCGGCTCTGTCGCGGGATAGACCACCGGGTCCAAGTGCCGAAACCCTACGTTTGTGGGTAATTTCGGAAAGAGGATTGGTTTGGTCCATAAACTGCGACAGCTGGTTTGTACCAAAAAATGAGTTAATTACCGAAGAGAGTGTTTTGGCATTGATAAGATCCATCGGAGTGAAAACTTCATTATCTCTGACATTCATTCTTTCGCGAATAGTTCGGGCCATACGTGACAGGCCTACACCAAACTGGGCATAGAGTTGTTCACCTACAGTACGTACACGACGATTCGACAAATGGTCAATATCATCCACCTCGGTCTTACTATTTACCAGTTCAATCAGGTACTTAATAATAGCGATGATATCCTCTTTGGTTAAAACTTTAGTTTCCGGCGCGATATTCAGAGCAAGCTTACGATTAATTCGATAGCGACCTACATCGCCCAAATCGTAACGTTTATCAGAAAAGAAAAGCTTATCAATAATGCCTCTAGCCGTTTCCTCATCAGGAGGTTCGGCATTACGAAGCTGGCGGTATATAAATTCAACAGCTTCTTTTTCGCTGTTGGCAGTATCTTTTTGAAGAGTATTAAAAATAATATTGTAATCAAGACCCACCATTTCATCTTTATGGCAAAGGATGGTTTTGACATCTGCATCGATGATTAGTTCGATATTATCCTGATCAAGAACCGTTTCGCGATCAATAATCACTTCGGTACGTTCGATAGAAACAACTTCGCCGGTATCTTCATCCACGAAGTCTTCGATCCATGAACGGAGAACACGTGCAGCCAAACGCATACCAATAAGTTTTTTTGCGTTGGCTTTGGTTACTTTAACCTCCTGAGCCAAATCGAATATTTCAAGGATATTTTTATCCGTTTCGAATCCAATAGCTCTAAGAAGCGTGGTAACTGGTAATTTCTTTTTACGATCGATGTATGCGTACATCACGTTGTTAATATCCGTGGTGAACTCCATCCATGATCCTTTGAAAGGAATGATACGAGCTGAAAACAGCATGGTACCATTGGCGTGTCTGTGCTGGCCAAAGAAAACACCAGGAGAGCGGTGAAGCTGTGACACAACAACACGTTCGGCTCCATTAACAACAAAAGTGCCTTTTGGAGTCATATAAGGAATCATTCCAAGATAAACATCCTGAATGATTGTTTCAAAGTCTTCGTGCTCGGGGTCTGTACAATAAAGCTTAAGTTTAGCTTTAAGAGGGACACAATACGTTAATCCGCGCTCAATACATTCCTCTATTGAATAACGCGGGGGATCAATAAAATAGTCGAGAAATTCAAGTACGAAGTTGTTGCGGGCATCCGTGATTGGGAAGTTCTCAGAAAATACTTTGTAGAGACCTTCGTTGACCCTGTTTTCCGGATTGGTTTCAAGCTGGAAAAAATCCTGAAAGCTTTTAAGCTGAATTTCGAGAAAGTCAGGATATTCGGTTTGAATCTTCGCTGAACCAAAATTTACAATTTCGACGGTTTTTGAAGCCAAGGCTGTAGGTTTTATGTGGGTATAAAAAAATCGAAAAGCCGCTTATTAAATAAACAAAGAAAGATATAAACCACCGCCGTATGTTTTAGGCGGTAGTTTATATCTGTGTAGGTCCGTATTGCGTAGTTATTTAATCTCAACCACAGCACCGATATCCTCGAGCTGTTTTTTGAGTGCTTCTGCTTCATCCTTACTAACACCTTCTTTAAGTGCTTTAGGAGCAGAATCAACGAGGTCTTTGGATTCTTTCAGTCCGAGACTAGTGAGCTCTTTTACGAGTTTTACTACTTTAAGTTTCTCGCTACCAGCTTCTTTAAGGATTACGTCAAAAGAAGTTTGTTCTTCAACCTCTTCAGCCTGAGCGGCGGGAGCGGCTGCCATTGATACTGCTGCAGCGGCGGGCTCAATACCGTACTCATCTTTAAGGATGGCTGCAAGTTCGTTAACTTCTTTAACGGTGAGATTTACTAACTGTTCTGCAAAAGCTTTAAGATCTGCCATTGTTATTTGAAATTAAAAATTGAATCTGATTAATTTGTGTTTTAAAATATTTTCAGTTGTTACAAAAAATAATCAACTGAGATAATCCTTATTCAGGTCTTTCGGATAATGTTTTCACGATACCGGCCAATTTACCACCACTTGACTGCAGTGCGGAAATCACATTGCGAGCGGGTGATTGTAACAGACCAATGAGTTCACCAAGTAGTTCATTCTTCGACTTAATTTTGGAGAGGAATTCGAGTTGATTTTCACCAACATACGACATTTCTTCCACATAAGCACCCTTAAGTTTTGGGCGGTCGGTTTTGAATTTCTGACGAAATTCCTGAATGAGCTTAGCCGGTGCATTTCCGGTATCAGCAAAAAGGATAGATGTGGGACCCTCGAGTGCATTGTAAAGATCTCCATAGTCTTTACCAGAGCGCTCCATTGCTTTATACAACAGGGTATTTTTCACAACCTTCAGCTGAATATTGCGTTTGAAACAGAATCTCCTTAACTGAGAGGTAACTTCAGAATTCAATTTTGAAGTATCTGTCAGATAGAAAATGGGATTCTGATTCAAGTCCTCTATCAGAGCGTTTATCAACTGGTTCTTTTCTTCTTTTCTCATGAGTTTTCCAATTTTTTCAGGAACTTATGACTACCAGCCTTAGATAGTAACTGATTTAGGGTCGATTTGTAGTCCGGGGCTCATCGTGCTTGAAAGGTAAATGCTTTTAACATATGTTCCTTTCGCGGCAGCGGGTTTAAGTTTATTAATAGACTGAATGATTTCTCTTGCGTTATCAAAAATCTTTTCAGCATCAAATGAAACTTTTCCAATGCCAGCATGAACGATTCCGTACTTATCAACCTTAAAATCGATCTTACCTGCTTTTACTTCAGTGACGGCTTTACCAACATCCATGGTTACGGTACCGGCTTTAGGGTTAGGCATCAACCCGCGAGGGCCGAGGATTTTACCTAAAGCACCAACCTTGGGCATCACGTTAGGAGTGGTAATAACCACATCCACGTCTGTCCAACCATTTTTAATTTTGGCAACATAATCGTCAAGTCCGTAATAGTCGGCTCCTGCTGCTTTAGCTTCTTCTTCTTTATCTGGGGTACATAATACTAAAACCCGAATGGTCTTTCCAGAGCCATGAGGGAGAGTAACAATACCGCGTACCATCTGGTTAGCTTTACGTGGATCTACACCCAATCTGACATCAATATCTACAGAGGCGTCAAATTTGGTGCTAGAGATCTTTTTCAGCAACTCAGATGCTTCAGTCAAAGAATAAACTTTGTTGATATCTACTTGAGCTAAAGCTTCTTTGCGTTTTTTCGTAACTTTTGCCATTTCAAAGTTGTTAATGATTCGTTGTCATTAATTGAGCAATTGCTCAATTATGTTAATTGGCAAAGGGTGCTTCACCAGTGATGGTTAATCCCATGCTTCTAGCTGTACCGGCAATCATTTTCATGGCCGATTCCAGTGTAAAGCAGTTGAGGTCAGGCATTTTAATCTCAGCAATTGCTTCGATTTGTTGCCAGTTAACACTGCCAACCTTTTTGCGGTTCGATTCGGGTGATCCCTTCTGAATTTTTGCAGCTTCCATTAACTGTACGGCTGCGGGAGGTGTTTTCAGAATGAAATCAAACGATTTATCCTTATAAACCGTAATGATTACTGGAACAACCTTACCGGACAGCTCCTGGGTACGGGCGTTAAACTGCTTGCAAAATTCCATAATATTCACACCTTTAGAACCCAATGCTGGGCCTACAGGGGGAGATGGATTAGCAGCGGCACCTTTGATCTGAAGCTTGATTATTCCGCTTACTTCTTTCGCCATGTTAATATATTATTTAATTGTATGAATCCCGCCCAAAAGGGCAGGTGTTTGTGTTGTGTTTGGTTTATTCTTTAGTCACCTGCATAAAACTGAGTTCAAGTGGAGTTTTTCGGCCAAAAATTTTCACCATTACTTTCAGCTTTTTCTTCTCTTCATTGATTTCCTCAATGACACCACTGAAGCTATTGAACGGGCCATCAGTAACGGTAACCGTTTCGCCGATAATGTAAGGTATATTCATTTCCTCGCCTTGTTCGGCCAGTTCATCTACCTTACCCAGCAAACGATTCACTTCCGATCGACGCAGTGGTTCTGCCTCGCCTTTAGTGCCCAGAAAACCTAAGACGCCAGGTATGCTGCGGATGATATGCGGTATCTCCCCAACTAACAAGGCCTCAATAAGCACATAGCCCGGAAAATAGTTGCGCTCTTTGCTCACCTTCTTTCCGTTCCTAATCTGGTACACCTTTTCGGTAGGTATCAGAACTTGTGAAATGTAGTCGCCAAGCTTAAGCTGATTAATCTCGCTTTCGAGATATTGTTTCACCTTCTTCTCGCCACCACTCACGGCTCTCACTACATACCACTTCTTGACCTGATCGCTCATACTTACATGGGTGATTATTATAATAAAACCAATTTTGCGCTCTTCGTCAACGTTTAGCCTTTAAAAAAGGCCGTAGAATACTTTCAAAACGTTTTCGAATACAATATCCATCGAGAAAACCACCAAGGCGATTATCAGGGAAGCAATGGATACCACAACAGCGCTGCTTTGGAGTTCAGTCCAAGTAGGCCATGACACTTTGTGCATAAGCTCGTCATAACTTTCTTGAACATATTCTGCAATCTTTATCTTAGCCATCTTATTTTCTATGGTTTGCACGGGTGGAGAGACTCGAACTCCCAGCCAATGGTTTTGGAGACCACTACTCTACCAATTGAGCTACACCCGTTTGTCCATCCTTTGCGCCCAAAGGTGCTCCGCCTTTTTAGACAGAACACCTTCGAATTAGCAAAAGAAAATTTATTTATATATCGAGAATCTCGATAACCTGACCTGCACCAACGGTACGTCCGCCTTCACGGATAGCAAAACGAAGGTTAAGGTTCATGGCTATTTCATAAATCAGCATTACTTCAACCTCGAGGTTGTCGCCGGGCATTACCATTTCTACGCCTTCAGGGCAGGTAATTTCACCAGTAACATCGGTGGTTCTGAAGTAGAACTGAGGACGATATTTATTGTGGAAAGGTGTATGACGTCCACCTTCTTCTTTTTTCAGAATATAAACCTGGCCTCTGAAATGTTTGTGAGGTTTGATTGTGCCAGGGGCAGCAATAACCATACCACGACGAATGGAATCTTTATCGATACCACGGAGAAGCATACCGGCATTGTCACCAGCCTGGCCAGTGTCAAGAATTTTGCGGAACATTTCAACACCAGTAACAACAGACTTCATTTTTTCAGAACCAAGACCGATAATTTCAACAGGGTCACCGCTGTGGATAATTCCGGTTTCAACCCTACCTGTTGCAACAGTTCCACGACCAGTAATTGAGAATACATCCTCAACAGGCATCAGGAATGGTTTGTCTACATCGCGGGCAGGTAAAGGAATCCAAGTATCACAAGCTTCCATAAGCTCAATGATTTTTTCTGACCATGCGGGTTCTTCATTCAAACCGCCGAGGGCTGAACCACGGATAATGGGAGTTTCGTCACCATCAAAACCGTAGAATGAAAGAAGTTCGCGGGTTTCCATTTCAACGAGGTCGAGAAGTTCTTCGTCGTCAACCAAGTCAACTTTATTCATAAAAACAACCAACTTGGGAACACCAACCTGACGAGCAAGAAGGATATGTTCACGAGTCTGGGGCATAGGACCATCCGTAGCAGCAACAACGAGGATGGCTCCATCCATCTGTGCAGCACCGGTAATCATATTCTTAATATAATCGGCGTGGCCTGGGCAATCAACGTGAGCGTAATGCCTGTTAAGGGTTTGGTACTCAATATGAGCCGTGTTGATTGTAATTCCACGTGCTTTTTCTTCGGGCGCGTTGTCAATCGAATCAAAAGACCTGAACTCTGACCAACCTTTTCTGGAAAGGTTTAGGGTGATGGCAGCTGTCAGAGTGGTCTTACCATGGTCGATGTGACCAATTGTTCCAATATTTACATGTGGTTTGGAACGATCAAATTTTTCTTTTGCCATGTTTGAACTTGTTAATGATAATTACTAAAAGCCCGCAATCCGGGCAGTGAGCCGATGACCAGAATTGAACTGGTGACCCCTTCCTTACCAAGGAAGTGCTCTACCCCTGAGCTACATCGGCGAGGTATTTTCTTTATTGAGCGGAAGACGGGGCTCGAACCCGCCACCTAAAGCTTGGAAGGCTTTCGCTCTACCAAATGAGCTACTTCCGCAATGTATTTTGATTTGACATCACACGTTATAATGTAATGTCAAATCAAAAATTACCGTGGGGAGAGAAGGATTCGAACCTTCGAAGGCTGTGCCAACAGATTTACAGTCTGCCCCATTTGACCGCTCTGGAATCTCCCCGGTATAATTTTCAATACTCAAAGAACTATCCGAATCTTCTTTGCTTCTGCAATTATTCATCGGTTTTTGCTCTCAAAAAAACAGCCCCTTTTGGAAAGGGACTGCAAAAGTAAAACAAGTTCGGAAATAAACAAAACTTTTATATTTTTTTTTCCTTACAGACCTCTTTTTTTGTCTTTATATTTCTGTAACTGCTTTTTCAAAGCTTCAATCGATTGATCTGTAGCCTCTTCAAAAGTTTTGCATTGCTTCCGGGCATACAAATCATTGCCGCGTATAGCTAAACGTATTTCAACAACCTTATTTTCCGGTGATTCCGAATTTTCAAGTTTTAAAGTCACGTCACTGCCAACGATCCCATCGAATAAACCATTCATTTTTCCGAGTTTATCATTGATAAAATCCTCAAGCTTGGAATCTGTCCTGAAATGTACTGCATTGATACTTACTTTCATAATTCTCCTTTCTTTACGCCTTTGGATGGGCTTGTTTATAAATTTTCCTGAGTTTTTCTATTGAGACATGAGTATACACCTGAGTAGCCGCAAGGCTCGAATGTCCGAGAATCTCTTTAATAGCATTGAGATCGGCTCCGGAATTGAGCATATGCGTGGCAAAAGTATGCCTTAATACATGGGGGCTTTTTTTCTCCATAGAGGTTATCATGCTAAGGTACGAATTAACTATCCTATAAACAAGTTTAGGATAAATTTTATTGCCCTTATCGGTTAAAAATATTGAAGCATGCTTTTCATTACTTCCAAAATGCGAAGACACACAATCTCGATATTTAACGATTAATTCCTGTAGTGGTTCAATAATGGGAATTATTCTCTCCTTTCGCCTTTTTCCCATAACTCTTATAGAGGCTTTTGTAGTATCAACATCGTCCCAACTCAGATTCACCAACTCTGATAACCGCATGCCTGTTTGATACAACATCTCTATGATTAGCATATTTCGAATTGACTCAAAACTTTCCGTCTTTTCCTGATTCATGATTAACCATTCCATCCCTTTTTCATCAATATAACCTGGAAGTCTCACGGAAACCTTGGGTGCCTGAATTTTCAATGCTGGATTAGCATCAATACGTCCGGTTTTTTTGTGAAATTTAAAAAAAGCCTTAACCGATGCCAGTTTACGACATATACTTCGTGAAGATATTTTGGTCTCCGATAATTCAACCATCCATGAACGAATATGCATCGCCTCGGTCTCCTCAGGCTTTTCAATATCATACGAATGTTCTAAAAACGTTAAAAAAGACGAAATGTCAGCAGCATACGCACAAACGGTATGTTTTGAATACCTTTTTTCATTGCTAATGTAATTTAGAAAAGAATCGAGCATAATTATACGATTTCACACAGCCAATATATAACAATCGAGTAGATAATCATACAGATATTGTAAAATATCAGCATGGTCATATCTCTTGATTTGTGCGCCACGCGATCTCTCTAAAATTGCTCGTCTGATAATCAATAATTTAGGATTAAATGTTTTGTGATGTGGGACATTCAACTCTTTTTATGCTTGTTTATCCACAAAAATATAACACGGAGTGTTACATTCAGCATTCAAATTGTGAATAAGTCTGTCGTTCAAACAGGGTAATTAATCCATTGGATTTGCACAGACCAAACTGGAAGAATATTTGTTACAGTTGCTTGCAAAGATTGAATTGGAGCAGTTTGAGGGACTACAAATCCCCATAGCGGACTTCTACCACTTAGTTATTGGCCATGCACGGCACAAAAAAAGCCCGAAACAATTATGCATCGGACTTTTTTTGTTTTAATATAATTTACTATTTGACAACCAACTTGCCTGATTGAATTGTCTTACTATTACTGATTACCTTGTAGAAAAACAATCCAGAAGGAAGATTGATTGTTTCAAGGATAGTGCGTTCTTGGGTGATAGGTATTCTCATTATTTCCGCTCCCCAAACATTGAATATTCTCAACTCATATTTCATTATTTGCGAAATATCATTGACAAGAATTGTTGTTGAGGTACTGAATGGATTCGGGAAAATTGTAACTGCATCCTTTAGTGCATCCAGTGATTGTACGCTTACAGGAAAACAATTGCCAGGTATCATTGTAGCAACAGCATCAATAGCAGTTGTAGTTAATGCGCCATTGGTTGTTAGAGCTCTCCCGTCAAGTACAACTCCTGTATTGATTGCACCCAAAGCACCGTTATTGCATATTATTGTTCCACAGAAAGTAGAATAATTATTTATCGTAACTGCACCTTCAATTTTCCAATATACATTTTTTGCCTGCGCTCCGTTAATCAGTTTAACTTTTGAATAGGTACTTGTAGTAAGGGCGCCGTTTATTTGGATAACAAAGACTGCATCGGCATTACCTTGTGCATTGAGGTAAAGTGAATCTGTAAATGTTGCAGCTCCACCCATAAGATATGTATGAGGTGTAAGAACCAGATTGTTACCAAACTGATCAGGATACAACAACTCAATATCATAAGGCAGTGTGTTAACATAATTATAAGCAACTAATAAATCTGCTGCACTTTGCGCAGTAGATCCATCAGGAATAAGATGAATGGTGCCGGTTACAAGTAATGGATCATAACCTGTTGCTGACCCTACATTTGTTCCAACATCACCAGTAATATTAGTTATTCCTGAATTTGAAACTGCGCCGTTTGAAGAAAATATCGCATAGCAGGCCGCAACACCGAGTTCTGGAGCAATTGGTCCTGTAAGGACAGCACTTCCGCAACCGATAGGCGTATAGGCCAACAATCCATCAACAGTCACAGCTCCGGTAGTCGAAAGCGCTCTTCCTTCAAGTGTGTCGCCAGTGTTCATATTGATTGCTGCATTGTTCGCAATAATAGTTCCTTTCATTGAAGTTCCTGAAGCCATACTTACCAAACCTTCTACTTGCCAAAACACATTACAAGCTAATGCACCATTAATTAATTTAACTTTTGAATTGGCATTTGTAGAAAGTGGTCCCAGAATTTGAAGTATAAATACGGCATTGGCATTACCTTGGGCGTTTAAAATCAGATCTAAGTTCAGCGTAGCTGCGCTGGGAATGGAGTATACACCGGCATTAAGAGTTTGCCCATTTCCAAGCAAAGGTGCAGGAAAGAACGTTGCGGTTGTACTTGCTAATTGGTTATATGCAATCAGTAAATCGGCCGCACACTGTGCACTTGCACCATCTCCATCATGCATAACACCATTTACATTTCCAAAAGCGGTGCTGGAACCATTGTTTGTACCAACATTTCCGGTAAGCTGCGAAATACCTGAATTACTTACTGCTCCATTTGTAGAAAACAATACGAAATCAGCAGCAGTTCCAAGATTGGGAGCTTGTGCAAAATTAAAAACCGGGGTAAAAAACAGAATAACTGTTAACAATCCATATAGTAATAGATTTTTCATAGTTTTAAGTATTAAATGAGAGTTAAGTTTCACACTACAAAAGTGAGTCAATTAATTCCACATAGTATTACATAACTTTTAATATAAGTTACATGTTTCACGCATTTTTGGAAAGAACAAAGCTTTACATCACATATAAAACCGGAGTTACAGATAGAGCTGTTTAATGGTCGATTTTCAATCCATCAATACCATAACTACCCTTATTGCTCCCTACTTTTGCTACGCTCTATTTAAATTATAAAGGCATAAAATCTGACCAAGTATCGGTTGTGTCGGAATTTTGCCGCCGGCTTCCTTCATGTTATACCTCAAGATAAGCACCAGGCCGGCTAAGCTCATGGCTGAAGCCTTACCTTAAGCTAATGGTTGGCTACTACAAAACCTCATTATGGATTTACACCACCTTGTTATTAGCCATCTATGGCACATAAAAAAAGCGGGGAAGATAGCTATCTTCCCCGCTTTTAATCATTTTACGTAAAATCAGGCTTCGGCCTCTTGACGCAAATTCTGAATATACACCGCCTTCAAATACTGCATGCGCTGTCTAACACTGGGTTTCGTGAACTTCTGTCGATCACGGAGTTCTCTAACAACACCGGTTTTCTCAAATTTACGTTTGAGTTTTTTCAGGGCGCGATCAATGCTTTCGCCTTCTTTTACAGGAATGATAATCATTTCAAATACCTCGTTTTCGTTAAATGGATATACAATTTGAGGCACAAAGGTACAAAATTTCTATTGTATAAAAACCAAGTTATCAGTTACTTTTTTTCTTCCTCTAAATAAATCTTCGATAAAAATCATTCAAAATTCAAATTCACTCAGTTTTATTGTCTCATTTTAAAAAAATACCAGTTTTTTTCATGTCTGATTTTCAGATAATTAGAAATTATTTTCGTTTTTTAATAAAAAAAGTGCCTGAGGGGGGGTTACCTTTTGCCATCTCATCATATTAATGTACTTGAAGGGCGATAAATGATTACCTGAAAAATAATCGAACCCTATTTGTCATTCTTCCGTACAAATGGTCAAGAAAAACTCAGTTAATGCTTAACAAGTTAATCCAATGAAAAAGAATTTTATTACTAAAACTGTTACCATCCTGGTAGCTGTCATATTTTCAATGAGTGCTTTTGCAGCTCAGTATACTGTTGAAGGTTATGTATTTTATCACAATGATGCCTCTAAACCACTACAAGGAGTAAACGTAAAACTACTTAAAATGAATGGTCAGTTACTCCAGACTGTTCAAACGGATGCCACAGGAAAATATACTTTTTTTGAAGTGCATACCGGAAATTACAAACTTTCAGCAACATCAAACGCTTTAGCTGGTGGGATCAATTTTGAAGACTCTTATCTGGTGCTTCTCCACCTCCTCAATATCGCCCCATTAAATGGTGTAGCACTACTGGCTGCTGATGTCAACGCCGATGGAGCTGTTACCTGGGCCGATTATACCGCTATTACTGTTGGGTATTTTCTTGCAGGAACACCTTTTTCAGCCGGACCGTGGGAATTTCCAACCACGACCTTTGTTGCAGGTGGAAAAACAGGTACCAACCTCGGAGGAACCTCAACAGGTGATGTTAATGGTAGTTTCCAACCAAATTTAACAAAACAAGGAATGGCCTTGCTGAACGAAACCAATGGCACGTTGGAAGTCCGTTCACTCGAAAACATAGAAATTCCTGTTTATGCAGCCAATTCAATGATGATTAGCGGTATGGGGCTCGTTTTCGAATACAATACCAAAGCCTTCGAAATAACGGACATAAGGTCGGATCTATCCGATCTTCAATTCAATATTTTAAACGGTCAGGTACGAATTTCATGGAATGACCTTACTGCACATGGCATTAGTTGTTTTAACAACGAGGCGCTCATTACTATTGCTGGAAGAACAACAGCCGAATTCTCTAATGACAATAGTATTGGATTGAATATAGGCATCGAAAGTCATGTTATCGATGTAAGTGGCAGACTCATCGAAGGTTTCAAATTCTCAACACCTGCTATTGGCTGGAAAGAAAACGCGAATCTAAGTCACATTATTTATCCAAATCCAGCAACTCAACTTGCTACCCTTGAGATTAACAGTTTCACAAATACCACGTGTAATATTGAATTGTATAATCTGCAGGGCGCTAAAGTATTAATTTTAAACAATCAATATTTGCAGGAGGGCATCAATTCAATTGATATTCAGTTGGGTCAATTGCGTCAGGGAAGATATATTTACAAAATTATCACCTCCACATCAAGCTTTTCTGGAGGACTTTTAATCAGCAAATAACAAAAACAGTTTGTTTAAAAAGGCGGTTTCATATGATGAGCCGCCTTTTTTTGATCAGCTCAAAAATCTGACTTTATTTTTTCTTAGCTTTGCTATTACTCAAGCCAAACCACAACCAAGGAATACTACCATGAAGTCAACGCTAAAAACAATAGTCTTTCTTCTTTTTTTAATATTTGTTCCCGTTGATTTTCTTTCCCAACAAAACCCATTAGATACAGAAGCCCTGATTCTGTTAAACAATGCAAAATCGTACGAAAAAGAAGGCAAAACCGATAGCGCAATAATTGCTTATATACAGGCTTCTAACAAGTACAGAGCATCCGGGAACCATTATGAATATGCCCGCTGCCTGGTGTGTATTGGCAGTCTGCATAAAGATCGGCGTGATCCAATTTCAGCCCTGATATGGCTAAATAAAGCCGATAGTGTACTGAAAAAATCAGGCGTTTATGAAGATTCATTAAATACTGCCTTATATCATTTACGGGGTACGGCTAATTACATCAACGGTTCCATTGATAAGGCCATTATGGATTTACAGGCTTCAGCTGATCTAAAACTGAAGTTATATGGACCTAAGGATACCAATTTATCGATCACATACAACAATCTGGGTGTGATTTCGTGGAATCAGGAAAAGTATGACAAGGCCATCGATTACTATGAGAAGGCCATAGAATCAGCAAGTTCAAAACGAGTTAAAAACAATGATTTATTACCTAAGTTTCGTGAAAACATCGGTATTTTATATGGTAGTATAGGTGACTATAACAAATCTAGAGAATATCTCAGGCAAGCTCTAAATGACAAATTGAATATTACAACCTATAAAGATAACGACCTAGCTCATGCATACCAGAATTTGGGAAACCTTGAATTATTATTAAGCAATTACGATTTGGCACTCCAGTATTTAATTCAGGCTGAGAACTTATATATTAAAGCCCATGGTTCAGAATTTCCTGATTTGGATATAGTATACCTGAATATGGGAAAAGTATATAATCTCCGTTCAGATTATGAAAAGGCTCTCAATTATTATAACAGAGCACTCGGACTTCTACGTAAGAAAAATCCTAATCATCCGAGAATCAACGATGTATTACAGAATATAGGATACATTCATTTTTCAAAATCAGAATATGAACAAGCTGCCGACTATTTCAAACTCTGTATTTTCAATGACCCAAATTCTTCAAACACAATAAAATCGTATAGAAATCTTGCAAAGTGTTATCAGTTTTTAAAAATGGATGATGCAGCCGAAAATAATTTTCAAAAATCCATTTTACTTTCCAATCAGCTTCTTGGGAATAATCATGCGGAAGTAGCCTTTAGCAAATTAAACTATGGAGAATATCTGGTAAGCAAAGGAAAGACACAAGAAGGTTTGAAAAAATATTATGAGGCATTAAAAATTCAAATTTCCCAGTTTGGTCAGAAAAACCGTGATGTTGCAGATTGCTATATTAAAATAGGGACACTATACCTTGACGAAAAAAATTATGCAAAGGCTCTCCAGAATTTTCAAGCCGCAATTATTTCTCTGAATTCAGACTTCAATGTTCAGGACCCAGCCATCAATCCAATAATCAGCACACAAATGCCTGATTATTTCATGATGTTTGCTCTCTCGCAAAAAGCAGAAACGTATTACAGAATGTGGCAGAAATCACAAAATTCGGTATATCTGGAAAATTCGGATCGCACCTTTAATACCTTTTCACTGGTTCTTGATAATATTCGTAGTGGATTTACCTATGATGAGAGCAACATTCAGGTCTCTGGCCATTTTAAAACCGTTTTGTTAAATGCCATCAGGACCTTGGTAAGCCTCCACCAAGTTACTGGCAAATCTTCCTACCTCGAAGATGCATTCCGATATGCTGAGAAGAGCAAGTCATCTCTTCTTTTTAAGGAGGTACAGGATTTTGAAGAAGGCACCTATGGCCTTATTTCTCAAGAACTTATTCAAATGGAGAGAGATTTAAAAAAATCAGTTGCCGGATATAAAAAATTAGTAACTGAAGAAAACGCACTTATAAAACCAAGCACCGCCAAGTTAGAACTATGGAATGAGAAAATATTTGAAAACGAAAAACAACTTGATACACTCTATCGTCAAATAAAAGAGTATCACCCCGAATATTATAGCAGACGTTTTGGCAATAAAGGCATACAAATGTCTGAGATTCAGCAAAAACTGAACAACGAAATTATTCTTGAGTATAGCATTACGGATTCCGATTTATTCATTTTTGCTGTTACAAACGATACTTTTACAGTTTTTGATCAAAAAATCGACCCAAACTTCCAGGATCATATCGGACGTATGGTTAGCAATTTAAAGGCAGTAAACAGCGACGACCCTTCCATCGTTTTTCAAAATTTTGTCCAATCTTCCTCGTATTTGTATGATAAATTGATTTTACCCATTAATCCATTGATTGGTAATAAAAAAATAATTGTTGTGCCTGATGGCATCCTTGCTTATATTCCTTTTGAAACACTCATTAAATCGAAACCTACAGACTTGAATAATCCGGATTATTCGAGTTTGAGCTATCTCATCCAAACCAACTGTATACGATATTCTTACCTTGCATCCATCCTTTTCTTCGACAGAGCTCCAAAAAACAATAATCTTGAAAACCTGGTAGCCTTTGCCCCGGTCGATTTCAATAATTTTTACCTTTCGGGAACATCCGGTCAACCCATAAACCTTCCGCCATTATATGGCAGTGAAAAAGAAGCAGAAATTGTAACAGGTATAATAAAAGGTCAGGTTTTTGTGAAGCAGGAAGCCAGTGAAGCCAATTTTAGAAAGAATTGTGGTAATTACAGAATTATTCACTTGGCAACCCATACGATTATTGATGAACAGAATCCATCATTCAGTAAATTGTTGTTTGCTCCAAAACCTGACAGCGTAGAGGACAATCAGCTTAACGCATATGAGATATCCAACCTAAAGTTAAACGCCTCTCTAATCGTCTTAAACAGTTGTAATACGGGATTGGGGAAGATTCTTTCCGGTGAGGGCGTATTTAGTCTGGCTCGCGGTTTCCTCTCTGCTGGAATTCCGAGCATGGTTATAACCTTATGGGAGGCTGAGGATGAAACAAGTTCTGAATTAATGGAGCTTTTTTATAAAAAAATTAAAAAAGGAATTCCTGTAGATGAAGCATTATGGATGGCTAAAAAAGAGTATTTGAAGAAAGCGGATCGGCTTAGATCGCATCCCTATTTCTGGTCATCATACGTATCCATTGGAAAAAGTCAGGAGGTCATTCTAAACAAATCACCGTATATCCAATATGGTTTCATACTGATTATTCTATCCCTATTATCAATTGGTGGTATCTTTTTATACAGACATATAATTCGAAAAGCTTAGAACAAGGTTTGGCTATTTTCAATTACCTTAAGCGTATATAATGTATTGAAATACCGGATGATAATCAAATAAGTCTTATTAATTTCGGAAAGGAATCTGCAAACTCAAAGGTGTGTTTTAGATTGCAGATCAAAATAAAATCATTTCCATAATGCCAGCTCGTAGTCTGTTTTAAGATTAAATCAGCTTCTTCTTTTATTGATATCGGTATGTAGAGCAGGAGTTAGTATATTATAAGCTATGGTAACATCGGGAAGGGATTCAAATCCGGAGCTTTATATTATAAAAAAAACCTCCCGCGATTTACATCCCGGGAGGCCGTCTACGTATAAGTAGGTAATTGAGTTTAATAACCGGTTGAGAAATGATTAGTAAGCTGGTGTTTTCAGGAAACTTTCAACCGGAGCTAGCTTTCGTATAACCCTACGAAGTTACTTTCATCCAGTTATTTCAAACGCTCAAGAATTTCTGAAGCCTTGTCATTGAAATAATTTTGTGTGGCCGCGATTTTTTCGAATTGCTTCCGGGCATTTTCGCGTTTCTCCGTCATGAGGTAAGCTAAACCCAGATACCATTCAGCTTGATCAACAAAAAGACTGCTATTATCCAGCGCAACGTCATTAAGATAAGGAATTGCCTTTTCCTGATCACCAAGTTCCATAAGCGCAATTCCTGCATAAAACTTCGAAGCAGAATTATTTGGATTCGCAATTAGTAATTTTGCTGCCTCAAAATATTTTCCTGTAGAATAACAAGACATTGCCTGAGCAAAATAATCCTGACCGACATTGTCAAGTGAACGCTGAATCATAAAAGGTTTTGCTGGCCGATAAAAATCACGGTATAAATCTTCAGGACTTGCTGGTGGTTTTAACATACCCAGTCCCAGAATAGACATTAGGAATACCATCGTAATAGAGGCTGCGACAAGATACCATTTACGTTTGATCATCATTCCAATTATTTTGGGTCGTGACCGGTATTCATCCTGCATACTTCTAAGGGTATTCCTCAGTCGAATCGAATCCCAATCGCTTATGGATTCGTCGATAATTTTACTGAGGTGATTATCCGGGTCATTCGCCTGCTCGTTCATTATACGCTCATGAACGTGAGAGGTTTCATTTTCCGAAAAATCTTCATCAAGATATTTATTAGTTTTTTCGATCATGTTAAAGGTCTTTAAAAAATTCCAAATAGAAAGGATCATTTTTGATCCTTGCAATCAATTTTTCCTTGCATTCAAATTTTTTCTTTTTAACAAACTTCTCAGAAATACCCATCAAGTCTGAGATCTCTTTCATCGGAACCCTGTCGATGAAAAGTTTCAGAAGTAATTGGCATTTATCACTAAGGGTACTGAAGTGCTTTTGTATAAAACGCTTTGTTTCAGTTTCTTCGATTAACCGGATGGTATCATGGTCAAGATCCTCCAGTTCGTCAAAGTTACCAAAATCATCTCCATCAACCCTTGTGGTTCTGTGTTTTTTATAAACTTCAGCATTCCACAGGTATCTGACAATTGTGTAAAGAAAAGATTTGAAAGAACAAGTAAGAACAAATTCAGTGGTTTTCGATTTTTGAAAGATTACCATGATTGCTTCCTGAAACACATCTTGTGCGTCTTCAATGCTTCCATGATTTCTTTGAACATATCTTGAAACTTGTCCAAAATAGGATCGATAAATTACATGAAGAACTATTTTATCATTCTTCAGGATGCCATTTACGATCTCATTAGAGGATAAGTTATGCACCACTATTACTATTAATATGATGAGAGGGCAAAAGGTAACCCCCCCCAAGCAAAAAAAATTGCATTTTTTTCAAACTTTTATCAACACTATATCTTAGGATCATTCAAAAGGCAAGAATTTCAATAACTTGCAAAAAACACCATTAAAAAATATTTTAAAGATTAATAGAAATTCTGATGAAAAAGCAAAGATAGGCTTATGTATGTAATTTGCCAGCATTAACAATCAAAAAAGTCCCGAAGATTTAATCTCCGAGACTTTTCATAAGTCAATAAATGATAAACCTAGAAATATTCCACTTTATATGAAGATTCACGCGCGTTGGCCTTACTTATCCATTCGGGTAACAATGTCTTTTTAAAGTTTGCTTTTTCTTCATTCAACTTTTTCATATCAAGACCAATAAATGCCTGTGCTTTAACTTTTGTTGCAATATCGGGATATGGAATTTCATTTTTAACACCAAGATTCAACAACAACCTGTTAAGCATAATCCGGGTTTCATATGCTTTATCTATTCCGGTAGCAATGACCCTCAGTGTTTCAACAGGAGCATGAAAAGAAGCTCCATGACTGGCTGCTGCATAATCCCAACGCCATTGGGCATGCCGCAATCCTTTTAATATTGGTGTCATCTGTGTCTCCGTTGCACCAGCTTCCCAAGCCGCTTTTGCTTCTACATGAGCCATTACCAGTAATTCTTCCAATCGGTTGCGACTGTGAATTATTTTATCCTGACGTTCAAAAACATTGGCGATAAGTTTCGAGGTTTCTTCCCTATGGCAAACCTGACATGAATTTGCAACATTATTCAGTGGACTTTGAATATGATGATCCGTGTACTTTTGTCCACCTTCCGACTTATATGGCATATGACAATCTGCACAAGAAACGCCCCTATCTGCATGAACGCCCATCGAATAAATTTCATAATCCGGGTGCTGTGCTTTTAGCATTGGTGCCTTACTCAGCGTATGCGTCCAGTCTGAAAAATTAAGATCATCATAATAAGCTTCCATATCCTCAACCGTCTTACCCTTATCCCAGGGGAAGGTTAGGTAATTACTCTTGCCATCACTTTTGTTGAAATAATACTCCACATGGCATTGAGCGCAAACGAGTGAGCGCATTTCCTGATGGGTGGCCATTTGAATATCTTTTCCCTGACGCTTAAAAGCCTCGATAAGGGCCGGACGTGAAATCTGAAGTTTCATACTCACAGGATCATGACAATCGGCACAACCAATAGGATTCGTAACCTCAGCACCATATTTAGCCCATTTGCCTGTATAGTATTCGGTTACTCCAACTTCTTTCATCAGACGAGGAACATCAGGGCTTTTGCAAGTCCAGCAGGTGGAAGGCATAGGTCCATCTTCGGGGCCCGTGGGACCACCGGTACGAAGAGAATTCCAAACATCTGTAATGGCGTAATAATGACCACGCCCCTGATTATACGATTTTGAAAAACCATAACCAGCCCATAAAACGACCAGTCGGGGATCCTCTGCCAAAAAATCGATGGTTGCTGATCCATCGTACTTACTCCGGAAAGTTGTATCCGATGTTTGTAACCAACTCTGATAGGTACGCGGGAAATTTTCTCCCCAAACCCAGTTTCTTGCTTCTGTAGCACTAACTTTTACCTTGGGTTTATAAACAAATTCCGTTTCTGCTCTACGTTCTACAATGCTTGAAGCGAGTAAACCCAGCAGAAAGACCACGATTACGGTGGCACCAAAGAATAACCAGTTAAGATACGGTTTCCTGTTATTGATTTTCTTTTCCATTGTAAATTTATTTTTCTAATTCAGTGTATTATCGTTAAATATAATTGTACTTAATAATCGGTTTGAGTTTTTTAAAATCCTGAAATTCTGCTAATACCATATTTCCTTAGGGATTCATCAACTTTTTTAACCAGTCCGGTACGGGGCTTCCCATATCAGGCACCATGGCGTTCGGAGTCGCTGATAAACTTTTAACACGTCCGTGAGGGATTTCCCTATGACATTCCCAACAGGATCGCTCTGTCCGATCCTGGGTAAAGTGTGGATTCCATGAATTCATGGCAGCATTTTCCAACAAAGGCGTATGACATCGTATACAGTTTTCCTTAACCACGCGCTGTCCAGCTTCCTTTATCTGTATCACCTGAGGTTCTGTTCGCATTGTAAAAATAGTTGCGTGCCTCATGCCATCCTGTGCTTTGAAGTAATATTTCCTGAAAACATTATCATGCGGCACATGACAATCGGTACAGCTAGCAACTTCTCGGTGTGAACTATGAAACCATGTGGCAAACTGAGGATTCATTACATGACAATTTATGCATGTTTTTGGATCTTCAGACAGATAACTTGCCGCGTTGGAAACATAGAATACAAAAACCGCCAAACCTGTAAAGATCCCTCCTGCTATTATTACAGGCCTTTGCCAGGCAGGTGGTGGAATCAACCATTGAAGCAATTTTTTGATCATAATTTAGAATTAGAGAATTATAATTTGAAAAATTCAGGTTTAAATACAAGCATTGCCCATACCCAATTAGCCGTTTCGTCCTTATTTCCACCGCGTAATGTCACAAGAGTTTCAGTAGCAAACATGTGCGAATATCCCATCTGTGCACTAACCTTATCACTCAATTTAATACCAAAGCTATAATCCAACTCCAATCCTAAAGAGGCGTCCATGGTTTTAGTGAGATCGGATTTATCAAGAACATCAGATGCGGCCAAGAAATAATGTGCAGTAAGGTACGAAGTATAAATCCCCTTACCAAATTTAATTCCACCATAAACATCCTGTAAACCAACGCTTGAACCATGATTTCCAACATAAAAATAATCCATGTGCCCATTAAACTTATGATTGGTACCATAAAGCGGAGTAAATGACTTGTCGGTATACCCCGTCACAAGAGCGTCTTTCTGACTGGTTCCCGACAACATTTCATAACCCAGGTTCAAACCAATAAAATCGGAAACCTTATAATCAGCACTGAAGGCAGCATACATTGCTTCCATATCACGATTGCCGGCATTTTTACCCATCTGATAATAAAATGCGCTGGCGAGGTTTAAATTGCCTTTTTGATAAGTAAAGCGGGTACCGAAGGTCTGTGAATACACCGTATGAAAAGTGGTATCAGAGGTTTTCGTATGCTGCATACCATTATTCATGGCCAGTATACTCACCCCAAAATTCGAAAAATCTTTGTGTAACCAAACATATTGCAAGGCCTTGTAATTTCCTTTAATGTTATAAACATTATCAAAAAGCTGTTCAGCTTGCTGATTGTATGCTAATCCCAGATCGATCTTTATTCCTGAAGATTTATATTTGAGTATAGCGGCATCATGACTCCTGCCCTGCTGAGCCCAATCTACGTTTCCAAACATCCTTGAATCATCATAAATAATCTCCTGACGACCTGCTTTTATCGAGAAATCAGGTGTAAAAAAATACTCTCCCCAAGCCTGATGAATAGTAAACTTACCGTCGGCAACAGCCAATTGCGGTAAATCTCCCCAAACTCTAACATCCTGTAAACTAAATCCTATACGATATTTTTCTGATAAAAAATCAACATGTATCCGCGTCCGCTGGGATACAAAAGCAGCTGGATCGGCACCCACCTTGGGCAATTCCTTGAATCCATGCCGGTATTCGGCCCGGGGACGCAACTCTCCGCTCAGGGTAAATTGGGCAAATAATGGAGAACCCATTATTACCATAACAAACAGCAGCCCGAAAATTGTAAAGTTTTTCTTCATAATAGATTAATTATTAAATAAATGACGAAATATTTTCTAACCTTATACTGCGAATCGCACATTCACGCTTGAATACGTATTTCATCAGGAGTGATTTCAAGAGCAGGTAACACATTTCAAAAAAAGTATTAATCACACAAAACGGATTCAATTACACCTATTCGGTATTTAAATACCACAATGCAAATATAAAAAGAAAGAAATCAATTAAACAAATTATAAGGAAGATTCTAAAGTAGAATTTATTCTAAATTTGCTCATTATGAAAACTCATCGTCTCCTCCTTATTTTAATCGTATTTTTATTCGTGTCATCAAGTCTTTTCTCTCAACACAGGGGGATTTATCCGGCTGATTATTCCACAGAGGAATATTTTCCACTTCTTGCGACTAAAAAACTGGGTATTGTTGCGAATCACTCTGCCCGTTTAAATAATACGCATCTGATCGACACATTGCTTTCAGCAAAAATGAGTATTGTTAAAATCTTCGCTCCGGAACACGGATTCAGAGGAAAAGCAGGTTATGGAGAGGAAATTAAGGACGAAACAGATCCCAAAACCGGCATCCCTTTGATTTCACTCTTTGGAAAAAATAAAAAACCATCCATCGTACAACTAAAGGGCATCGATTTAATGGTTTATGATATTCAGGATGTTGGCGTGCGGTTTTACACGTATATATCAACGCTGCATTATGTGATGGAAGCCTGTGCAGAAGCAGAAATCCCTCTAATGATCCTTGACAGACCCAATCCATTGGGCGACTATTTCGATGGACCTGTATTAAAATCAGACTTTCGTTCTTTCGTGGGAATGCATCCCATCCCGGTTGTTTACGGCCTCACTGTGGGTGAACTTGCTCTAATGATTAATGAAGAAGGATGGCTTGATGGTGAAAAAAAATGTAAGCTGACAATCATAAAGATGCCCGGATATTATCATCAATATGCCTACCAGATTCCTGAAGCGCCATCGCCAAGCCTGCCGAACGATCTATCAATCAGACTGTATGCATCGCTCTGTTTTTTTGAGGGTACTGACTTTAGTGTTGGAAGAGGAACTGATAAGGCTTTCCAGGTAATCGGTTATCCCAATCCCATTTTTGGAGAATATTCGTTTACACCCGAAACATCATCGGGTAGCATTAAACCAATACATCAAGATAAAAAATGCTTTGGAAGCGATCTCAGCAAAACCTCGAGAAAAGAAACATTTAGTCTTAAATATCTTCTGCAATATCATCAACTTTCAAAAGGGAAAATCACTTTTATTACGCGGCCTGATTTTTTTGATAAACTTGCTGGTACCAACGAATTGCGTGAACAAATTATGAACAATTGGTCAGAAGATAAAATCCGTGAGAGTTGGAATAAAGATCTGGAGGCCTATAGAATACTTCGTGCCCACTACCTTTTATACCCTGAAAAAATCCAAGAATGTCACCATTAATCGTTTTTTCTGCCTTACTATTATATTTTGGCTTACTATTTATTATTTCGCATTTCACTTCAAGAAATTCGACCAATTCCACATTTTTTACCGGAAACCGGCAATCGCCTTGGTATGTAGTAGCATATGGAATGATTGGGGCATCCATTTCCGGAGTAACCTTTATTTCAATTCCGGGCGAAACAGGAAATATTGGATTTTCGTATTTTCAGCTGGTACTTGGATATTTGTTGGGCTACTTCGTCATTGCCACCGTATTAATGCCCTTATACTACCGTCTGAACCTCATATCAATCTATTCTTATCTCGGAAAACGCTTTGGATTATTCTCTTATAAAACAGGTTCACTGCTTTTTATTATTTCGCAGACAGCCGGAGCATCTTTAAGACTTTTTCTGGCAGCCAGCGTTTTGCAACTTGCTTTCTTCGATGCCTATGGAATTCCATTTGGTATTACCGTGTTAATTACAATTGCACTCATATGGCTTTACACCTATCGAAGTGGCATTAAAACCATAGTGTGGACCGATACCCTGCAAACGACTTTCATGATTCTTGCACTGATATTATCCATTATCGCCATTGACTCCGCTTTGGGTTTGTCAACCCGGGAAATGATACAGGAGCTCCAAAAGCAAAAATTATCCAACATTTTTACTTTTGACTGGCGTTCGAATCATAATTTCTTCAAGCAATTTTTTGCCGGGGCATTCATTGCAATCGTGATGACTGGTTTGGATCAGAATATGATGCAAAAAAATCTCACCTGTAAAAACATTCGCGAGGCACAAAAAAACATGATAACTTTCAGTCTGGTTCTGGTTCCTGTGAATCTGCTATTTTTAACCATGGGTGCACTGCTGTATTTATATGTTCAAAAAATGGGTATAAATCCTGGTGAATATTCAGCCTTTTTCTTTGATTCAGTCAGTGGATTATACAAAAACACAGACGATCTGTACCCTACCCTAGCCATTCATTATTTCCCATTGATGGCCGGTATGCTCTTTTTGATGGGTATTATTGCTGCGGCTTTTTCTTCGGCCGATTCTTCCATTACAGCCCTAACAACCACTGTTTGTGTTGATCTTCTTGATTTTAAGGAACTCGATACTGAAAAAAGCCGTCGCACACGCCTGTATGTTCATATGGCTGTATCAGCGCTAATCTTTCTGGTCATTATGATATTTAAAGCCGTGAACGACCGCTCAGTAATATCTGCCGTATTCACTGTTGCGGGTTACACATACGGGCCATTGCTGGGTTTATATTCCTTTGGGCTTTTTACCCGACGAAATATCCGTGATAAATGGATCATTCCCATTGCCATTATTTCACCGCTTGTGTCATGGATTATCAGTTCAAATTCTGTAGCCTGGTTATGGGGATACAAATTCGGATTTGAATTATTAATTATGAACGGATTCATATGCTTTTTCCTGCTTTGGATGAGTTCTATCGGCCGGCCTCATGTGAATTTTAAAGACTAAAGGGCCTATCGAGCCAATTTTGGATAATCCGTTGGCCAAATGGCGTCATTACCGATTCCGGATGAAACTGCACACCAGTGATTTGATATTTTTCGTGTCGAAATGCCATCAGGGAGCCATCGTCGGCAATAGCTGTTGGGATCAAATTACCGAGTAAACTTTCCAAATAAACTTCCCATGAGTGATATCGTCCGGCAAGAAATCGGGGAGGTAAAGAAGAAAATATTGATTCGCCTTTATCGATAACAGTAACCTCCACTTGTTCGCCATGATATATCCGAGGTGAAGGTATGAGTGTTGCTCCAAATACTTCAGCAATAGCCTGATGCCCAAGACAAACTCCCAATATATCCTTTTTATCAGCATATTGCCGAATCAGTTCTAATAAAATTCCTGAAGATTTTGGCAATCCTGGTCCGGGAGACAATAAAATTTTAGAATAATTAGCCACCTCTTCCAACCCTATTTGGTCATTTTTACAAATATCGAATGGCACACTGCCCCATTCCTCAACGATCTGAACTAGATTGTATGTAAATGAATCGTAATTATCCAGGATAAGAATACGGGGCGCGTTCATTTTGCAAAGATATGCTTTCGGCTAGATTCGTAAAAGACACACTAAATAAGCGAATATTAATAACTAATCACCCAATACTAATAATCCGTTTGATTAAATAGTTTTAATGAGTCTTCGGCTTTTAAAATTATAGTCTCACAGATTTAAGAAAGTCATGAATGGCATATTTAGTAATTTCGCAGCATGTTGTCAGAATATACACATACAGCCGAATCGGCCAAAAAAGAAATGAACCGTTTGGGATTAAAACAAAAACCCTTCTTGTTCATTATCGACTTTCTTATGGAAAAACCCATTGTAATTCCATTGGATAAAATCGATCCTTCACTGATTCTTTATCGATTTAACAATTTAACAAATCATGATGAAAGCGCAATCGCGGGTTGTGATGTTCAATTTAAACGGGATCCGATTTCATTTGAAAACTATTTGACATCGTTTAATAAAGTAATGGAGCATATAGCGTTCGGTAATTCGTATCTGGTAAATTTGACTGCCGAAACGCCCATTCAAACTAATAAATCGCTAAAAGAAATTTACCTACAATCGAAAGCGGCATTCAAATTATTGGTCGATAATCAATTCACACTTTTTTCGCCTGAACCATTTGTACTTATCAATAACAACAGCATACGCTCTTTTCCGATGAAAGGAACCATTGATGCTAATGAACCGGATGCCGAAGAACAAATCATGAATAATCACAAAGAATTGGCTGAACATCACACCATTGTCGATCTGATTCGAAACGATCTAAACATGGTAAGTAAGCGGGTTCATGTAGAAAGATTCAGATACATCGATCGGTTAAAAACAAATCATGGAGAACTACTACAGGTGAGTTCAGAAATTGCAGGAGAATTATCACCCGAATGGTACAAAAGCCCTGGCGATATACTCTTTTCATTGCTCCCGGCAGGTTCTGTGAGTGGTGCACCAAAGAAAAAAACGATAGAAATCATTCTGGAGGCCGAAACGCACCAACGGAATTATTATACCGGGATTACCGGGATTTATAATGGTGATAGTCTGATTAGCAGTGTAATGATTCGGTTTATTGAGCAAAGGACTGAGTCGCTTTATTTTAAAAGTGGTGGCGGTATCACGATACATTCAGATGCTAAAACCGAATATAACGAAATGATTCGCAAAGTATATGTTGCCACTGATTGAAACGATTCGGGCCGAAAAAGGCCGCTTAATGCATTCTTCCTTTCATAATGATCGGATGAATGAATCTGCCTCAAAACTTTATGGAAGAAGCTTTTCATTTGATGTTGATGCTGTTTTTAGCGATTTAATCCCCTTTGATGGAATGATATACCGATGCCGTATTACTTATTCTGATAGGATTATAAAGTCTGAATTATTTCCTTACCAAAAAAAACCAATCCGCAGTTTACAAATCGTTAATGCCAATCGTCTTGAATATCGTTTTAAGTTTGAAGACCGAACAGAAATCAATGCTCTATTCGATTTGAAAGAAAAAGCCGACGACATTCTGATTGTTAAAAACGGACTGATTACCGATAGCAGCATGGCCAATCTCATTATCTTTGATGGGAAAAGATATTATACCCCAGCTATCCCAATACTCCATGGAACATGCAGAGCACGTCTTCTTTCTGAAAACAAAATCATTCCAATCGATATTAAACCGGGTGACCTTGCTCATCTTGAATCCTTCACCTTAATTAATGCCATGAGAGATTTTGATCCCACAGATTTTAATCCAATCAAAAATATTAACATTCCAATCATTTTTAAATAAAAAATTATGAAAAAAATCATTCAGACTTCCAATGCACCCAAAGCAATTGGTCCGTATAGTCAAGCCATTCAGGCTGGTAACACCTTGTACATTTCAGGTCAAATTCCTATAAATCCAGCGACATCAAGTATTAAAGAGGGAGGAATTAAGGAACAGACCCATCAGGTACTCGAAAACATCGGTGCGATTCTAAAAGAAGCGGGATACGCATACGAAAATGTCGTAAAATGTACGTGTTTACTTTCTGATATGGACAACTTTGCCGCCATGAACGAGGTATATGGAAGTTATTTTCAGCAAGATCCTCCAGCACGGGCTGCCTATGGAGTCGTTAAGCTTCCTTTAGGAGTGCTTATCGAAATTGAATGCATCGCTGTTAAATAAAAAAGGGGCTTTTTGCCCCTTTTTTATTTATAAATCAATACTATCCGGTGCCTGCTTCTCAAGAATAAAATCGCGCTGCGATTTATACAAGTTTATCGTATTCAACAGCAAATTCTTTGATTCAGTGAGAATATTCAGATATAGTACAGAATTTCGTGTACCTGCCTCACCCGACTTTATTCGTTTAATTTGTGCCTTACGTGTTTTTCGTAAAACATCAATAACCCCAGTCTGGCGGAGGAGAATCTGATCCAAATGATCAAAGCGATTATTCTCGATTGCGAATAATACATCTTCAAAAAATCGTTGCATATCCGATTTCAACTTCATCAATTCTTCTTTCTGAACCTGAAGCATGGGTTTATGATCATTATTCATATGATCATAAGCCGGATTATTGATGTACGTAATACAGTGGGCAATTTCACGCAGATAATCGAGTACCTGAACATAAAAGAATCCGCCATCAATCATATCACCCTGTAATCGAACAATGGTGGACTGAATATTGTATTTGTATTTTTTCGTTATTTCATTCAACTTTTTAACTTCTTTCCGAGCTTCCTTTAAAACAGCAAGGTTTTCGTCGATGATTCCTAACATTGTTTTGTCAAAAATAAGAGAAGTTTTATGAAGTGTGCTTATGACATTCGCCGTGCATTCTTTAACAATTCCTGAAGATGCTGCTTCTTGTTCCAGATTTTTTTCAGTTTCTTTCAGCGCTTCTTTGCGAAGATGAATGTGA
Organism: Bacteroidales bacterium; assembly: GCA_030656615.1. Classification (GTDB taxonomy): domain Bacteria; phylum Bacteroidota; class Bacteroidia; order Bacteroidales; family TTA-H9; genus JAUSOY01. The sequence goes on along the minus strand of JAUSOY010000083.1, from coordinate 187,600 downwards.
TGTGTACGAAGAACTAAAAGAATAGTAATTACAATAGCAGCAATTATTCCGGCTGTACCACCATAATGCATCACGAATGCGATACAGAGGGCAACTGTAAATGCTGCCAAAGCTGTGAAAAACCATCCACCAATAACTGATAAAACTCCTGTCACCCGGTAAACAGCACTTTCTCTTCCCCATGCTCTGTCAGACAAGGAAGTTCCCATAGCCACCATAAAGGTTACGTAAGTGGTTGAAAGTGGGAGTTTAAGCGAGGTTCCCATTGCAATCAGGATACTTGAAACCACAAGATTTACAGAGGCCCTTAACATATCAAACGACGCCTTTCCTTGTCCATCGTTTTTTTCCGGATACGTATACGGTTGAAAACGATTCTCAATGGAATTGCGAAATTTCATTGGAAGTAAATTCGAGAAGCTACCCGACATATTTCGGGTTCCTCTAACAATCATTCGAGAAATAGCACTACTGCCAAAACGTTCCGAACCCTCGTCCTGACGACTAAGATCAACCGTTGTGCGTAATACTGAGCGAGCTTTTTTCGAAAACCATAAAGTTGCTACCATTACAAATCCGGCTACAAGCAAAATCCATGTATTTGTTTGAACTTCACCACCCAGGGCTTCCATACCAAAAGTTGTAGGGTCGGCACCAGGATTCGAAATAAAAGTTTGGAAGGCTTTCAATCCGGCCAGTGGAACACCAATAAAATTAACCAAATCATTTCCTGCAAATGCCATGGCCAATGCAAAAGTGCCTACAAGAACAGTGATTTTAAGAACATTAATTTTAAAAACCCATATCAAAATTTGCAAAAGCAAGGTCCATGTAAGCATTGCCATGCCGATAATTAACCAGGTATGACCCTTTATCCATTCATAATTTTCAGTTGAAATAAAAGAGGATCCTTTAGCACCTTTAATCAGGAGAAAATAGGTAATAGCAGTGATAGCCATTCCTCCCCAAAGTGCACCATATAAACCCATTTTTTCCTTATAACGGAAGGTAAAAAGCATACGGGTAAAATACTGAATAATAGCCCCCACAGAAAATGCCACCACCACGGATATTAAAATACCTGATATTATCGCAAGAGCCTTTCCAGTATTAATATAATTCCCCAGGGTACCCATAGGATCACCCATTGCTGTAATTTTTATTATCGAAATAGCCACAGAAGCACCCAACAATTCAAAAATAATTGAAACGGTTGTTGAGGTCGGCATGCCAAAGGTGTTGAATAAGTCGAGCAATATAACATCCGTTACCATAACGGCCAGAAATATTATCAGAATCTCTGAAAAGTAAAACTGACTTGGATGAAAAATCCCCTTTCGGGCTACTTCCATCATCCCACTCGAAAATGTAGCACCAACCAAAACTCCCAAAGCAGCAATCATCATAATTATCTTATAGGGTGCTGCTTTAGAACCAACGGCTGAATTTAAAAAATTAACTGCATCGTTACTTACTCCTACAATCAAATCGGATATCGCAAGTCCGAATAAAACGATGACGAGAAACAAATAAAAATTCTCCATGAACTCTATTATTTTTTGCAAACATATCAAAGCTTAATAAAACTTCGCCCATAAATCTTTGATTATTTGTGTCGAAACATAAAGACATGACATCAATACACTATAATACAACACATTAAAAAACCGGCTACCTATGGCAGCCGGTTGCATCTGTCAGAGATGAACTAAAACTTGTAACCAAAAGTAAGTTGAATGCTGTTTGCTGTATATTTATTCACCGAAGAAGGCCCCGGCTCTGTTATAAGGCTATATAAATAATAATCTTCGGTCCATTTGGTCTGGACGAAAGCGAAATCCATAAAATAATTCTGTTCTCTGAATCCAAGACCCAAGGACATAGATTTCCGTTCTCCGTCATTCAAATTGTTAGCAAAGGGGCTTTCGTACCATGCGTAACCACCACGGAAGCTAAAAGGCCCAACACGCCATTCGGTTCCAACCCTGAAAATATTTTGTGCTTTATAGCTGGATTGAATGGCATCGTTAACATCATAATAGTCTCCAACGGGGCGAAGTTTTGCTTCAGTATAATCCACATATTGATAATCGGCACTGATTAAGCCCTGTGTACCAACAATAATTGCCACACTTCCGATTAGTTTCATAGGCGTGGTGAGTTCGTAATTATACTCACCGATACGAGAGGAAACACTTTTGTTTTCAATTACAGAATCGAATACAGAATTTATATTACTACTCCAAACATCATTCATATCTGTAAAGAAAGTAGGTGAATGATATGCACCACCTATCCTTAGCCAATCCGTAGGACGGAAAATGAGACCTGCTTTCAGGTTAAATCCGGTACCGGATGTTTCGAGCTGTTCGCGCAAAGTGTATGAATGAAAATATGGATTTACATTATTGATATCCTGTTCAGAATATGAGGACTCCTCGCGATAATTAAAATACGGGAAGCCCATAGTAACTCCAAAATAGAGCATATCGCTGTAATTAGCACCGGCACTTAAAACCAATTCATTCATAGAGCCGCTGGTAGTTAAAGATTTACGTTGAAGTACTTTCCCATCGGGCATATCATTATAGAATATGCCACCGTCTTCAAAAATCAAATTGGCTTTTTCTGCGAGTTCTTCAGGCGAATCGGAATAAATGCCATAGGCGTTCGCATAATTTACATAACCGGTAAGCATTGAGTTTACATCATTATAACCTTCAATCATCGAGCGGTTATTAAAATTCATCAAGCGGTTTATTCCAAATCCAAACTGAACATTTCTCCATCCGGGTGTTCCTAAGCGATCGGGAATCTCAGCAGTTAATACCACCCCGAGATTACTAAGGTTAAAATTATACTTATCATCTTCTGCCTGATGGCCAAAGTATGAAGAACTGGATTTGCCTTGATAGATGGTTGGGGTTACAGTAAATTCGGAAGTTTTATAAAGTCCGATTCCTGCCGGGTTCGTACTGAGTGACGAGAAATCGCCACCCAATGCTCCAAAGGCTCCGCCCATTGCATTAAAGCGGGCAGTACCACTATATTCTACTTGTGAATAGCGAAGGGCATCGGCAGCGGTTTGAGCATACATGCCCATCGAAATAAATAAAGCTGCTATCGTATAAATGACTTTTTTCATGTCGGAATGAATATTAAGAGTGATTATTTTCTGCGTCCTGAATTACTGCTACCAGAGTTGCTGCTTCCGGAGCTTGAACTTTTTGAAGGGGAACTATATGAACTACTTGAAGAGCGCGAAGGAGTGCTGCTCGAATTATTATTTGAACGGGCAGGCGAGCTATAAGATTCATTTGAACGGGCAGGAGCTTGATAATTGCTTCTCGACTCCTGATTTGATGGAGGATTATAGCTACGCGAAGGCTGACTCTGTGTTGGCGTATTATACTTACGTGGCTGTGTAGCAGGTTGCTGTCTACGCTGGTTTTCCTGAGGTGATTGATATTTAACCGGCGAACGTCTTTCCGTATTTTGAGCGGGTGCAGAATTCACGTCGCGTGAACTATTCTGATTCTCACGTCCTGACTCCGGATAAGTAACTACTCTTGAGCGTGGACTTGAATACTCATTACTTGAACGTGGCTGCGTATAAACCGGAGGAGTATAGGTTTTAGCATCCCTTCCTGCCGGAGTTTCTACGGTGCGTGGAGTTGCGTCCTGAGCACTGCGGCTATAGCGGCTATAGTTATATCGTTGTGGCGTACCGCCATCATTTGTATTTGAACCTCTGGATTGTATATTCTGTAAACGAGGATCCGTTGTTTTACGAACTGGTTTTACAGATGTAGGAGGATCATCACTTACTGCTGCATTACCAGATGCACTCTGTTGAATATCGCCATTGACCCTCACTCTTGAGTTGGATATATTTTTACCATCAACCTCCGTTGAGGCCGAATTAGTAGTGTTTAAATTTGTGGTTGATGGTTTAATGCGCGGATTGGCGGTTTGATTACCTATTGTATTTGTAGCCGCATCAATTCTCGAAACATTAGCATTACCTGATGTGCCAGGTGGTCTTGCATTGGGCGAAATTCGTTCGTTGGCAGTTGTTCCTGAAGCTTGTTTACGCCTTTCCGTAATTGTATTACCGGCGAATTTGGGTCTGGTACTTCCGGTGGTAATACCCGGAGTATTTCCACCTCCTGCTGCAATACGACGCGAATTCAATTTACTTTCATAGGTATCACCAAAACTTCCGGCTGGGCGGGCAAAAGCCCCATTTGAAGAACCCCGGTTATGCCTTGGGCCATAATAATGCGAATTAGCGTCGTAGCTGTTGTAATAATTTCCACCATAATTTCCACCGTAGTACCCACCATAGTATCCATTCCAGTATCCGTGATTGTAACCATTCCAATATCCACCCCAGCCACCGCCGTATGGATACCCATAATAATTATAAGCCCATGGGTTAGAATACCAACCGGAATAAGGATAGCCCCATTGATAGCCTATACTTCCCCAACCCCATGACCAGCCCAGATTGAAACCTGCACCGCCCCAGAAATTGTATCCCATATATATACTGGTTCCCCATGAATACGGATTATGGTTATACCAGTATAAATTAGTGTAATAATCATCGTAATAACCTATTCCGATTGATGGAGTATGAAATCGTTTTATGCGGGCAGAATAGGCATAATCGTAATAATCGTCGTTGTTATACGTGTCGTCATCATAATAATTATACACATTAACCTGGCGATCGGGTTCACTAACAAACTCATCATTGGATTGTGTGTAGCGATCCTGATTGGTAGAGTAATCCCGTGAATCATAAGCCTGCTCATTATTATTATTTTGATTATTTGAGCGATAATCGGGTGCAGTAGAATACCGGCCCGAAGATTGTACGGCAGGCTGTGGATTGGCGGGAGGTGGCGTATTATTTGAAGAATAATACACATCATCGTATGGAACCGAACCCATATACCCTGTGGTACAAGTTGCCAATCCCACGCTAAGGATGATAAAGCTGATTAATTTAAAAGTTTTCATGGTTCTTTCCTCCCTGGTTAAATTTCCGTTAAACAATACTGTCGGCTGATTTTACTATTTTTGCCGACTCTGATGCCTTTCGGCATTGCTACAAAAATATCCAAATATCATACCACACAGCAAAATGGCCAAAAATTTTTCAACAAGAGACGAAAACTACGCACAATGGTATAACGATTTAGTTATAAAAGCCGGTTTAGCAGACAATTCTGCCGTAAGAGGTTGCATGGTTATAAAACCATATGGCTATGCCATTTGGGAGAGAATGCAGGCTGCTCTCGATAAAATGTTTAAAGATACAGGGCACGAAAACGCTTATTTTCCTCTTTTTATACCCAAATCATTTTTTAGTAAAGAAGCCAGCCATGTTGAAGGATTCGCCAAAGAATGCGCTGTGGTTACTCATTACCGTCTAAAAAACGATCCAAACGGCAAAGGGGTTATCGTTGATCCGGATGCTAAACTGGAAGAAGAATTAATCGTACGACCAACCTCTGAGACTATTATCTGGGATACATATCGTACCTGGATACAATCGTATCGCGACTTACCAATCCTTGTGAACCAGTGGGCCAACGTTGTTCGTTGGGAAATGCGTACCCGTTTATTTCTCAGAACTACTGAATTTTTATGGCAGGAAGGTCATACTGCCCATGCCACACAAGAAGAAGCTCTGGAAGAAACGAACCAAATGATTAATATTTATGCCGAATTTGCTGAGAAATGGATGGCAATGCCCGTTCTTAAAGGAATTAAGTCGGCAAATGAACGTTTTGCGGGTGCCGTAGAAACATATTGTATTGAAGCACTAATGCAAGATGGCAAAGCTCTTCAAGCAGGAACTTCACATTTCCTCGGACAAAATTTTGCCAAAGCTTTTGATGTTAAATTTCTGAGTAAAGAGAATAAACTGGAACACGTTTGGGCTACTTCATGGGGTGTAAGTACCCGACTAATGGGTGCTCTCATCATGACCCATTCTGATGATAACGGATTGGTTCTGCCTCCTAATCTGGCGCCATATCAGGTTGTCATCATCCCGATTTATAAGAAAGCAGAACAACTCGAAGCAATATCTGCCAAAGTTGATGAAATTAAAAAATCGCTGGAGGCAAAAGGTATACGTGTAAAATACGATAATCGTGATTCATTAACCCCTGGATGGAAATTCAACGAATACGAATTTAAAGGAGTTCCTGTACGAATTGCCATTGGCCCCCGCGACCTGGAAAACGGAACAGTTGAAGTTGCCCGCCGTGATACACTCGAAAAAAACATCCTGGAAATTACCGACATCGATAATAAAATTGAACATCTGCTGGAACTTATTCAGGTTAATCTATACCAAAAGGCATATAGCTTCCGCGATGAAAATACTTTCATTGTTGATACCTGGGAAGATTTTAAAAATCAAATAGAAAAAGGTGGTTTTGTTTTGGCTCACTGGGACGGCACCTCCGAAACGGAAGAAAAAATCAAACAGGAAACGAAAGCTACTATTCGCCTGATTCCTGTTAATCCAAAACCAGAAACTGGAAAATGCGTTTTTAGTGGAAATCCATCTTCATTCAGAGTATATTTCGCAAAGGCATACTAAATAGTAATTAGTAATTAGTGATTAGTACCTCGATAGCTATCGGGGAGTGATTAGTGGCGAGAAATTAATCAATAGTCAATAATCAATAGTAATGTGTGACCGAGTATGCAGAAGGAAGGATTGTTGTCAATTAGTTCAGATTGTTCGGTTTTGAAAATAATGTTCCGCAGTCGGCGTTAATATTTTGTTGATTCAACAAATAATGAAAAAAGTCATCGTATCTGTTATAAACGATTTAAGCACCGACCAGCGTGTGAATAAAGTTTGTAGCAGCTTGACGGCGATGGGATTTGATGTGCTCCTGGTGGGTCGTATTTTAGCTGCTTCACTTCCTTTGGATGAAAGACCTTACGCAATGCACCGCATGAAACTGCTCTTCGTCAAAGGACCATGTTTCTACGCCGAATTTAATATCCGCCTGTTCTTTTTCTTAATCATAAGACGATTTGACCTTTTGGTTTCCAATGATTTGGACACTTTGTTGGCGAATTTTCTGGTATCAAAAATCAGAAGACGGGCCATTGTTTATGACACTCACGAGTATTTTACTCATACTCCGGAGGTGATTCACCGACCAATTGTTCAAAAATCATGGGAACGCATAGAGCGATGGATATTCCCTAGACTTAAAAACATCTTTACTGTTAACGAAAGCATTGCTAATATTTATTATCAGAAATATGGCATCAAGCCTTTAGTAATCCGTAACGTTCCGAAAAAAATGGAATTGAGTAGCAATCCCGGCAGAAAAGAACTGAATCTGCCAGAGAATAAACGTTTAATTATTTTACAGGGCGCAGGAATCAATATCCAACGCGGAGCCGAAGAACTGTTACAAGCCATGGCATTTACTTCTGATGTGGTTTTGATAATAGCCGGGAGTGGGGATATTATTGAAGAATTAAAATCCATGGCTCAACAACCAGAACTAAAGGATAAGATTTTGTTTTTCCCAAAAATGCCATACCAAAGACTCATGCAATATACGGCCAATGCTGATTTAGGCCTGAGTCTTGATAAAGACACTAACCCGAATTATCGCTTCAGCTTACCCAATAAAATCTTTGATTATATTCACGCTGGCATTCCTGTTCTTGTGAGTGATTTACCAGAAATAAGTCAATTGGTAAAAACGTGGAAAGTGGGAGAAATAATCCCTTCGCATCAACCGGAAATTATTGCTCAATCGATTATGAATATGCTGGATCATGAAGATAAACTGAGCACTTACAAAAATAATTGCCGCATTGCAGCACCACAATTATGCTGGGAAAATGAATCGGTTCTTCTTAAAAAGGTATATGCCCAATTTCTCTGATAAAACCCTGCACATAGTGGCCTTTGATGTGCCCTGGCCCGCCAATTATGGCGGAGTAATTGATGTTTTTCATAAAATCCGTCATCTTAAAAATTCGGGCGTAAAGGTAATTTTGCACTGTTTTATTTATGGTGAACGGGGTATTGCTACAGCTTTGAATGATTTCTGTGAAGAAGTGCATTATTATCCAAGAAATACAAGCATTCTCAAGCAGTTTTCACTGATACCTTTCATTATAAACAGTCGTGTTTCGGATAAATTGCTCGATAGACTCTCTCAGGATAATCATCCCATTCTTTTCGAAGGATTGCATTCCTGCTTTCTGTTGGATCATCCACAATTGAAGGAGCGATTTAAAATTTACCGTGAAAGCAATATAGAACATCGGTATTACTTTCATCTGGCTAAGGCCACTCGTCATCCCGGACAAAAGATATTCTTCATTATCGAAAGCCTGCGGTTAAAACTATTTCAACGTATTTTGAAAAATGCTTCACTCATGCTGGTAGTTTCGGAAGCCGACACCCAATACCTTCGAACAAATTTTCCGAAAAACGATGTGCATTATTTACCCAGCTTTCATGCTAATGATGAAATTAGCAGTAAGCCCGGCAAAGGCGTCTATTTTCTGTACCATGGTAAGCTCTCTGTGGCTGAAAATGCCGTAGCAGCCGAATATCTCATTCATAAAATATTCGCCGGCCTTCATCAAAAACTGATAATTGCAGGCATGAATCCTTCGGAAAAGCTTCAGAAATCATGTGCAATGTTCGAAAATATTGAACTAATAGCTAATCCTTCTGAACCGGAAATGGACAGACTTCAGCGTGATGCTCAGGCGCACGTTTTACTTACTTTTCAGGCTACCGGTTTAAAGCTGAAATTGCTGAACAGTTTGTACAAAGGCCGTTTTTGTATTACGAACAAAGCCATGTTGCATGGCACCGGATTAAATGAACTTTGCATTATTACCGATGGGGATACTGAACTAAAAAGTATAATTCAGAAAACAGCAGACTTGACCTTTGATGAATTACAAATAAAAAACCGGACTTTGAAATTATCCGGTTTATATAATAATCAGCATAATACTGATTCGATGCTTGAATTAATTTTTCAGGACGTTTAAATCTCAGGCTTCATTCATGAATACAGGCGTTTCTTCGGAAAGCTGTCCCGCATCGATGCGGACAATGCGACCAGGGAATTTCTGTATCAATCCATAATTGTGGGTAGCCATTACCACACCGACGCCCGTTTTACTGATTTCATGTAAAAGGCTGAGAATTCCTTCCGAAGATTCGGGATCGAGATTACCGGTGGGTTCGTCTGCCAGGATAATGGGAGGATGATTTATCAATGCTCTGGCCACACCAACTCTTTGCTGCTCGCCCCCTGATAGCTGATGGGGCATTTTATAGCCTTTGGTGGGAATACCAATCAACTTTAATAATTCTTCGGTGCGATCTATCATTTTCTGCTTTTCTTTCCATCCCGTGGCTTTCATGACAAACATTAGATTTTCGGAAATGCTTCTGTCAGAAAGCAACTGAAAGTCCTGAAAAACGATACCCAGTTTGCGGCGTAGATATGGGATCTCGCGATTCCGGATTTTCACCAGATCATACCCGGCTACTACACCAATCCCATCTTTTAAAGGCAATTCAGCATAAAGCGTTTTTAATAAACTACTTTTACCACTTCCCGTTTTCCCAATTAGATAAAGAAATTCTCCTTCGTTTACAGTGAGCGAAATCCTGTTGAGTACCAGATTTTCCTTCTGATAAATGGAGGCATTATCAAGATGAATAATTTCTGTCATATGCTTAAAAATTAACCTCTATTTTGTCCGTCGCTTCTTTGTACAAATATACTCAAGCTTTTCGCCTTTTTATATATCCCCGCGTAAGTATTATACTTTGCTATTCAATGTTCGTATTTTTGCTACGAATAACCGATATGCAAATTTAGCAATCTCATGAAATTAAAAAACCTTTTCTTTTTAATCATTACAGTTTGGTTTATGATACTAATCAATGGATGTGCCAGTGTAAAACCCGAAGCACCCGTTGAAAATTATCTCGAAGAAATAAAGAAGCCACAACTTTCAGTTATTTCACTGCCTGTCAATTTGGATATCGGCGAACTCGAAAACCTGATAAACAGTCGGTTAAAAGGATTAATTTATGAAGACAATTCATTGACAGATAACGGTGGTGATAACCTCATGGTTAAAGCATGGAAAAGGGATAATATAAGACTTTCGATGATGGGCAACGAACTTCGTTGGACCGTTCCTCTGAAGTTGTGGCTGAAAGCAGGTTTCAAACTCGAAAAACTGGGAATTGCCCTTTCCGATTATCGCGAATTTAATGCTGAAATTATTCTAAAATTCAAAACAAAACTGGATTTCAGTTCCGACTGGAAAATCAAAACCAACACAACCGCTGAGGCTTATGAATGGATTTCTACCCCTTCCATGAAAATTGGCATGTTCGAATTTCCCATAACAATGGTTGCTGATTACATTTTGACATCTAACCTGAATGTTATGGGTAAGGAACTTGACAAAGCTGCCGCCAACTACCTCGATCTGGGGAAATATATGTCAGAACTATGGACTGCCATGGAAAATCCAATTCCCATTCCCGGTGAGCAAAAAGTCTGGATTTATGCAGAACCCATAGAGGTTATGGCTTTGCCTATCGAAGGAAAAAACGGAAAATTTATTATGGGTACTGGCATTCAATCGTATTTATGGTGTTTTGTAAATGAAAAGCCTGTTTTTAAAACCAACAAAGCAATACCTCCACTTAAAAAGGTAAATGCCATTCCAAAAGAATCAGCCATCAATGTATCGGTGGATTTACCCTTCACGGAAATTCAAAAAATAGCGACCAAAGAAATCGTTGGAAAGATGTTCGAAAATGGCAATCGGAAAATTACTGTCCAGGAAATAAAACTGTACGGAAGCAAGGGAAATATGATTGTTGAAACCACTGTTACTGGTGACATCAAAGGAAAACTGTATTTTAGAGGAAAAGCAATGTACCAGCCTAAAAAAGAAAGCATTGATATCACAGATTTTGATTTTGACATCAAAACAAGCAACATTCTCCATAAATCTGCATCCTGGCTTTATGGCAGTACAATAAGAAACACCATTGCCAAACAACTTAGTTTCCCGATAAGTGAACAAATTGAAGATATGAAAAAGTTGGTAAACTCTGCGGCCAATAATTATGAGATTGCATCGGGTATTCGACTAAAAGCGGAACTTCGTGATATTATTCCGGGAGAGATCACGATTCTACCAGATAAAATCCGTATGCAGATTCAATTAAGTGGCAAAATTGAATTGATAAATAAGTAACCAGCATTGTTGAATCGTAGCCTTTTTGTACGCTCCCTTTTATGAAATATTCGATAATATTTCATCCATTCTAATCATCTTGCCATAGGATAAAGCATTATTGAATAACGCTACATTTCAATTTCACACATCTAGGATTATATTCCAATTTTCTAAAAAAAAAGCCCCGCCTGGGCGGAGCTTAAATAACAGGGTAACGAAAACTTTATTTTACCAATCCGGCAAAGCCCATAAAGGCCAGAGATAAAAGTCCGGCAACCACCAGGGCAATGGGAATACCACGCATGCCTTTGGGAACGCCCATTAAATCGAGATGCTCCCGAATTCCAGCAAAGATTATCAGTGCAAGAGTAAATCCAACGGCATTAGCCATTGCAAACACAACACTTTCAACCAGATTAAACTGCTTTTGAATTACAAGAATAGCCACACCCAGGACCGCACAATTGGTGGTAATCAAGGGCAGGAAAATTCCGAGGGCCTGATACAAAGAAGGACTTACCTTTTTAAGTATAATTTCAACCATTTGTACCAGAGCCGCAATTACCAAAATAAATGTTATCGTCTGTAAAAATCCCAAAGAGAGTGGATTCAGAATATAATGTTGTATCAGGAAGGTAATAATGGTGGCCAGTGTCATTACAAATAAAACAGCACCACCCATACCGGCTGCCGTATTAATTTTGGAAGAAACGCCTAAAAAAGGACAAATTCCGAGAAACTGGGCGAGAACAATATTATTTACAAATATTGCCGCGATTATAATCAGTATGATGTTTTCCATAGCTTGCTGAATTAGGATGTTTTACGCAAATGATTAATCAGGGCAATAAGGAAACCCAGAGTAATAAAAGCCCCCGGTGCCAGAATAAATACAAGAATTCCATCAGCAGAGGCCGGAATGAATTTCATTCCAAAAACAGCACCACTTCCCAGAATTTCGCGTATAGCACCAAGCAGGGTCAGTGCGAGTGTAAAACCAAGCCCCATACCGGCACCATCAATTGTAGAAGAAAGCACACTGTTTTTATTTGCAAAAGCTTCTGCTCTTCCGAGTACAACGCAGTTAACAACAATAAGAGGGATAAATAGTCCGAGTTGTTCATGTATTCCGGGTGCAAAACCCGCCATGATAAAATCTACCATGGTTACAAATGAAGCAATTACTACTATGAATGCAGGAATACGAACTTTATCAGGAATAACATTTTTAAGCAGGCTTATCATCATATTTGACATAATAAGCACAAACATAGTGGCGAGTCCCATACCCATACCATTGATAGCCGATGAGGTAACTCCCAGCGTGGGACATAATCCGAGTAATAAAGCAAATACCGGATTTTCGCGAATAATACCGCGAGAAAATATTGTCCATTTATTCATTCTTACCTCCTTTTTTCTTGGTATTATAAGCACGTTGCACAGCATCACAAAAAGCGCGAGAACTAATCGTGGCAGCAGTAATAGCATCAACTGTTCCCTGATCTTTTGTCACTTTTACCGCTTCACCGGCTAATTCAGCAATGTTCATCCCTCTGAACTTAATTTTCCATGCTTCATCCATCAATTTAGTTCCGAGTCCGGGAGTTTCCTGATGTTTAATTACTTCGGTGTTCAAAATGGAGCCATCAGGTAAAAATCCTACCATCACAGAGATTCTTCCTGAAAAACCCTTATCGGTATATGTCTGTATAGCGACGCCTACGATTGAATCACCTTTCAGTCCTTCATAAAAAACCAGTTCCTCATCACTGTCATCAGGCTTAACTTTATATTCCCTGATTTCTTCAAAATCGGGAATAACAGCCTTGATGGCCTTTTCAAGTTTTGCCTTCTGCGATCGTGCAATAGGTTCTTTGGTAAGATCATAAACGCCAGCAAGAGCCACACCGGCTACTAAAGTAATCAGCACCAGTGTACTAATCATATTAATCAATGAAGATTCTTTTTTTGCCATGACTATTTTCCTCCGAATCGTTTAGGTTTAAAGCCTCTGTTGATTAATGGCACAAATGCATTCATAATAAGAATGGCAAATGATACGCCTTCGGGATAAGCTCCAAAAACCCTGATTAATATCGTAAGTAATCCGCAACCAACACCAAACACAAGCATACCTGCCGGAGTCATGGGCGAGGTCACCATATCGGTAGCCATATATATAGCTCCCAAAAGCATGCCGCCAGCCAGAATGTGGAACATCGGATCAATATACATTGCGGGATTTACCATCCATAGTATTCCGGAGAAAATTACTGCCGATGCAACGAAAGAAAACGGAATATGCCAAGTAATGATTTTCCGGTAGAGCATATAAATTCCACCCAGTAATAGCGCAAAGGCAGAGACCTCACCCAGTGAGCCGTTCATCTGCCCGATAAACATTTCCTGATAACTTGGTAGTTTTGAAATAATATCAGGCACTGTTTCGCCTGCCATTAAGTTTTCCTTCAAAACACCCAGAGAGGTTGGACCTGTAGCAGCATCAAAGAAAACAAATCGGTTTTCGATAGCTGTGGGCCATGATGTCATATCAACCGGGAATGAAATCAACAGGAAAACACGGCCAACTAATGCAGGATTAAATGGGTTTTTTCCCAAACCGCCAAACGACATTTTACCAATTCCGATTGCTACGGCACTTCCAATCATTATCTGCCACCAGGGCAACGAACTTGGAACATTAAATGCCAGCAAAATTCCGGTAATCATTGCCGAACCATCTGTAATGGTTGGGGTTTCTTTCAATAAAAATTTTTGTATCAAATATTCAAAAACAAGGCATGATACAATAGCAACAGCAGTTACAAATATGGCTCCCAGACCGAAATACCAGAAAGATACCATCATGGCGGGAATAAGAGAAATAACCACTCCCCACATAACAGACTTTACTGACATCACATCGTGCACATGAGGCGAGCCTGAAACGGTTAATCGATTCATAATTTAATTTTTTCGGGTTCTGATGATGTGTGCGACTTTATTTTTTCCCAAACGCAGATGATCCAGTAAGGGACGAGCCGATGGACAGGTATACTGGCATGAACCACATTCCATGCAATCCATGGCATGTTCATTTTCAGCGATTTCATACATACCAATTTCCGAGGCTCTGGCAATAAGATACGGTTCGAGGCCCATGGGGCAAACGCTTACACATTTAGCGCAGCGAATGCAAGCCTGAACATTCGGCCGTTTTGATTCTTCCTGATCAAAAACAAGGATACCGCTGGTTCCTTTCACTACAGGTACATCCGTTGAGCTAACGGCTTTACCCATCATGGGGCCGCCATTGATGATTTTACCAGCAGTTTCCGGATTCCATCCAGCTTTTTCGAGCAATTCACGGACGGGTGTTCCTATTCGCACCAAATAATTACCCGGATTTTGAATGTTAGATCCTGTAACTGTAACAATGCGTTCTACCAATGGCTTGTTTTTCTGGATCGCCTCGTAAACTGCAAAGGCAGTTCCCACATTATTTACTACACAGCCAACTTCAATGGGCAATTTTCCTGAAGGAACCTCACGATTAAGCAAAGCTTTAATCAGCTGTTTTTCACCACCCTGAGGATACTGAACCTTTAATGCATGCACTTCAATGCCTGGGAAATGTGCCACCAGAGAAGTCAACGCTTGAATAGCATCGGGCTTATTTGCTTCGATGCCTATCAATGCTTTTTGAACCTGCAGACCTTTCATAAGAATACGGACACCAATCATCATTTCTTCGCCCCTTTCAAGCATCAATCGATGATCGGAGGTGAGATAGGGTTCACATTCCACGCCATTAATAATAAGATATTCTGCTTTTTTGCCATCGGGCAGCATCAGTTTGACATGGGACGGAAAAGTAGCACCACCCAATCCAACAATGCCCATATCCTTCATTTTCTGAATAATTTCGGTCGAGCTGAGAGAAATTTCGCTAACAATTTCTTTGCTGGTATCGATTGTTGAATCCCAATCATCACCGATAACATCAATAAAAATAGCCGGCCTGCGATAACCGGTTGAATCAAGGTAATCGTCAACTTTTTCAACCTTTCCTGAAACAGGCGAATGAATGTTGGAAGAGATAAAAGCTTCTGCGGTAGCAATAAGCTGACCCACTTTTACTTCATCCCCTTTTTTAACGAGGGCTTTGGAAGGAGCACCCAGATTTTGTCCGAGGGGAACAATGACTTTCTGGGGAAGCGGAAGAATTTCTACGGCCTTTGCAGCCGAAACCTTGGCCTCTTCGGGGTGAACACCACCTAATGCAAATGTTTTCAAGGTATAATACCTCCTGTAAATTTATGGTTAATTTCTATATTTCAAATACTATACTGAAGCGGTTGCCGCTTCTTCCGTTGTGACAATTTTCCTGGGAGGGAAGTTCAGTTCATGAATGGCATCCGTTGGGCATTCGGGCACGCATTTTCTGCAAAGCTTGCATTTAGAATAATCAATATAAGCCAGATTATTATTCATCGTAATGGCTTCAAAGGGACAAACTTTAACACATTTGCCGCAACCGATGCATGCCACAGAACAATTTTTCTTGGCGGGTGCTCCCTTTTCCTGATTTACACAACTGACGAAAATCCGCCTGTCCTTCTTTCCTTTGTCACGCAATTCGATGATAGCTCTGGGACATGCTTTTACACAGGCTCCGCAAGCTATACAATTGTCCTTGACAATGGGTAATCCGCTTTCACTATCCATATAAATAGCATCGAAAATGCATGATCTTACACAATCGGCAAGTCCAAGACAGCCATGAGAACAGCCGCCTTCACCAGCAAAAAGATAATGAGCAAATGCGCAGGAATCGGCACCATCGAGCTGAACCTTGGCAGGTGAATTAATCATCGAGCCATTGCAACGGATAACAGCAATCTGAGGTTCTGTTTCAGCAGCTACCATTCCAAGTAATTCAGCTACTGACGTCATGGTGGCATTACCACCTGCCGGGCAACTAAAACCTTCGAGACTACCTGCTTTAATAATTGATTCAGCAAAATTGCGACAACCGGCAAAGCCACAGCCTCCGCAATTGGCACCGGGTAAGGCATCATTGACAATATCGATGCGGGGATCTTCTATTACCTTAAACTTCTGGGCAACAAAAAAAAGAATAACCGCCGATGTTGCGCCCAACGCAACCAAAGAAATAACCGCATAAAGAAATGTTTCGTTCACGGGATTCTGTTTTTAACTTTGTTCTATCTGTAATTTGTTCGGGATCACAAAAGTAAAAAACCACCGCGAATTGATCGTTTTAACATAGCCCACTACCTGCCTTTATAAAAAGCTAATAGTCAATTTATTACTAAAAACATATTCACACATTTAAACAATTACATACATGCAAGGAACTGTAATACAAAAAATTACAATCCTAATGTAGAGGGCTTCTAAATTACAGAAATCGAAGCATTTAATGTCAAAAATTGACCGGAGAAAGCATTGTTCTCTATTTTGAAATATAAAACACAAAACGCGTCTCCAGTTTTTTGCGAAAAAAATAAAGACCAAAATAATAAGGAACCAGAATAATTAATGACAATAAGCCCGAAAGAAGTTCGCTACCACTTACACTATATGAAGCTATTAGTGTTATTAGAACAAAAACAAAGGGCAAAAAATAAGCATATAAAACAGCTTTAAGTCCGAGTTCTTTCCTCATAACAACTTCTACCGTATCGCCTGGTTTTACATTTGGAGCGCTCAATTCGTCAACTTCCACCAGTTTTTCTTCGGTATCGGAGAGCCCGCAAGCTCCTTTGGCATGACAAGCAGAGCAGGCAGAGGCAGATAATATACGAACGATAATCTTGCCAGATTCAATCGTTCTTACGACTCCCTGATGTGATATTTGATCGGATGGATGCATATTTTTTTATAGTTCTACAAAAATAAGCATTCATATCATTCCGGATTTACTTTAATGTAAACAATCATACAGGGAATACTGTTATATGAACTGAACGAAAAAACGTATCTTTATAAACACCTATCATACATCAAAATTATAATCGTATGCAAAACCAAAAAGCATTAGAAATACTGAAAGAAGCCATCTTACTCGAACGCAGAGGAAAAGCTTTCTATTTACAGGCTGCTGATAATACAAAAAGTGAAGCCGCAGAAGAAATATTCCGGATGATGGCCGAAGAAGAAGACGAACACATTAAGTATCTTTCTGTACAATTCGCTAATTATGCCAAAAAAGGCGAATTTATTAAACCTGATACCAACATCAATGATGAGCACGATGCTGTAGCCATGAAAGTGCTTTCAGAAAAATTTAAAAATCAGGTGGATGCCGCTAGTTATGAAGCTGCAGCTATTGCAGCTGCTCTAGATTTCGAAATGCGCGCGGTAAAAGTATATTCTGATCGGGCAAAAGAATCGGATGATATTCACGAAAAAGAGCTTTATCAGATTCTGGCCGATTGGGAAAAAGGCCATCATGAAATGCTAAAAAATCTCAACGACGAAATTAAAGAGTCGATTTGGAATGATAATCAGTTTTGGCCATATTAAACGCACAAAAGAAACCTGTTAGATTAATTTCTGGCAGGTTTTTTTACGGTTTATTGTCGTAATGTAGAAATCAAGCGACCGGGATAAAGCAATAAGTCGAGCGCATCAATCAAATCATTCACCAAAACATCCGAAGCCATTAATGCCTCCACCGCCAGACCTTCGCGCTGCATCACCGAAATTCCGAGAGCTGCTTTACGCAGCATAAGTTTATCGTTACGGCCATTTCCAATGGCTATTACTTTTTCTCCATTCAGGTTAATCACGTATTCGGCCTTGATTAAGTCCTGATTATCCGGTGCAACAACTACAATTCTACAATCAATATCATCCACTTCCTGTCTTACGGTACCGTACGTATCAGCGCTGATAACATGTATTTCGGCCTGTTCAGCCAGTGCATTCAATCGTTCAGCAAGACCTGGAAGCAGTTTTCCATCGCAACCGATCGTTCCGTTGAAATCGATAACCAGATGCTCGATAAGCAATTTTTTAAATCCAGGGATGTCGATAATAATCATATCGTAGAAGCAGTTTCATAATTAACACTGCATTAGGTAAATTGTTGAGCAACTTTCCAGATGCTATCGCAAATAAACGTGTAATTGAATCACTTTATGACCAAAGTACAGCAGATAAGGAATAGGTTTTGACTATTTAACTTCATCCAAAGTCTTTGCCTTTTCATTAAACACCCAAATCAGGCGAATGGCAAAGACATTATTTCTTTGGTCGCGTATCCAGGAATTGCTACCCGAAAGATTAGTAAACTCTCTGGTTCGTATTTTGAGAATTGAATATGAATAGCGAAAATTCAATTTAAGATTCTCATACAATCGAAATCGTATATCTGCATGAACCAAAAAATCACTCTTATTATACGTTCCACTATTGGTTGTAGTGGTATTAATAAGATTGCCATGCTCCTTTTCAGTAACGCCAACCATGCGTGCATAACTGAAACCCGTTCCAACAGTAATTCTTTCGCGATCGGTATAATGCACCATTAATGGAACTTCCACGTAATTTAAACGCAAATCATATTCTCCGGTAAGAATGGTTTCAACACCGGTGATACTATCTTTATATATGGCTGTATAAAACGCTGATTGATAACTCCCTTTCTGCGAAAATAAGGTTTCGAGGCTTACTGACCAATTTCGGTCGAAAGGAATAATGGCCGCGGCACCAATAACGCCGCCGTAACGGTCGAAACCATAAATTTCATCGCCATCCACCTGCGATGCATTCAGTCCACCAATCAGTGCGCCCTGAATTACCTGTGCTGATATTTGCATCGAAAAAATCATCAGAAATAAAACCAAGAAGAATAAAAATCGCTTCATCATTATAATTTTTGAGTTTAAATAACGTCAAATCAATAAAACAGGTATAAACCTGATTATTTTATTTTGCATCCTTGCCAATACCACGCATTGATAGAGAAATTCGCTTGCGGTCAATGTCCACCTCAAGTACACGAACCATCACCTTTTGATTTAGTTTCACTACTTCATTCGGATCCTTTATAAACCGATCGGCCAGATGACTAACATGGACCAGTCCATCCTGATGAACTCCTATATCGACAAAAGCACCAAAATTTGTAATATTTGTAACAAGGCCCGGTACAATCATTTCCGGGATTACATCGTTGATGGAATGAATACCCGCATCAAATTCAAACTTTTCGAATGTCAGGCGGGGATCGCGTCCTGGCTTGGCCAATTCTTTAAGAATATCAATTATTGTGGGCAAGCCAACTTTATCGCTGACAAAGTCTTTTGGATCAATCCGATCACGAAGTTCTTCTGAGGCAATAAGCTCTGAAACACTGCATTTCAGATGTGCAGCCATACGGTCCACCACATGATAACTCTCGGGATGTACAGCACTGCTATCAAGTGGGTTAACCGCTTCTGATATCCGTAGAAATCCAGCAGCCTGTTCAAATGCTTTTTCGCCCAAACGAGGAACTTTTTTTAAGGCCTGACGGGAGGTGAAAGTACCTTTAGAATGACGGTATTCGATAATATTTTTTGCCAATACCGGACCTATGCCCGACACATTGGTTAGTAATTCCTTGCTGGCTGTATTTACATCAACACCCACAAGATTTACACAGCTGAGTACAATATCATCCAGACTTTGTTGCAATGCTTTCTGATTTACATCATGCTGATATTGTCCCACACCTATGGATTTTGGATCAATCTTAACAAGTTCGGCTAAAGGATCGATAAGTCGTCGGCCAATTGAAACCGAGCCACGAACGGTAACATCATAATCAGGAAATTCTTCACGCGCTACGGCTGATGCCGAATATACTGAGGCTCCGCTTTCGTTCACCATAACGGCAATAATTTTTCGTTCGAAAGGGATATGCGTAATAAAAGATTCCGTTTCGCGGCCAGCCGTTCCATTTCCAACAGCTATAGCATCAATTTTATAAGCATTTACCAATGATTTTATTTTTTGGGCACTTTGCTTAACTTCGTTATGTGGCGGATGTGGATAAATCGTCTCATTATGCAATAGCTTCCCGTGAGCATCCAGGCAAACGACTTTACAACCCGTACGAAATCCAGGATCGAGGGCCAAAACATTACGTCCATGCAAGGGTGGCGACAACAATAACTGGCGAAGATTTTCGGAAAATACACGAATGGCTTCCTCGTCGGCTTTCTCCTTCATGCCCTGACGTATCTCCGTCTCGAGCGAAGGCTGTAATAATCGTTTATAACTGTCAAAAGCTGCCATACTTACTTGTTCAGCTGCCGGGTTGGAAGCTCTGATATACGCTTTCTCAATAATTTCAAGAGCATCCAAAGCTGATGGTTCAATAGAAATTTTAAGAAAACCTTCCGACTCTCCCCTGAATATTGCCAATACCCTGTGTGATGGTGCCTTTCGAGCGTTTTCTTCCCAGGTAAACCATGCACTGTATTTATTGCCTTCTTCTTCCTTGCCTTTCACCATTTTAGAAGAAATAATGGCTTCCCGATCGAAAAGGCGGCGTAATCTGTCGCGTACACGAGCATCTTCATTAATCCACTCAGCGATGATGTCGCGTGCACCAGCGAGAGCATCCGCTTCGTTTTCTACGCCCATTTCTGAATTGATGAACTTCTCCGCTTCGGTTTCAACATCACCGGGGCGCTGCTTAATAAGCCACAAAGCCAGAGGTTCTAATCCTTTTTCAATAGCCATTACGGCGCGTGTTTTACGTTTGGGACGATATGGCAGATATAAATCTTCCAATTGCGACATCGTATCAGCAGCGTTAAGCAAGGAAAGTAATTCATCCGTCATCTTTCCCTGTTCCCGGATAGAAGCAATTACCGTTTCACGACGTTTCTCCAGATCGCCCAGTTGCTTAAACCTGTCGCGGATTTGCATTATCTGAACTTCATCCATACTACCGGTGACTTCCTTACGGTACCTGGCGATGAAAGGAATAGTAGCGCCGGATTCGAGCAATTCCAGGGTGCTTTTAACAAAACTGGCTGCAAGTCCAAGTTCAGAGGCTATGCGGATATAAAGCTGCTCAATCATTAATTAATGCATTTAAAATGGTAAACAGAAAAGGTATTGCGAAAATACAGAATATGTCATAAACCAAGGCCAATGTTCTTATTCCATTCATACTGATTTTTACCAAAAATACATTATCTTGGTAGTCATGAATCCAATACTCAGAAAACTCATTTATTTTTCGCACAGGCGGCGGCGTGGTTTCATACGCAATTTTGAAACCATGAGCAATTATCTTATTGCCAGGGAGTTTATTTTACTTAAGCATAAAACCACTCACCTTATCCGGGATGCCATATTTATTATAATCGGAATTATTTCAGCCGGATTTGGTTTAAAAGGTTTTCTGCTTCCAAACGCTTTTATTGATGGTGGTGTTACCGGAATTTCATTGCTGGTAAGAGAGCTTACCGGTATACCACTTGCCTGGCTTATTTTAGGCATTAATATTCCTTTTATCTTTTTAGGCTATACTCAAATCAGCCGGAATTTTGCCATCAAAAGTTTTTTGGCAATTATTGGACTGGCATTATGTGTGGCATTATTGGAATATCCTGTCATCACCTCCGACAAACTATTGATCGCTGTTTTTGGAGGTTTTTTTCTGGGAGCAGGTATCGGATTATCGGTCAGAGGCGGAGGTGTCATTGATGGTACAGAAATTCTGGCAGTATATATCACCCGAAAATCAGGATTAAGTATTGGAGATATCATTCTGATTTTTAATGTTATGATTTTTTCTGTAGCAGCATATTTTCTTGGGATAGAAACAGCCCTGTACTCCATTCTCACGTATCTTTCGGCATCAAAAACCGTTGACTTTATTATTGAAGGTGTAGAAGAATATATTGGCGTTACCATTATTTCGTGCCATTTTGACGAAATACGATATATGATAACCCACGATTTGGGAAAAGGTGTAACGGTATTTAATGGTAAACGAGGATACACCCGTCAAGGTCAATCACCCTCGCAAATTGATATCATTTATACGGTAACAACGCGACTCGAGATCGGAAAATTACGCAAAGAGGTAGAGAACATCGATCCTCATGCATTTCTTGTGATGCACAGTGTTAAAGATGCTGTCGGGGGTATGATTAAAAAACGATCCTACGACACGCACTGATAAAATTAAACGTCTAATAGTCTTAGATTCTGAACGATAAATTCCTGTCGCTCGGGAGTGTTTTTTCCCATATAGAAACTCAACATTTCTTGAATCGAATAATCTTTTCGAAGAATTACCGGATCCAGGCGAATTTGAGGTCCTATGAAATGTTTGAATTCGTCGGGAGAAATCTCTCCCAAACCTTTAAAGCGGGTAATCTCGACACTCTTCCCCAACTGATCACCAGCCTGCGCTTTTTCGTCTTCATTATAGCAATAAATGGTCTTTTGTTTGTTTCTGACCCTGAATAAAGGCGTTTGAAGAATATACAAATGACCGCCTTTCACCAGATCGGGATAAAACTGAAGGAAGAAAGTTAGCAATAACAGTCGGATATGCATACCATCCACATCGGCATCGGTGGCTACTACCACCTGATTATACCGAAGCCCTTCGACGCCCTCTTCGAGATTGAGTGCAGCCTGAAGCAAATTAAACTCGTCGTTCTCGTAAACTACTTTTTTAGTCATTCCATAACAATTCAAAGGTTTTCCCTTGAGACTAAAAACCGCTTGTGTATTTACATCACGGCTCTTTGTGATAGAGCCCGATGCCGAATCACCCTCCGTGATAAAAATAGTTGTATCAAGTTTTCGCTCGTGATTCGAATTATAATGAATCCGACAATCGCGAAGTTTACGATTATGAAGGCTTACTTTTTTAATACTTTCCTTGGCCAGCTTTTTAATTCCAGCCATATCACGCCTCTCCTTTTCTGATTGCAAAATCTTGCGTAGCATATTCTCCGCTGTTTCCGGATTCATATGCAAATAATTATCAAGGTGTTTTTTGAGAAGATCGGTGATGTATTTTGTGATGCTTAAACCATTTTCTTCGAGATGAGAAGACCCAAGTTTTGTTTTCGTCTGGCTTTCAAATACAGGCTCCTGAACTTTAATACTTATGGCAGCAACCAATCCGGTACGAATATCACTGGTATCAAAGTCCTTCTTGTAAAATTCTCTGACGGTCTTCACGAAAGCCTCACGGAAAGCCTGCTGATGTGTGCCACCCTGAGTCGTGTGCTGACCATTAACAAAACTATAGTGCTCTTCACCATAATGAGTTGCGCTGTGGGTTAGGGCACATTCGAAATCATCGTCTTTTATATGAATGATGGGATAAAGTGGATCACCATCCATATTAACCGCTAATAAATCGAGTAAACCATTCTTTGACTGCATGCGTTGACCGTTAAAATTTAAGGTCAAGCCATTATTGAGGTAGGCATAATTCCATAAAAGCTTCTCGATGTACTCGCTCAGAAAATGGAAATTACCGAATATCTTTTCATCCGGGGTAAAAATAACTTGAGTACCAGACCGTTCGGAACATGGTTCTTCCGGAAAATCATTAATGATTTCGCCCCGGCAAAATTCCACTACTTTGGTTTGGCCTTCCCGTATGCTTTGTATTCTAAAGTGGGCAGAAAGAGCATTTACAGCTTTGGAACCTACGCCATTTAAACCAACGGCCTTTTTAAAAACCTTGGAATCATACTTTGCTCCGGTATTTATCTTTGAAACGCAATCGATAACCTTCCCCAGTGGAATTCCGCGGCCATAATCGCGTATATGCACCTGACGGTCGGTGATGTGTATATCGATTGTCCTTCCGTTTCCCATCACAAACTCATCGATGGAATTATCCGTTATCTCTTTCAGCAGAACATAAATACCATCATCATGCGATGCACCATCGCCCAATTTACCAATATACATTCCCGGTCTCAGGCGGATATGTTCTTTCCAGTCGAGCGAACGTATACTATCGTCGGTATAATTATTTGATGGGATGATTTCTGACATCGGATAAAATTTTGCTGCAAAGATAAAGTTTTCGATTCGGTGGAATCCGTTGATTGAACGCATTTTTTCAACAGACCCCAAAAAAAATAAACCCGCGCCGGTTAAAGCGCGGGTCCTCCTCATAGAATAGGTTAGCCAGATTGCTGAGGTATATTTTACTTGACAGGTGCGGACGATTCTCTATCGCGCCTGCCTTCTTTTCTTCGATCCCTGTTGTTGGGGCGTTGCTGGTCGTTTAAAAATTCTTCGTATCTCTTAAATTGTTCTTCGGTAAGTATTCCTTTAAGTTCGTTATCGCGCTTTTTATTCATTTCCTGCATCAACTCGCGATTCTTTTCGGCTTTTTCGCGCATCATCTTCATATCGTCAAAAAACTTTTTATATACATCGAAGACTTTCTTTTCCTGATCTTTATTCAAATCGAGGTTTTTTGTCATTCGGGTAGAAATACTGACCGCTCTTTCTTCGGGATTCTGATTCTTATTATCCGGTTGGGCGTTAATAAAGCCGGCAAAAATAAGCCCAATCATCAGAATAACTAACTTTTTCATGGTTTATTATTTATAAGTTTACATTTCTATGATGCCCGGAAATTATATAGGTTTAATCTCAGAGAGTTAATAGAAAATAATAATGCGAATTATTTGTTGAATAAATTTTGCACCTCAATCGCTTGCAGGCAAATTCCAATAATTCACTATCCTTTTGATAATTTCAAGCTATTAATTCGTCTTATCCATACCAATCGACTCCTTGCTGCAGAAAGTAAAAGAATGCCTGTTATGCTGATTGCTCCGCCAATTAGTTGAAGCTTTAGGGGAAGCGTACCAAAAACCATCCAGGCAGCCAACAATACAAACACATTGCGGGCACTACTGACAACCGCAGTATTACTGGCACCAATATACCTCAGGGAAGAATAAAGTAGATAAACCGTGAAAAATGGCCCCAAAACAGAACCGGCTAATAAAACCCGAAATGTAAATGGACTAACCGAAACGGAGAGATGTTGTGTTAAGATAATTACAAGCGATATCAAAAAAAGAACCAGACTACGGTTCATGGTAACTACACTGACATCGATGATCCGGATATTCTTTTTAATAATGATGGTTGCAAGGGCGTAGAAAATGGCTGAAACAATCATTTGTCCATTTCCATTTACAAAAATAGTTCGCAGATTTTCAATACCATCAACACTAATAATCAATGCACCAGCGAGAGAAAGCAGGATGCCTATAAGTTCAGCAGTATTAAAACGCTCGCCCAACAAACCTACAGCAAGTATGGTAACAAAAACCGGCGAAAGGCTTCCTAAAAAAACAACTACCCCAGGGTTTGGCGTTTTTATTAGTGCCGTAAAAAAGAAATAGGTTGCGATGGATTCTAAAACAACGATGATGGTCAAAATAGTGAAGTTGGATTTATTCATTGGTTTGAGTCGCTTACGAAAAGCCGCTCCCGACACATTCATCATATTCCAAATAAGTCCAAAACCAAACCAATAAAACCCAAAGATGAGCAGATCCACTTCTCTGAAAGCTAACTTGCTGAGAATATAGACGCTACTGTTGGTAAGTACCGACATGAAAGCAATGATATAGCCAAAATACAAGGGATTTATTTTCTGCATAGAGCCGGTGAAATTACAAAATTATTAAGCCCAAGTTGATCCGGTTTTACAATCAAAAAAAATGCCCCTTAATCGGGGCATTTTTTGAGAATAGAATTTACTCAACGAATAATCAGCACCTTGCGAATTCTGATTATATTCTTTTCCTCCTGTATTATTCTCAGGAAGTATATTCCCTCTTTTAATCCACTGATATTAAGAGAGAAGGGCAAGATTTCGGTATTGTGTTCCTTTTGTTCAAGAGCAACATTTCCCAAAAAATCTAAGAGTTGGATAAGCACAGGATGAGTAGTTGCCGGCATTTCGATTGTCAGATAATCATTGGCCGGATTCGGATAAACGCTGAGTTGTTCTGTCATGATCAAAGGACCTTCCAACTGCTCTTCTTCAACAACTTCCGAAGAAGATTTAAATGCATTATCATCCCACGTTATATTGATTAATTTTTCCGCAGTATTTCCTCTATAGCTTATTACTGCAGGGTGGTTACAAGCAACGCTGACAATACTGGCATCGGACTGAAGCACAAAACTGAGGGCGTACTTTGTAAAATCAGCCGGTAGCATATCACGGTTTATAACAATTCGAAGCGTATTACCATACAAAGAAACTGTATATGTAGTCAGGTCACGCACTCTCAAATACTCATAAACATCCTGCAATGGAGCCATCCAAACACGGTCAGATCCATTCTTTCCATAGGTTGAAGCCACATAATTCATGTAATATTCAAAAGTAGAATATGCAAGACTTCCAGTGGTTGGAATTGGCTGCACACGATGCGTAAAATCGTTGTACCAATATTTATTTCCATTTGTTGCTAAAGCGGCGACATTATCAATATGTTGTGTAATGTTTGAAGGATTATAAATTTCTGAATAAAGCTGCCTTTTAAACAAACTAAAATTAGTGGCAGGAATTGCATTATTAATCAGTAAGCCATTGGGCCATCCTAAAAACGATGAGTTGTTTGCATAAACCCCATACATTCCGTTCGCAAAAGCTACAGGGATATAATTGGCATCGCCACTCGGAATTACGAACTGCGTTGTTTTAACACCCGTTTTACTGAAAATGGCATTGGTATTTTGTTGGACCTGATATGTATAGTTTGTTCCGGTACCCGATTCATGCTGATACGAATGATTAAGTACATTCCATCCTGCATTGAGCATCAATTGAAGTTCGGGCCAATTTATATAATTCGTAGAACTTATATGCATATCATTGCCTGAGGCATTGGCCGTATTCCAGGCAGAAGCAGCTGCAAACGAAATATCATTACCGCATCCATCGGTATAATACAGTCCGGGATAAGTAAGGCCAGTGCCAACACCCAGCCCCCCCTTTAGCAAAGAATAAGCGTATGTATAAGCACAGCGATAACTATCATCTAAAGTCAAGCTGTATGCAAAGTCTTTATTATAACGTAAGGGAGCTTTACTTACATTTGCGTAAGTAGGTGGAGTTGCAAAGGTTACCGTCAGTACCATGGAGTTGGGTGGCAGGTTCTGCTGTACACTGACAAAAAGCGTATCAGAAATAGCCATTGCGCCGTTTGAGTCTGTTAATCTTGCAACGAATTTATGATTGCCGGCTGCTGCATTAACAAACACAAATTCAAATGGAGCCTGATTATCCTCACCCACTTTTATACTACCGTTGTACAATTCCACTTTTTGGGCCGACACAACACTTTGTGAACCATTTATAACGGTTGCCAATAGTTGGCCAGCACCATTAAATCCATCATGTGCGTTATTGATCTTTCCTTCACCAAACCATACAAAAGGTGTTGAGCCACCGGTGAATTTCATCAAACGAACACCAATCTCAAAATTTGGAGCACCTGCACTATATGGAAATTCGAAGAATTGCAATGCCGAAAAATTAATTCCTGCATCAAAGGCACTCAATGGAATGCTGATTCTTTTCCAGCCATTTTCAAGATTCACTGCGGTATTAATGTATGCCTGTAAACTCAAACTACCAACCGCCGCGGGACGGATTCGGATCGAACTCCAATTTGCATTACCGCCAAAATCTTTTAATTCTATTTGCAGGCTGTTATTACCTCCGGCGATTACATTCTGATACGATCCATAAATCGAAGTCGGATCGTAACCCATTTTCAATTTGCGATATCCCGTCTGATTATTTATCACTTTCAGATAATTAGGTCCTGCAATAACTTCACCATTTACAGCGACTTTAATCTGTAAATCGGTGGGTGAATAAACGAGAGTATTATTGGTTGGTGATGTAAATGCGACACCCATAGGCGACGGCACTACAGCAGGTTGACTAACAACCACATTAACAGGCTCACTCTGGGAAATCAATCCCGATTGAGAATATGCTTTGGCATAAAAAGAATAATTACCCGCTGTCAGTCCGGAGATATTGTACTGATAAGGAAATCCCAGGTCTTCATTTACCTTGACATCATTCCGATAAAATTCGACTTTTTGAACAAAATCGCCTGTATTTGAAGCTATTTGGATGGAAGCGACCAATTCACCAGGGCCACCATTTCCATTGTGAGAATTATTGTTTTTGCCGTCCCCAAACCAGTTGAAAGGATTAGAGCCACCAACAAAACGCACCGATTTTACAGCCATCTCGAAATTACCGGCATCGGCACTATACGGAAACTCCAAATATGCAATCTGGGTAAAGTCAACGCTGGGATCAAAATCGGCAAGAGGAATACTAATTGTTTTCCAGTCAGCTCCTACACCTCCTGCCGCATTGATATAACTAAGCAGAGAAAGATTGCCTGTCGACATGGGTTTCAGGCGAATACTTGACCAGTCAATAAATCCACCAAGATTTTTAAGGGTGATTTCTAAATGCGTATTTCCTCCTGAAATTACATTATTCGGAGGATTATAAATATTAGTCGCACTATATCCAAATTTCAATTTTCGAAACCCGCTATTCTGATTACTGACACGCAGATAATCCGATGCTGCAGAAGGAAGCCCACTTACTTCCGCCTTTAACATCACCTGAGCCGGCGCTGTAGGTGTGGTGTTGGGAGCCGGAGATGTCATTACCACCTGCATGGGATTTCCTCCACCGGTATTCTGAATCACCCTGAAACTGTTTGGTAACGAGGCATATACCATTAAATCACTCATTCGCATTACCGAATGACAGGAATAATTTCCTGTATCGGCGGGTAAATAATTTGTTGAATATGGCAGCGTGGCATCCTCACCAATTTTATTTCCATTAACAAAAAACTCAACTTTCTGAACATAAACAGAAGGCAGACTTGCAGGAATTAAGGTAGCTAACAAGGATCCTGTACCACCTGTTCCGTCGTGCTTATTATCTGTTTTTCCCTCACCAAACCACATAAAAGGAATGCTACCACCAGTAAATTTTATTTCAGAAAAAGCAATGTTAAAGTTTCCGGCATCTGAACTATATGGAAATTCAATATAGGCTATTTGAGTAAAGTCAATACCTGCGTCGAAATCAGACAAAGGAATACTTATTGTTTTCCACGCATCGCCAACCCCCCCGGCCGCAATTACATAGGACTGTAATGTAAGATTCCCGGTTGCCATTGGGCGAAATTTAATTCTGGACCTGTCTACTGCACCTCCAAAATTCCTTAATGTAATAGAAACATGCGTATTACCGCCAGCAATTACATTTATTGACGGGGAATAAATATTTGTGGGACTGTATCCGAATTTGACCTTACGATATCCCGTAAGCGTATTGTTAATTTGAATATAGGCAGGCGATATTGTCTGCACTCCTGTAGGTTGCGCATTTATTCCAATAATCTGACCTAATAGTACCTCCTGCCCTGCCATGGGATTTGTAATACTTATACTCTGTGAAAAAAGGCCAAAAGGCAGTAAAAACAAAAGGCAAATGCCAAAAATTTCCCTGATCCTATCGTGTGTCATTTTCATACTTTCGGTCTATAAACAGTGTAACGAACTAAACGAAACTACGCTATACGCTGTAAACACAATAAAAGATGCATCATCGCTAAAATATTCAGAAA
This sequence comes from Bacteroidales bacterium, assembly GCA_030656615.1. Lineage (GTDB taxonomy): Bacteria > Bacteroidota > Bacteroidia > Bacteroidales > TTA-H9 > JAUSOY01. The sequence goes on along the minus strand of JAUSOY010000083.1, from coordinate 157,571 downwards.
CAATGCCAAGATATTAATACCAACATTTTATTTGTCATTTCAGCAAAAACACCCAAATTTGATTAAAATAGGATATTGCAGTGTAACAAATTTTAACATGCGTAATTTTCGCATTATTCATGGTGCAAATTTCGAACCATCTAATAAGTAATTTTCAAATTCTAATAAAAACATATTTCAGCCCAAATATTATCCTGAATATCAGCTCTTAGAAATAATTGACTTGCAATAATCGATCATTAAAAAAAACATACACAAACACTTTTATACAATTTTTGGGAAAGTTAATCCATTTTAGAACCATTTTGACAATCTAAAATTCAGAACACTCTTTTTCGTTGCTTAAAAATCAAGACACCAAACAGATATCTGTTGTTTTTATATTAAATTTGTCATAAACAGAAAACCATGAAAAATCAACTAAGATTTCTTGCTCTTGCATTAATAAGCAGCACTTTTTGCATAGCACAGAACTATCAGGCATTAAAACCACAATCGGAAGCCTGGTATGTTAATCATTTTTCAGAAGTATGGCCAATTACTGTCTCAGCCGATGGTATTACGGGTAATATTTTCCATTACAAAGCCTATGATGCGGTTTATGATACTGCCAATTTATTCTCGGGCTGGGGCGAAGAGTGTTTTGATTATCAGGCTGGATTATTGGGAGGAAAACGCGTTGATGTATCAGCCGATGCTGGCAGCCACTTTTATAACTACAAGGGCGATACGATATATTTCCCAGGCAATCTGAAGCTGGGTTCCACCTGGACTCTTATGCATCCCTTGCCTCATGTGATTATAAAAGGCAATATTACAGCACGCAACCTTCAGAATATTCTTTCTACAAGTGATTCGGTTTATATTATCAACCTACAAATGACCACGACCACGGGTCAAAGTATAAATCACCCCATCAACGGGAAGGAAATTTGGCTTTCAAAAAACTATGGACTTATCCGTAGCTACAATTTTTATGTATTCCCAAAAGACACTACTCAATGGAATCTTATAGGGTTCGAAAATCAGACTGTGATGATGGGAAAAACGAAATTAAACCGTGATAAAATTTTTAATTTTACTGCAGGTGATGTTTTTCATACCGTTACAAAAGACATCGGGGTTATAATTACGCCTGATACAACATATTTTGGTAATGGCACCATCATCCATCGCATGAGAACGGTTAACACCCGGGTCGATTATCCGGATTCGGTGGTATATCAGTATGCCGATTGTCAGCGTACCATCACCTTTTTAAATAGTGTTCCAGATACCGCCTTCTTCCAGGGTAATATTACTGAAGGGTATTCTCTGATGGTTCAACCTCAAACAACGCTAGATGCACAACCTCTGGAAGCCATTCCATATAATTATGGTGGATTTAATGGCTATTATGATATCCGACTAAGTCAATTAAGCAACAATCGTCTGGAAAAAACAATCGTAAGTGATTTATTTTCTTTCTGGAATACTCCCGATTGTCTTACATATTCAATGTTTGACCCATGCTGTGCATCCGATTCCTATATTGAGGGCTGCGGGGGACCGTATTATTATCAGGATAATTGGTTTACAGGAGTTAACGAACATAAACTTCTTTATTATAAAAAGGGGAATGAAACCTGGGGAACACCAATAGCACCTTCATGCGAAAGTCTGATTAACGGAATATCATCCACTCTTAAACCCGTGGCGATGTTTCATTTATCACCGAATCCGGCCGGAGACAATACCACCCTATTTTCAGAAACTAATAGTAGTTATACCGTGGCTATTTATTCGACAAATGGAAAGCTTTTAAAAACCATTAAACACCATGGACAAAATCTGACATTATATAAAAAGAATTTTGGAAACGGGATGTTTATCATTAAAATCCAAACGCTGAATGGCATGACAGAGATCAAAAAACTAATCTTCAATTAGTTTTCACTTCAAATAACGATTTCTGAAAATATAACTGCGCTATAATTTAAAAAAGCCGCCTCCGTTTAATCAGAGGCGGCTTTCCATTTCAGTAAAACAAAATATTACTTGGCGTACTTAAAACTCTTACCAGGATAAATCGCAGAACTTCCGAGCATTTCTTCAATTCTCAGCAGTTGGTTATACTTGGCAATACGGTCGGTACGACTAGCCGAACCAGTTTTAATAAGTCCTGTATTGAGAGCCACAGCCAAATCGGCAATGGTGGTATCTTCTGTTTCGCCGGAACGATGACTCATGATGGCAGTATATGAATGGCGATAAGCCATATTAACCGCATTAATAGTTTCGGTAAGGCTTCCAATCTGATTAACTTTTACAAGGATAGAATTAGCAACTCCCTTGTCAATACCTTCCTGAAGGCGAATGGTATTGGTAACAAACAGGTCATCTCCAACAAGTTGACAACGATCGCCAACACTGTCGGTCATCATTTTCCAACCTGCCCAGTCGTCTTCGGCCATACCATCTTCAATAGAAATAATGGGATACTTATCAACCCAGTTTTTCCAATAATCAACCATTTGCGCGGGAGTAAGCTTTTCACCCGTTGATTTTTTTAAATGATATACATTTTCATCGGTCAGGAAATATTCAGATGAAGCAGGATCGAGGGCAAGGAAAACATCTTCACCCGGACGATAGCCTGCCATTTCTATCGCCTGAAGAATTACCTGAACTGCTTCTTCATTCGATTTAAGATTTGGAGCAAAACCGCCTTCATCTCCAACATTTGTTGAATAACCTGCTTTTTTCAAAACTTTTGCAAGGTTATGGAACACTTCTGTACCCATACGAATAGCTTCCCGAAAACTGGGTGCGCCTACGGGCATGATCATAAATTCCTGAAAGTCGATGCTATTATCGGCGTGTGAACCGCCATTGATAATATTCATCATCGGAATTGGCAAGGTATTGGCATTAACTCCACCCACGTACCTATACAGATGCATTCCGGATTCCATGGCAGCTGCTTTAGCCACAGCCAGCGAAACGCCAAGAATTGCATTTGCACCCAAACGACTTTTATTGGGTGTTCCATCCAGCTCGAGCATACGATGGTCAATATCGTTTTGATCGAAAACGTATGCACCACGAAGCTCTTCAGCGATTATGCTGTTTACATTCTGTACAGCCTGAAGAACGCCTTTACCTAAATACAAATTTTTATCACCATCACGCAATTCAACCGCTTCATGAATTCCGGTAGAAGCACCCGATGGGACGGCGGCGCGACCGATTGCGCCATTTTCGGTAAGCACGTCCACTTCAATGGTAGGATTTCCTCTTGAGTCGAGGATTTGTCGTGCAAAAATATTGATTATCTGACTCATTTGAACTTTATATTTAATGATATAACATGAAAAAAGGATAAAGTAAAAGTATTACTTTATCCCCTTTAATAGAAATATTATGCGTATTATTCCTGTTCGGCTTCTTTGGTTTCTGTTACTTCAGGAGCAACAGCAGCCTCGGCTTTTACAGCTTTAGGAGGAGCCACTTCATCAGAAACTTTCTTTTTTCCACGACGTGTACGACCTATTTTTTCAGTCTTAGCCTCTTTGGTAGCAAGCATCAGGTTGTTATAGTCAACCAGTTCGATGATACACATATCGGCATTATCGCCAAGACGATGGCCGGTTTTGAGGATGCGGGTATAACCACCTGGACGGTCAGCAATCTTTACAGATATTTCTCTGAAAAGTTCAGTAACAGCTTCTTTATGCTGAAGGTAACTGAAAACTGTGCGGCGATTATGGGTGGAATCAACTTTTGAACGATTTATAAGTGGTTCAACGAAGATTCTGAGCGATTTGGCTTTTGCTATAGTGGTTGTAATCCTTTTATGGAGGATAAGCGAAGTAGCCATATTCGACAACATTGCCTTACGATGAGTATTGGTTCTTCCGAGGTGGTTTATTTTCTTACCGTGTCTCATTTTACTTATTCCTTATCTAATTTGTATTTTTCTACTTTCATTCCGAATTCGAGACCTTTGTTTGCAACGAGTTCTTCGAGTTCGGTAAGCGATTTTTTACCAAAATTTCTGAATTTCAGCAAGTCATTTCTGTTATAAGAAACCAGATCGCCCAAAGTTTCAATATCGGCGGCTTTAAGACAGTTGAGTGCACGAACTGAAAGGTCGAGGTCAACGAGTTTGGCTTTAAGCAACTGACGGATATGGAGGGAGGTTTCATCAAATTCATCGTTTGCCGATTTTGCTTCGTGGTCGATGGTGATTTTTTCGTCAGAAAAGAGCATGAAATGATGTATCAACACTTTAGAAGCTTCTTTTAGAGCATCTTTAGGTTGAACAGAACCATCGGTAACAACTTCCATTACGAGTTTTTCGTAATCGGTTTTTTGTTCTACACGGTAATTTTCGACGGCAAATTTCACGTTTTTAATTGGCGTGTGGATGGAGTCCATAAAAATGGTACCGATTGGAGCATTCATGTCTTTATTCTCTTCCGCGGGAACATAACCACGTCCTTTTTGAAGGGTAAGTTCGATCGAAAGTTTGACATTTTTCTCCATATGACAAATAACAACATCCGGATTAAGAACCTGAAATGCTGTTAAAAACTTATTGATATCACCGGCGGTGAATACTTCCTGGTCGCCAATAACCACATGAACCTTTTCACTGGTTTCTGAGTCGACCTGCCTGCGGAACCTGATTTTTTTCAGGTTGAGGATGATATCGGTAACGTCTTCCACTACACCTTTAATGCTTGAGAACTCATGTTCAACACTGTCGATGCGTACGGAAGTGATGGCATACCCCTCGAGAGAGCTCAGTAATATGCGGCGAAGGGCATTTCCGATGGTAATACCAAATCCTGGTTCAAGCGGTCTGAATTCGAAGGTTCCAGTGAACTCGTCAGACTGCACCATGATAACCTTATCGGGCTTTTGAAATGCTAAAACTGCCATATTCTATTTATCTTGTTAATGAGAGGCTGGTGAAGGCCTATTACTTCGAATACAATTCAACGATCAGCTGTTCTTTGATATTCTCAGGAATATCTTCGCGGCTGGGGAAGTTCATGAATTTGCCTGACATCAGCGAAGAATCCCACTCGAGCCAGCTAAAGCTGGTTCTTGAAATAACACATTCTGTAATTATTTCGAGGGCTTTTGATTTTTCGCGAACGCCGATAATATCACCGGGTTTAACGGTCAGAGAAGGAATATTAGTCACTTTACCATTGAGGGTAATGTGACAATGTCCTACGAGCTGACGTGCACCTGCACGTGTAGGAGCAATGCCGAGTCTGTATACTACATTATCAAGACGGGCTTCGAGCAATTGTAAAAGGTTTTCACCTGTAATACCTTTGCGGTGCGCTGCCTTTTGGAATGTATTCCTGAACTGACGTTCCAAAATGCCGTAGGTGTATTTAGCTTTCTGCTTCTCAGCAAGCTGTATACCATACTCACTCAACTTGGATCTTCTGCGGCTTTGGCCATGCATTCCCGGAGCATAATTCTTTCTTTCGAAAGCCTTATCGGGACCAAAAATGGCTTCTTTGAATTTTCTTGCAATCTTGGTTCTGGGACCAGTATATCTTGCCATACCAATTAATTATTTACAACGAAATATTAAAACTTAACATTATTAACGATTATACTCTCCTGCGTTTTGGCGGACGACATCCGTTATGGGGCAAGGGGGTAATATCGCGGATTTCCAATACTTCAATACCTGCGGCATGAATGGTACGGATAGCAGATTCTCTGCCCGAACCAGGTCCCTTAACGAAAACCTTAACTTTACGAAGTCCGAGATCGTAGGCCACCTTAGTGCAATCTTGAGCTGCCATTTGAGCTGCATAGGGAGTGTTCTTTTTAGAACCCCTGAAGCCCATTTTCCCGGCGCTTGCCCATGATATTACCTGGCCTGAATTATTGGTCAGAGAAATGATGATGTTGTTGAAGGAAGCACTCACGAAAGCTTTTCCCAAGGCTTCAACTTTAACAACCCTTTTCTTTGTGGTTTTTGTACCTTTAGCGCTTTTAGCCATAAGCCTGATTATTGTCTATCAGTTTATTTACTTAATTAATTCTTAGCCTTTCGCAGCTTTCTTCTTGTTAGCTACGGTCTTTTTCTTACCCTTACGGGTGCGTGCGTTGTTCTTGGTAGCCTGGCCGCGAAGGGGAAGGCCCAAACGATGCCTGATTCCGCGATAGCAACCGATGTCCATTAAACGCTTGATGTTCAGCTGAACTTCAGAACGTAGGGCACCTTCCACTTTAAACTTGTCATTAATGATGGTACGAATGCGGTTTTGATCCTCATCGTCCCAGTCCATTACTTTCTTATTAACATCCACGCCGGCTTCGGCAAGGATCCTTTTGGCAGTGGTCTGGCCAATGCCGAAAATGTAGGTTAAACCTACTTCTCCTCTTTTATTTTTGGGTAAATCAATACCTGCAATACGTGCCATATCAGTTTTTCAGTTTAATTCGGATAGATTAACCTTGCCTTTGTTTATACTTGGGGTTTTTCTTGTTGATTACAAAGATCTTTCCGTTTCTTCTAACGATCTTGCAATCGGCGGTTCTTTTCTTTACAGATGCTCTAACTTTCATGTTGCTAAGTATATTGTTATTTATACCTGAATGATATTCTTCCTTTTGACAGGTCGTAGGGGGTCATTTCGACTTTAACCCTGTCGCCTGGCAATATTTTAATGTAATGCATTCTCATTTTTCCCGAAATATGAGCAATAATTTGATGCCCATTTTCGAGTTCAACTCTGAACATTGCGTTACCTAATGACTCTATTACAGTCCCGTCCTGTTCAATCGAAGCTTGTTTTGCCATATAATCAGTTTGATTTATTGATCACGTCTTCAATGTATTCGAAGGTAGATAAAACCTCAGCGTTTCCTTTACGTACCACAATTGTATGTTCGTAGTGTGCAGAGGGGCGGCGGTCGGCGGTGCGGATGGTCCAGCCATCGCGTTCCTGAAAAATTTGCCTCGTTCCAAGATTAATCATTGGTTCGATGGCTATTACCAGGTTTTCCTGCAACTTGAGTCCGATTCCCTGGCGTCCATAATTGGGTACCTCAGGTTTCTCGTGCAAATCGCGACCTACTCCGTGTCCAACCAAGTCCCGAACCACGGAATATCCGAAGCTTTCGACGTATGATTGTACGGCATAACCTACATTACCGAGACGGTTTCCAGCGGTAGCCTGTTCTATGCCCTTATACAAAGATTCCTTTGTGCGTTGAGCAAGAAGTCTTACCTCTTTGGCCACGGGTTCTATCATGAAACTATAAGCCGAATCGCCATAATATCCATCAATAATAACACCGCAGTCTATAGAAACCAAATCGCCTTCCTTAATCACATAATCGCCAGGTATGCCGTGTACCACCACCTCATTTACTGAGATGCACAACGTAGCCGGAAATCCGCCATACCCTTTAAAGCCGGGTATGGCATTGTGATCGCGGATGAAGCTTTCAGCAATTTGATCGAGGGTCTTAGTTTTAACACCCGCTTTCATATGTCTGGCCACTTCAGCCAAGGTTTTTCCAACAAGCAAAGAACTCTGCCGGATCAGTTCAATTTCTTCCTCGGTCTTGTAACGGATCATTCGTAAAAGATTACATGGATATTGAAGAACGGCCCTTTATACGGCCAGTCTTCATCAAACCATCGTAATGACGCATGAGCAGATGGCTTTCTACCTGTTGAAGGGTATCAAGCACAACACCTACAAGAATTAGTAGCGAAGTACCGCCGTAGAACTGGGAAAACTGGGTATTTACACCCAATAATGATACCAGCGCAGGCAATATGGCTACAAACGCAAGGAACATAGAACCAGGAAGTGTTATCCTCGACATCACTGTATCAATAAAATCAGCTGTTCGTTTACCGGGTTTTACTCCGGGGATAAATCCTCCGTTCTTCTTCATATCTTCTGCCATTTGGTTATGGTTAACCGTTATGGCTGTATAAAAATATGTGAAAATAATAATCATCAATGCGAACACAAAGTTATACCAAAAACCATTAATGTCTGTAAATGCTGCAGCAAAACCCGAGAGGCTTTCGGAACGGGTAAAGCCGGCAACGGTTAAAGGCAGGAACATGATGGCCTGAGCGAAAATGATGGGCATAACGCCAGCTGCATTCACCTTGAGAGGAATGTATTGACGAACACCACCATATTGCTTGTTTCCAACAATGCGTTTAGCATATTGTACAGGAATACGTCGGGTACCTTGTACCAGAAGTATTGTTATAAGTATCACTCCGATAAGAATGGCGATTTCGAGAACGAAAAACACCAGACCACCTCCTTTTTGTTCCATACGGGAGACAAACTCTCCGAATAAAGCAAAAGGCAGACGGGCTATAATACCTATCATAATGATGAGGGATATACCGTTTCCAAGTCCTTTATCGGTAATACGTTCACCAAGCCACATCACAAACATAGTACCCGAAACCAGAATAATTACACTAGATACCCAAAAGAATAATGAGGGTGAAAGCATTGTGGAATCAAAGGGAGTTATCGCTTCGGGAGGAAGTTGAGATATAACATTGGCAATGTAAGCCGGGGCCTGCATGGCGGTAACAATGATGGTTAGGTAACGCGTAATTTGATTAAGTTTTTTACGGCCACTTTCACCTTCTTTCTGAAGTTTCTGGAAGTAAGGAATAGCCATGCCCAGCAACTGTATCACAATGGATGCAGAGATGTAAGGCATGATACCCAGCGCAAAAATAGAGGCATTTGAAAAGGCACCACCTGAGAACATATTCAACAAACCAAGAAGACCATCCTGTGATTGTTGATGTAATGCATCGAGTTTAGTGGCATCTATACCTGGAAGTACGATGTACGAACCGAGGCGATAGATGAGAATTATACCAATGGTATAAAATATCCTTTTACGGAGATCCTCAATTTTGTAAATATTGCGTATAGTCTGAAATATCCGTTCCATTTAAATATCAGATTTTTGATGCTACGCCACCAAGTTCTTCAATCGCTTTCTGTGCGGTAGCAGTAAAAGCGTGAGCCTGAATGTCGATTTTAGCAGTAAGTTTACCACGTCCGAGAATTTTCACGATGTCATTCTTCGAGATCAGACCATTATTTACAAAAGTAACATGATCAAAAGTCGTAATGCCCTTAGTTTCAGCAAGGTGCTGAAGCACATCTAAATTAATTCCGGTGTATTCTACACGGTTAATATTTTTGAAACCACCTTTGGGTACACGCCTGTAAAGTGGCATCTGTCCGCCTTCGAAACCTCTCTTATGAGAGTATCCTGAGCGTGAGCCGGCGCCTTTATGACCGCGGGTAGAAGTGCCACCTCTACCGGATCCCTGACCACGGCCTATACGTTTACAAGCCTTGATAGAACCCTCAGCGGGTGTGAGATTGGTTAAATCCATTGTTTGTGAACTTAATATTGTTAATACCTTATTAAATTTCTTCTACTGAAATTAGGTGCTGAACCTTGGCTACCATCCCCAAAACCTGAGGAGTAGCTTCCATTTCATTCGACTTACTGATACGACCGAGTCCCAGTGCGGTGAGTGTCCTTTTCTGGCGGTCAGGACAGCCAATCTTACTTTTAATCTGTTTGATCCTGATTTTTTTCATCTCTGGTCGTATTTTATCCGTTGAATACCGTTTCAATATCTACACCTCTGAGCTGAGCGATAGTAAAAGGATCGCGGAGCTGGGTGAGTGCGTTAATTGTAGCTTTCACTACACTGTGAGGATTGGACGAGCCTTTTGATTTGGCCAGTACGTCTTTAATTCCAACACTTTCAAGAACTGCGCGCATAGCACCACCTGCAATAACTCCAGTACCGGGGGCAGCTGGTTTCAGGAATACAAGGGCTCCGCTATATTTGCCTAACTGTTCGTGAGGAATGGTACCTTTATGAATAGGAACCTTAATGAGACTTTTCTTAGCATCATCAATGCCTTTGGCGATGGCAGAGGTTACTTCCTTGGATTTACCAAGTCCGAATCCTACAACACCATTTTCATTGCCAATAACAACGATGGCCGAGAAACTAAACGTACGTCCACCTTTGGTAACCTTGGTTACCCTGTTTATGCTAACGAGCCTGTCTTTGAATTCGATCTCGCTCGATTTAACTCTTTTAATATTCGCGTTTGTCATATCCTGATTTAGAATTTGAGTCCACCTTCTCTGACAGCCTCGGCTAAAGCTTTAACTCTGCCGTGGTAAAGATAGCCATTTCTATCGAATACAACGGCATTAACTCCTGCTTCGATTGCCTTCGCGGCGAGGGTTTTACCCACTAATTTGGCTTTCTCTGATTTAGTTAGCTTTTCGGCAGCTATTTCTTTTATCATTGATGAAGAACCGACAATAGTTTTGCCTGTAAGGTCATCAACAATCTGGGCGTAAATTTCTTTATTACTTCTGAATACCGTTAAACGGGGACGCTCAGAAGTACCACTGATTTTCTTGCGAATTCTCAGTTTGATTTTATAACGCCTTTTATCCTTTCTACTCTTAATTGCCATTCTGCAAATAATTTTAATTTTATTACTTCGATGAAGCGGTCTTACCGGCTTTTCTCCTGACAATTTCGCCTTTAAAGCGAATACCTTTGCCTTTATAGGGCTCTGGTTTGCGGTAGGAACGGATTTTTGATGCTACCATTCCCAGGAGTTGCTTATCGTGGGATTTGAGAATGATGGTGGGGTTTTTACCTCTTTCAGTAATCGTTTCCACCTTGATTTCGGGAGCCAAATCAATAAAGAGGCTATGCGAAAAACCAAGTGAAAGCTCAAGAACCTGCTCAGTAGCCACTGCTTTATAACCAACACCAACCAGTTCCTGAACGATGGTAAAACCCTCGCTCACACCAGTAATCATGTTAGCTAAAAGCGAACGGTACAGACCATGCTTTGAGTTGGCATCATTATCATTTACCTGATTATTAATTACTTGAAGCTCAACGCCCTCAATTTTCAATTCCAGTTTCGGATCCACGGCCTGGGTAAGAGTACCCAGAGGTCCTGTAGTGGTCACCACGTTTTCGGGTGATACAGTAACCTGTGTACCGGCTGGAATGACAATGGGTTTTTTACCTATCCTTGACATTTGTAATAGTCTCCTTCAATTAACTGATGTAACAAATAACTTCGCCGCCAACCTTTAATTTTCGGGCTTCTTTATCGGTCATTAACCCCTGTGATGTAGAGAGGATGGCTATGCCAAGACCGTTAAGAACCCGGGGAAGCTCGGTTGACTTTACATATCTGCGCAGCCCTGGGGTACTTACCCTATCAACTGTACGGATAGCACTTGTTTTAGTTACCGGATGGTATTTCAGTGCGATTTTGATGCTTCCAGGGGCAGTTTCATCCTCGAATTTATAATTGAGGATATAACCCATATCGAATAGTATTTTTGTAATGCTCTTCTTCATGTTAGAAGCAGGCACTTCAACGATACGATGGTTTGCCATGATGGCATTCCTTATACGGGTCAGATAATCTGCAATAGGATCGGTTACCATATTGTTTGATGATTATTAATTTCTATTATTACCAACTTGCTTTTCTTACACCGGGGATTAGTCCGTTCGATGCCATTTCCCTGAAGTTGATACGCGAGAGACCGAAGGTACGCATGTATCCTTTTGGGCGACCGGATATTTTGCAACGATTGTGCAAACGTACCGGTGATGCATTGCGGGGTAGCTTCTGAAGGCCGATCATATCACCAGCTTCTTTCAGGGCTGCACGCTTTGCCGCATATTTTTCAACGAGCTTACGCCTTTTAACTTCCCTGGCTTTCATTGATTCTTTTGCCATAACACCGAATTATTTTTGGTTTTTAAAAGGAAATCCGAACTGTTTCAAAAGCGCATGGGCTTCTTTGTCGGTAGGTGCCGTAGTTACGAAAGTGATATCCATACCCTGAATTTTATTGATCTTGTCAATATTAATTTCGGGGAAGATAATCTGTTCGGTAACACCGAAGGTATAATTACCACGACCATCGAAGCCTTTATCGTTAATACCGCGGAAGTCACGTACACGGGGTACAGCTACAGCGATAAGTCTGTCGAGAAATTCGTACATGCGCTCACCACGGAGGGTAACACGTACGCCAATTGGCATCTGGCGACGTAATTTGAAATTGGAGATATCCTTTTTGGATTTAGTTGCAACGGCTTTCTGACCGGTAATTTGGGTCATTTCATCAATACCAACATCGATAAGTTTTTTATCGGCGATAGCATCACCAAGTCCTTGATTAACTGCTATTTTCGTCAGCTTCGGAACCTGCATTACAGTGGTGTATTTAAACTCCTCGGTAAGAGCAGGAATGATTTCCTTGGTATATTTTTCTTTAAGGCGTGGTATGTAGTTCATTATTTAATGGCCTCCCCTGATTTTTTTGAATACCTGACTAACTTATCGGTTTTGGCGTCAATTTTACGGCCAATACGGGTAGGTTTTCCTGTTCCATCAACAACCTTAAGATTGGAAATGTGGATGGAGGCTTCCTGTTTAATGATGCCACCCTGGGGGTGTTTCGCATTGGGTTTGGTATGTTTTGATACCATATTAACACCTTCAACGATAGCACGGTTCTTATCCACGATCACCTCGAGGACTTTTCCTTGCTGACCCCTTGAATCGCCGGCAATCACCACTACGGTATCACCTTTTTTTACATGAAGTTTTGCGTTCATTTTGTTTTAGGGTTTTGAGGTTATAACACTTCGGGTGCAAGTGAAACGATTTTCATAAATTGCTTCTCACGAAGTTCGCGGGCAACGGGACCGAAAATACGGGTTCCCATCATTTCGCCAGCGGTATTCAACAATACCACTGCATTGTCATCGAAGCGGATATAGGAACCGTCGGCGCGGCGCATTTCCTTTTTGGTTCTAACAACCACGGCTTTTGCGACGGTACCTTTTTTAACGTTTCCTGATGAGAGTGCATTTTTTACGGTTACGATGATACGATCACCCACCGATGCATACTTTTTGCGTGTACCGCCAAGAACCCTGATACAGAGAACCTCCTTGGCACCACTGTTATCGGCAACAGCCAGTCTACTTTCCTGTTGTATCATAATTACTTAGCTCTTTCAATGATTTCAACTAATCTCCAGCACTTATTTTTACTTAAGGGCCGAGTTTCGGCAATACGCACGGTATCGCCTGCATGGCACTCGTTTTGCTCGTCATGGGCTGTAAATTTGGAAGATTTCTTCACAAACTTTCCGTACTTGGGGTGCATAACCTTACGTTCTACCATGACTACGATGGATTTCTCCATCTTGTCGCTAACAACTACGCCAATCTTTTCCTTGCGTAAGTTCCTGGTCTCCATCGTATTATTTTTGCTTATTATTTTCATCTAATTCCCTTTTCCTCAGTTCAGTATGAATACGGGCAATGCTATGCCTGGCTTCGGTAATGGTATGAGGGTTTTCAAGAGGAGAAACGGCATGGTTCAACTTTACACGAGTAAACTGTTTCTTTTCCTCTTCGAGTCTTTCAAGAAGATCATTCGTTGAAAGTTCTCTGATAACTTGCTGTTTCATGCTCTAGGATTATGAATTATCTTCAACGTAATCTCTTCTTACAACGAATTTCGTAGCTACGGGGAGTTTTTGAGCTGCTAAGCGCATAGCTTCTTTGGCTACTTCCAGGGGTACACCTTCGGCTTCGAAGATAATACGTCCGGGGGTTATGGGCGCCACGAAATATTCGGGAGCACCTTTACCTTTACCCATACGTACTTCAGCGGGCTTCTTGGTTACGGGCTTATCGGGAAAAATTCGAATCCATATCTGACCTTCACGTTTCATGAAACGAGTAAGGGCCTGACGGGCAGCCTCGATTTGACGACCTGTGATCCAGGCATTCTCAAGGGTTTTGAGAGCGAACGAACCGAAGGCAATCTCATGACCGCGGTAGCTGTTCCCTTTCATCCGGCCCTTCTGCTGCCTTCTGTATTTGGTTTTTTTAGGCTGTAACATTGTATATTAACAATTTTACGTTTACTATTTTATTATTTTCTGCCCCTTCCACGTGACCTGTTGTTGCGGTTACCACCACCGCCACCCATTGGTTTCTGGGTTTTGGGAGCACTACCGGATACAGGTACGAGTTCAGGTTTTCCGTATATCTCGCCTTTGCAAATCCATACTTTTATGCCGATACGGCCATAAGTAGTATGAGCTTCATCACGGGCGTAGTCAATATCGGCCCTGAGGGTATGCAGGGGGATGCGGCCTTCTTTAGCCTGCTCGCGACGTGCGATTTCCGCTCCTGCCAATCGACCGCTTACTAAAACCTTAATTCCTTCAGCACCCATGCGGATTGATGAGGAAATTGCAGTTTTCATAGCGCGGCGGTACGATATACGTCCTTCAATCTGCCGGGCAATAGTACTGGCTACCAATACGGCATCAAGTTCAGGGCGTTTTGTTTCGCTGATATTAATCTGAACTTCTTTATTGGTAATCTTCTTGAGTTCTTCCTTAAGTTTGTCTACCTCCTGGCCGCCTTTTCCGATGATAATTCCGGGGCGAGCAGTGTTGATAGTAACGGTTACAAGCTTCAGGGTACGTTCAATAACGATCTTAGAGATCCCTGCTTTTGACAGGCGTGCATTCAAATACTTGCGAATTTGAAAATCTTCAATCAGTTTCTGGTCGAAATTGCGTCCGCCGTACCAGTTGGAATCCCAACCCTTGATGATTCCTAGCCTAAGGCTAATCGGATTCGTTTTCTGTCCCATTCAGTTTACAGATATTTATTGATTATCATGGTTGGTAATTACTTCGTTCTGAGGCCTGCTGCCCAAGATTAGCGTGACATGGTTAGAGCGTTTGCGTACGCGGTAAGCTCTACCCTGTGGTGCAGTCGATAAGCGTTTAAGCATACGACCACCATCAACACTAATTTCCTTGATAAACAAACTGGCATCTTCCACGCGGCTGCCTTCGTTTTTCACCTGCCAATTGGCAATGGCTGAAGCGAGGAGTTTATATACCCTTCCGGCTGCTTCCTTAGGGGATAGTTTTAAGACTTGAAGACCGCGCTCTACATCCATTCCGCGAATCATATCAGCTACCAAACGCATTTTGCGTGGTGAGGTAGGACAGTTTCTCAGTGTGGCAGAGTAAACAGATTTTCTAGCTTCCTTACGGGCTTCAGCGCTATTATGTTTTCTTGATCCCATTACTTGTAATATTATTTTTTGCCTTTATTACCGGCATGACCACGGAATGTACGGGTGGGTGCAAATTCTCCGAGTTTATGACCAACCATATTTTCGGTTACATATACAGGGATGAATTTATTGCCGTTATGAACTGCAATGGTTTGACCTACGAAATCCGGTGATATCATCGAGGCACGCGACCATGTTTTGATTACGGCCTTTTTCTTCGACTCAATCATTTCCAGAACTTTCTTTTCAAGCTTGAAGTGGATGTATGGTCCTTTTTTAAGCGAACGACTCATTGTGCTTGGCTGTTAATGATGGTTTACTTCTTTCTTTTCTCGATGATATATTTACTGGACGCCTTTTTAGGATAACGTGTTTTGTATCCTTTTGAAGGTAATCCTTTACGTGACCGTGGGTGTCCGCCTGATGAACGTCCTTCTCCACCACCCATGGGGTGATCAACCGGGTTCATTGCTACACCGCGGGTGCGGGGTCTGCGACCTAACCAGCGTGAACGTCCGGCTTTGCCTGATACTTCAAGAGAGTGATCAGGATTGCTGGCCATACCGATGGTAGCTTTGCAGGTTAAGAGGATCATGCGTGTTTCGCTTGATGGTAATTTCAGGATTGCGAATTTTCCATCACGCGATAGTAACTGGGCGTAAGTACCGGCCGAACGGGCCATTTTAGCACCCTGTCCTGGACGCAGTTCGATATTATGAATCACCGATCCTAAAGGGATTTCGCTCAGGTACATGCTGTTGCCAACTTCCGGAGCAACGACGCGTCCTGATTCTACCGTCTGTCCTACTTGTAGGCCATTGGGTGCGATGATATATCTTTTTTCACCATCAGCGTAATTGAGAAGGGCGATACGGGCTGAACGATTGGGATCATACTCGATACTCTTAACAGTAGCGGGTATATTCTCTTTATCGCGCCTGAAATCGATAATCCTGTACATACGCTTGTGACCACCGCCGATATAACGAATGGTCATTTTGCCTTCGTTGTTACGGCCACCGCTCTTCCTTACGGGAGCCATGAGGCTCTTCTCGGGGGTGTTGGTGGTAATCTCGTCAAACGTGCTTGCTACTTTGAAGCGTTGACTCGAAGTTACGGGTTTATATTTCTTTAAAGCCATTTACTTAGATATTGCTGTAAAAATCAATACTATCACCTTTTGCTAACGTTACGATGGCCTTTTTAACGGCACCGGTACGGCCAGCAATGAATCCAGATTTGGTATGGCGAGTTTTGTTTTTGCCGGGACAGATCATCGTATTAACAGATACGGGTTCAACGCCGTACAGATCTTTGATGGCCTGTTTAATCTGCAGTTTATTGCATCTGCGATTGACGATAAAACCGTAGCGGTTCAGCTTTTCGCTGATTCCCGTCATTTTTTCGGTAATTACCGGCTTCAGAATGATTTCCATTGTAATCGTATTTACGGTTTAGGTTGAACTTATTCTGCTGAATTATACATCTGATCAATCTGAGACAAAGCTCCTTCGGTAAGAATAAGGTATTTTGCATGTAGAATATCATGCGTATTCAGACTCAACGCATCTACCACTTGTGCTCTTTGAATATTACGGGCCGACAGACTTATCCAGCGATCCATTTTATCTAAAACGAGCAATGTTCTTTTACCTTCGAGTTCAAATTTTTTCAGAATTTCGATAAAATCCTTTGTACGGGGTTTTTCGAAATTAAAATCCTCAAGTACGGTAATCTGCTGCTCAATCACTTTGTAACTAAGAGCTGATTTACGTGCCAGACGTTTTACCTTTTTGTTCAGCTTGAATGAATAATCGCGGGGACGTGGACCAAAAGCGCGGCCACCACCTACGAATACTGGGCTGTTGATATCGCCAGCGCGTGCGCCACCGGTACCTTTTTGCTTTTTCAGTTTGCGGGTACTACCCGACATTTCTGATCGATCTTTGGATTTATGTGTTCCCTGCCGTTGATTAGCCTGAAACTGTTTAACATCCAGCCAAATAGCATGATCATTGGGCTCTACACCGAACACCTCTTCGTTGAGGATAACCTTACGTCCGGTATCTTCTCCGCTGAATTTATATACTGTTAGCTCCATCTCTCAATTTTTACATAAGAACCGTTAGCACCCGGAACAGATCCCTTAACAACAACGAGGTTTTGCTCGGGGATAATATCCATTATTTTGAGGTTGATTGCTTTCACTTTATCTCCGCCCATACGACCAGCCATACGCATTCCTTTGAATACACGTGAGGGCCATGAAGAGGCACCAAGAGAACCTGGAGCTCTTAAGCGGTTATGTTGTCCGTGGGTAGCACCACCAACACCACTGAATCCGTGGCGTTTAACAACACCTTGGAAGCCTTTACCTTTTGAAGTTCCAGATACATCGATAAACTCGCCAATAATAAATATATCGGTGCTAATCGATTCACCAAAATCCTTACGGTGTTCAGCTTCGAAACGTGAAAACTCGGCTAAGATGCGCTTAGGAGTCGTACCTGCTTTAGCAAAGTGACCTTGCAAAGCCTTGGTAGTTTTTTTCTCGCTAATATCATCAAAAGCCAACTGTATTGACTCGTATCCGTCCTTCTCGAGGGTACGGACCTGAGTAACTACACATGGACCAGCTTGTATTACGGTACAAGGCACGTTACGGCCATCGGCATCGTATACGCTGGTCATCCCTATTTTCTTACCTATTAATCCTGACATAATTCAGTAATTTTTTCGCCTGGGTTAATTTTATTTAAGGTCAAACCTTAATCTCAACTTCAACACCGCTGGGTAATTCCAGTTTCATGAGGGCGTCGATGGTTTTGGAGGTCGAACTGTAAATGTCAAGCAACCTCTTGTAAGATGAAAGCTGGAACTGTTCTCTTGATTTCTTGTTGACAAAAGTCGACCTGTTAACTGTAAAAATTTTCTTGTTGGTAGGCAGGGGAATGGGTCCACTCACCACTGCACCGGTCAGTTTTACAGTTTTTACGATTTTCTCGGCAGATTTGTCAACGAGATTATGATCGTAAGACTTCAGCTTTATTCTAATTCTCTGGTTCACGTTTGTATTGATTTAGAACGTTTACTGCTTAGTGTAATAGCCTTTGATTTTATATAAAACCTGTTCACTTTGTTCGTGGGGTACCTCAGCATAATGAGAAAATTCCAAACTGCTGGTGGCACGTCCTGAACTCAACGAACGTAATGTGGTTACATATCCGAACATTTCTGCCATGGGTACCTTGGCATCTATGATCTGGTAGTTGGGGCGGGCGTCGATACGCTCCAGTTGTCCGCGACGTTTATTCAGGTCTCCTGTTACTTCTCCGATATAATCTTCGGGTGTAACTACTTCTAGTTTCATAACGGGTTCCAGTAAAACACAACGGGCACTGCGCACGGCTTCCCTGAATCCAACCATGGCAGCCACTTCAAATGAAAGAGCATCAGAATCCACACTATGGGTCGATCCATCGATAAGCCTGACTTTCATGCTTTCGATAGGAAAACCGGCAAGGATTCCATTGCTCAATGAGCTCTTGAATCCTTTTTCCACAGCTGGAATAAATTCCTTAGGAATATTTCCGCCTTTTACATCATTAATGAACTGCAGTCCCCGGATGCCATCATCGGCGGGACCTATTTCAAACTGAATATCAGCAAACCTGCCTTTACCACCGCTCTGCTTTTTATAAACTTCGCGATGGTTTACGGTTAGCGTAAGTGCTTCTTTATAAGCAACCTGTGGATTTCCATGGTTGCATGCGATGTTGAATTCGCGTCTCAATCGATCCAATATTATGTCGAGATGAAGTTCGCCCATACCACTAATAATGGTTTGGCCGGTTTCATCATCGGAACGCAGTGTAAAAGTGGGATCTTCTTCAGTAAGTTTGGTAAAAGCATTGATAAGCTTATCCATATCCTCCTGAGTCTTGGGTTCCACTGCCATACTGATAACAGGTTCGGGAAACTGAATGTTTTCGAGAAGTATTGGATACTTCTCGTCGGTGAGGGAGTCGCCGGTACGTATGGATTTAAATCCAACAGCGGCAGCAATTTCGCCTGCTTCAATGTTTTCAACGGACGTCTGCTTGTTCGCATGCATCAGCATAATGCGGGAGATGCGTTCACGCTTACCCGTCGAAACATTTAAAACAGTATTTCCCGCCTTGAGGCTTCCGCTATAAACTCTGAAAAAAGCAATCCGTCCCACGAAAGGATCAGTAGCAATTTTAAAAGCCAATGCAGCAAAAGGAGCTGTAGGATCGGGCTGACGTATTTCTTCTGCTTCGGTGTTCGGATTTATTCCTTTTACAGGAGGTAAATCGAGGGGGCAAGGTAAAAAAGTGGCTACAGCATCAAGTAAAGGCTGAACTCCTTTATTACGCAACGAAGACCCACAAAGCACCGGAACGATACGCATATCGATTGTAGCTTTACGGATGGCCGCCTTTATTTCTTCCACCGAAATTGAATTAGGGTCTGCAAGAAATTTTTCAAATAATTCATCGCTTTCTTCAGCAGTACCTTCGATAAGGCGATTACGGTACTCATCGACCATTTCGACCATATCTGCAGGTATCTCTTGCTCTATCACTTCCATGCCTAAGCTATTATGATCGAATCCGTAAGCTTTCTTGGTGATGAGATCAACGATGCCACTAAAATTTTCTTCTTCGCCAATAGGAAGTTGAAGGGGAACAGGATTAGCACCCAGCTTGCTTTGAATCTGGCTGAGTACATTAAAAAAATCAGCACCAGTACGATCGAGTTTGTTAATATAACAAATGCGGGGTACATGATACTTATTAGCTTGTTTCCAAACAGTCTCCGATTGAGGTTCAACACCACCCACACCACAAAAAATGGCGATAGCTCCGTCTAATACACGAAGCGAACGTTCCACTTCCACGGTAAAGTCAACGTGGCCGGGGGTATCGATAATATTGATTTTGTACTGGGTACTATTATATGTCCAGTATACGGTCGTGGCAGCAGAGGTAATCGTTATTCCCCTCTCCTGCTCTTGAATCATCCAGTCCATAGTAGCATTGCCATTATGAACTTCGCCCATCTTATAATTGATACCAGTATAATACAATATGCGCTCAGTCGTTGTGGTTTTACCCGCATCGATATGAGCCATAATGCCAATATTCCTGATATTTATAAGTTTCTCCAACATTTAATTACAATGGGCGCTGATGAATGATTAATTAGAACCTGAAATGAGCGAAAGCCTTATTGGCTTCAGCCATCCGGTGAGTATCTTCTTTACGCTTGAAAGCAGCACCTTCTTCTTTGGCAGCTGCAAGAATTTCAGAAGCGAGTTTGTTTGCCATCGATTTTTCGTGGCGTTTGCGGGCGTAATTGATGAGAGCCTTCATTCCAATCGACTGTTTGCGACCGGGACGAATTTCAGAAGGAATCTGGAATGTGGCACCACCAATCCTACGACTGCGAACTTCAACCGCGGGCGTAACATTTGCAAGGGCTTTTTTCCAAATTTCCAATCCATCTTCACCAGCCTTTTCAGTAACAGTTTCAATGGCATCATAAAAAACCTTATAAGCAAGGTTTTTCTTTCCCTGGTACATCAGATTGTTAACAAACTTTGTAACCAGTGTATCATTGAACTTCGGGTCGGGAAGTATGACTCTTTTTTTAGGCTTTGATTTCCTCATGGTAACCTGCGCTTATAATTTTTAATTATTTCTTTTTAGCAGTAGCAGCTGCACCGCCTTTAACTTTGGGACGCTTGGTTCCGTACTTCGACCTGCGTTGGTTACGTCCTTCAACACCTGCGGTGTCGAGGGCTCCGCGGATGATGTGGTACCTTACACCGGGAAGATCTTTAACCCTGCCACCCCTGATCATTACAATCGAGTGTTCCTGTAGGTTATGGCCTTCACCAGGAATGTAAGCCGTTACCTCGGTGCCGTTGGTAAGACGTACACGGGCAACTTTACGCATAGCAGAGTTTGGCTTTTTAGGGGTAGTGGTATATACCCTTGTGCAAACGCCTCTGCGCTGCGGACATGAATCCAAGGCGGGTGACTTGCTCTTGTCAACCAGCTTGTTACGTCCATTTCTGACCAATTGTTGAATCGTAGGCATATCAGATTCTTTGTTATTCTTTAAAGTTTTTACACCCCTTAAAAAAAGGGACTGCAAAAGTACAACTTAATTCAATACGAACAAGATATGATTCAAAATAATTTTGAGAAGTATCCTGCTGCTTCGCCGGAGGAGAACCGGAACTTGAGGTGGGATTGAAAAAAACACAGCAGTTTCTAGAGTTATAGACACAGGGCGTAATTCATCAATTTGAATCTGAGATATTTACGCCTGAAACCTCTATCTGTCTGCTTTATCAGGTTTCTTTCTTTTGGCTGATTAACAGCCCCCTCTCAAGAGGGTTAGCTTCTTTTAAAAGCGGGTGCAAAGATATAAATTTATTTAACAAAACAAGAACTTTTATCATTTTTTTTGATTTTCAATAGATTTGATTGGTAATCCATTGCCAGCATGCCTTCCAAATACAAAATAAGCTTTCGGACTACCTTCGGCAAATCACCGAAAAAATCATGGTAATTTTCTTTTCCTTCCACTTTCACATTCCCATAAGTCTCCTTTTTGCTATTTTCGCAATAGAATTAATTCCATGAACCTGCAACATGTCTTATTTCTTGCTCGTTGGTATCCCAACCGCTACGATCCCATGCCCGGTCTTTTTATACACCGTCATGCTGCTGCCGTAGCCAGATTTTTGCCCGTAAGCCTTTTGTATGTTATGCCCTCACAATCTTCCGAAAACATTCGCATGGCTGAAACGAGTATTGAACAAGTGGACGGGGTCTTTGTATTCCGCATTTATTACCCGCCCGTCGCAAACAATATTCCATTTATTTCAGCTGCTTTACGATTAATCCGTTTTTACTATTACCTCTGGACAGGATTCCAAAACATTAAACATCTTCATGGCAGGCCTTCGCTAGTCCACGTAAATGTATTGAGCCGGCTGGGAGTTTTCGCCCTCTTCCTTAAAATGATTTTTGGGATTCCATATATAATCACCGAACATTGGTCGCGTTACCTTGAAATTACTGGTACATACAAAGGATTCCTCAGGAAAATAATCACTCGAATTATTGTCCGACAAGCCGGTGCACTTACGACTGTTAGCAACAATCTGGCTAAGGCCATGCAGGCCCATGGTTTACATAATTCCAATTATACAAGGGTCAATAACGTTGTACTCGACGCATTTTTTGGAAAAACAGAAGTTGGAACAAACAAAATTCCTGTGATGGTGCACGTTTCCTGTTTTGAAGACCGTTCGAAAAATATCAGTGGATTACTACGAGCTATTGAAAAAATAAAAAATAAAAAAATCCCGTTCCAAATGATAATGATTGGCGATGGAGAAGACTTCACCGCCATGAAATCATTAAGTCAGAATCTTGGATTGATTGATAAGGATATTGTATTTACAGGTCTTCTCGAAGGTAATGAACTAATTACCGAAATGGCAAAAGCGGATTTTATGGTGATGTTCAGTAATTACGAAAATATGCCTGTGGTCATCAGTGAAGCCATGGCCTTAGGAATGCCGGTAATTGCCACCTCGGTTGGTGGTATCCCGGAACATGTTGATGACACCCGTGGCAGGCTGGTAAAACCAGGCGATGAAGATGCCCTGATCCATACACTATTATATATGTGTTCGCATCATCATGATTTTGACAGGGCAAGCATACGGAAATACGCATTGAAAGAATTCAGCTATGAAAGTGTTGGTCAGGAATTTGTCAGAATATACAATACACTTATTCGATGAATACAAAAACCGGACTTTCATTCGGAATTTTATGCAATTCCTACCATTTTCAGCAATGGCAAGCGATGGCAATAGAGAAGCTTTTGGCCGAAAATCATCGCATTTGTGTCCTTATCATGCCAGACATAAAGAAAGAAGAAAAAACGCATCGCTTCCCGCTTCTGCCATTCAGCACACTGTTTTTTAGAATATATACCCGAATTTTCTTCCAGCCAGAATCTAAACAAGTAAAAGATTTAAAGGGACTATTAAAGGATGTACCTCTCATTTATGCTCAAATTTATCGTGAAGGGATAGCAGATTATTTTACGGATACAACCATCGTTCAAATTCAACAGTGTAAGCCTGATTTCTTGCTGAGGTTCGGATTCAGTATTATCCGCGGAAGAATTCTTGATTGCTGCCCATGGGG
Source organism: Bacteroidales bacterium (assembly GCA_030656615.1). Classification (GTDB taxonomy): domain Bacteria; phylum Bacteroidota; class Bacteroidia; order Bacteroidales; family TTA-H9; genus JAUSOY01. The sequence continues at coordinate 134,086 of JAUSOY010000083.1, read as the reverse complement.
AGTGTGGTCATTTCATCATGATGATCCTTCGGTATATCGTGGCGTTCCATCCAATTTCTGGGAAATATATCATGGCGATATCGTGAACGGAGCAGTACTTCAGCGCCTCAATAATTCAGTCGATCAAGGTGAAATTCTTTGGCAGGCTTGGTTTCCTGTAATACACCATTCGTGGAAAAACAATCTGGACGAGGCTTATTTCCAAAGCGCCCTATGGCCTGCTCAGGTTTGCCGAAAAATCACGAATGATCAGGAAATTAGCCAACAAATGCCTTACAAAAAAGGCAATCTTAAAAGGATCCCCAATAATCGACAATTGCTGTACTTCATATTATTACTTTTGTACAACCGTATTGATTATCATTACCGTTGCCTTTTCCGGAGAGAGATGTGGATTTCAGGAGTCCGGTTTATTAACAGAAAAGAAATCAATTGGTTGCCGGAAGGAGGAACTTCAGAATACAAGGCTGATGCATTTGTTTTTAAGATTTTAGATCAATATTATGTTCTCTTTGAGCAATATGATTACCACCACCCTAAGGGAAAAATTATGATGCAGAAATTCGATCAGAACCTTGATATGATTGGGGATGCAACAGTTGCGATTGAAGAAAAGGGGCATCTGGCTTTCCCATTTACGTTTAAGCATCAGGGAAGCGTATATTGCTGTCCGGAAAGCAGCACCGAAAACATTATCCGGTTATATCGTTTTAATCCTGAAATGGAGTGTTTTGATTTCCATTGTACAATTCTGGAGGGAATTGCTGCCGTAGATCCGGTTATACAATATCACGACGGTAAATGGTGGTTATTTTTTACTGAGAAGCAACATTCAACGTCTGTTTTACACATATGGTATTCCGATACTCCTGAGGGCCCATACCAACCACATTTATTAAATCCTGTAAAGACGGATGTTCGTTCGTCGCGTCCAGCAGGTGCCTTGTTTTCTATGAATGGGAATTTATTTCGCCCCACGCAGGATTGCAGCAAATATTCCGGACACCGCATCAGTATAAACCGAGTCAATAAATTGAGTGTACATTCGTTTGAAGAAGAAACAGAGGATTATATTGGAGCTGACTTACACAACGAATATAAAGACGGAATACACACCTGGCATCATTTTGAGGATGTGGTTTCCTTTGACTGTAAGAAACATGGGCGATAAGGTTTATAAATCAAAGGAGTTAGCTGTTGAATAAAAATAAAAGAGGCCGGAAAACCGGCCTCTTTTATTGCTTAACAGTTAAATTGAATCTCACTTAATTCACTTTTAGAAGAATTTTTAAACCGCCCTCCTTCCCCTTGGCGACAAAAATGTGTGTATTATTACTTGCAATAAAATTTACAGAACCAGGGTATTGGGTATTATCCCAAACACCGAATATATTTAAGGTTGTGCCAGTAGTGGGAACTGTTGCAAAACATACTCCATCTGAACCATTGGCCATGTATACATAATCATTATCAGCACCTACAGCGTTGCAGTTACCAGTAGTAAGCATGCCGGCCGGCGATTGATATACAAGTTGTCCATTGCCCTGAGAAAAATTAATCGCCTTCATTCCATTCATTCCCAAAGGAACGTAACAAGTTGTTGTATTGGGTTTAATAAACATATACATCTTGCCCCACTGTTCGTAGTTGGGTTCCACATTCTGATGAATAGCAGGAACTCCGAGATTGAACTGCCAACCTGTATTAAAATTTGGATTGTTTCCGCCCTTGTATACGTACAGGATAGCATTGTCCATACTACCACCTTTTAATGACATAAAACGATTTGAGCTTCCACTCAGTCCATTGGTGGCTACTGATTTAGAGCCATCAAAATAGGTCTGGGCCATAATTTGCATACTTCCCTGATTGATTGACCATAATCCACCAGAAGTATAACCAGCACTTACGATTAAACGATTACCAACATGTACTATTCCATTAACGGAAGGAGAACCACCAACCGGAGCAATCTGAAGGTTCTGATTGGTATTAAGATCTCCTGTGCCACCATTAAGATTCACTGGAATAACAACAGCACCATTCGTAGCAGAAGCACCACCGAGATATATTTTATTATCGTTTTGGTTTTTAAACGATACAATATTAATGTCTATATCATTAAAGATAATTTGTGATGTAATCACAGGTTGCGATGGATTAACCACATTAAAAGCCACGATAGCTCCGCCAAAAGGCTCGCCACGATGGTGATAAGTAACATAAACCCGATTGTTAGCACCAAAAATTACACTGGAAGCACTCAACTTTTCACCATTAAGCATGGGTGAATCAGCTTCGCCTACCAGAACGAAACTTGAAGTTTGAGTTGATTTTTGTGACGTAAGATGAATGGGAACATTCGGATACGTAAGTCTTTGTGTTAATTCATCCGAATTGATATTCATTGAAAAACTTGTGGTTTTCAAATCGTTGCTATCATATCTATCGCAAGAAACGAGGATGAAAGCAAAGAGTACTGGTAGTATAAATAATTTTTTCACAATTCGGTAATTTATGTGCTTTTATCAATATAACAACTTTAAGGCCAAAATCGTATTTGTCTGTTTTTCTTTGTTTTATGATATATATAACAAATATAATTTCCAAATACTAGACGACCAATCCTATTCTGAACAAAATGCGCCAAATCCTGAATAATTGATACATTTGCATAAACGACTTTGATGTTAAAAAAGATACTAGGTACAGCCTTTACAAGGTTATTATCCGCTATTGCGGGTTTTGCAGTATTAATCCTGAACGCTAGACAACTTGGTGCTGATGGTGTTGGCGAAATTGGTTTATTAATTATTGGCATCGCCATTTTACATGGCCTAAGTGGCTTTTTTGGTGGAAGTAGCCTCGTTTATCTGGCTTCTAAAAGAGATAACTTCACTCTTTACAGCATTTCATTGATTTGGGGATTTCTAACAACATCCATTGGTACACTGATTTTAAGTCTACTAGGAATGCTGCCAGAAGCATTCATTATACATACTGCTCTTTTAAGCCTTTTGTTAATTACCACCTCTACCCAGCAAATGTTTCTTTTAGGACACGAGCGCATTACTTTATTTAATATCAGCACTTTAATTCAATCGATTAGTTTACCCATCAGTCTGTTCATCAGCTTTTTCATTTTAAAAAACTCCACCGTAAATGCCTTTGTAAATACATTATACATTTCATATGGACTGGGGTTTTTAAGCAGTATTTTTACCACTCTTCAATATTTATCGTTCGGTAAATTCATTGAATTAAAATCCTGTTTGCGCGACTTAGTGAAATTTGGAGGCTCCATCCAATTGGCAAGCTTGTTTCAGACATTAAACTATCGGCTTAGTTATTATCTACTGAAGGCCAGTTGGGGAATGGCCAGTTTGGGTCGTTTTGATGTTGGGGTAAAACTCTCAGAAGGGCTTTGGCTCATTGGCAAAAGTATTGCCCTAATCCAATATTCCAGCATCTCAAATCAAACCGATATGGAGATAAACAGACGCATAACAATTATCTTTTTCAAAGCCAGCCTTTTATTTACCATTTTGGGAATTGGACTATTACTTCTAATTCCTGAAAGTTCGCTAATCTGGGTTTTTGGAGCGAGTTTTACAGGGGTTCGTTTATCACTGATACTTTTATCCCCTGGAATCCTCGCTATTGCCACGGGCATGGTTTTTAGTCATTACTTTTCGGGAAGTGGCAAGCCTTTTTATAATACTGTAGGTTCGGCCATAGGGGTAGTTTTTATCGCTATAACAGGTATTTATTTTATACCCAAATTTGGATTACCAGCCGCCGCCTCGTGTACATCCGTATCTTACCTTGCTAGTCTGATTTATTTAATGAGTCGTTTTTGTCGGGTTACAAATACGCTGGTAACGGATTTTATTCCGACCTCAGCGGATTTTATTTCGTTTATTGCGCAGTTGCGATTGAAAGCGAAAAGCGTAGAATAGGCATTTTGGTATGGTATTATCTATATCTTTGCGGTGAACTAAATGCTAAATTTTCATGGAAATTCAATACGTAGGAGAACACTTACTCGCCGGTTTACTTGGGCGTATTTTTATTTATGCAGCATTCTTTGCCGCCATTCTTGCATTTATCTTATACTATCAGAGTGTGAAAACGCAAGATGAGTCAAAGCGTAAAAGTCTAAAAAAAACAGCTCGATTATTATTTATAGTCCATACAGCATCTCTGGCTGGCGCAGCTGCCGTGATGTTACATATGCTTTATTATCATTATTTTGAATACCAGTATGTATGGCAATATTCATCCCGAGATTTGCCCTTACAATATATAATCTCGTCTTTTTGGGCTGGTCAGGAAGGTTCATTTCTTATATGGACAATGCTTCAATCTTTTATTGGACTGGTTCTTCTTTTTACAGCCAGAGAATGGGAAAGACATGTCATGGCAATATATTCAGTGGCTCAGGCATTACTCACAAGTACCATCTTGGGATTGAATCTCGGGTTTATTAAAATCGGTCAAAGCCCATTTCTATTATTACGCGAAACCGTCGATACCGTTAAAGACAGTATTTTCGAAAATGCTGATTATGTTTCCCAACTTGTTGATGGCAATGGTCTGAATCCATTGCTCGAAAATTACTGGATGGTTACCCACCCCCCTGCTCTTTTTCTGGGATATGCATCGGTATTGGTGCCCTTTTGTTTTGCCGTTGCCGGATTATGGTCCAAAAAATATTCTGAATGGATAAAACCCGCCCTTCCATGGACATCCTTTGCTGTTTTAGCATTAGGTGTTGGCATCATTTTAGGTGGCTTATGGGCATATGTTTCGCTTACATTTGGTGGATTCTGGGCCTGGGATCCTGTAGAAAATGCATCTTTGGTGCCTTGGTTGATTATTGTTGCAGCCCTGCATTTCATGCTTATTGCCCGAAAACAAAAAAATGCTCTCCTTTTTTCTGTCATTTTCACACCCCTTGCCTATTTCTTGGTAATTTATGCTACATACCTTACCCGCAGTGGCGTACTCGGTGAAACCAGTGCCCATTCCTTTGGGGCCAACGGAATGATACTTCAGCTTTACATTATTCTGGCTACATTTTTCCTGATACCTGCCATTTTAATTATCAAAAATTATCGTCATCTAAAATCCAATTTCACAGAAAATACGTGGACGAGAGAATTCTGGATGTTTGCCGGCGCACTTATTCTCGTACTTTCAGCCTTCCAAATTATATTTGTAACCTCTATTCCTGTATGGAACGGAATCTTTGGCAGCAATTTTGCACCTCCTTTAAATGTTGTGGCATTTTATAATAAATGGCAACTTCCTTTTACTTTCCTTGTATTAATATTTATTGGTGCAGCATCTTACCTTTGGTATAAATCGAATGATTTAAGAGTGTTTAGTAAGAGGATAAGTATTGCAGCTATTATTGCTCTTGTTATAACCATTATATTGTCATTCAGCATTTTGAGTAAAGGCTTTTACTATTCAATCTTTGTATTCGCCAGTGTTTTTGCTGCTGTTGTATCTGTAGATTTAATGATTTCGATGCTAAAAAAATTCGTTAATCCGGCGGGTATGCTCACCCATCTTGGCTTTGCAATTTTTATAACAGGCACCATCATTACCTTTAGTAATTCAACCACTATATCGAAAAATACTTCTGGTATGAATTTGGGCAACCGCAAAGCAAATTCAGAAAATCAGGTTTTAATCCTGAATGACACAGTTGCTATGGGGAGTTATTTCGTTGCATACTCGAGCAAAGAAACCAAGGGAAGAGAAAGTTTTTATACACTCGAATTCTTTAATAAAAACAATTCAGGCTATAAAAAAGAATTTGAAGTAACGCCCAGTGTAAATCGTAACGAACGAATGGGATATGTTTATAATCCTTCTACTAAACGCCTTTTTCTGAGAGATATCTATACATTCATAAGCTATGCTGATGCTTCTTCTACGTCAACACCCCTCATTGAAAATGCAGAGATATCTAAAGGTGATACGATTCCAGTAAGAATGAGTTACCTTATTTTTGATAGCATATCACTTGAATCATCGAATAGTCAGCCAGACCCCGATAATATTTCCATCGTATCCCATTTTCAACTGGTCGATCGAAATGTTGGGCTTACATATTATTGTAAACCAACCTATAAAGTTCTAAACAGGGAAGTTACCCAAATTGATGGGCAAATGGCCGATAAAAAATACCGTGTTCGATTTGAAAAAATCAGCGACACTCCCGGGAATATTTTCATTTCGGTTTTTGAAGAAAAGGTTGATTACATCGTTGTTAAAGCAGTTATCAATCCATATATCAATCTGATTTGGCTGGGATGTATTTTAACATTTACAGGACTGATAATAGCCATTATTAAGAGACGTAAAAAGTAAGCCTTGCTTTTCCAATGCATTGCCTGTTTGAAAAAGAATCATAATGATTTCTTCATAGTCAGCTACGTTTAAAAATAGCGATTCTTATTTCGATTTTTAACGCTAAGTCTCCAATAGCCTCCGTAATTATTCATATTTTTGACTCCAAATTTGGAATGCATGGAAATTATAGAAACTGAAATACCCGGCCTATTAATTATAAAACCTCAGGTTTTTGAAGATGAACGCGGATATTTTTTCGAATCTTTTAATCAGGATAAATTCATCAATGCAGGGGTTGATGTACATTTCGTACAGGATAATGAATCTAAAAGTCAGAAAAATGTACTCAGGGGATTGCATTTTCAGAAACCGCCTTTTGCTCAGGGGAAACTAGTGAGGGTGATGAAGGGAGCCGTTTTAGATGTTGCCGTCGATTTACGCAAAAGCAGTAAAACGTACGGAAGGTGGGCATCCATTGTTTTAAGCGAATCCAATAAATTCATGTACTGGATTCCTGAAGGTATGGCTCATGGTTTCTTGACCCTGGAAGACGAAACGGTGTTTTTTTACAAATGCACGAATGTGTATAATAAAGAATCGGAAGGAAGTATACGATGGAACGATTCTGAATTGAATATAAACTGGAACAACAATCATCCGATTTTAAGTGACAAAGACAAAATATCACCCTTATTCAATGATTTTGTGAGTCCGTTTTTATAAAAACTCTCATCTCTAAAATATTTATCCGGCTGTAAATACTTAACTTTGCAGCCGTTTTTATTTAATCAAAATCAGGATTATGCATAAAAGAAATCTCCATATCCCTATCATTATTCTTTTTTCGGCTTTTACGATTGCTGCTCTATTCATCCACACCACAATAAGTAAAAGTGACGTAAATATTGATGATAGTTTTTTTGAAAGTCAGGGCGAAAATTCTATTTCTGTTCCCCTTCCCCGGAAAATCGATTTCGCCGGAGAATCTGTTCCTTTGAATCTGTTTTACGTCCGCGAGGCCCTTGATCGGGAATTAACGATTAATACATACTGGCAGTCGCAATCCATCTTATTGTTTAAAAGAGCTCATCGTTATTTTTCGATGATTGAACCCATTTTAAAAAAGAATGGTATCCCTGATGACTTTAAATATATAGTACTGGTAGAAAGCGGATTCCTTCATCAGGTATCACCTGCCGGTGCTGCTGGATACTGGCAGTTTTTAAAAGAAACGGCCAAGGAATATCAGCTGGAAGTGAGCGAACAAATCGACGAACGCTATGATCCGGAAAAATCGACGCAGGCCGCCAGTAAATATTTTAAAAAAGCATATATGCGATATAATTCATGGACATTGACCGCTGCCTCATTTAATGGTGGTACCACGCGTATGGATCGCATCGTTAAAAGTCAGAAAACGGATAATTATTACGAGATGTTCATGAATGCAGAAACATCGCGCTACCTTTTCCGCATTTTAGCCATGAAAATTGTTTTCGAAAATCCGGAAAAATACGGTTATAAAATCCGTAAAGATCAGATGTATCCGGTGATAAAAACTAAAAATATTGATTTTGCGGGTGGCAGTCTTGTCACACTTTCTCAAAAACATGGAATTTCATACCGTTTACTCCGGGAAGTTAATCCTTGGATTTCAGACACTATTTTGTCAACAGGAAGAATTTATACGCTTAAAATTCCAACTGGAAATTTCTCCGATTATGATGCAATTATCAGGGAAAGCGTTAACGGAAACACAACCCCATAAGGCTTTCCTGCACTATGAGAGATGAATTAAAGCCCGGAATCATTACCAATGACCCCGCGAACGACAGCCGCTTTTTAACGGTTTCTGGTGTGCGGGTGCATAACCTTAGAAATATCGATGTTGTCATTCCACGTAATCAGTTAGTTGTTATTACAGGACTGAGTGGTTCCGGAAAATCCAGTCTGGCTTTTGACACCATTTATGCCGAAGGCCAGCGGAGATATATGGAAACTTTCAGCGCATATGCCCGTCAATTTATTGGAAACCTGGAACGTCCGGATGTGGATAAAATCACAGGATTAAGTCCTGTAATAGCCATCGAACAAAAATCGACTAATAATAATCCACGTTCTACGGTAGGAACCATTACCGAAGTATACGATTTCATACGGCTTCTGTATGCCCGTGTAGGAGAAGCTCATTCGTATAATACGGGAGAAAAAATGGTGCGTTTTTCGGAACAAAAAATTCTGGAATTAATCCACACCGACCATAATGAGCGTCGTTTGATGATACTGGCTCCACTTATCAAGGGCCGAAAAGGTCATTATCGCGAACTTTTTGAACAATACCGCAAACAGGGTTTTACCAAAGTACGAATTGATGGTGAAATCGTAAATCTTGAAGCCGGGACACAAACCGATCGCTATAAAATTCATGACATTGAATTGATGATCGATAGAATTAAAGTGAGCGAGAAATCGGAAGCGCGAATAAAACAATCGGTTCAAACCGCTTTACGATACGGAAAAGGGATATTAATGATTCTTGATGAAGATAGCGGCCAATTACGTTTTCTTTCACGCAATCTCATGTGCCCGACTACAGGAATCGCTTATGATGAGCCGGAACCCAATTCCTTTTCGTTCAATTCGCCTTATGGGGCCTGTCAAAAATGTAACGGACTGGGGCAAATTTCAGAAATCGACCTTCTAAAAATATTTCCCGATCCTTCAAAAAGCATTCGTAAAGGAGGAATCAGCCCGGTGGGTGAGTATAAAAATAACTGGATATTTAATCAGTTGGAAGGAATTGCCATTCGATATGAGTTCACACTCGACACGCCCATTTCTGATATTCCCGAAGAAGCCATTGATACGATTCTTTATGGTAGCAACGATAATTTCAAAATACGCAAGGAATACAACGGTATAGTAAGCACATACACTCTCAATTTTGAAGGCATCGTCAATTTTATTGTTACTCAGGGCGACGAAAACAGCTCGGCCAGTATAAAGAAATGGGCCAGCGGTTTCATGAATAAAATTCAATGTCCTCAATGCGGAGGCAGCCGTTTAAAACGGGAGGCCCTGCAATTTCGCATTGGAGGAAAAAACATCGCTCAACTTTCTGAATTTGATCTTGAGAAGCTTGCCAAATGGGTTGATGAAGTCCCCGACCTAATGGATGAAAAGCAAAAACATGTTGCTTTTGAAATACTTCGCGAAATAAAAACCCGCTTATCTTTTTTGCTTGAAGTAGGACTGGGATATTTAACCATCGGACGTCCTGCAAAAAGCCTTTCCGGCGGAGAAAGTCAACGCATACGATTGGCCACACAAATAGGTTCACAATTGGTGGGTGTTTTATACATTCTGGATGAACCAAGCATCGGCCTTCATCAACGTGATAATATGAGGTTGATCAAAGCCCTTCAGGATTTACGCGATTTAGGAAATTCGGTTATTGTAGTCGAACACGATAAAGACATGATTTTAGCGGCTGATTATGTTCTGGATATTGGTCCGGGAGCCGGAGTACATGGCGGGAAAATTGTAGCACAAGGAACTCCTGCACAATTACGGCAGTTCAACACACTCACCTGCCAATACATTAATGGCAGTCGCGAAATAAGCATTCCATCAAATCGACGTAAAGGCAATGGAGATCTCTTAATTTTAAAGGGTGCCAGTGGAAACAACCTTAAAAACGTAACACTGGAAATACCTCTCGGCGTGCTTATATGCATTACAGGCGTTTCGGGAAGCGGTAAATCTACCCTTATCAATGAAACACTATATCCCATTCTGAATCAGGCAATATACAAATCAGAAAAAAAACCGCTGGCTTACGACAGCATTGAAGGACTAAAGCTTATTGATAAAGTCATCGAAATCGACCAATCGCCTATCGGGCGGACACCGCGATCAAATCCAGCTACTTATACTAAATTATTTGACGAAATCCGTGCTTTATACGCATTGCTTCCTGAATCAAAAATCAGAGGATATAAACCCGGACGCTTTTCGTTCAATGTTAAAGGTGGGCGCTGTGAAGATTGTGGCGGCGCCGGATTGAAAAGTATAGAGATGAACTTTCTGCCGGATGTGTATGTTCAATGTGAAACCTGCAGAGGCAAACGTTATAACCGCGAAACGCTGGAAGTGCGTTACAAAGGCAAGAGTATCAATGATGTACTCGAAATGACTATAGAGCAGGGTCTGTTGTTTTTTGAAAATTTCCCTTCAATCATGCAAAAAATCAAAATGCTGAACGAAGTTGGATTGGGATATATTACCCTTGGGCAACAATCTACAACGCTATCCGGTGGAGAAGCCCAAAGGGTAAAACTGGCAGCTGAATTATCGAAACGCGATACCGGAAAAACACTTTATATTCTGGATGAGCCCACTACCGGTCTTCATTTTGAAGATGTTAAAGTTTTGCTTGATGTTTTGCAACGTCTTACCAATAAAGGAAATACCGTTCTTGTTATAGAACATAATCTTGAAGTTATTAAAGTTGCCGATCATATTGTAGATTTGGGTCCCGAGGGAGGCGAAAAAGGTGGCAATATAATTGCTACAGGAACCCCTGAAGAAGTAGCTGCTTCCCGGGCCGGATATACCGCCCATTATTTGAGAGAATTATTCGCTGAAAGAAAAATCATTTTATGATAGAAATTATTTGCACCAACACGAACACCCGTCAGGAATTTCCTAAGGGAACTACATTGGCCGAAATAGCCACAGCACTCGGAATCAAATTACACCATCCAATTCTGGGAGCTCTGGTAAATAATAAATTACGAGAATTAAATTTCGATTTATACAAACCCAAAACGGTACATTTTATCGATATTACCCATCCTATCGGATACCGAATGTACACGCGTTCGGCGGCATTCATTCTATACAAAGCCGTACACGATTTATATCCAAAAGCCCATTTAAGGATAGAGCACTCTATATCAAAAGGTGCCTTTTGTGAAATCGACAATCTGGATGAACCCTTAAACGATATCATTGTCAGGTCTCTTAAAAAGCGGATGTACGAAATTGTTGAAATGGATTTGCCTTTCACACGTCAAGAAATTCTGACCAGTGAGGCCATAGAAATGTTTGCAAAATATGGACATAAGGAAAAAGTGGATCTTTTCAAAAACAGATCCGATATGTATACCTCCATTTATGGGGTTAATGACCTCATCAATTATTTTTATGGTTTTTTGGTTCCTTCGACTGGATTTGTAAAACTATTCGATATTCAATATTATTATAATGGTCTGAATTTAAGAGTTCCTGAGAGACTAAATCCAGACATAATAAGTGAAGCACCCGATCAATCAAAGCTTTTTAAGGTTTTCAGAGAGCATAAAAAGTGGGTAAATATCCTCAATGTACCTTATGTCGGAGATTTGAATAAGTCTTCTTCCGAAATTCGCGATAACCACCTTATTAAAATTTCAGAAGCACTTCACGAGAAAAAAATTGCACGAATCGCCGATCGAATTTTCAAACAACGCGATAATTTAAAAATAATCCTGATAGCAGGGCCATCATCCTCCGGAAAAACGACCTTCTCCAAACGCTTGTCTATACAGCTTATGGTACTAGGAATCAGGCCCGTACAAATTTCACTTGATAATTATTTTGTTGATCGTGAACTAACACCGAAGGATGAAAACGGGGAGTATGATTTCGAGACGATTAAAGCCATTGACACCGCATTATTCAATCAGAACCTTCTCGAGCTGATAGATGGAAAGACGATAAAGGTGCCCAAATTCGATTTTACAAGTGGTAAAAGGGCGTACAATCATCAAACCATGACGCTTGAAGCCGATCAAATACTGGTTATTGAAGGAATACATGGTCTGAATCCTGAGCTTACCAACATGATTCCTGAAAACTGTAAGTACAAGGTATTTGTATCGGCCCTTACACAGATTTCGATCGATGCACACAATCCAATTCCATCCACGGATAATCGCCTAATCCGCCGCATTGTCCGTGATTATCGCTTCCGTAATTATAGTGCTCTTGACACTTTGAAACGTTGGGATAGTGTTCGTGGCGGTGAAGAAAAGTATATTTTCCCATTTCAGGAAAATGCGGACATCATGTTTAATTCGGCGCTGCTCTATGAGCTCGCAGTTTTAAAAACATATGCCGAACCCATTTTACGGGTCGTTCAGCAAAATCAGCCGGAATATGCCGAAGCCGCGCGACTTCTTAAGTTTTTGAGCTACTTTAGCCCCATATCTTCACGGGAGATTCCACCAACCAGTATTCTGAGGGAATTCCTGGGTGGAAGCAGCTTCATATATTAATAAACCTCCATGAAATCATACCTTCCGTTACAATTTATTCCCATCGAAAACGAAGGCATTCACATTCAAATCAATGCATTCATTAACCAATTACCTGTTCGATTAGTAATAGATACGGGCGCATCTCACACGGTATTCGACCCCATTCGGATAAAAAGGGTATTAAAGGGAGAGCAGAGTATTGTTTCTGGTCTGGCAGCAAAAGGCCTTGGAAATGACATCCAAAGTAAAGTACTCGATATGCTGAGTCTGGAAGTTGGAGGAACGATTTTTAAAGATTATCATGCCGTTTTAGTCGATTTATCTCCTGTTAATGAATTATTCAAAGAGATTTTCAGAGAAGAGATTCACGGGATTCTTGGAGGTGATATGATGCAGGCCATGAATACCATCATTCATTATAAAAAACAAAAAATTAAAATTGGCAGTAAGAAATATCCCATGCAGGTTCTTGCACTTATGGGTGATTCTTTTCATCATATGGTTCGATTGAATATAAATGGAAAAGCAGCAAATTTCATCATTGATACCGGAGCATCACGGACAATCTTTGATATCAGCCTTTTTCGCGATTTTGCTGATTTTACTGACGACGATTTATACATCAACGAACAGCCCTCGGCTGGCATCAATGCCGATATCAACGAACATCACAGCCTGAATCTGGGCGAATTCACTGCCGGTCAGTTACATATAAATAACTTTCCGGTGCTCTTACTCGACTTAAGTAATGTAAATCATACTTACTCGGCTTTAAATCTCCCCCCCATTGACGGAATTCTTGGCAGCGATTTCATGTTAAAGCATAAGGCTGTCATTAATTACTCTAAAAGGGTTCTAAGACTCACCCATTCTTAATCCCATTTGGTATGAAAGACCTTACTATTGGGAAAGAAGGACCCCTGATTTTAAAGTTTGCTATTCCGATGCTTATCGGAAATGTTTTTCAGCAATTATATAATGTAGTCGATAGCATCATCATCGGTCAATACGTCGGAAAAGAATCACTGGCCGCTGTTGGGGCAGCTTTTCCTCTCATTTTTGTGCTTATTAGCTTCGTTATCGGAATCGGAATTGGTTTTAGTATTGTTTTAAGCCAGTATTTCGGGGCTAAAGACATGGAAAAAGTGGAACGCACGATTGACACCATGTGGAACTTTTTATTTGTTGCATCACTAGTCGTGGGTATTGTCGGTATCGTATTTTGCAAATCGATTCTCGAACTAACCGGGCTGCCCGAAGATGTACTTCCACTGGCAACAACATACCTTCGTGTCTATTTATCGGGTACTGTACTGTTTTTTGGATTTAATGGAATGACAGCCATTCTCAGGGGTTTAGGGGATTCAAAAACACCACTTTATTTTTTAATCATTGCAACAGTCATAAATATTGCCCTTGATTTACTTTTTGTTCTGGTCTTTGGATGGGGAATAACAGGAGTAGCAGCGGCAACTGTAATTGCCCAGGGGGGCGCTTTTTTTAGTATGGTGTTTTATATCAACCGTACACATAGCCTAATTTCTTTACGCATCCGAAAAATGATATTCGATCGCGTAATATTTAAAAAATGTCTGAATATAGGATTGCCAACTGGCTTTCAACAAACATTTGTCTCACTGGGTATGATTGCCTTGTACAGCATTATCAATGGATTTGGAACCGACGTGGTTGCTGCTTTTGCTGCCGCAGGTCGTCTCGATTCATTTGCCCTTTTACCGGCCATGAATTTCGGTGCAGCTCTGTCCACATTCACAGGTCAGAACATGGGTGCCAATAAGCCCGAAAGGGTAAGAAAGGGCATGGTGGAAACTTTGAAAATGACTTCAATCATCTCCATCGTAGTTTCACTGATTTTTTATTTTTTCGGTGATACACTCATGAGTGCCTTCACTCCGGACTCAAATATAATAGCCATAGGAACCGAATATCTCATCATTGTCAGTTCATTTTATATTAGCTTTTCGGCTATGTTTACCTTTAATGGCGTGATGCGTGGTGCCGGTGATACATTAATCCCCATGTTTATCACCTTGTTATCGCTATGGTTAATACGAATTCCTGTTTCCTTTGGGTTGTCAAAAGTGATGGGCGTTCCCGGAATCTGGTGGGGCATACCAATAGCCTGGGTTTTTGGAGCCATAGCCTCGTATGCTTATTATAAAACTGGCCGGTGGAAGAAAAAGGTTGTAGTAAAAAGAACCGCTTAAACCATAGCAACTGCCAATAAATCAATAATATGTATGGTTTTTATTGAGAGATTTTGTTTATCGATATAAGCCTGCATATTCAAAAGACACGACGAATCGGTAGATACTATATATTCGGCACCTGTTTCAATAGCATTCTCAACTTTTTGCTGCGTCATGGCCACCGAAATTGCCTCATGTTTAACGGCAAATGTTCCGCCAAAGCCACAACATACATCGTGATCATGCATTTCGCGCAGTTCAAGGCCTTTTACCATCCTTAATAACTGTCGTGGCTGATCTTTCAATCCATATTCCCGTAATGATGCACATGAATCATGATAAGTAACCACATGATTAAAAGTAGCTTCCAATGATTCTATCTTTAGTACATTGATAATAAAATCAGTAAACTCAAACATATTGCGGCGTACCACCTTTACCTCGTTATGCAAAGCCGTGTTATGAAACAATGAGGGGTAAAAATTTTTGATAAAACCTGTACACGAAGCCGATGGACTAATAATAGGCCTATCGTTGGGAAAATCGCGAATAAACTTTTCTCCAATTGACTTGGCCTCATCAAAAAATCCGCTATTGTAGGCCATTTGACCACAACAGGTTTGGGAGGAATTATAATGAACATCAACCCGGAGATTACGAAGTATCTGTACCATATTCGTAGCTGTTTCCGCATACAATTGGTCGACAAAGCAAGGGATAAAAAGATCTACCGTCATGAGTGAGTTTGTTTTCGACAACAAATGTATGAATTAATGAGAATAAGATTAGCCCGAAGTATGATTCATAGAAAATCCACAACGTTCGATTTGCTTCCAGAATTTTGGAAAGGATTTACTCACTACATCTGGTTGAACCATTTTAAGCGAACCAAACACACCCGCTAAAGGTGCAAAGGCCATTGCCATTCTATGATCCTGGTACGTTTGAATCGGGGTTTCCGGGCATATGGGTTCTGAAGCTTCAATTTCTAAAAAATCCTCTCCAATCGAATTTCTTATTCCAAGCCTTTCCAATTCATTATGCATAGCCTGCAAACGATCGGTTTCTTTTAATGGCAAACTGTGTAAGCCTGTAAAAAAGCCACTTGAACCCAAGGCTGCTACGGTAACAATGACGCTCTGAGCCAAATCAGGGCAATCAGAAAAATCATATTCAAACCTTGAAGAGCGCCGACTCGATGGTTTTAATAGTATTCCTCCCGGAAGTTCGGTGGTTTCTACACCCAGATTTGTAAATATATCTGCCAGAACACTATCGCCCTGCATACTTTTTCCAGTGAGATTTTCAAGAAATAATTCATCCAATAACCGAAGAGCCATGATACTATAAAATGGTGCCGCTGAACTCCAATCCGATTCAATCACTACAGAACTTTTTTTAAATTTAGTCTCATAAACTTTTATGCAACGAGGTGCATAATCGAATAAACCACCGTGGCTCCGCAATAGTTCGAGGGTCATTAAAATATATGGCTCAGAAGCAATTTTCCCATTAAGGTGCAATTCGAGGCCATTTTTTAAAACCGGAGCTATCATTAAAAGGGCACTTACAAACTGGCTACTTGTAATATCACTCATTTCAAGAACCCCGCCCTGTAATCGCTTTCCTGTTATCCGGGCCGGAAAACAAAATTGCTTTTTCTCAAACTGAATATCAGCACCCAAATCTATCAGCGCTTTAAATAATGAGTTTATCGGCCGTTCACGCATCCTCTTTCCACCTGTAATATAATGAATCCCAGGAGTAACGCAAAGCATAGCCGTTAAAAACCTCGCTGCTGTTCCTGCTTCACCTACATTTAGTACGGTCAATCCATCCGGTTTTTCCAGAGTTTCTATACAGGAAAATAAAATTTGAGAATCGTCGGCTTCAGAAACCTTTAATTTTGTCGCCGACCTACCACTCAAAAAATTCATTATCAACATTCTGTTACTAATGCTTTTTGATAAGGGCAATTTGACCTGTACCCTGGAGTGTACCGGGGAATAATTGATAACTGCATCAATCATTGGACTGAAGGATTTTAACAACATATCTGATGGCCTGCAGAAATTCCTCTTCATGAATACTGCATCCTGTAACAACGTGACCCGGGCTGCTCATCAAGCTCATAGTAATTTTCCCTCTTCGATTCTTTTTATCGTGGGTGGCGTATTGTATTAGCTGATTGGCCTCCGTAATTTGCAGCTTAGGAATAATATTGTGGTTGATAATCCATTTTGTAATTCGCTCAAGTTCATATTCAGGGAATGATTTCATTCGAACGGAAAGAAACAGCTCAGCAATAAGTCCTGCTGCAACCGACTCACCGTGATAAAGGGGATTCTTTTCACCAGCATTTGACCATGCTTCCAAAGCATGACCTATACTGTGCCCAAGATTCAAAGCCATTCGTTGTCCTTTATCATATGGGTCAATAAGAACAAACTCATTTTTTATTCGGATAGATTCAGCAATAGCATCGGTACTTAAAAGTAGGGTTTGGTTTTGATTCAGAAAAGATTCATATGTTTCACCACCGGCTATAATACTATGTTTTAGCATTTCTGCAAGGCCGCACCTTATCTGACGTTGTGGCAAACTATTTAGAAAGCCGGTCCATATAATCGATTTTTCAGGAAAATAAAAAGACCCAACAGAATTTTTAATTCCATTAAAATCTATTCCGGTTTTTCCGCCAACCGAAGCATCTACCATGGCAAGCAAAGAAGTTGGAATATGAATACACCGAAGCCCGCGTTTATAAATCGAAGCAGCGAATCCTCCCAAATCGGTAATCATTCCACCACCAATAGTAATAAGGAGGCTCTCTCTTCCAGCGCCGGCGGCCAACAAATGTTTTAAAATATACTGAACCGAATCAAACGACTTGGACTCTTCTCCGGCAGGAATAACAAGAAGTGGATATGCACTCAATTGAGGAAATGCATCAATCGCGTGAGGGAGACAATGCTTTGCAGTATTACTGTCACACAATACAATGGCACGCTCTTCGGATGCAAGCCTGAAATCGTTTTCACAGTCTTTTAAATCTGAAACAATTTCAACCTTTTGCATATGAGATTGTATCGTTTGTATTATCATCTTAATGAGGTTAAAACACAAAAGTATGAAAATGCCTGCTTAATTTGCAACGAGAAAACACATGCAGTTTTCTATATATTTTTACTACCTTTGTGCCAATATTATAGACAATGCTACAACTGGATTTCAGAAATTTCGAAAAGCATATTTCCAAAGGCCTTACAATTGTAAAATTCACTGCTAGTTGGTGCGCTCCCTGCCGTAGTATGGATCCCATCATGAATGAGGTTGAAGATATGGCAGGCAATTATTTTACGGTGGCTGTTGTTGATATTGATGATAACAAATCCATTGCCGAAAAGCAGGGTGTTTTTAGTATTCCTATGTTAATTGTATATCGTGATGGCGTAATTCTGCGGCGGTTCGCAGGAGTTCAACCTGCTTCAAAAATTATTACATCGCTAAAACAGTACATTACTTTATGAGTTCTGAAGAAAAAAAATCAGTATGCCCACAATGGGCTGTTAAACTTCGCAAACAATTTACCCTGCCCAGCATTATTGGTGTTTCTGCGGGAATAATTGCCGGTTATTTTTATTATCGTGAAATTGGATGTAAAGGAGGAAGTTGTCCAATCACCTCCAATCCATGGCTTACCATTCTATGGGGAGCAATAATGGGATTTCTTATTGGAAGCATGTTTAATAAGAAAGCCAATGATCTTCCCGGTTCTCAGGATGAAAATAATTCTGATTGAATTTTTTTTGGCAGACCCGCTACAATCAGATCGTAAGAATGGTCTATCCATTCCTTTAAGAGTGATTCAGAGACACTCCCATCAATTAATACAGAATTCCAATGAATTTTATTCATATGGTATCCAGGGGTAACGCAAGAATATTTTTCACGCAATTCGACTGCACGCTCGGGTAAACATTTAATATTAATCCAAAAAGTATCCGCCGTATCTATATGCGCAAACATCTTTCCCATCACTTTAAATACCAGAGTAGTTTCATTAAACGGAAAACTTTCGGTAACGCCCTTCTTTGGCAGACAATAATATCTGAATTCTTCTATATTCGTGGAATTAAGGTTTTTTAACAGTTTTTATAAGCCCATACAAAGATACATTGTCTTGCATTTTTATGAAATTGGAGTAATTTTGCCAAGATCCGCGTTGATCTGAGAGGATCAATCCGGAATTGAAACTAACTAATATGGTATGTTACTAAGCCAAAAGATTACCGAGCTTAAAAAGCGGATGCATCAAGCATCACAGGGCGGTGGCCAAAAGGCCATCGAAAGCCAGAAAGCAAAAGGAAAATTAACCGCACGTGAACGTATCCTGGCCTTACTCGACCCCAAATCATTTCACGAATACGACATGTTTGTTGCCCACGCAGGCAAAGACTTCGATATGGATAAAAAGTTCCTGCCTGGTGATGGAGTTATCACAGGTACAGGAACCATCAACGGCTATCATGTATGTATATACGCTCAGGATTTTACCGTAGCCGGTGGCTCTCTGGGATATGCTCACGCTAAAAAGATCACAAAGATCATGGAGCATGCAATGAAGCTGAAAGTTCCCATTATTGGAATTAATGATTCAGGGGGTGCCCGTATTCAGGAAGGGGTTAATGCACTGGCAGGTTATGGAAACATTTTTTATCTCAATACACTGGCCTCCGGAGTAATACCTCAGATTAGCGTTATTCTCGGCCCATGTGCCGGAGGAGCCGTTTACTCACCCGCTCTTACCGACTTTGTATTTGTAGTAGATAAAATATCGCAAATGTTCATCACCGGTCCTGAAGTAATCAAGACCGTTCTGGGTGAAGAAATTTCGAAGGAAGATCTTGGTGGAGCACGTGTTCAGGCAGAAATTACCGGAAATGCCCACTTTTATGCAGAAAGCGAAAACCAATGTTTTGATCAAATCAAACAATTGGTCAGTTTCATTCCCTGGAATAATGAAAACAAAGCCAAGCCATTTCCAAAGAAAGCCCCAAAAAGGCAGTATAAAATCGATGAGATTATCCCGGCTGATCCAACAGAACCTTACGATGTACGAGACGTAATTAAAGCCGTTTCCGATGATTCGGAATTTCTGGAAGTTCAGGAGCTTTTCGCGCCAAATATTGTTGTTGGATTCTCACGTATCTCTGGTCAGAGTGTTGGCATTGTGGCTAACCAGCCTATGGTACTGGCTGGCGTACTTGATGTAGACAGCAGCGACAAAGCCGCAAGGTTTATCCGTTTTTGTGATGCATTCAGTGTCCCTCTGGTAACTTTGGTTGATTTGCCCGGATACTTACCGGGAGTTGATCAGGAACATGCAGGTGTTATCAGGCATGGTGCTAAAATTCTTTATGCTTATTCCGAAGCAACCGTTCCTAAAATTACGGTTATCCTTCGCAAAGCATACGGTGGTGGTTATATTGCAATGTGTTCTCACCATCTTCGTGCTGACTTCGTGTTCGCATGGCCTACTGCAGAAATAGCTGTTATGGGTCCTGAGGGTGCCGCCAATATTATTTTTAGAAAAGAAATCCTTGAAGCGGAAAATCCTGATGAAATGCGCAAGCAAAAAATCGAGGAGTATAAAGAAAAATTCGCCAATCCATATGTAGCTGCTGCCTATGGTTATGTTGATGCCGTTATCGAACCTGCCGAAACAAGACATTTTCTGGTTCAGGCTCTCGAAATATCGCAAAACAAGCCTCATCAAAGCCCATGGAAAAAGCACGGAATTCCTCCGTTCTGATGTTGTTAGTAGCCTTGTTTTTTCAAACTAAAGACACAAACGATGGCAAATAAAGAAATTAAATACGATAGTATAACTATTGATGATACGTCCTATAAAACAACGCTACCGCCCAAATTTGTTTTGAAGAAGAAATTTGAAATGCGTGACCTTTCAAAGCTTACTGCATTTATTCCAGGATCGATTCGTACGATTTCTACCCAGGAAGGCAAAATTGTTAAAGAAGGTGAAATACTGTGCACCCTGGAAGCCATGAAAATGGTCAATAAAA
The DNA here is from genome assembly GCA_030656615.1 of Bacteroidales bacterium. Taxonomy (GTDB): domain Bacteria; phylum Bacteroidota; class Bacteroidia; order Bacteroidales; family TTA-H9; genus JAUSOY01. Next base: position 113,122 of record JAUSOY010000083.1, on the reverse strand, counting down.
TTATTGCTCCTTATGATGGTGTTGTAGTAAAAATATACGTGGAAGAAGGAATGAAAGTAACTAAAAATCAGGTGTTAATCGAACTTAGAAAACCTGGGTCCTGACGCACTTCCTCATTAGTAGAAGAAATCCAACCTAAAATTTCTTCTCTTCCCAGCCCACTTTTTGAAGATGATATAAAATACTCAGGCAGTTGATCCCAATACTGCCTGAGTTCGTTTTTAAAGACCTCTACGCTGGCATCGGCAGCCGCTGCTCCTACCTTATCCACTTTTGTAAACACAAGTGAAAACGGCAATCCATGTTCGCCCATCTTATTAATAAACTCAATATCTATTTTTTGAGGTTTCAATCTGACATCAATTAAAATAAAGGTATTGACCAGATTTGGTCTCCTTTTTAAGAAATTCCATATCATTTTTTCCCACTTCTCACGTTCGGTTTTAGAGATTTTTGCGTAGCCATATCCGGGTAAATCGGCCAAATACCATTGATTATCAATAAGGAAATGATTAATTGTACGGGTTTTACCGGGGGTTACACTAATTTTAGCCAGCGTTTTCCTACTGCATAGCATATTAATCAGTGATGATTTACCGACATTCGAACGGCCGATTAAGGCATGTTCCGGCATATCGGGTTTGGGCGCTTTAGACTGATCGACAACACTTCCAATATATTTAGCTTCCTTTACTTGATTCATTTCGTGGGATTCTGATGCGGAGTTTAAAATTTCTCAAATTTATTTTGCTGATATACGTTGCAAGATGTCTTTTCATCTTTTTTTCGTATACATCGCTAATGGTGATAAGTATACCCGTTTCTTCCACTTCACCAAATTCGCTATTAATGGAAGTCCCAAAAAACCGCATGGTAGGAGAAAGGTTCATGTATGCATTCACAAGAGGAGGAATATTTTCCTTTTGTTCACGAATGGTCTGATTCAATATCTTATAATTTTCTTCAAATGTAGAACCGATGAAAAGTCTATCAGCATCTTCGGATGAAAATTCAGGAATTACAGGATATTTTGGATAAACCAGCTTTTGCGGATCGGGGAAATATTTACGTAAGAAATGCAGTAAAATGTCGCGGGCCGTACTATTATAATGCGGATACATCGTCATTTTGCCAAAAAAATATTTGACCGAGGGGTTTTCGATGACCAAGGCACCAAGTCCATCCCATAAATTATCCAGCGAAAACATTCCCTTACGAATGTTAAATGATGCCTGATAGGCTGGCTGAATAAAACTTCGGCCCAATTCAATCGTAACAGGCATAAAATCACGAATAAAGCGTGAGGAGTATTTAAATAAATGGGCAGTAGGAGATAAAAAATTATCATTTTCATCAACCTCCACATCCTTCAATTGGATGTAGCGATATCCGCCAACAATTTCTTCATCATGCGGATCCCAAACAATTAATTGTTTAAAGGGGACAATATTGGTATCAAATTCATCAATATCGATGGCGTTTCCTGTACCTCCACCTGCATCACGGAAAGAGACCTCACGCAATCGGCCAATTTCTCTCATGATATTCGGAGAATCATGATGAGTAACTATAAAAATCTGACGGCTGCCGTAATTGGTATTCCGCAGAAATTTATTCTCGGTAAGTTCTGTTGCCAGTAACTCCCTATCTACCGGTGGTATGACTTCTTGCAGCATCACAGATTATACGTTAAAAGTTTGATTCGGATTTTTGGGTAAAGTATAAACAAAATCGCGTAGACTGGAAGCCCATTGCCGATCAGTAAAACGGCTGTCAAAAACATTCCATGGAATTGGTTTCCCAAACGTAAACCGAATCGTTTTATTCTTCTGTTTCATCATCTCATCAACAAGAAACATCATTTCAATGTTCGTTTTAATACCGAAAATTTTACGGATTCTGGCAAGATTATAAAAAAAAGAAGAATTACGGGCCTCAATATGAACAGGAATTATATCTCTTTTAAATGTGCGGGCTTTCACTACAAATGTTTTCTTCCATTCCAAATCAACAATTCTACCATCAACTTTACGCGAACATAAACCAGCCGGAAAATACAGTATCGTTTTTGGGGACGAGAAACTTTCGTCTAATTCCCTGACCAAACGAGCATTACGACCATGTTTATTAACCGGAATAAACAAAGAACGAACATTCGGGACATTCATCAATAAATCATTCACCGGAAAGACAATATCAAGACCGGCTTTAGCAGCTACACTTATCAGCGCCAGACCGTCAATACCACCCAATGGGTGATTGGCAACAAGTATCAACTGTCGATCGTCAGGAATTAATAATGACCCGGAAGTTTCAACAATAACACCAAATTCATTCAGCATAGCTTCTACAAAAGCGATACCCTGCTTTTCGCGATGCTTGTAAAGGAATTGATTTATGGCTTCCTGATGAGCAATCTTCTTGAGGTAACTGATGACAAAACGAGGTAGCCGACGGTACAAGCGTGGGTTTTTCTCTTTAATAACCTTATCGAGATCGATAAAGTTTTTTCCAATTACATCTTCATTATCAGGGTCGGTTTTTGTCATCAGCATAATATTGAGAAACACCACAAAATTAGACATTTTAGGCCACAATAAGTTAATAGAAATAAAGCTCTATAACATATCGTTTTCAATCATATTAAATTCCCCACAACACTCCACCAACATTATTCGATCATCAATAATCATAAAATATTAATTTATTGATGCTTATGTTAAAATAATATTGTAATTTAAAAGCTTGAACAGGAAAAGTTATTAACAATGGTTGATAAAAGCGCAAAAAAAAGGAATTTTGTGCAACAAAGTGGGGAATGATTCCGTACATTTGTTTTAAACAATAGCTAAATGCTGTATTTCATTGGTTCACATCCTTGTAAGCTCGACGATAAGAATCGTCTACAGTTTCCGGTGGCGCTTAAAAAGCAGCTGGAAGGTGTATTGCATGAAGGATTTGTAATCAGAAGAGGAACACATTCGCGCTGTTTGGAATTGTATCCGATATCGGAATGGAAAAAAGAGATGGACAACATTAGTCAGATCAATCAATTCATTCCTGAAAATCAGGCTTTTATACGAATGTTTTTGGCTGGTGCTAATTTTTTGGAGCTCGATGCCTCTCATCGTCTGCTGATTTCTAAAGATTTAGCCGAATACGCTGGATTAAAAAAGGAAGTGCGCGTTACTTCGGCCATTAATAAATTCGAAATATGGGATCTGAAGGCTTACGAGCAAACAGTGAACAACCCTGATACCGACATGGCAACCCTTTCTGTAAAAGTTATGGGAAATATGCCACCGCTTAATAATCAATAATTCAAAAACCAGGCGTATGTACCATACCCCAGTTATGTTGACCGAAAGTATCAACGCCTTAAACGTTCGTGAAGGCGGCGTTTATGTTGATGCAACCTTCGGTGGCGGAGGCCATTCGGCTGAAATCCTGCGTGGCTTGGGAAAAGGTCGGTTAATTGCTTTTGATCAGGATGAAGATGCACTGGCAAATCATCCGGGAGATGAACGATTGGAATTGGTCCATCAAAACTTCCGGTATCTTAAAAACTTCCTACGCATGTATGAATGCCTTCCGGTAGATGGTATTCTTGCTGATCTGGGCATTTCGTCCTATCAGATCGATGAAGGATCTAAGGGCTTCTCTACCCGTTTCGATGCTCCTTTGGATATGCGGATGGACAGACGTCGCGTACAAACTGCCGCCGATGTGGTTAATTCGTACGACGAGGATGGATTACGGTCTATGTTTCGTAAATACGCTGACCTATCCAATGCTCATCGCCTTGCTGTTAACCTTATTGAAGCGCGTCAGCAGAAACCCATTTTAACAACGGGCCATCTCCGTGAAATATGCCAAAAACTGGCTCCCCGTCATCAGGAAAATAAATTTTTAGCTCAGGTATTTCAGGCTCTTCGCATCGAAGTAAATGAAGAAATGAGTGTTTTAGGCGAATTTCTTGAACAAACCATCGAATGTCTTAAGCCAGGTGGAAGGCTCGTAATTATGTCGTATCACTCGCTCGAAGACCGCATGGTAAAGAACTTCCTACGCTCCGGAAATCTGGAAGGCGATATTAAAAAAGATTTTTTTGGTAATGTACTAACTCCATTTACACTTATCACCCGAAAGGCCATTAGTGCTTCCGATGAAGAAATGGAAAATAATCCCCGCTCACGAAGCGCACACCTCAGAGTTGCGGAGAGGAGGGAATTATGACCGAATACAATCAGGCAATGCCAAAGGAAAATCCTTCCGCCCCGGAATCTCAAGTACCAAACAATAGCAAAAAGAAGAAAAAAGGTGTTTTTAAACAGCTAATGGATGGAAGTTTACTGATAAACACCAATTCACGGAAACTTCTCCCTTTCATCCTCTTTATTGCAGGCCTGGGGGTAATCTACATATGGCTGACTTATAACGCAGTTAAAACCCATCGGGAAATTAACAGTGTAAAAAAGGAAATCAAAGAACTCCGGTTTGAATATATCACCGTCAAATCGCAATTCATGGATAGCACTAAACAATCGCGTTTGGCAAGAAAATTAATGGGTAGTGGAATTCAGGAGTCAAGAGTCCCTCCTGAAAAAATCATTGTTACAAAAAACGAATTTGCATCAGAAAAATAATAAAAAATGGAAGACCTGAAAAAAGATATACTTTGGCGACTATGGCTCCTTTACTGGGCCTTGTTTGCTATAAGTATTGTCATTTTAGGTAAGGCCATTTTTATACAGACTGTAAAAGGTGAATCTTATAAAAAACTATCAGAAGAAACAACAGTTAAATACGGAAGCATTGAAGCGATGAGAGGAAATGTCCTTGCTGCTGATGGAAGTCTTCTGGCAACAACTGTTCCCATTTTTGACGTACGCATGGATGTTGCATCCTCCAACATTTCTTCATCCGATTTTAAAGAAAACATTGATAGTCTCGCTTTCTGCCTTTCAAAACTATTCCGCGATAAACCATCTGCTGATTACAAAGCAATACTTCAAAAAGCCAGAAAAAGTGGCGAAAGATATTTGCTATTAAAGCGTAATGTGGATTATACGGCCATTAAAAAACTCGAAAAATTTCCAATTTTCCGTAGGGGACAACATAAAGGAGGATTGATTCTTATCCAAAAATATGTTAGACGAATGCCTTATGGTTTATTGGCAAGAAGAACTATTGGTTACGAAAATGAAACAGAAAATCTATTTGTTGGTCTCGAAGGAGCTTACAACAAATATCTGCAAGGAGTTACCGGTAAAATGTGGCTACAACGCATTTCGGGTGGCGAATGGATTCCATTGAACAACAATGACCGCATCGAACCGCAGAATGGAAAAGATGTAGTAAGTACCATTGACATACGGCTGCAGGATGTTGCTGAAAGTGCTCTCATGACCCACCTGATTCATCATAAGGCTGAACAAGGCTGTGCGGTATTGATGAAAGTTAGTACCGGTGAGATAATGGCCATCGCGAATTTAAAAAAGAATAAAGAAGGCAGGTACGACGAAATATACAATTATGCTTTGGCCGAAAGTATAGAACCAGGTAGCACGTTTAAACTGGCGTCGATGATTTCCGTTTTGGAAGAGGAAAATACCAGTCTCGAAGACTCTGTAAGTTATGGAAATGGTTCTGTGAAATGGGCTGGACATGAAATGAAAGATTCGCACCCTCTCAACCTCAAATACATAACTTTCAGAGAGGCATTTGAGGAATCATCCAATGTTGGTGTTTCAAAATTTGTAAGCCGTTGTTTTCACAGCAAACCAGAACGTTACACCAAAAGGCTCTATGATATGTCGTTGGGAAAAAAACTGGGGTTGGAAATTCAAGGCGAAAATGCACCATTTATAAAACACCCGGATCATAAAGAATGGTCAGCAACCAGCCTTCCATGGATGTCGATTGGTTACGAATTACGTATCACCCCAATACAAACATTGACGTTCTATAATGCTATTGCAAATAACGGAGTGATGGTTAAACCACATTTTGTTAAAGAAATACGGGAATCTGGAAAATCAGCACTATCGATCGAACCAGAAATTATTAATCCCGCCATTTGTTCGCAAAACACCTTATTAAAGGCGAAGGAAATGTTGGAGGGTGTTATAAAAAATGGCACAGGAAAAAATGTCTTCAAAAACAGTCCGTACTCTGTCGCCGGAAAAACAGGCACAGCACAGATTGCCCGTGGTGGCAGTTATAATAAAAGTGACTATAACGCCTCTTTCGTAGGATACTTTCCTGCCGATAATCCGGAGTTTTCGTGCATTGTGGTTGTAAATAATCCGACCGAAGGAGAGATTTATGGAGGGCGAGTTGCCGCACCGGTCTTCAGAGAAATAGCAGATAAAGTATACGCGACCCACATCAGTTTGAAAGACAAAAAACAAACGGCTGGTCTTGTAAATAACGAAATACTCATGCAACGCTGGCCTGATATGGCACCATCTTCAATGATGGATTTGGCACTGGTTTGTGCCAGCCTAAGCCTGCCCATTGAATCAACAGATACAAAATCAAACTGGGTAAAACCCGGGCGAGGTAAAGGTGGCATTATCCTTAATCCATTGCTGCTTGGTAAAAAATTTATCCCTGACGTCAGTGGAATGACCGCGAGGGATGCCATTTTCATCCTTGAGGATATCGGGTTAAAAGTAAAATTCAGTGGAAAAGGTAGAGTTAGCAGCCAATCACTAAAAGCCGGCTCACCCTTTAATATTGGCTCAGAAATATTTCTTCAACTATCAAGCACATCGTCATGACAGGCATTTCGATAAACATATTATTAAAGGATTTAGAAATCAAAAGCCGTACGAAACTTACGGATTACATGATTTCTTCTCTGGTATTTGATTCACGAAAAATCGAAAAGGATTGCCTGTTTGTTGCTATTCGAGGAAGTCAGGCCGATGGCCATCAATACATTTCTGGTGCTGTTGAAAAAGGCGCTATTGCTATTGTTTGTGAAATTATGCCTGAAATAATAAATAGCAATACAGATTATATCCTCGTTGAAGACGCATCCTTAACTCTGGGGAAAATGGCCGCAGCTTATTATCATCATCCCTCAGACAAACTCCGGCTAATAGGTGTAACAGGCACCAATGGAAAGACAACCATTGCCACGCTACTATACCGGCTGTTTACACAAATGGGATTCCGTTGCGGCCTTCTCAGTACCGTAGAAAACAAAGTAGCTGAAATAAAAATTGAGGCAACCCATACAACGCCCGATGCTGTCAGCATCAATAGGCTTTTAAGCAATATGTGTGAAGCAGGTTGTGAATTTGCATTTATGGAAGTGAGCTCTCATGCCATAGATCAGAATCGAATCGCTGGTTTAACGTTTAGTGGAGGCATTTTTACCAATCTTACTCACGATCATCTCGATTATCACAAAACTTTTGCAGCATACCTTCATGCAAAGAAAAAATTCTTCGACAGCTTAGGAAAAGATGCATTTGCCCTGACCAATACCGACGACCGCAACGGTATGGTAATGCTTCAAAACACAAAGGCCCGTAAATGCACCTATGCCCTTAAAACTTTAGCCAATTATCATGCACGGATTCTTGAAAATCATTTTGAAGGATTGTTGATGACGATTGGTGGTCAGGAAACATGGTTTCGCTTAGTTGGCGAATTCAATGCCAGTAACCTTTTGGCAATTTATGGGGCAGCTATGGAATTAGGCTTTGAACAATTCGAAATTCTTAGCCAAATGAGTCAATTAGAATCTGCTGAAGGCCGGTTTGAATATGTACGTAATGCGAACGGAATTACAGGTATTATAGATTATGCCCATACACCCGATGCCCTCGATAATGTTTTATCAACGATTACGGGTATACGTCAAGCGGGCGAACGAATTATTGCTGTGATAGGTGCCGGTGGCGACCGTGATAAAGCCAAGCGCTCGGAAATGGCAAAAATCGCTGTTAATCAGAGTGATGTCCTAATACTCACTTCAGATAATCCACGGTCAGAAGATCCCGAAACTATTATTCAGGATATGAAAGAAGGATTAAAAGGAACTACCAATACCCGGGTGCTCAGTATAGTAAACCGTCGTGAAGCCATACGTACCGCATGTATGCTGGCTCAACCCGGTGATATTATCCTGGTGGCTGGGAAAGGACATGAAAAATACCAGGAAATTCAAGGGATAAAACATCCCTTTGATGACAAAACAGAATTAACAGAAGCTCTAGGAATCAATATTTAAGCCATGTTATATTACTTATTTGGATATCTCGACAAAACTTTTGACTTCCCCGGAGCGGGTGTATTCCAATACATTTCATTCAGGGCGTCAGCAGCTGTACTTGTTTCTTTACTAATAACACTGGTTTTTGGAAAACGCATTATAATGTATCTCCATAAAAAACAGATTGGAGAAAATATTCGAGATCTGGGCCTCCCCGGTGAGCAGGTAAAACGTGGTACGCCAACCATGGGTGGACTTATTATTCTGGCTGGTATACTTATTCCAACAATTTTATTTGCCCAACTCAATAATATTTATGTTTTACTGATGATTTTTACAACCCTTTGGTTGGGATTCATCGGATTTCTGGATGACTATATTAAAGTTTTTAAAAACGACAAAAAAGGGCTGCGCGGTCGCACAAAAATAACAGGTCAGGTCAGCCTTGGACTTATTGTGGGAAGTATACTCTTTTTTAGTCCTGATGTAGTAGTTAAGGAAAAATCGGACTCCAAAACATACATCGAACAAACAAACATCTTAAGTGAAAGGGCATACGAACGGGCTAAAGTTAAATTCTCGACCGAATCAACGAAGTCAACTAAAACAACCATTCCATTTTTTAAGGACAATGAATTTGACTATGCCGTTTTAATAGGCTGGGCAGGTAAAAACGCATCAAAATATGCATGGATAATATATATTCCCTTTGTCATCCTAATCATTACAGCCGTATCGAACGGGGTAAATATCACCGATGGGATTGACGGACTAGCCACCGGGACCTCCGCAATTGCAGCAACCACTCTTGGATTATTAGCCTGGGTATCGGGTAATATCATTTTTGCTGATTACCTAAACATTATGTACATACCCAACACGGGTGAACTAACCATTTTTATATCAGCGCTGATAGGTGCTGCCATTGGATTTTTATGGTATAACACCTATCCGGCACAGGTTTTCATGGGAGATACGGGTAGTTTGTCATTGGGTGGAATACTGGCTGTATTGGCGATTATTCTCAGGAAAGAACTCCTGATTCCAATCCTGTGTGGAATATTTCTGGCTGAAAATCTTTCGGTAATGATCCAGGTAAGTTGGTTTAAATATACACGGAAACGTTTTGGCGTGGGGCGGAGGATCTTTCTCATGGCTCCCTTACATCATCATTTTCAATTGAAAGGCTATGCAGAACCAAAAATAGTTCAGCGCTTTTTCATTATTGGAATTTTTCTGGCAGTCATAACCATGGTAACCTTAAAACTAAGGTAGATTATGCTTAAAAGGATGGCCATACTGGGTGCGGGCGAAAGCGGAACGGGAGCGGCAATACTTGCTGCGTCCAAAGGCTTTGACGTGTTCGTATCAGATGCCTCGGACATTAAGCCCCGTTACAGGGATATCCTTAAAAAATATGGTATAGCTTACGAAGAAGGCGGGCATAAGGTTTCAACAATATTATCCGCAGACGAAATAATTAAAAGTCCTGGAATTTCGGACAAAACGCTCATTGTACAGGAAGCAGAAAAGGCAAGGATTCCAGTGATAGACGAACTCGAATTTGCCAGCCGATACACAAAAGCGAAGTTGATAGGTATTTCGGGCACCAACGGAAAAACCACGACCAGCCTATTAACCCATCATATTCTGAAAAATGCGGGATTGGATGCGGGATTGGGTGGCAACGTTGGTAAAAGCTTTGCTATGCAACTCGCCGGGAATGATCACGATTTCTGGGTACTGGAAATAAGCAGCTTTCAACTCGACCGTCTGTACAGTTTCAGGGCAAACATTGCCATTTTAACCAATATCACACCGGATCATCTCGACCGCTACAAAAATTTTGACGAATACGCTGAATCAAAATTCAGACTACTACGAAATATGAGTGAAGGCGATGCTTTTATATATAATGCCGACGACCCAAAAACACTCGAACTCCTTGGAAAACAAAAAAAATTACCCGCCTGCTTTCCTTTCAGTACCTACAAAAAACTGGAAGGGAACGGCGCATTTATACAAGATGGAAAACTCATCATTCACACCAATAACGATCCTTTTAATATGACACTAGAAAACTTAGCATTACAGGGAAGGCATAACCAATGCAATTCCATGGCAGCCGGCATAGCCAGCCGAATTCTGGAAGTTAGAAAACCTAAAATAAAGGAAAGTTTATCAGATTTTCAGAATGTTGAACACCGTCTGGAATACGTTGCCAATGTTCATGGAATCGAATTCATCAATGACTCGAAAGCCACCAACGTTAATAGTACTTGGTTCGCACTGGAAAGCATGACGAAAACTATTATTTGGATAGCTGGTGGCAAGGATAAAGAAAATGATTATGCGCCATTACTGGAATTAGTAAAATTGAAAGTAAAAGCCATGATTTGCCTGGGAGTAGATAATTCGAAGCTGCGCTCAACTTTTGCCGATTCGGTAGACACAATATATGAAACCACTTCGGCTGAAGAAGCGGTAGCCCTGGCTTATCGATTAGGGGAAAAGGGTGATGTTGTCTTATTATCGCCTGCTTGTGCCAGTTTCGATCTTTTTGCGAATTACGAAGAAAGGGGTGACAAATTTAAACACGCTGTAAAACGTTTATAAATTGGAAGACATCAGAAAAATACGGGGTGACAGGGTCATTTGGGGTATAGTAATACTACTCTCTGTTTTCAGTTTGCTGGCAGTTTATAGTGCCTCAAGTTCTCTTGCTTTTGGATCAAAAGGAGGTAACACCGAATTTTATCTGATAAAACATGGAATGATTCTGATTCTGGGTCTTGGGTTAATGTACCTGACTCATAAAATACCTTACAGATATTTTTCAAAAGCCTCTCTATTGGGAATGTATATTGCAGTCCCGCTTCTGGCTTTTACACTTCTCAGCGGTTCGTCAGTGAATGAGGCAAAGCGTTGGGTTTTAATTCCCTGGATAAATCTTACTTTTCAGAGTTCCGACCTGGCCAAGTTGATACTTTTTGCGTTTATGGCCCGCTTGCTTTATACGAAGCGAGCGCTATTAAACGACTTCAGGAAAGGCTTTCTTGTCCTGTTAATTCCGGTCGGTTTGGTATGTATGCTTATCGTCCCGGCCAACTTTTCAACGGCCATTCTCATTTTTATGGTCTGTTTTGTAATGATGTTTGTGGGGCGAGTCCCGTTGAAATTTCTTGGTGGCTTAGCTGTGCTTGGTATAATCATGATTTTACTGCTACTGCTTATTGGTAAACATGCTCCTAATCTTATTCCCCGTGCGGCAACCTGGGTAAGCCGCATCGAAAATTTCTCCGATAATGATAAAGAAAACGACTATCAGGCTGAACAATCAAAAATAGCAATAGCCACTGGGGGATTCTTTGGAAAATTACCTGGGAAAAGTACGCAGCGGAATTTTCTGCCCTCGGCATATTCCGATTTTATATTCGCCATTATCATTGAAGAATATGGTCTTTTAGGAGGAGCTTTCTTAATTCTGCTTTACATGACTCTGTTATTCAGAGGCATTCGTATCGCTCTTCAGGCCGACCACCCTTTCGGAGTTTATCTGGCAACAGGAATAACTTTCGGCCTTGTTTTTCAAGCGATGCTAAATATGGCTGTGGCTGTAGGGCTCGGACCGGTTACTGGTCAAACCCTGCCTATGGTTTCTATGGGAGGTACTTCCGTTTGGTTTACCTCCATCAGTGTGGGAATGCTTTTAAGTATCAGCAGAAATACAGAAACAGAAGAATCCTATAATCAAGTAGTAGAAGGAACCGCTACCGAAGTTATCAACGAAGAGCAAACTCAGGAAGCATGAAGATAAAAATCATCATAAGCGGAGGAGGAACCGGAGGTCATATTTTTCCGGCGATTGCAATTGCTAATGCATTACGCAAATTGCATCCCGATTCTGAAATCCTGTTTATTGGAGCCAAAGGGAAAATGGAAACGAAGAAGGTTCCGGATGCTGGTTATCCCATCAAAGGTCTTTGGATTAGTGGTTGGCAACGCCGCCAGATTCTTGCCAATATCTGGTTTCCTCTTAAACTTTTGGTCAGTATGATTAAAGCTAGGCAGATTATTCGACAATTCAAACCTCAAATCGTTATTGGAACGGGTGGTTATGCCAGTGGTCCTGCATTAAAGGCAGCTATACAAGCTCGGGTTCCTGTAGTTATTCAGGAACAAAACTCATTTCCGGGGATTACCAACCGAATATTGGCCAACAAGGCTACAGAAATTTATACTGCTTATGAAGGCATGGAAAAGTTTTTTCCTGCCGATAAAATCAAACTTTGTGGAAATCCTGTCCGCTCCGAAATATCGAGATCCAAAGTCACAAAAGAAGAAGCCAGAATGTTTTTTGATCTGCAGAATGACTTGCCAGTGATTTTGGTAGTGGGTGGTAGTCAGGGGGCAAAAAGTATCAATGAAGCATTGGTAGAAATGCTACCCCAATTAAAAAACGAAAAGGTTCAACTCATCTGGCAAACCGGAAAAACATTCTATTCCAAGGCATTATTTGAAGTTCAGGAAATACAATATGAACAAGTGAGGGTAAGAGACTTCATTAAAAATATGAATATGGCTTATGCGGCGGCTGATTTGGTTATTTCACGGGCAGGAGCCCTGGCAATAGCTGAACTTTGTCTTGCGGGCAAACCAGTGATTTTTGTACCATTTCCTGCAGCTGCCGGCGATCATCAAACCGCAAATGCTAAGGCACTTGAAACACGAAATGCAGCCGTAGTGATTGCAGATAAAAATGTTAAAGATTTAATGTCTGCCGTTGAGACCATCCTCCACAATTCCGAAAAAGCGACTTCTCTGTCAAAAGCAATTAAAGCTATGGCAATTAATGATGCGGATATGTGCATAGCACACAATATTCTGCAGATTGTAAAAAATGACAAAGCCTGATGAATAAAAGCATAGACATATCAACGATTAAAACCGTTTACTTCATCGGGATTGGCGGCATTGGAATGAGTGCTCTCGCACGCTATTTTCATAGCATCGGATGCGTGGTATCCGGATATGACCGTACCCCTACCCTTCTTACATTCGAATTGGAGGCGGAAGGTATATTGGTTCATTTTGATGAAATTGGTACGTATATCTCGAAAGCGACCGATTTAGTTATTTATACACCAGCGGTCCCCATGTCGCACCCGGCCTATGCTGCTGCAGAACGTCAAAATTTGCCCCTATTAAAACGAGCCGAAATACTTGGCATTCTTAGTGAAAACTATCGCACACTGGCATTTGCCGGAACCCATGGAAAAACAACCACTTCAACCATGGCAGCGCATATTATGCATCATGGGAAAATGGGTTGTTCAGCATTTTTAGGTGGAATTTCAAAAAATTATCAATCCAATCTATTAATTCATCCCACAAGTAAATGGCTGGTGACAGAAGCCGATGAATACGACCGTTCATTCCTGCAATTAAGTCCTGAGATTGCGATAATTACATCCATCGATGCCGACCATCTTGATATTTATGGGGATTATCATTCGTTATGTCTTGCATTTACACAGTTCGCATCGAAAATCAAAGAACGCGGAACTCTTATTGTAAAAAAACCCGTACTGAGAAAAATTAAAAAGCAAGATCATTATCAAATTTTTACATATGGTATTCGAGATGAATCACTAGATTTCAGAGCGATAAACATCCGATATCAAAATGCCAATGCATGCTTTGATTTGGAATATCCGGGCGGAATTATTTCTGATATTCATCCGGGAATACCAGGAAAGGTCAACATCGAAAATGCGGTGGCTGCCGCAGCAGGAGCTCTCATTGCCGGATTTAGCGAACAGGAAATTAAGACCGGAATAGAAAGTTTTAAAGGTATACGTCGACGTTTCGACCTTCAATACGAATCTGAAGATGTCGTTTACATCGACGATTATGCACATCATCCGGAAGAGATTAAGGCCTTGGTCGAGTCGGTTCGAGAAATATATCCTCACAAAAAAATCACCGGATTATTCCAACCTCATTTATTTACCCGTACCCGTGATCTGGTGGATGAATTTGCCATGAGCTTGTCAATGCTTGACGAGGTTCTGCTCATGCCCATTTACGCTGCACGCGAGCTACCCATAAAAGGTGTTAGTTCAGAAATTATCCTTGAACGAATTATAAATAAACCCGCACGTATCATAAAAATTAACGAATTAGAGAATTTTTTAACGACTGATTTTTCCGGTGTTTTTTTAAGCATTGGAGCTGGAGACATTGATAAATTAACGCATAAAATCACTGAAATTCTTAGTAAAAACCCTTCAGAAAAAAAATGAAAAAAGCGCTGAATATATTCATTTGGGTTCTTCTGGCTGCCATGCTGGTAGCAGGGCTTGGCTATGCATGGAAAGAACAGGAAAAAATTCAAGTGAATGAAATGCGTATCCGTATTAATCACGAAGGATCAGAAGCGCTCATCTCTGAAAAGGAAGTGGAATCGGTTATCAAAAAAGTTCATAAAAAACCAATAGGAATGAAGGCCGGCAAGGTTAACGTTAAGGAAATCGAATCTGCCCTCGGTAGAAATCCATTTATTGCCGATGCCAATGTTTTTGTAAATCTAGATGGTATTATGTCGGTAGATGTCATGCAGAGAATTCCACTTGCCCGACTACAGAATAAAACCGGAAATCAAGCATTCGTTGATCTTAATGGAAATATTTTCCCTTTGAGTCAAGGACATTCAGCCCGGGTGTTGGTTATCAGTGGACATATTGATATCCCATTACAAACTGGCTACAACGTATTTAACGCCTCTGACAGTCTGCGCTCCTATAACTCACTGCACACGGCCTGCCTGATAGCTCTTGAAATTTATCATCACCCGGGCCTAAGTGCCATGATCGGTCAGATTTATATGGATGAAAAAGGAGATGCTGAACTATTCACAATAACAACAAATCATACCATTGTTTTCGGTGATGAAAGCAATGCTTCCGACAAATTCGCCAGATTATGGCTCTTCTATAAAAGGGCATTACCAGCCAATGGCTGGAATACCTATCGTATTATCAATCTAAAATTTGAAAATCAAGTGGTTTGTACTAAATAATCAGCTATGGAAACATCGGATGTATACATTGTAGGCCTCGATATCGGAACAACCAAGATTGCCGCTCTGGTAGGCAAACGCAATGAGCACGGCAAACTGGAAATTCACGGTTATGGCAAAACAGAATCGCTGGGCGTTAAACGGGGTGTTGTAGCCAACATTGAAAACACGGTACAATCGATTAAAATCGCGGTGGAAGAAGCCAAGAACCGATCGGGGGTAGAAATACGGTATGTAAATGTTGGTATTGCGGGGCAACACATTAAAAGCCTGCAGCATAGGGGAACTCATATCCGCAAAAACGGAGATGAAGAAATCAATCAAGCCGATATTGAAACCCTAATCAACAATATGTTCAATCTGAACATGAATCCAGGGGAAGAAGTTATTGAGGTTATTCCACAAGAATATACGGTGGATGGCGAGGAAGGAATTAAAAAACCTGTTGGAATGCTAGGTAATTCTCTCGAAGCAAATTTTCATATTATCGTCGGACAAACCACAGCAGCCAAAAATATTTACAAATGTGTACGAAAAGCTGGTCTGGAAGTGGTGGATCTTATTCTTGAACCGCTGGCATCTTCTGAGGCTGTATTATCTGATGAGGAAAAAGAAGCCGGAGTTGTTCTGGTTGATATCGGTGGAGGAACTACTGATATTGCCATTTTTCAGGACAGTATCATCCGTCACACAGCTGTGATTCCATTTGGAGGGGATATTGTAACGGAGGATGTAAAAGAAGGCTGCTCCATTATTAAAAAACATGCTGAAGAACTAAAGGTCAAATTTGGTTCGGCTCTGGCATCTGAAAACCGTGACGAAGATGTTGTTGTCATTCCTGGATTACGAGGTCGGCCACCAAAGGAAATCACCTTGAAAAATTTAGCCCATATTATTCAGGCCCGTATGGAAGAAATTATCGAACAGATTTATTTCGAAATACGAAATTCGGGTTACGAGAAAAAACTCATTGCCGGTATCGTACTTACCGGAGGTGGCGCACAGCTAAAACACATCAAACAGTTAACGGAATTTATGACCGGTATGGACACCCGGATTGGTTATCCCAACGAACATCTGGCACCTGGCGGTACAGAAGAAATGGCCAGCCCAATGTACGCAACTGGTATTGGATTGGTACTACTTGGTATACAACGTTTCGAAAAAGAAGAAAAGAAAAGAAAACTTCTTTCAGGAGACACCACGCTGCCCGAAGCTGCAACTGAAAAAACAAAACCCAAACAAGAAGAAAAAGCAAGCCGCCGCGACGGATTTCTAAAAAACATTCAACGATGGTTTGAAGAAGGAAATGAATGATGACCAAAATTTTTATGATTATTCAGAAAAATCATATTAACATTCCATTGTTGATAAAAAAAGGAAGAGCGACGCAAAAGGAAGGCTTCAAAAATATAATTTTAAAGGAGATATAATGATGATAAACATGCTTAAATTCGATATACCCAAAGGACAATCCTCAATTATAAAAGTAGTGGGAGTTGGAGGGGGGGGGAATAATGCCGTCAACCACATGTTTAAGCAAGGAATCAAGGATGTTGATTTCATTCAGTGTAATACTGACGCTCAAGTTTTGGAGGTAAGTCCTGTGCCTACCTGCATTCAATTAGGCATTACCGGTCTGGGGGCTGGTGCAAAACCTGAAGTTGGTCGCAAAGCTGCTGAAGAATCCATCGAAGAAATCAGGGCTCTACTTGATAAAAATACTCAGATGCTATTTATAACAGCGGGTATGGGCGGTGGAACCGGTACAGGTGCTACTCCTGTAATAGCTTCTATAGCAAGAGAACTCGACATACTGACCGTAGGTATCGTTACACTGCCTTTCTCCTTTGAAGGTCGTAAACGCCGCTTGCAAGCCGAACAGGGCATTGAAGAACTTAAAAAATATGTCGACACCCTTTTGATTATCAACAATGATAAACTTAGAGAATTATATGGCGATCTAAAACTCACCGATGCTTTCCATCATGCGGATGATGTACTTGCAAACGCCGCTAAAGGAATTGCTGAAATTATAACTGTTAAAGGCTACATAAATGTC
This sequence comes from Bacteroidales bacterium, assembly GCA_030656615.1. Lineage (GTDB taxonomy): Bacteria > Bacteroidota > Bacteroidia > Bacteroidales > TTA-H9 > JAUSOY01. The sequence continues at coordinate 95,749 of JAUSOY010000083.1, read as the reverse complement.
GACTTTGAAGATGTGAAAACGGTCATGCGCAACAGTGGAAAAGCCATTATGGGTTCAGGAAGAGCCACTGGCGAGAACAGAGCCATTAAAGCAGCAGAGATTGCACTCTCTTCACCATTGCTCAATGATAACGACATTAACGGGGCGAAAAACATGTTGTTATATATTGCCAGTGGTCATGATGAAATCACTATGGATGAAGTTACTGAAATTACAGACTTTATTCAGGAATCTGCCGGTCTGGAAGCAGATATTATTTGGGGAACAGGAATTGATGAACGCCTTGGCGATGATATTTGCATCACCCTTATTGCTACCGGATTTGAAACTAATCAGTTTCAACAAAACATCACCAACATTCCTTTTAAAAACAAAATCAACCTTCATGAAGTGGCAGAGTCTGTTATTAGCGAATTAAAGCCGCAAATAAGCATTAATCCTGCACCTACACAATCGTTGGAAGAAGTTCCAATGAAACTAGTTCAAAAAGAAGTTGCTACCAGCTCAAATACATCTGATTCATTATCTGCCGTTAATACCAACGAAATCCATTTACGTGAGTCTTCTACGCCTTCCGTTAAAAATGAGGTTCCTGAAAATCTAAGCGGCCCAACACTGATTTCAAGACAACCGCAGGTTAGTAATGCCACACTTTCCGATAACCGGCCTGAAATAAGACCTCGGCCCAGTTATCCCAGCGAGGAATATACGGAAGAAACAATGGATCGGCGCGCAAATGATCGCATACGCAAACTCAGAGAAATGAGCCATAACTGGAAAACACCCTCCGGGCTTAACGACATGGAAGCACAGCCTGCATACATACGACGCAGTGTTCAACTGGCAGAAACACCGGATTCTTCAAAGTCGAATGTAGCAAAATATGCTTTGTCTGCTGATAATGATGCTTCTGAAATCAAGGGAAATTCGTACTTACATGACAATGTCGATTAAAAAAAGATGATCGTACCTTTGCGATTGCAAAAAATAACACGATATGTCACTCGAAATTTTAATAAATAACGATATCAAGTCGGCTATGCTTGCGAAAGACAAACGCAAGCTTGAGGCATTACGTGCCATTAAAGCTGGCTTATTACTCGAAAAAACAGGAAAAGATACCAGTGGAGGAGAAATTCCGGAAGAAGTTGAGATGAAACTAATCCATAAGCTGGTAAAACAAAGGCGCGATTCAGCAGAGATATTCATCCAACAAAACAGACAAGATCTTGCGGATGATGAGTTATTTCAGCTTTCCATCATCGAAGCCTATCTTCCTCAACAGCTTTCACCGGAAGAAATTAAAACCACGGTTGAAAAAATAATTGTTCAAACCGGAGCCTCAAGTATTAAAGATATGGGAAAAGTTATGGGCATTGCGACCAAAGAACTTGCCGGTAAAGCAGACAATAAAAGTATATCGGAAATCATTAAACAATTGCTTGGCATTTGATTCAGCGTTTCAAAATATTCTAAAATGTTGAAAAACAGTGCTTTCAGTACTGTTTTTCCCATAATTACCCATTTATAAACATGAAACATTCATTACTAATACCTGAATTGCACCTTTTGCTGCCAAGGGATACGAATGAAGTTTCAACCTACAAATCAAGCCGATGAAAGAAATAGTAGTACTCGCTGTCAATATATCTGAAGAAAAAGGCACCATTAAAAAACCTGTTGACCACATTATTCTTAACGAAAAAGGTGTGGAAAATGATGCACATGCCGGAGACTGGCATCGGCAATTGAGTCTGCTGGCAGCTGAAAGTATCAGTCGTTTTGAGGTTTCGATGAACAGAAAAATTAACTTCGGCGAATTTGCCGAAAACATAAGCACTCAGGGTCTTGAACTTAAAGACTGCAAACCAGGTGATTTGTTTTATAATGAGACGATACGTCTGGAAGTTACCCAAATAGGTAAGTCATGCCATGGCAGTAATTGTGAAATCTTCAAAGAAGTAGGCAATTGTGTTATGCCCAAAGAAGGAATTTTCGCACGGGTCATCAGTGGTGGAGTCTTGAAAGCTGGTGACAAACTCTGGTACCAGCCGATAAATTTGCCAAACAATGAGTAGTAAAATATACAAAATCAAGGTAATAACCCTGAGCGACCGCGCAGCTGCAGGAACCTATCAGGATTTGAGCGGACCTGAAATTGTTCGACTCACTCTTTCCTTTTTTGAAAAGATAGGCTGGAAGGCCGATATTGACAGTTGTATCATTAAGGATGATGTTGCCAGCCTAAAAACTCAAATTAAAGAGGCTTTGCAGCAAAAAACAGACTTGATCTTTACCACGGGCGGAACTGGAATAGGCCCCAGAGATATCACGGTAGATGTAATCAAACCGATGCTTCACAAAGAAATACCAGGTATTATGGAATATATCCGCTATACCTATGGTCAGGTAAAACCGGCGGCACTTCTCAGCAGAGCAGTTGCCGGTGTAATTGATCAGAGCCTTGTTTTTACACTACCGGGAAGCCCGAAAGCTGTAACAGAATACTGTTCGGAGATTTTCAAAATTCTGGAGCACACGTTCTACATGCTTCAAGGTCTTGATAAACACTGATGTTATGCAAATCCGATCGGCACAAATAGAAGATATACCTGAAATCATTACAATGATTACCGAATTGGCGGCGTATGAAAAAGCCGTTGATGAGGTAAGCATTCGTGCCGATCAATTAAAAGAGGATGGTTTTGGGAAAAATCCACTTTTTGAGGTCTTTATCGCTGAAAATGAAAACGATATTCTTGGAATGGCTTTTTGTTACAAGGCTTATTCAACCTGGAAAGGACGTGTATTTTATCTCGAAGACATCATCGTTAAACAAGAATACCGACGGATGGGAATTGGCGCCGCACTTTTTGAAACCGTAAGAAAAAGAGCCAAAGATTTTGGTGCAGCACGACTGCAATGGCAGGTACTGGAATGGAATGACCCGGCAATACAATTTTACAATAAAATTTCTGCCGCCTTAGATCCTGAATGGATCAATTGTAAATTAAATAAAGAACAACTCTAATAATGATACTCGAACGCAACAATGCCCTAGAACTCCTGCATCAGCATGTTAAAAATCCAAAAATGATACAACACAGCCTGGCATCAGAAGCAGTTATGAGAAAACTTGCCAGGCATTTTGGAGAGGACGAAGCAATATGGGCGCAGGCTGGATTATTGCATGATATTGATGTTGAGCACACTCAATCCGACCCTAAAATTCACGGAATAACCGGAGCTTCATGGTTAGCTGAAATGGGATTGGATGAAGGATTGGTGGATGCCATTGGCATGCATAACGAAATGGCCACTGAAAAAGTCAGAAGTACACGATTTCAGCACGCACTGGCTGCCGGAGAAACCATCACCGGGTTAATTACAGCCACTACATTGGTATATCCCGACAAAAAACTGGCTTCCGTAAAAACAAAATCGGTCGTCAAGCGGATGAAAGAAAAAGCTTTTGCAGCCTCCGTAAATCGTGACACCATAATGGAATGCGAAACGATCGACATCAATATTGAAGATTTTACCCGGATAGCCATGGAAGCCATGCTTGAGATACACGATCAACTCGAACTTTAGACGATATCTGATTCAATTTTAATACATTAAAACAGCCATCATGAAAGCAAAAAATATTTTACAGCGGATTCCTGGTTTTTTAAAAAACCGTTTTGCCATTGCAATCGTTGTCTTTGTTATTTACGTTGGCTTTCTTGACAGGAATAGCTTGTGGAATCAAACCCATACCAATCTGGAACTTAGAAAACTAAAAGCCGAAAAAGCATTTTATAACAAAGAGATAATTTATTATCGCGATGCACTAAGCAATCTATTAGGAAGTCCGGATAAACTCGAAAAATTTGCCCGGGAAAACTATCTGATGAAACGTCAGAATGAAGATATTTTTCTATTCGTTATCACCGAATAAGTTTACTGAGGATCAACGTCATAAACTATACGAATACTCCTGTATTTTTCAGAACGGGTAATTACATCCGAGGCACCAATAATGCTATTCTTGACTTCCTGCAAAACACTTCCACGGGGTATTTTAATAAGTAATTGCATGATGTAATAATTCTGAACTCTCATTACCAAAGGAAATTCGGGACCCAAAACTGCGCTTCCGAATCTTTTTCGCAATTCGCTGGCAAAAACATCGGCCCCTGAAGCCAGCAATACCCGGTCTTTTTGCTTCAATTCAATACGAATCAGCCGTGTAAAAGGTGGATACTTATGACTGTTTCTATCGATAATCTGCGAATTATACATCGCATCATAATCATTATCAATAACATTTCGTATGGCTTCGTGGTATGGATGCGTCGTTTGAACGACTACAAGTCCCCTTTTACTTTTTCGTCCTGCCCTGCCACTTACTTGAGCAAGCATTTGGTATGCTCTTTCGAACGATCGAAAATCAGGAAAAGAAATCATTTGATCGGCATTAACCACACCTACCAACCCAACATTATCAAAATCAAGCCCTTTCGTTACCATTTGAGTACCCACCAAAATATCAATTTCCCTGTCTTCAAAATCGCTGATAATATTTTGGTAAGCATATTTACTTCGGGTAGAATCATAATCCATTCGACCAATACGGGCTTTTGGAAACATTATCGATAATTCATCTTCAATTTTTTCAGTACCAAAACCCTGTAGACGCATGGCTGGTGAACTACATTGAGGACACACCGAAGGAAATTCATCCGTATAACCGCAGTAATGACATTTCAATTTATTAATGCCTTTATGATACACCAATGAAACATCGCACTGAACACATTCCGGTACGTATCCACAGCGCTCACATTCGAGACGGGGAGCAAATCCGCGACGATTCTGAAATAATATGATTTGCTCACCTCTGCCCAAAGCAGCGGTAATCTGGTCAAATAAAAGAGGAGCGAAATGGCTTTTCATATTCTTTCGCAAACGTTCTTCCTTAACATCGGCCACCTGAATTTCGGGAAGCATAACACCACCAAACCGTTCTGAAAGTTTAATCAATCCATACTTCTGGTGACTGGCGTTATAGTAGCTTTCGATGGATGGTGTGGCTGATCCAAGAATCACCTGAGCACCGCATAAATGAGCCAAATAAATTGCCGAATCCCGGGCATGATATCGGGGAGCAGGATCGAATTGCTTATACGATGCATCATGTTCCTCGTCTACAATGATAAGCTTCAGATTTGTGAATGGAAGAAATAAAGAAGAACGGGCACCTAAAACCAAATCAATTGCCGGAAAATCAAGACCACCGTTGCCACTGCATCGCAACCACACTTCTGCCCTCTCCTGATCATTATATTTCGAATGATATACACCCGCCCTGCTTCCAAAAAACTTGCGGATACGCTGAATAATTTGGGTAGTGAGCGCAATTTCAGGCAATAAATACAGAACTTGTCCGCCAGATTTTAATACGCTGTCGATAAGATGAATATAAATCTCCGTTTTCCCACTGGAAGTTACTCCATGCAATAAATTAACCACATGAATTTCCTGATTCTTCAATATAGCCTCAAGCGATTTCTGTTGTGCTTCGCTCAGGATAGGTAATTCAAAATTGTTTCCTTTGTCTTCAAAACGACTGACGAGGCGTTCCTGAGCCCTGAATATTCCCTTTTTAATCAATGTATTTAGCTGAACACTTTCCGCTTTTGATTTGGAAAGAAGTGTTTTTCGCCTGATTTCCTCAAATCCCTGACAATTACTAAGATATACCATCAATAAATCACTCTGTTTTTCAGAGCGTTTACCAACTTTCGTAAACAATTCATTAATCGATTCATCCGAATAATATTGAGGATGAAGGCTAACAAAGATATCGGAAAGCGGTTTATATTTTTCGTGAAGTTCTTCCTCGAGAACTACAACATTTTTTACAATCAATGAACGAATCAGCGGTACTACTTTAATCTGGTCTACAATACGTGCCGCATCATTAATACTGATAACATCCTGTATACTAAGCGCATCTGCAATCAGATGTTCTTTTTCGTTCAGTAAATCATAATTTTTATCCCAGGAAGGATTTAAAACCAGGCGTGTTTCTGAAGCAAGCTTTAAAGCGGAAGGCAATGCTGCCTGAAGTACATCACCCGGATTGCACATATAATACGAGGCCACCCAGGACAAAAATTGTAAGTAGGTTTCTGGCAAAGGCTTAACATCGTCCAATACAGAAAGTACATACTTTGCTGCATATTTCTGCGGTGCATTTTCATGAATCGATAAAACCAATCCGGTGTATATCTTTTGCTTACCAAACTGAACTACTACCCGAATACCAGGAATTACATCATACTGTAAAGCCACCGGAATCCGGTAAGTAAAGGTACCAGGCAGAGGTAGGGGTAAAATCACTTCGGCAAAATACGTACGTTGATCCATCATGATAAGCAAGAGATTAATGCAAATCTCGTAATTTTTGACTCAAAGCAGGCAAGCCGAAATGAAAAAGGGACAATATTTATTTAGAGTTCAGAATCTACTCTTGTTGTCTCTACTGATTCCCCTTCTCCATTAAGCAAATAAGAATTGAAATGACATTCTACAGCACCGTTAACAATCAGCATTTCTTTTACAGGTTTGAGACCCATCTCATTTAATGCCTGCAATTCGGCAGTAAGTATACATGTTTCGAAACCAGGATAGGAATGTCGTAATACGCCGCCCATTGCCCTGTAAAGCTGCATGATCTCCTCCTTTATTTTTTCTCCGTAAGGTGGATTGGTAAGCATAAGACCAGGCCCTTCATATGAAGTATCCAGAAAATCTTCATGTCTGAGGGTTATATCATTTTCGAGACCGGCATTTTTGATGTTTTGCATAGCTGCTTTTATCATCAGGGGAGCATTATCCGAACCGAAAATTTCACAATCCTGCACTTTTAATTTCCGGCGAGCATCCCTTTTGATATCCTCAAAGAGATTACGATCAAAATCACGCCAGTTCATAAATGCGAAACGTTTCCTGAAATGTCCACCGGGAATGTTCTGAGCAATCATGGCTGCTTCAATTAAAAGCGTTCCACTGCCACAAAAAGGATCTACAAAATTGATTTCGCCATTCCATCCTGAGAGCGTTATAAGCCCAGCAGCCAGAATTTCGTTAAGTGGCGCCATACCCGTTTGCTTTCTGTAACCTCTTTTGAATAAAGGTTCACCGGAAGTATCCAATAATAGTTTGCACTTTTCACCTTCAATGTACAAACTAAAAGAAAGATCCGGATTTTCGGTATCTACCGATGGGCGGCGACTATATTTGGCTTTGAACCAGTCAACGATGGCATCCTTAACTCTAAAACTCGTGAAGCGTTCGTTCGTAAAATTCGAATCGAAAAGAATCGTCTCTATGGAGATGGAATCACGGAAAGTAAGAAAGCCATCCCAAGGTATAGCTTTAATATTGTCGTATAGCTCATCATCAGTCGTGGCCGAAAATTCTGCCACAGGAATAACGATGTCTAAAGCCAGGCGGCAGAAGTAATTGGCCTTATAAAGCAATTCACGATTACCTGTAAAAGAAACAGCTTGTGGCTGTATTTCAAGATTTTCGGCACCCAAAGACTGAAGTTCAGCAGCAAGTATTTCTTCCAGACCTTCAAAAGTTCTGGCGATAAATCGGTTGGTGTGTGGAGGAATCAAGCGAGTATAATTTGCGACAAAGATACTATGCTTTACTTTAATAGGAAACGGATATACAGAATCAAACGACGTGTATATAAAAAATAATATATGTCAAATTTTCATTACCTGCTACTTCTCCTGATCGGTGCCCCGTTCTTCCTTATCCTTTTTCATACGACCGGCCTTTTTCAGCGACTGCGAAATAATCCATTCCAGTTGTCCATTTACTGAGCGGAATTCATCATTCGCCCATTTTTCAACCATTTGAAGCATCGCTTCATCAACACGTATTACAAAAGCCTTCTTTTTTGACATGATTTACAGACTTTCCGGGTTCATTAATCGACTCATAGCCAAACGCATTGCCTCAGATCGTTGAGTTCCTATCAGCAATTCACGTCCAGAATGTAATTTTAAATGTAAACCCGACGTTCCTCGGATAGTATACGATTCTTTTTTCTTCCTTTTCATGGCACCATGGCCGCCAAATTCCCGAATAGCCTTGTAGTTTACCATTTCCCATGAAATAATTTCTGTTTTCGATATATGCATCCACTTTTTTGAATTGGGCCAATGCCTAAAATCGATGCCATCACGATTTATAATCGTTTTTAAATTGATGTGCGTGATAAGAATATATACCGAAATCATTACCAGTATTAAAAAAATCGGGACAAAAATCAAGGCATCGTCACTCATGGGTTTATCACCCCAGGGTTTACCCAGCCCAATTTGTTGATAAATCCCATACCCAAAAACTCCAAAAACAATTAATGTCCCGGGAGCCAAAGCTCCCAGGGCATAAATGGGTGGATTTTTTTGAGTTTCTTCAAACAACATTCTCATAGCAAAGCATTTTCTAATACAATGAACCCGTATTTAGGACCGGTGTTGCATCCTTATCAGAGCATAATACGACCATAAGATTGCTCACCATAGTGGCCTTACGCTCTTCGTCCATATCTATAATCTTTTTCGCCGACAATTGTTCAAGAGCCATATCAACCATACTAACGGCTCCTTCCACAATTTTAAAACGAGCTGCAACAATCGCTGTTGCCTGCTGACGACGTAACATAGCCCCAGCGATTTCGGAAGCATAGGCCAAATATGCGATTCGGGATTCTATAACCTGAATTCCAGCCATTGCCAGGCGTTCAGTCAGTTCTTCTTCCAACACTCCGTTTACTTCTTCACCACCGCTTCGCAAAGTCATTTCAGCCATTTCATCATCAAAATTATCATATGGATAATGACCAGCCAATTTACGGATTGCCGCTTCGCTCTGAATATTCACAAAATGCGTATAATCGTCCACTTCAAAAGCAGCTTTAAAGGTGTCCTTTACACGCCAAACCAATACGATGCCTATCATTATTGGATTGCCAATTTTGTCGTTTACCTTAATAGGCTCACTATTCAAATTACGGGCTCTTAACGAAATTCTCTTTTTTGTATAGAATGGATTCGCCCAGTAAAAACCATTATCAACCACCGTACCTACATAATCTCCAAAAAGAACCAATACACTTGATTCGTTTGGATTAACCACGAAAAAGCCTACCATTGTAAATAAACCAATTAAACCCGACAGCAATCCAGTTACAACAAAGTAAGGACTATCGGGCCTTAACGATATTAACAAAATAGCTAAGCCTATAAAAACCAACACCATCAATAAACCAATGTACCCTGACATTGGTTTAGCAAACTTTTCTTTTTCCATGTCATAATGATATTAAAATGATATTGCAATAATACATCATTGAAAATCATTTGTCAAGTATTTTTTGAAAAAAATTCAATATTGTAAATTAGGAGATGTTTTAAAATTGAACTAGGTTTGCTAGGAATTAGAGTGCAGATGCTGATACCCATATTAATTCCTTTACTTGTAGGTATGTTTCTAGCTATCAATATGGGTGGTAGTGGAACAGCTCCAGCATTTTCTGTAGCATATGGTTCAAATATCATTAAAAAATTAGCCATTCCCGGGTTATTTGGATTATTCGTTTTTTTAGGAGCAATCCTTGGAGGAGAAAAAGTTGCTTTAACGTTGGGGAAAGGATTATTACCAGCCGAAAAAATTACCATTACGGTCACTACTATCATTTTATTTTCGGTAAGCATAAGTCTGTTAATTGCTAATTTGCTGGGAGTACCACAATCGACCAGTCAATCCACTGTTCTTTCAATTTCTGGTACAGCCGTATACTTCGAAAGTCTGAATACACACAAACTTTTTTTCGAAATCGTACCAACATGGTTTATACTACCACTAATCGGTTTTATCATCACGTACATTAGTATAAAATTGTTAAAAAAGCGCATTCAGGTACAAAATAAACTTCTGGATAAATCCCTGTCGAAATATTCATTCAGACGGTTGTTTCTGATAGCCACCGCATGTTATGTTGCCTTTTCGATAGGCACCAATAATGTAGCCAATGCCACCGGACCTCTGGTTTCAATGATGACGAATGAATTACAGATTGATCCGGCCGATACTGCCCGTTATAGTTTACTGCTAATTGTGGCCACCCTGGTCATTGCCCCTTGTTTTGGAATCGGAAGTTCTATTTTTGGATATAAAGTCCTGAAAACGAATGGGAAAGACATTACGAGTTTTGGGCCTCTGGAAGCCTCCGTCATTTCTTTGGTAACGGCTACATTACTATTAGCCGCATCGCTTGTTAAAGGAATTCCAACTTCTTTAGTCCAGCTGAACAGCTTCGCTATTATGGCAGTTGGTGTCGAAAAAACCGGCTGGAAGGTCATGATGAATAATAACACCGTACGAAAGTTTTGGTTTATCTGGATTGTGGCGCCGATGTTCGCTTTCAGCTTGTCACTGCTGTTAACTTATCTGGCAGATTTAGCAGGATTATTATATTACTAATCCACTTCGCCGGCGTTTTGTACTTTTGTAGCTCAATTTATATGAATGAAATACGACCACTTGTTTTTTGATCTCGATGGCACTCTATGGGATTTTGGGGCTAATTCAAAGCAAACCCTTTCAGAAATATTTATTAATGAAGATCTTCAGGAAAAAGGAATTCCCGGATTTGATGATTTTTTTGAAGTATATAGTTATATCAATCAGAAACTTTGGGCTCTTTTCCGTGAGAGCCAGATAGAAAAAGAAGAACTCTCATGGAAAAGGTTTAATGACAGCCTTTTACAGTTTAAAATCGATGATGTGGAAATGGCAAAAAGAATGTCCGTAGCCTACATTACCGAAAGCCCACGAAAAACCATACTCATGGAAGGAGCTATTGAACTCCTGAATTATCTTTACGAAAAATATCAACTCCACATTCTGACTAATGGCTTTACAGAAGTACAGTATCCGAAAATTGAAAATTCAGGTCTTAAGCGCTATTTCACGCATGTAATTACATCTGCTGAAGCTGGTTTTCTCAAACCTTCACCTTCCATTTTTGAATATGCGATGAAAAAAACCGGAGCCATTCCCGAAAAAAGTCTGATGATTGGCGACGATGCCGAAGTAGATTGCGCTGGGGCCCGTTCGGCCGGATGGGATGCCATCTTTCTAAATCCAAACTCGACTTCCACTGAGAATACCGAAAATTATCAAATCAGAAGACTTTCAGAACTTAAAAAACTGCTTTAAATGCACACTTTTTTTGCTGATAATGAAATCATCCCAATGCCTGGCCAAACCCTTCTTCTGAACGAAGAGGAGTCGAAGCATGCAACCAAGGCAATGCGATTGAAAGATGGTGATTGTATCATGATCAGTTCCGGTAAAGGAATCAAGGCAAAGGCACGCATTCTTAACATATTTTCCCGGGAATTACTGCTCGAAATTGAAAGTCGCGAAGAGTTTGTCCGGAATATCCCACAATTGCACCTTGCTGTAGCTCCAACAAAAAATCCTGACCGTTTCGAATGGTTTATTGAAAAGGCCACGGAGCTTGGCATCGAATCCATTACGCCTCTTATTTGCGAAAATTCAGAACGATCTAAATTGCGCCACGACCGATTGATACGGATAGCCATTGCTGCTATGAAGCAGAGCGAAAGATCATTTATGCCTGTCATCAGCGAAGCAGTTCCTTTTAATGACTTCATACACTCTTCCGTCCTCCAAAACAGATACATCGCCTGGTGTGAAACCGGTAAAGAAGATTTATGGCAAACGGCATATCCTGTTGGGCAGCCTGCAATAATGCTAATTGGACCCGAGGGCGATTTTTCACCCAAGGAAATAAATCTTGCAAAAGAAAATAATTTTCTTCCGGTAAGCCTAGGTCAGGCACGATTACGTACCGAAACTGCCGCTATGTATGTGGCTGCTTCTTTTACCTTTCTTAATGAAACAGGGAGTCCATATATTCCCTCGCTCTAAAATATCTTGCATAAAATGAAAAAGATTTCCGGACTTTGTATTTTATTAATGATAGGACAGTTGTTATTCGCGCAAGGTGGCTACCGCATTGCCCTTGTAAAATACAAAGGTGGTGGCGATTGGTATGCAAATCCAACTTCATTACCAAACCTTATCCGTTATTTCAATCAGGTTACGGATGCCAATATTTTAGCTGATCCTGCCACCGTTGAACCCTATGATCCGGCCATATTTAATTACCCATTCCTGCATATGACCGGACATGGAAATGTAGTTCTTCCGGATGCTGATATTCAAAATCTCCGAAAATACCTGATGGGGGGCGGTTTTTTGCATATCGACGATAATTATGGTATGGACGCTTACATACGCCCTCAAATAAAGAAACTATTTCCTGATACAGAACTTGTAGAATTATCTTCAAGGCATAGTATCTTTCATAAAAAATTCGAGTTTCCAAATGGTCTCCCTAAGATTCACGAGCACGACAACAAGACGCCTCAAGCTTTTGGAATAATTTACGAAGGACGTTTGGTTTTGCTCTACACCTATGAATGCGATCTGGGAGATGGATGGGAAGATCAAGCCGTGCATAAAGATCCGGAATCGAAACATATTGAGGCATTAAAGATGGGTGTCAATATCCTGATGTATGTTTTTGGACTCTAATCGTTAATTTTGTAAAAATGAATAAGGCATAATGCAGTTTCTGAATCCACTCTTTCTATATGGCTTGCTGGCCCTGTCGTTACCGGTAATTATTCATCTTTTTAATTTCAGACGATACCGGAAAGTATATTTTACAAATGTTGCTCTTTTAAAAAATATTAAAAGCGAGACAAAAAGGCAAAGTAAACTCAGAAGTATTATCCTCTTGATAATACGGCTCCTGACTATCACTTGCATTGTTATGGCTTTTGCTCAGCCGTATATTCCTTATCAGGGTGGTGATGGTGCGATGAAAAAGGAAACTATTCAGGCGATTTATTGCGATAATTCGATGAGTATGGAGAAAATTTCTGGTCCTACAAATATTTTTACCGAAGCTCGGCTTATTGCAGAAGACATTATCCACCAAAACAAAAGTGGTCATACATTTTTTATTTCAGACAATGAAAGTAGTGAATCGTATCGCCGCAGATATGGACAAGCAGATGCACTCATGAAATTATCATCGCTGGAAACAGGACCAGAAGTATTGACTATCGGTGAAGTTATTAGGCGTCAACAAATGGCCTTATCAGAGTTCCCAGATGCTGGTAAAAACCTCCTGCTTATCTCTGATTTTCAAAAATCGAGTTTTACATTACCCGATAATCGAATAGATTCTTCCTTAAAAGTATTTCTCATTCCGGTGGTCTCACCGGAATCGGGCAATGTTTTCATCGATTCAGTTTGGTTTACAAGTCCGCTTCAATTGCACGAGCAAATGAGTCACATTGGTTTCAGATTGCAAAACCGAAGCCAGCAAAAGCTTCAGGCATTTAAAGTAAAGCTTTTTCGAAATGATTTACAGGCTGGAATCGCCAGTGTGGATGCAGAGCCCGAAAATTTTGTAATCAGTGAACTAGCTATTTTTAACGATCAGGCTGGCATTCATCATTATTACCTGGAAATCGAAGACAAATTAAGCCCTTACGACAATAAATTCTTTTTCACGACACAAGTTCATCAGGAAATATCGGTTCTGCATATTGGCGGCTCAAAGACATCTGCTTTTTTAAAAAAATTCTATAAAGCAGAAAAGGTATTTTCTTACGATGCCAGTGAGACCGGAAAATTACAATTTTCAAGAATTCCGGATAATGATTTTGTAATACTCGACGGACTCGAAATTGTTCCGAATGGTTTATCAGCACAACTAAAAACACATCTGGAAAATGGTGGATCTGCAGCCATTTTCCCTCCGGTCAATGCCGATATAAATAGCTACAGCCTTTTATTTCAGCAACTGGAAATAAGCTTATTCATGAAACCTGATACAGGCAATAATTTGATATCCGGGATTCAAAAAGAATCAAGCCTTTTTAAAGATGCGTTGCTTGAAATACCTGAAAATCCGATTTTCCCGGGAACAGATTTTCATTTTTCGATGCGCTACCCAAAAAATGCATCGGTCAGGAGTTTACTAAAACTCGCCAATGGGGATGATTTTTTATTGGAGTACAGTATTGGAAAAGGCAAAGTATATTTATTTGCCTGTCAGTTAATAGATGAAAATACTGATTTTCATCGTAATCCACTTTTTATTCCTTGTGCATATAACATGCCCTTAAGTATTCGAAACGACCAATCACCGTACCTTATCGTTGGATCCAATAATCATATTCAAATAAAATACAGGGGAAATTCGGCTGCCGAAATAATTCGAATCAAATCCCTCGATAACAAGGAAGAATTCATCCCAATCATACGTATGCAATCTGGATACATGATGATTCAGCCTGGCCCAGGCATTCGCAAAGCCGGAAATTACCTTGTTTATGGTACTGAAGGGAATATTAGCAGTCTGGCTTTTAATATCGACAGACGAGAGTCAGCACCCGAATGTTACTCGGCTGATGAACTGAATTCGATGATAAAAACACTGGGGCTGAGCAATTTTTATGTATTGGCTGATGGTAAAAATCCGGTAGGCACTCAAATTGAACGAATTAATCAAGGAAAAAGCTTCTGGAAATTTTTGTTATTACTAGCTTTGATTTTCATTGTATCAGAAGTACTTTTGCTGCGGTTCTGGAAATAATTATAATAAGGTTTATATCAATCATTTAAAAATTAATATGCATCACTTCGTTCACTTATCGGAGAATATTTACTGGATTGGCGTTAACGACCGGCGCACACAGTTGTTCGAAAATCAATGGCCTTTGCCCAATGGCATTGCATATAATTCTTATCTAATTCTTGACGAAAAAACAGCTCTTGTTGATACTGTTTCGATGTGCTCGATGGATACTTTTCTCGAAAAAGCAAAAGAAATTCTCAACGGACGTTCGCTCGACTATCTAATCATTAACCATATGGAACCTGACCATTCAGGAGCTATCCGAACTGTGGTTAATGAATTCCCCGATGTGCAAATCGTTGGAAATGCTAAAACGTTTCCTATGCTACAGGGATTTTACAACATCACTGAAAACCTGATGGAAGTTGAAGAAAACTCTTTGATTGACCTTGGAAAGCATAAACTGCGATTTTATATGACCCCCATGGTACATTGGCCCGAAACCATGATGACTTATGAAGAAACTGAAAAGATTTTATTCTCTGCTGACGCATTCGGGAGTTTCGGAACATTGGATGGTGGAATATTTGACGATGAGATAAATCTCGATTTTTATGAAGAAGAACTTCGTCGTTATTATTCAAACATTGTTGGCAAATACGGTCTTCAGGTACAAAAAGCCATGGATAAACTGGCAGGCCTGGAAATAAAGATGATAGCTTCTACCCATGGCCCCATATGGAGGTCACATATTCCTAAAATTATTAACGATTACCAGCGATGGAGTCGAAATGAAACGGAAGAAGGCGTGGTAATTGTTTTTGGTTCGATGTACGGAAATACTGAAAAGATGGCGGAAATTATTGCCCGAACCCTTAGCGAGGAAGGCATTCGGAATATCCGTATCTTTGATTCTTCCAAGACGCATAGTTCTTACATTATCAATGCTATCTGGAAATACAAGGGTGTTATATTGGGAAGTAGTGCATATAATGGCGGAATATTTACACCCATGCGCGATTTAATCCGTGAACTGGAACACATCATGCCAAAAAATCATTTTTTGGGGATTTTCGGAAGCATGAGTTGGGGCGGTGGTGGCGTACGCACCCTTGAAAAATTTGCAGAAACCATAAAATGGGAATTAGTAGCTCCTCCAGTAGAAGCAAAACATGCGGCTCAGGAAAAAGACACAGAACATCTTGTACGTATTGGAAAAGAAATGGCACGAAGACTTAGAGAAGAAAAAAAATAAATACCCGACGATTATTCACCAGACCATCGAATGGAAGAACTAAACACCCCCAACGAATCCGAAATCACAACCCATAGTCAGGAATATAAAACCATTCCACTCAGTGGAATGTATCAGAACTGGTTTTTAGATTATGCATCATACGTCATTCTCGAACGTGCTGTACCCGAGGTGCTTGATGGATTAAAACCTGTTCAAAGGCGCATTCTTCATGCCATGAAGGAACTGGATGATGGCCGCTATAACAAAGTAGCCAACATTATCGGGCATACCATGAAGTATCATCCTCATGGTGATGCATCCATCGGTGATGCTTTGGTACAATTGGGGCAAAAAGATCTTCTAATCGACTGTCAGGGAAACTGGGGCAATATATACACCGGCGATAATGCGGCCGCACCCCGTTATATTGAAGCGCGTTTATCAAAATTTGCCAGCGAAGTTGTTTTTAATCCTAAAACCACGCAATGGAAACCAAGTTATGATGGAAGAAATCGTGAACCACTCAATCTTCCCGTAAAATTTCCACTTTTGCTGGCTCAGGGTGTGGAAGGTATTGCGGTTGGTCTTGCCTCGAAAATGCTTCCTCATAATTTCAATGAACTTATCGATGCATCCATTGCTATCTTAAACAATGAGGACTTTGAAATACTCCCCGATTTCATTACCGGAGGTATGGCTGATTGTTCGAAATACAATAACGGGCTTAGAGGAGGAAAAGTCAGGATACGCGCTCGCATTAACCAACTCGATAAAAAAACACTTGTTATTACGGAAATACCGTATTCTACAAATACTACAAGCCTGATAGATTCAATTCTTGCCGCCAATGATAAAGGGAAGATAAAAATCAGGAAAATTGATGATAACACAGCAGCCAACGTTGAGATTTTGATACATCTGGCCCCAGGCGTATCACCAGACCAAACCATCGATGCCCTTTACGCATTCACCAATTGCGAGATTTCTTATTCGCCAAATGCCTGTGTAATACATAATGGTCGTCCGGCATTTATTGATGTTAAGGAAATTCTCCGCATCAGCACACAACAAACGCACGATCTGCTCAGAAAAGAACTTGAAATTCGATTGGCCGAACTTTTAGATGACTGGCATCACACTTCTCTGGAAAAAATATTCATCGAAAACGAAATTTATCAACAAATCCGAAAGTGTACGAGTTTTGAAGAGGTTATATCAACCATCGACCAAGGTCTTAAACCCTTTCATCATCTTCTGCAGAATGACGTAAGCCGTGAAGATATTTTGCGTTTGACCGAAATTCGTATTAAACGTATTTCTATATATAACACCTTCGATGCTGACCAAAAAATTAAAGGGCTGGAGTCTGATATTGAGGAAGTAAAAAATCACCTCAACCACCTCATCGAATTTGCCATTAATTATTTCCGTCAGATTAAGAAAAAATATGGTACAGGAAGAGAACGGAAGACGGAATTGCGGAATTTCGATATTATCGAAGCTGCTTCCGTGGCTGTGGCTAATCAAAAGCTTTATGTAAACCGCAAGGAAGGCTTTACGGGTACTTCGCTTAAAAAAGATGAATACGTTTGCGATTGTTCCGATATCGATGAAATTATTGTATTCCGCGAAAACGGAACCTTCGTGGTTACAAAGGTTGCTGATAAAGTTTTTGTCGGAGAAAACATTCTTCATATTGATGTATATCGTCGCAGCGACGACCGTACGATTTATAATATGATATACCAGAATGGGAAAACCGGCCCCCTCTTTGTAAAGCGTTTTGCCGTCATGGGCATTACCCGCGACAAGGAGTATGATTTAACAACTGGTGAAACAGGAACGCGTGTGATTTACTTTTCTGCCAATCCCAATGGTGAAGCAGAAACGGTAAAGATTACCCTTCGACCAAAACCAAAACTCAAAAAACTTCATTTTGAATTTGATTTTGCTGAGTTGGCCATCAAAGGAAGAAATTCACGTGGAAATACACTCACGCGACATTTAGCGCGGTCGGTTATAAAAAAAGAGTCAGGTGTTTCTACCCTTAGTGCCCGCGATATCTGGTTTGATGAATCGGTGAAGAGGCTTAATACTGACCAGCGCGGAACGCACCTGGGTGCTTTTAAAAGTGGTGATAAAATATTCACTATGATGAAAAGCGGCTTTTATCGGGTTTACAATAATGACTTGGGTACTCATTTTGATGATGATATGATGCATATCGCCAAGTATAACGAGGACTTAATAATTACGGTCGTATACCATGAACCCGAATCGGGTTATATGTATCTAAAACGTTTTCAACCCGAACTCAGTGATAAGAAGATTTCGTTCCTCAATGACGATCCTGCCTCAAAACTCCATTCATGGTCGTTGGATTATTTACCCCAACTGTCCATTGAATACGTCCAGGACGGTAAAAAACCAAGAGAATCACAGATTATTCCTACTGCCGATTTCATTGATGTTAAAAGCTATAAAGCCAAAGGCAAACGTTTATCGACCTATACGATTGCTGAAATGAAATTCATAGAACCCTTACCTTACGAAATTGAAGAGGCTGAAAATGAAGATGATGCTTTGAACGAAACAAATGGTGATGTTATTCTGATTGGCCACGAAGAGGCCACCAACGGCGTCAGTAAGCCAGAAACACCTCCCACCAGTTTCGACGAAACAGGACAAGCGACTCTAAATCTAGATTTCTAATAACAAAACACCGGACATATTTATCCGGTGTTTTTATTTATAAACCAAATAGGTAAAAATTTGTTGGTTACATGTAAACTCAAAACCAATAAATGAAAGCTACATTATTATGGCTGGTATTGATATCTATCAGTCTAACTTCATGGTCGCAAAATAAAATGAAATATAATAATCTCACTTCCGAAGAAGCCCGCATCATTCTGTACAAAGGAACAGAAGCACCCAATTCAGGAGCTTTTAACCATATGTTTGATGAAGGAACCTACGTTTGTAAACAATGTAATACACCTTTATACCACTCCGAAGATAAATTCGATTCGCATTGCGGATGGCCTGCTTTTGATGACGAAATAAAAGGAGCCATAAAACACCTCCCCGATAATGATGGTCTAAGAACCGAGATTGTTTGTGCCAATTGTGGCGGGCACCTGGGTCATGTATTCAAAGGTGAGGGTTTAACCTCAAAAAACGTCAGGCATTGCGTAAATTCACTTTCCATGGAATTCATTAAAAAACAAGAAATAACGACTGAAACAGACACCGCAATCTATGCCTCAGGATGTTTTTGGGGAACCGAGTTTTATATGAAAAAGATGAAAGGAGTACTTTCTACAGAAGTTGGCTATACCGGAGGTCACGTTCACAACCCTACATACAAACAAGTTTGTAATGGAAATACAGGCCATGCAGAAGCTGTACGGGTTGTTTTTGATCCAAAACAGGTTTCTTACGAAGCCCTGACAAAGCAATTTTTTGAAACACACGATCCCACCCAGCTCAACCGACAGGGGCCCGATATTGGATTTCAATACCGCTCTGCGGTGTTTTTCTTAAATAATCAACAAGAGCAAATTATTCACAAATTAATAGGGATACTCCGTACAAAGGGATTAAATGTTGTAACGGAGGTAAGCAAGGCCGGAGAATTTTATCCTGCAGAAAATTACCATCAGGATTATTATCAAAAAAAGGGTGGAAATCCTTATTGTCACATTTATACACCCCGCTTCTAAGTGAAGGTTATGAAGGCATGATTTTTGTTAATTTTTAATCTCATGTAACCCTTAAAAATCCTGACTCATGTTTAAAAAACTATGGCTTATGGTATTTCTGGCACTGCTTCTGAGTGCATGCAATACCGCAAAAAAAACCGGTATGGCTTTCAACCAGAAACCTGCCAATGTCAGCATTTTTGTTGTACCTCCCACATACATTAAAAAAACCAATCTTAAAAAATATCCTTCCGCTAATCTTCGGCATAAATCGCAAACATACCGCGATTCTATCCAATTTTATCAATCGAATTACATAAAATACATTTACGATTCAATATTTCTTGAAAACTTCGTAAACGCATATATGGACGAAATCAGGGCCTATGGCGGAAGGTCCTGCCTCGATGTTGGAGCACCCCAGTGTCAGCCAACAGAAATAAGTTACGTTGTAAATATGCTCCATTCCGAACTAAAGGAATACGTTATTAAGTATACAGATGCGCAACAAATCGGACGTAATGTTTATGAAAAAGACATTCCGCTCGAAGCTGTTTCCTTTCATCTCTGGCTCGAAATTCATCCACTCAACGATACCATTATGGATGAAACTCCACTTTATACCGAAAATTTTATTCGCGACGAATTACCTCGCAGCGAATTCTTTTTTGAAGAAGGCACCGATAAAATACTACATGTACATAGCAAAACGCCTATGAATCCTGAAAAGATATACTCGATGGCCGATAAACTTGGCCGCAAATACGCCACCTATACATGGGATTATATTATGAACGAGTACATCCGTCAGTTGGAAGGTCAAAATACTCCTTATCTTAGATTTGACAGAAAAAGTGGAGAATATTTAAAAAAATCCAAAGACAAATTCAGCCGTCTCTGATTATAACATACCTCCACGGGCATATGGTGTTACATCCTGTGATGCAAACTCTCCTTTTAAATATTTAAAGTATCCGGTCATGGCAATCATGGCCGCATTATCCGTCGTATAACGAAATTCAGGAATAAACACTTTATGCGTTTTTCGCTCTCCCAATAATAATACCGCCGATCGTAAGGCTGAATTGGCAGAAACACCGCCAGCAATGGCTATTTGTTTTATTCCTGTTTGTTTGGATGCTTTTATCAGTTTATCCATCAAAACCTCCACGATGGTTCGTTGAATCGATGCACATAAATCATCCCGATTTTCATCGATAAACCGCGGGTTTTCTTTAAGTTGATCTCTCAGAAAATAAAGAAACGAAGTCTTTAAACCACTAAAACTATAATCCAATCCCTGAATATTGGGTTTAGAAAATTGAAAGGCGTCGGGATTCCCTGATTTAGCATATTTATCCACAAGTGGTCCTCCGGGATATGGAATTCCCATGATTTTGGCTGCTTTATCAAATGCCTCACCCGCCGCATCATCAATGGTGCGACCAATAATTTTCATGTCAAAATAATTACGCACTTCAACAATTTGTGTATGACCGCCAGAAACAGTCAAACATAGAAAAGGAAATTCGGGTACGGCCCTTACTCCTTCCTTATCCTGAATGAAATGCGAAAGAATGTGCGATTGTAGGTGATCTACCTCGATAATAGGTATTCCTTTGGCCATGGCAAAACCTTTCGCAAATGAAATTCCTACGAGCAACGATCCCAGCAGTCCCGGGCCACGCGTAAATGCAACCGCACTCAATTGATCGGGGGTAACCCCTGCGGTTTTCAGCGCGAGATCAATGACCGGAATGATATTTTGCTGATGTGCCCTGGATGCCAATTCGGGTACTACTCCTCCAAAACCCATATGAACATCCTGTCCGGCAATAATATTTGACAACAACTGATCGTTACATAAAACCGCAGCAGAGGTATCGTCGCATGATGATTCAATTCCGAGAATATAGCTTCGCATCTAAGTGTTTAAATTGATCACAAAATTAGGAATTTTTAAGACCTTTGCTGATTCGGATATTTCTACGACCGAAATAGATGTATATTGGTAAAATACTGGTTATTTTTACATGATTATTACGCATTGACAAAAAGTAAACGACATATAAAAAAGCAGGTACAGCAACATCTGAAAGATGGCTGGGCGAAGCAGCAAATCTTTGATTATATCAGGAAGGATTTGGGTAGCGAAATCGGCCATGATTACAGACAGTTGAAGAAAATTGCTTCCATTATTCGCGATATTCCTCGCGTAGAAACCAGGCGTAAACTTAGATTGTACAAGGTTTTAATTATTGCAAGTATTATTCTTTCTACTGGTCTTCAGGTATATTTTGAGCTTCCTTATATCCAACTACTCGGGCTTATCGAATTACCTGTTTGGCTATTTATCCCCGCACTGTGTGTGATTTTTATCTTTTCGATTATTAATATTCTTCTGATTCCCATGGCTATACGCTATAAATTCGAAGCCTATATGATAATATGCCTGCTGACTTTTATTGTAATCATCAAAGACATTTGGATTGTAAGCGTTGATTATGAGGTGTTTGGTTGGCTAATTATACTTCAGTATTTTTTCAGACTTTTAATAGTTGTTCTCTCAGCGGTTATTTGGCTACGACTTCCCGACAGCTTTAGCGTTGAAGAAATCGTTAAAGAGGAGGAAAAAGAAGGTAAATTGTGGATTATCAAATTTAAATAGAACTTATCGTACGCTCAATAAAAATATCGGTTTACATTGCCTTATTGTTCATATTTATTTTTGGACTTGGATATGCTGTGCTACGAATACCCAAGGTTCAAACGACATTAGCATCTAAAGCCGCTGGATGGATTTCAAAGGAAACGAACACCAAAGTAAGTATTGGAAAAGTTAAAATCACGTTCTTTCTCGACATGATTTTTGAAGACGTTTATCTGGGCGACAAAGCCGGTAATACGATTGGAAGTGCCCGTAAACTCATTATCAACATTGGCCGAATACGACCTGCTAGTAAAACGCTGTATCTCCAGGAGTTAAGTGCCGAAAATCTCTATCTTGATATTCACAAATATAAGGGTGATAATCTTTATAATTATAATGACCTGATATCTAATTTTGGTTCAGATACTACGTCCTCCGGATTCCGTTTTACCGATTGGAAACTCATTTGTACAAAACTTTCCGTTAAGGCATCCTCATTTATTTATCATAACGAAAACAAATCTGGTAAACCAACAGGTATGGATTACCATTTTATAAAAGTGGACTCCATCAATGGCCTGATGCGTGATGTAAAAATTGAAGGCGACACCTTTGATTTCCGAATTAACAATATTTCGGGGCACGAGCAATCAGGACTCGGCATTAAAGGTTTCTCCGGAAATTTCCGTTTAAGCCCTATTTGGCTCCGTGCCGATGATGTTAAAGCACACACACAAAATTCCAATTTTGATCTCGACTTTGTTTTTAATTACCGGAATTATTACGCCTGGGAAGAATTTACCGACAGTGTATACATGGCCGGTAATATCAGACCTTCACGCATCGACCTTGCAGAGCTCAGTCCATTTTCTAACTACCTGACCGCCATGCACAATGTTATTTCCTTTGCCGGGCTGGTTAAGGGCCCTGTGGTGGATTTAAAATCAGAAAATGCGAGTATACGTTATGGAAATATCACTGCGTTTGAAGGAAGCATAAGGTTTTCCGGATTACCAGCTATCGAAGAAACATTCATCCGGATTCAGATGAATAAATTTACAACCAGTAAAGCTGATATAGAAAACTTTCAACTCCCCGGTGAAGATCGTATTGCAAATTACTTCAAACTACCTAATTCGTTAAAAGCCATGGGGTTTATTAAAGCTCAGGGTGAATTTACCGGTTTTTATAATGATTTTCTGGCCAATGCAAGCATTCAAACGGGTTTGGGAAATGTAAATACGTTTCTTGGGCTCCGGCAAAACGCCAAAGGTAAAATGACGTACGAAGGGAAATTGGGCCTTGAAAACTTCCAAATGGGTAAGTTTTTAATTCTCGAAAAATACCTTGGCCGAATAACAGCCAACGCCATTGTTGAAGGCCAGGGAACAAATATAAATGATGCGTTTATTAAATTAAACGGACAGATAAATTCAATAGAACTATATGGTTATAACTATACAAACACAAGCATTCGTGGCGAATTTGCCGAAAAACGCTTTAGTGGCCATCTACTAACTCAGGATCCCAATATTAATTTTTCATTTGATGGAACCATCGATTTAGATGCTGATATTCCTGAATTTGATTTTTCTTCGGTCATCGAAAATGCCAACATTCAAAAGTTAGGACTCATAGATAGAGATGACGATAAGGCCCAGCTTTCGGCTAAAATCTTTACAAAATTCAGAGCCAGTAATATTGACAATATCGAAGGCTCCATCGAATTATATGATATCAATTATTCCGAAAAAAACACACGTTACCCGGGAAGCAAAATCACGCTGCTCACAATTCCTGAATCGGAACAACGTAAACGAATAAGCTTGAAATCCGATTTTGCAGATATTGACATCCGGGGGAAAATATTTTTCAGTAAAATAGCTGAAAGCGTTCAACTTTTTGTAAACAACTACTTGGAATCATTCAATTTACGACACAATTTGGTTGTCAGAGACTCAACAGGGCAAAACTTTACTTATCAGGTTGTTCTTAAAAAAATGGACGCAATCACCGAACTTTTTATGCCCCAGTGGGAAATAGCCCCCAATACACGTCTTTCGGGATATTTCGACAGCGACGGACGAAGTTTTCTTATCGAAGGCTCTTCCACTGAAATTGGAATTAATGGAATTAAACTTCAGGATGTTAAGCTTTTTTCTCAAACTCAGAACAACCTGATTTCATTATCCAACAGCATACGAAAAGTCCTGTTTGTTAAATCAACAGAAAAAATAGAAGAAATATCTGCCGATAGCCTTATTATAACAGCAAACATATTAAACGATAGTGTTTTTTTCTCAACGGTTTGGAATAATATTAACCCTTCTAAAAAGAATTCTGGCGATTTGAGCGGGTACATAAGTTTTTCTGATGATGAGGCCATCAACATGCATTTGGTTCATGGAAAGATAATATTGGACGATAGTTTATGGCAGATTCATCCTCAGAATAAAATTGTTTTTGATTCGGGTTTCACCCAATTCAGGCAATTCGGAATCAGTACCAATCATCAGGAAGTAATTATTGACGGATTGTTGGGAAACGACAGTACAATGAGGCTTAGAAGCAGTTTCAAAAACTTTGATTTATCCGGTACAGATCCATTTCTTATACCATTTGATGTTAACCTTGATGGGTTTATAAACGGAAGCATCGACTTTTTCGACATCCGTCATAATCCAAGAGTGATTTCAGCCCTTAGCCTCGAACAATTTCACTTCAACAAACAGAATTTAGGAACTGTAACGGTTAGTAGTTTATGGAATGATGCAGGTCAGTATTTACAGATGGATGCCCGCTCACTTCTGAGTGGTAAACATTTTGCATATTCTCCTATATATCTCAAAGGCTTTTATTATCCATACGATAAAAATCAAAATTTCGATATCGACGTAGGATTCGAAAATCTCGGATTATCTTCATTTGAAGATTTTACAAAGGAAGTGGTCAGTAATTTGCAAGGATTCGTTTCGGGAAGTTTACATCTGAATGGCACAAAAGACTTACCTCAGATTGAAGGAAAAATAAAATTTATCCGGACTGGCTTCCGCATTAATTATCTAAACACCTTCTATTCTTTTACCAATGAAATAGAATTAAAGAAAAATTCGATACAAATACCTGCACTGGTGCTTACCGATAGCCTCGGAAATAAAGCCCTGTGCTCAGGGTTCATAACCCACAAAAATTTAAGCGATTTCTATTTTAATTTAAGCGTAAGACCCGAAAAGCTGAGTATGCTCAATACCAATGCCACTCATAACCGATATTTCTATGGACAAGCAGCAGGCACTGGATTATTAAAAGTGACCGGCCCACCCGATAATATAAATATGGATATTTCCATCACAACTAACCGTGGTACAGAAATAAGTGTTCCCTTAAACAACAGCATGGAAATTCTGGAAAGTTCATTTATCGTTTTTAAAAGTAAAGATACACTTCAGGAGCAGAAATCAGCATTTTTTGAAAGCCAACGCAAGGTTCAAGGTTTTACAATGAATTTTGATTTAAATATCACTCCGGAAGCCCGAATGGAAATTAACCTTCCTTCCAATGCCGGAGTCATCGAAAGCCGTGGAGAGGGAAACCTTAAACTTGATATAAGCTCAAAAGGCGATTTTGATTTAAGCGGTGAATATAAGATCAGTAGCGGAAATTTTCTTTTCCGTCTAAAAAATGTTATCAGTCGTTTGCTGGAAATAGAACCTGGTTCCACAATTAAATTCGATGGTAATCCGTACGATGCAGAAATAAATCTGGAAGCTTCTTATTTATCGAGAACAACACTCACCGGACTTGGCCTCGAGCTCGATTCGAGTATTACCGGTGTACGGGTACCCGTAAAGTGCATTATCCAACTCCGAAAAAGGCTGATAAACCCTGAAATAAAATTCAGAATTGAATTCCCAAAGCTCGATGATTCTTTCCGACAAATTGTTTACAGCAAACTGGATACAACAAACGAAACCCTTATGACGCAGCAATTCATTTCGCTGCTGGTTCTGAATAATTTCAGTTTTACTGTGAATAACTCCTCATTGGGAAACAGTTTGGGAATCTCTTCCTTCCAGGTAATTTCCAATCAGGTCAGTAATCTGTTATCTCAAATCAGTCGGGAATTCGACATTGGAGTAAATTACCGGCCGGGCGATGCCATCAGTTCGCAAGAACTTGAGCTGGCTTTACGTACTCAAATTATTGATAACCGGGTTACCATTGATGGGAATCTTGGTGTAAGGGGCGATGAAAACTCGCGACGAACCAGCAATGTGGTGGGCGACATTTTAGTAGAAGTAAAACTAACCGATGACGGCAAACTCAAGGTTAAAGCATTCAACCGATCCAACGAAATCGATTTATTGAATTATACGGCGCCCTATACACAAGGAATTGGAATATTTTACCGTAAGGAATTCAATTCGGTGCTGGATTTATTCCGGAAAAAGAAAAAACTTACCGACTTTCCGCCGGAAATCAAACAATAGTGTTTAATGTAATATTTTGAAAATCAACTCACGAAGCAAATCTCCGGTAGTAGCCGATTCATTATTTACACCTTTACTCCTCATATCAAACTCGCGAAGCAAACCAAAGACTTCATACAGTTTATTTATCGGAAAATTGCTTCCTCCCTTTATGTAATCGTTAAGAAAAAATGCATTAATCCCCAATGCTGACGCTGCATTGTTTTTCGATTTGTCTTTCAATGAATTATACAACAAAATTTTCGTGAAATGCGCATTTAATTGACCAATGACTAAAACCATCGGATGGTCATTGGGATTGGCCGCAAAATAATTAACGATACGATTAGCCTTAACAACATCTCTGTATGACAGGGCTTTATTGAGCTCAAAAACGTTAAAATCCTTACTGATTCCAATGTTTTCTTCCACTATCTCAGGAGTAACCTTGGTCCCTGCTGGCAGATTAATCATCAATTTACCCAGTTCATTCACGATTTTTGACAAATCAGATCCCAGGTTTTCAGCCAGCAATGTGCTGGCATGCACATCTATTGGAAAGCCTTTTTCGGCAAGGTATTTCGTTATCCACTGAGGTATTTGGTTATCGTATAAGGATTTCGCATCGAAAACCACACCAATTTTGTTGATTTTTTCGATAAAAGCCTTCTTCGAAATTTTCTTATACTTATAACATATTACGACAATGCTTGTTGGCGTAGGGTTAGAGAAGTATGGCAGAATATCATCGATTTTCTTTATATCCTGAGCCTCTTTAACAATCACAACATTATGATTGGCCGCCATGGGATATTGACGGGCAAGGTCAATTATGGACTTCACATCAACATCGCGGCCGTAAACCACCGATTGATTAAATTCTCTTTCCGCCTCATTAAGAACCGATTGCTCAATAAAATCCGAAATACAATCAATAAAATAGGCTTCCTCTCCCTGAAGAAAATAGACAGGATAATAGATCTTATTATGAATATCTTTAATAATATTTTCGAAAGTCATAGATTTAATCGTTATCAAAAATGAGATGTTTCACAGTATGACCACCATTAATCAGCTGTTTTAAAGAATCTATGCCTATCATTAAGTGTTCCATTACGAACTTTTCGTTTACATGGATATCAGATTTTTCGGTCTTTACACCATCCGGAACCATGGGTTGATCAGAAACCAACAATAGTGCCCCGGTAGGAATGTGATTGGCGAAACCTACAATAAAAAGCGTAGCCGTTTCCATATCAATGGCCATAGAACGAGTTTCACGCAGGAGTGATTTGAAATGATCGTCGTGCTCCCAGACCCTACGGTTTGTCGTATATACTGTTCCTGTCCAGTAATCACGGTTATAATCTCGTATGGTTGTAGAAATGGCCTTTTGAAGTGCGAAAGCAGGAAGTGCCGGTACTTTAGGTGGCATATAATCATCGGATGTACCATCACCGCGAATAGCAGCAATGGGTAAAATAAGATCGCCCAGTTCATTTTTACGCTTTAACCCTCCGCACTTTCCAAGAAAAAGCACCGCCTTTGGGCTTATCGCGCTAAGTAAGTCCATAATTGTTGCCGCATTGGCACTTCCCATTCCAAAGTTAAGAATGGTAATATCGTTAGCAGTAGCACTAGGCATGGTACGATTCAGTCCTTCTATGGGTACATTATGAATATTGGCAAACTGAACTACGTATTGCTGAAAATTGGTAAGCAAAATGTAATTGCCGAATGTATCCAAAGATTTACTGGTATACCTTGGTAACCAATTGTCAACAATCTGTTTTTTTGTTTTCATACGCTATATATTGCTTCTGTCAATATTATTGCCATTGAGCAAAAATACGGCAAATTTTGAAAATCATTGGTTCTTTTCTAATTTTGGCATCTATAATGGGTAAGTCTCCACATGGCTCAATGATGCCAAAAATCAGGACAGAGGCAGGAAAAAAGCAAGTATTTGATCCTATACGCCGAAAATATGTAAGCCTGAGTCCGGAAGAATGGATCCGCCAAAACTTTTTATTACACCTTATCCACCAAATGAATTATCCTTTAGAACGAATATCAGTAGAATCTGGTCTAAAAATCAACAGATTACGAAAAAGAACGGATATTCTTGTATACGGCCGGGACTCAAAACCCTGGATGATTATTGAATGTAAAGCGCCGGAGATTGCCATCAATCAAAAAGTTTTCGATCAGGCCGTTCGATATAATTATGAACTTCGGGCCGCTTTTATCGTCGTTACAAACGGACAAAACACTTTTACTTGTTTTATTAATTATAACGATTCACGAACCGACTTTATTGAATTTCTACCTTTATACCCCTCACACGAATGATAAGTATTGCAAACAATCTGATGACGGATGATATGCTCCGTACAATTGCTTTTTATACAGAACATCTGGAATTTGAAATTGCAATGATTGTTCCTGATCACGTTAATCCAGTCTGGGTTATGCTGAAAAATAAGGAGGTCATTCTGATGTTCCAGAACAGGGAAAGCCTTAGTTCTGAGATCCCTTTTCAGAAAAATGAAAAAACAGGAGGCACGTTTAACCTGTATATTCGTACGAATGAAGTACAAAAGATTTATGAAATCATGAAAGTTCATGCCGAAATAGCTTCTCCCTTAAAAGAAACTTTTTACGGGAGTCTGGAATTTACGGCAAGAGACCTCAATTCTTACTATCTGACCTTCGCACAAGATCTAGAAAACCACATCGAATAGCCCCATAACATATGATAAAATATCTATTTTTTTTAATTGGCCTTATTTCCGGACTTACCATTTTTGCACAAAAAGAGTCTGCCGAAAATCAGAAACCTGTTTTAACCATCAATGGATTTGTAAGAGCGGATGCCGCATTTGATACCCGAATGGTCGTAGATGCCCGTGAAGGCTTTTTCTTATTCTATCCAAAAAAAGAATTATTGGATAAAAATGGAGAAGACATTAATGCGCGGGCAGGATTCAATCAATATGCCACCATGTCAAGACTTTCAGGCACAATCACCGGTCCGGTATTTATGAATACCAAAGCTTCTGCCATTATGGAAGCTGATTTTACGGGACATTCCAATGAAGATAATAATGGCTTCCGTTTACGTCATGCTTACATAAAACTTGAATGGGAAAAGGCAAAACTGATAACCGGCCAATACTGGACGCCAATGGATATTCCCGAAGCTCTGCCACGAGTATATTCCCTCAACACAGGAGCACCTTTTCATTCCTTTAACCGCAGTCCCCAAATTCGTTTTGAGTATAGAACCGGGCGATTAAACTGGATATTCGCTGCTTTATCACAGCGCGATTTGACAAGTACCGGACCTGCGGGACCCAGTCAGACCTATTTACGTACTGGTTTGGTACCCAATCTGCATCTGCAGTTGCAGTATAAATCAGAAAACTTTCAATGCGGTTCAGGAATTGACTATAAACAACTGGCACCAAAAACAGTAACCGATAGTTTGCTAAAAACAAAAGAACTCGTTCGTTCAGTTTCTGCTGTTGCTTTTGCAAAAATCACTACAAAACCTCTAGACATTATTGTACAAGGTGTTTATGGCCAGAATTTATTTGAACACCTGATGCTGGGAGGGTATGCTGTTGAAAAAATTGATACTGCATCAGGAAAACAAGAGTACATTAATCTGAATCATTTATCGGTTTGGGCCGATATCTCAACGCGGACAGCACCAGTAAAAGCAGGCTTTTTTGCTGGTTATGCTAAAAATCTGGGGACGCATCGTGATGCAACCAAGGAGTTTTATGGAAGAGGGAATGATATTGAATCATTATTCAGGGTATCAGGACGCTTACAATATACGTATCAGGCCTTGGCAGTAATGACAGAAATTGAATTTACCCGAGCAGCCTATGGTATTCCCGATCTCCGTTATCAATTTGCAAATACCGATGGAGTAGATAATATACGAATCCAATTATCTATTGCATATTATTTTTAATCGTAAGCTCCAATAATAGAATCCATAAACTGGCGTTTATCAGAAGCTAACAAAAATATTTAGCACTATTCTCCACTTTCAAAAATTAAAAGCTTCATTAGCCGAACGTTTATTGTAAATTCAAGTAGAAAAGTTTTATTTTTGCAACCAATAAAACATCACCGACCATGAAAAACATCACTAGAATAGCATTGGCACTGGTAATAGTTGTTCTTATTTACCTCATTTACGACAGCATAATGGCTCCTGTGCGATTCAATCAGGACAAAAATGCACGTTATGATGTGGTTATTCAAAAGATGAAAGACATTCGTGACATCCAGAAGTTTTTCCGTAGTAAGTACAGACACTATACGGGTGATTTCGATTCACTTTTCAGCTTTGCCCAGTCTGGTATGATTCCCGTTATAAAACTTATTCCGGATCCTGCTGATACTACTTTTACTCGTTCTATCAGCGATACGATAGGACACGTAAGTGTTTACGACAGCTTGTTTGGAAAAAGAGAAAA
This sequence comes from Bacteroidales bacterium, assembly GCA_030656615.1. Taxonomy (GTDB): domain Bacteria; phylum Bacteroidota; class Bacteroidia; order Bacteroidales; family TTA-H9; genus JAUSOY01. The sequence continues at coordinate 64,435 of JAUSOY010000083.1, read as the reverse complement.
ATTCAACCTTGCCCGTTTGAACCACCTGGCATTTGGTAATGACGCCAAAATCATTCTGACTGCTGGTATGATCGACAAAGGAGGATTGAAAGTCCCTGTTTTTGAAGCCAAAGCATCAAATTTTGATGTCCTTTTCGGGCTTGACGAACAGATGATTATCAATTTAAATGCGGCTATCGAGGCTGCCAATAAATTTCCGGGACTCCGGGTTGGCAACATGACAGAAGTGTCCACTGACGGTAACTGGGAATAATGGCCCTTTTGAACTAAGGCCGCCAAAAATGAGTCAACTTACCCAGCCACATATCGAAGTAACTGATAAAGGTTTTGACCCCGGTCTAGTAGAAGAATACAGATTATCCATCCTGTTTGGTCAGGATGGATTTTCTTTTTGTGTTTTCGATCGCCAACGCAGTAAATGTATTGCCCTTGAACATCACGAGATTACTAAATCGGGACAAGCCAGTAGGTTTTCATTAGACGAACAAGCAATTAAGGCTTTTACATCTTTTGCCCTGAGGCACAAATACTTACATCTCGGCTTTTTAGATGTGATTATTATGCCCGAATCGCGTTTATCAACACTAGTTCCTTCATCAATACATCAGCCTTCTAAAAATAAAGTCTTCCTTCAACATGCTTTTAGTATTCCTGATGCCTATGATATTGTGGAGAACAGGCTGAGAAGTATGGATGCCTTTCTTGTTTATGCTTTCCCTTCCAATTGGGCAGAACAATCAAAGATCCTATACCCAAAGGCTTCCATTATTCACCCTTCCGCAGTTTTTATCGATTCACTGATAACCCATAACAGGAATTTGGAAATGAATGATACGATATATGTTGACGTTCATGCCTCCTGGTTGGAGACCGCTTGCTTTACCGAGCGGAAACTCGTTCATCATAATACATTTCAATACCATTCTAACGAAGATTTTCTGTACTTCCTGTTATTTACCATGGAACAATTGGATCTTAATCCCGAAAAAAGCACCGTGATGTTAAGCGGTAGCTTTGATAAAAGCTCCGGACTTGCTTTTCTTCTGGCAAAATATATCCGCAATATTGAATATGCACAAAGACCTGATAATTTCGGATATAGTTATGTTTTTGACCAAATAAGCAAACATCAGTATTTCACACTTTTAAATGCCCAACTTTGCGAATAATCAGCGGTAAAAGACGTGGTAAAAGACTTCTCCCCCCTGCCGGGCTTCTGGTAAGACCTACAACGGATATGGCGAAGGAAAGTCTGTTCAACATTCTTAACAATCATATCGATTTTGAAAATTTAAGAGTCCTTGACTTATTTTCCGGAACAGGTAGTATTGCATTTGAATTCATGTCGAGGGATGCCCGGGAAGCTGTTTGCGTTGAATTAAATCCCAAATGCGCGGCATTCATTAAACATACCGCATCTGAACTCGATTTTACCAATTTATTTGTAATCAGGGGTGATGTTTTTCAATTCATTGGAACAAAACACCTTCCTTTTGACTTGATTTTTGCAGATCCACCCTATGAACTTGAGAATATTTCTGAGATTCCGGTTCTGGTATTCACCAATAAATTACTTACATCCGAAGGCCTCCTAATTATTGAACATCCTCGGGAAGTTGACTTTAGTAGTCATGACGGTTTTTGGCAGCATAGAGTTTATGGAAAAGTTAATTTCTCCTTTTTCCGTGTAAATTCTGTTCAGAAATAAGTTTTCCTATTTACTTTTCTTAACCATCTGATAAAACAGATATTCTAAATCATCGCCGGGTCGCATCGCCGGATTGGCGATTATCAACCGATCAGATCCAATAAGTAATTCATTAGGTAATCCCTTAATCCGAAATATTTCTGTAAAAGCAGGATCAATACCTGTATAATAAAAACTAAATGGAAATGCTTTTGACTGAATCTGCTGTTGAGCTGAAAGCGCATCCCTGTCGAGAATGACAACGGCAACATTTATATTCCTTAATATATCATTTGGCATAAGCGCCAATAAATCCAGTCCATCCATACATGAAATACAAGTGGTACGGGCAAAAACAAGATACAAGGGTTTTGATTCCTTCACTAAATCAATAACACGACCTTCTGCTAAATAGGGGATTACAGAAGGCAATTCTGTCCCTGGCTTAAGATACTTTAGTTGAATAGCCAGGTATTCCAAAATTATCTTATGCTTTTTAAAGGTTGTATAATTCTTGAAATCAGTAATCACCTGTAATAATTTGCTCTGCATGGAAGCACTTTGATAATACAAGTCCCGAATAATGAACATAAGAGCTAATTCGCGCTGCATTTCATGCTTCAGCAATGGATCGCTTCCAAGAGTATCCAAAGCTGCCTCCACCGGGTTTTTCGTGAATAAAGCCTCTTGGATATTTGAATAATTAACGAATTTCTGGGACGAGAAATAATTTTGCATAAGCGTTTCGAAAAACACGACAAATTCATCATTTTGATAAATCGGCCGATCGGACAAATACCGCGATTGTAATTCTTCCCTCTTCAACTGATTCGTTTGATACAACAAACCAGCGGTTAAAAATTTTACTTTCTGTTGAATATACGTTGACGAATCAGACCTAAAGATATTCTGTAGTGTATCAGCAAATATTTGAACCGCTTTAGTATCTCTCTGCCTGAATACCCGTACAAATTCTTTTTGTAAAAAATCGGAATAGAGGCTATCCAATTTATCTGATTTCTTCCCAATGGCATTAATATCCACGTTTGATAATTGAAAACCAAGGCTTCTTCCAGAAAATGCAGGATTCTCTCCTTCAATTATGACGAATTGTTCTGATCGTAAATCATAGGTTTTATCCGGTTCAATAAGTATGGACTGTTGGCAGGAAGCTATATCAATAATTATGCGGGAGGGAAAATAGCATTCAATATCTACATGAAACCATCCCTCGGCATCGACTCGTGTGAAAGCGATGCATTCTTTATTATTACTGACAATTTCGGGTGATGAATAAATCCGGACGACTTCAGATTTGGCGCCGGGAATCCATGCATTAATACGTACTCTTGAAATGGCCGAAGAATGAATTGCAAAAAACAGAATCAGAAGAAGGAATAATTGTTTCATGACAATGAAACGCAAATAGATCTAAAAAAAGTATAAACCATTATTAAAGCTTAATCTTGGGAGGTAAAAAAGAATCAACCGCTCCCCCATTCCGATGGATTTCTCTGACAATAGAAGAAGATATGAAAGTATGTTCAGGGGCTGACAGCAAAAAGAAGGTGTCGATTTCAGGTGCCAGTTTCCGGTTAGCCTGCCCTACAGAACGTTCAAATTCAAAATCGGCAGATGTCCTGAGTCCCCGAAGAATAAATTTAGCTCCGATAGAACGGCAATAATCAACGGTAAGTCCATTGTATTCATGCACAGAAATTTTTTCTATGTCTTTAAAAACTTCCTTTATCCAAGTCTTCCTTTGTTCGAATGAAAAATATCCTTGTTTATCAATATTTACACCGATAGCAATAACAATCTGATCAAATAATGGAAGGGCTCGCAATACTATGGCATAATGACCGATAGTGATTGGATCGAAAGATCCTGGAAAAACAGCAATTTTTTTCATGAATCTATAAACAAATAAGGATAAGGGAATAAAGGTAGTGATTAACGGGGCAAATATGCAAGAATGCTTTCCTGCCCTTTCACTTTTTGCTTCAGAGCCACCTTAACTTCTGAACCTAATGGAAGAAAAATATCCACTCGGGAGCCGAAACGAATAAATCCGAGTTGGTCGCCCCACTGTAATGTGTCGCCAACATTGGCGTAGGTCGCTATCCGACGGGCAACAGTTCCGGCAATCTGACGTAACAGAACCTCAATACCCATTTCGTTTTTTACAACATAGGTATTTCTTTCATTTTCAAGGCTGGACTTGGGCTCCCAGGCTGGCATAAATTTACCGGGATGATATTTAATGTATGTAACCTCACCAGCAAAAGGCGAAAAATTAATATGCACATTATTCACCGACATAAAAACCGAGATGAGCAGTCGTTTATCTTTGAAATACTCACTTTCGACGGTTTCTTCGATAGCTACAACCGTTCCATCCACTGAGCTTAAAACAGCCCCGGCTGATGTATCTGCGGGGATTCTATCGGGTGAACGGAAAAAACGTATAGTAATCACAGCCAAAAAAAACAACAAAGAATACAAAATCCAATGCAAGGGCGTTTGAATCGGGGAAATAAGACTCGCTGCCAATGCTGGAATAGTCAGAATAAGAATAGCGTACGGAATAATTTTAAATCCTTCTCTATGAATCGTCATTGAATAAAAAGAGCATTAGTTAAATAAAACCAAAAGACACCATACAGCTGGTGCAGCGAAAAGAATGGCATCAAACCGATCGAGCAGGCCACCATGACCTGGTAAAATGGTACCACTATCTTTTATACCGGCCAAACGTTTCAGTCTGGACTCAAAAAGATCGCCAAAAGTACCGAAAATTATCACAATTATTGCAAACAATAACCACTGCCAAAGATTAAGTGATTCAAACCAATGTGAATACACAACAGCAAAACCAAGCGTTACAAGGGTTCCACCCCAAAAACCTTCCCAGGACTTTTTGGGTGAAACACGTTCAAAAAGCTTGTGCTTGCCAAAGCTAATTCCAAAAATATACGCAAAAGTGTCATATATCCAAGTCATTAAAAACAATCCGAGAATCAATTCCCATGGGAAGAGATTTGCATTTCCCATCGCGTACAACATATTTAACATGGCAATGGGTATCGTAACATACATCAAAGCAAAAAGCGTAAAAAACAATGAATGAAAATCCGGATCATCCTGCCGGAAAATTTCAGAAATCAGCATCAACAAAAAAACAGGCATGGCAACTGCCGCAAGATATAAATCGACTTCCAGCACACCCCAGGACACCAGAACCATATATAAATACAATACAACCGAAGCCATAATAACAAACGGCTTATGTATGTTCGCATTCATCTGACCGGCAAGACGAATAAATTCCCACATCAAACCAAGCTGAACAAGTAGCATAGTCAATGCGAAAACCAAAGGACCTAAAAAAATAGATCCCAGAACCATAAAACCGAAAAAAGCACCGGTCAGTGACCGCACAGAAAAACTACTCACCATTCTTTTGTTTATTGATTAACTCTAATGCTTTCTGCATAGATTCTACGGGCACCAATACTTCTACATCGCCAATTAAAAACTCAGAATCACGCTTATTCATAAGAACCGCTTCAATGCCATTTTCGAGCAGTAAGCCCTTAATCAATTCAGCCTCATACATTTTACCTGCACGATAAGCTACTTCGTATTTTTCATCCATAGAAAGGTATATTTAGTTTACACTAAGATACTAAATATCGCTATCATCTACAAAAAAAAGATACAATTCTTTTGGGCCGTGTGCTCCCATAACGAGGGTTTTCTCAATATCGGCCGTACGGCTCGGACCAGAAATTACTGTAATCATAGACGGCAGGTCATCCAGATACTGTTCTCGTAAGTTTACCAAGGCGTCCTTAATGTCAGGAACAAGTTGTGATGCAAATGCAATAACGATATGAACATTGGCAAAAGCCATCAGCCGACGGCCTGAAGCTTGTGCCGAAGTCATTAATATTGAACCTGTGCGCGACAATAAAGCCTGACAATAACTTACCCCGACCTTTATATCAACAAAATCAGCATTCAATGGTAGTATTTCAATTTCCGCTGACTCAAGCAAGGCTCTGATTCCAGGATCGAAAGAGCTAATCGACTTCAAACCTTCAGCGGGTATTAATTCAGCCAGACCGTTTAAAAGTTCCATTTCATTTGCACAATAGAGGAACTTTCCACCTATTCGCGAAAACTCGGTGGCAAAAATAACGTCATCAGCCTCATCTTCACGAGTATACAAAGGAGACTCAAAATCAACATTCTGAAATGGATTTTCGAGTTTATTTATAAGGGCGTTTCTGATGTTTTTCAGAATTTTCTCCTTAGACGTACTTTCCTCCATACGTAGATGATTTATTCCGGTTTCGGATCTGTATTATCTGTTTGATTCGGAGCTATAACTTCTGGCTCAACAGTTACCGCATCCACAATATCTTCTTTCAATTTATCAAGCAAAGCCGGATTCGATTTTTCGAAGGTACGTGGTCCAAAAATCAATTCCAGATCTTCCCTGTAAATAACTTCTTTTTCAAGGAGCACATTCGCCAGATTTGTAACCCCTTCCATATTTCCCCTTAGAACTGTTTTAGCTCTGTCATATGCCAGTTCAACGAGTTTAGATATCTCTTCATCAATAATCTGGGCAGTATATTCGCTATACGGTTTCTGGAAATTATACTCGTTCTGACCGGATGAATCGTAATACGAGATGTTACCGATACGTTCATTCAAACCAAAAAAGACAACCATATTGTATGCCTGTTTTGTAACTTTTTCCAAATCGTTGAGAGCACCTGTAGAAATCTTGCCAAAAGTTACCTCCTCTGAGGCTCTACCAGCCAAAGCGGCCGTCATTTCATCAAACATTTGTTCAAAGGTCGTAATCTGCCGTTCTTCGGGCAAATACCATGCGGCACCCAAGGCTTTTCCTCTGGGAACAATTGTTACTTTAACCAAAGGATGAGCATGTTCGAGCAACCAGCTAACGGCAGCATGACCCGATTCATGAAAAGCGATAACACGCTTTTCATCAACGGTGATGAGTTTATTGCGCTTCTCAAGTCCGCCAATAATTCTATCAATCGCTGAAATAAAATCCGATTTCCCGATGGCACCTTTTCCGTTACGAGCTGCAATCAGAGCTGCTTCGTTACATACATTGGCTATATCGGCGCCACTAAATCCAGGAGTTTGACGGGCAAGGAAATCCTTATCTACCGTATCGTCCTTTTTAAGACCTTTTATATGAACACCAAAAATGGCTTTACGTTCTTCAATATCCGGTAATTCAACCTGAATCTGTCTGTCAAAACGACCTGCACGCATAAGCGCCCTGTCAAGAATATCAGCCCTGTTTGTTGCAGCAAGAATGATAACACCTGAATTCGTACTAAAACCATCCATTTCTGTCAAGAGCTGATTCAGTGTGTTTTCTCTTTCATCATTGGCGCCGGTAATCTGATTTCGACCACGGGCTCTGCCAATGGCATCAATTTCATCAATAAAGACAATACAGGGAGATTTTTCCTTGGCCTGTTTAAATAGGTCGCGTACGCGAGAAGCCCCAACGCCCACAAACATTTCAACAAAATCGGAACCTGACAATGAAAAGAAAGGCACTTGTGCTTCTCCGGCCACAGCTTTGGCAAGTAATGTTTTTCCAGTTCCCGGAGGGCCTACAAGAAGTACTCCTTTGGGGATTTTGCCACCAAGTTCTGTATACTTTTTAGGATTCTTAAGAAAATCAACCACCTCCATTATTTCAACTTTAGCTTCTACAAGACCTGCCACGTCAGTAAAGTTTACTGAAACGCGGGTATCTTTATCAAATAGCTGTGCTTTTGATTTTCCTATATTGAATATCTGACCACCACCATTACCGCGGTTCATCATGCGCATCAATAAAAACCAAAGACCCACCAGTAGAGCGATGGGAAGTATATATCCAATTATTTCGCCGCCCCAGTTTTTTCGTTTTATATATTCTATATACACCAATTGATCAGCGGCAACGTCGGTTTGTACCTCCTTAACATCCTTCTCAAAAGTTTCAACAGAACCAATGGTATAGTAAAATGCAGGGACTTTTGTACTATTGGCATTAGCCTTTTTTTCATCCTTCTTCAAGGCTTCAGCTGTTGGTTTTACATATATTTCGGCCGTTTCCATATTGACCAGATCGATCTTGAGAACTTCCTTCTTCACAATTTTCTCGCGAAGATCAGCCCAGGTAATTTTATCTGGTTCCGCGTCCGTAGGAAGAAACTGCATCCCCAGAAATACCACCAGCATCAGGGCATAAATCCAATAATAATTAAATTTAGGACGGTTACCCGACATAAAGGCTTTCTTTTGTGGATTCGCTTTTGGGTTGTCCGGTTTTGTATTGGGTTTTGTATCCTTGTCAGACATAAATTTTTTTGATTGACATATTAAAATTAATAAAAAATCCATTCACGCATTAATAACGAGAAACTTCAGCATCGCCCCAAAGATTTTCAATTTGATAAAACCGACGAATACTTTCTTCGAAAACGTGAATTATAACACTGCCGTAGTCCATCAAAATCCATTCCGCATTTGCTTCACCCTCCACAGACCACGCGTGAGAATTTGCATCTTTCCGCATTTTAAACTCAAGGGTATTCACAATAGCCTGAACCTGAGTTTTATTGTTCGCATGGCAAATGACAAAATAGTCGCAAAGTGCATTTTTAATTTTTCTAAAATCGAGAACTACAATGTCCTCCGCTTTTTGATCCTGCATGGCTGCGATTGCATTTTCTACCATTACTGCCGAATCGTCATGAATCTTCTTTCTAGACATCCAATATAATTTGGTTTAACATGCGAAATTAGTGAATTTTGCCATCATTGTTTTAAAGTCGTAAAAATGTATTGAACAGATTGAAGCATGAAAATTCCTGAAACCATCTTTTTGGAGGAAACAGAATCCACCAACGCTGATTTGGCTGAACGATTACGTCAAAAAAATCTTCCTGAATTTAGCACAATTACAAGCCTTTGGCAAAAAGCTGGCAGAGGGCAAGGGTCCAATAAATGGTTCAGCAGTCGGGGTAAGAATCTATTATCCAGCATATTAATATATCCATATTACATTGAAGCTAAGGATCAATTCTCAATCACACAGGCAGTATCCTTGAGTATTTGTGATGTTTTATCTGAAATAATGCCCGAAGAAAATATTCAGATTAAATGGCCTAATGATATTTATGTTAATCAAAAAAAAATCGCTGGTATTCTCATCGAAAATCAAATTAAAGGCAATCAGATTGCAGCAAGCATCATTGGAATAGGTCTTAACGTCAATGAATCCGATTTTCCGGAAAACCTGTCAATGGCTGTTTCGATGATTAAGTATACCAAGAGAATAATCAATCCAAGCGAATTATTGCCGAAAATATGCTCTAAACTTGAAACGAACCTTGAATGGATAAAGAAAAATGGACCAAACCATTTTTTAAAAGCGTACCTGGGAAAAATGTACCGTTTTGATACTTTATCGGATTACATCTACGAAGGAAAGCGCATACGTGCCTGTATCATTGGAATTGACGAATATGGACGTCTGCTCTTAAAAAAGCAGAATACCATTATTACCTGCGATGTAAGGGAAATCAGTTTTGTATAGCCAATGGAGCTCTGCCAGTATGTCAGGCTTAAAATCAGAAGTTAAAAACTGCAATTTTTTCCGCTATCGAATTTACAAAATGTGTCAGGGGACCCTTCGCCATCATAGCAAGCATCGGGTTTAACTCACCATGAAAACTCACCTGTACGGTGCATTTTGAATCTTCTTCTGACTGGTTAATATTAAAAACCAGACTGAATGGAAAAGGTTTGTCGACAATATTGGAATAACTCACCTTTGAATTTGGAATTTTTTCACTTATTCTTAGTGAAACATCGGCCATCCCTTTAATTGTAAACGAACAGGTATCAGTATCCGAAATAAAATTTTCGACCTGCTCGGGCAAAACTTCTCTAAACTGGTTAAAATCAGAGAGCTTTACATACAACTCCTGAGCATTGCAGTCGGTTTGCTGAATTTTGCTTTCAATAATTGTCATCGGAATATCTACTTACCCCATTCGGCGGGGTTTTCACGCCATTTAACCAAGGATTCCATATCTTTCTCAGTAATAAAGTCTTCTTCGAGTGCAAGTTTGACCAGATTCTCATAATCAGAGAGACTAATAAGTTGCACTTTTGCATCAGCAAATGCATCCGTTGCTACCTGGAAACCATAATTAAAAATGGCAACCATCCCTTTTACAACGCAACCAGCCTCACGAAGCGCTTTTACAGCTTTCAGGCTGCTGCCACCGGTTGAAATTAAATCTTCGATGATAACCACAGACTGCCCGCTTTCCACAACGCCTTCGATGACATTACCCATGCCGTGTTTCTTCTCTTCGGAACGAATGTAAACAAAAGGAAGTCCGAGTTCCTGAGCTACAAGTGCACCTTGTGCTATGCCACCAGTAGCCACTCCTGCAATAACATCAGGCAAACCAATCTCATCGATAATGACTTTGGCAAACGACTGCCGTATAAAAGTTCTGACTTTTGGATAGGATAGCGTAACCCGGTTATCACAATATATGGGTGATTTCCAGCCGGAAGCCCAAGTATACGGTTTATTTGGACTTAGTTTCACGGCTTTTACCTGAAGCAATGAATGAGCGATATTTGAGGCGATCCCATTATTTACGACCATAATTCAATATGTATTATTGTAATCAACGGCTCAGCAATGAAAACTATTGCATAAACTCTCTTTATGTATGCAAAAATAAACTTTATTCTGATAAACCGATGAAGAGCGATTTTTTAAAAACTATCTTTTATTATTACCTGTTATTTTTGTGAAAGAAATATTAAATCATCATTCTAACTTATTTGCAAAATGTTTCCAAGTGTTTACGAATATCATGCCAGAAATAAATCAATCCTGCCCGTACTAACGTACTACCGAAAATTTCTTAACAATGCTTCCAATATTATTACTTACCCGAAGGAAATAAATACCAGATTTTAAATTACTTACATTTAATTCGTACGAATTTTTCTGAAAATATACTTGTACGCGATTTTTATGTTGCCCTGAAATATCAATAATTTCGATAAATGTTTCTCCTTGCAATATTTTCGATGCAATGAACAAGCTGGACGATGCCGGAATGGGATATAGGCTAAACATGTCATTATTATTCAATTCACCATTTCCGGTACACTCATCAAAGGTTATACGAATCGTATCGGTATCTGCGCAGAGATTTGGCGCTGTAGTTTTTACATAATAACTCGCAAGTCCGTAACCCTGGCTGGACAGGTCAACAGTAATTGTTGGCGTAATAGCCCCGTTACTCCATAGATAGGAAGCCCCATTATACGAAGCGTCCAATACAATACTCTGATCGGGACAAAGAAGCGTATCTGCACCCAAATCGACAACAGGACCCGGAATAACACTCAATAACAAAGAAGGAGAAAAGGCAGAAATCCCGCATTCAGTCAGAACCTGAGCACTAATTGCTGCTTGTCCGGTAAAGGTCGCGGATGCATAGAACATAACATTCGGTTCGTTTCCTGAGAATAATCCGGCCGATTCGGGTTGAACCTGCCAACCTATACTTTGCCAATTGGCGGGAGGATTAATAGCAAATGAGGCTGTATGAGCCTGACATATTTGTGTATTACCCGTTGGGGCAGACGGTGTTAGTGGTGGCATAAATGCCTGTATATACGACACCGTATTTCTGGTCTGATATGAAACTCCATCGAAAACTCTAAGCGACACATCAAAGTTTCCCGGGTTTGAGTAAACAATACCTGTTGGGTTTTGAAGAAGAGATGTTGATGGTGTACCCCCCTGAAATGTCCATTTCCAGGCAGTAATATTTCCTGTACTCAAATCTGTGAAATTGACAGCAGATCCCACGCAAGGCATCGTTGAAGAAGCGGCAAAATCAGCACTTGGCATAATATAAAGATTTTGAACGGCATCCAAATCGAAACCCGCATCAGCACCAAGCGTTGGTCCATCGCCATCATCAACTATTTTTAAATATCTGGCCTTGCTAACTCCGATCGACTGCATATCGAAGCTGGTTGTTCCTGTACCATTACCAACAAACGTCCATGGGCCATCCATGGTTGAACTTATATAAACCGAATATCCCTCCGGGCTATTATCATCTTCAATAATCCGGAAATCGTTACCCTGGATATTACGGAGTGTATCGCCCATATCCAAAACAATATAGCCACTCTTACCCAGCGAATATCGAATCCCGTCCGACTCACCAAGAGAGGCCCATGTGTATCCTTCATCATAATTATTGTTTCCTGAAATATACGAAATAAGCACTTTATAAGCATAAGCCTCATCCTTTTTACTCAGAAGAAAATCATTGCTTGAAAATCCGAGAGCGGGGACAGAAACGCCCGTAATGGTTTTGGATTTATACCCATTAGCCATCACCTTGATGGAATAAGAACCAGCCATAACATATTTAAAATAATCGCCCACCAAAGGATCAGAATAAACGGGTAATCCGTTATTTACAATTATTGTTGCAGCAATGGGGTTACCATTAACAGAGTCTTTAATTGTCCCTCTAAGGCCATAAGAAACATGATTGATAACCGCCGACATTGAAGAACGGTTTTTAGCGTAATATGAATATATCTGTGACGAAGGTGGTTGTTTCTCATTTGAAATCTCCATGGACCAACTGACACCGCCCATGCTACCATACGAATAATCCTTTGTACTGCCGTTAATGGGGTACATCAGCGAATATCCCTGGCCATACGTCAGGCTTGAATAGCCCGAATTTGTTGAATAAACAGATGCCAAAGAAAGAATATGCTGCATATCAGGAGGGGACTGTGGTCTGTAACTCCATGGACAACTAACAATTTCAATCCCGCTATGATAATCAGTAAAAGATGTAAACTGATTTGAAAAAACAAAATCACGAATGAGTTTGGATTCTTGCTGTGAAAATGGTCCGGTACTATTTCCTTCGGCGTTCCACATATAACCACAATCGCGGTTAAGGTCCACCCCATTATTATTGTAACGGGTCATGCCCTCACGTCCGTCGGGATTGGCCATCAGCAATAAAAAAATCTCTGATTGGTTAATCATCGTAGTATACTGAGAATTAATACCATAACCTTTACAAATTTCACGAGCATAACGGATAAGATTTTCGGACCCACCGATTTCATCGCCATGAATACCAGCCTCAAAAAATATTTCGGGTTCGGCTTCATCCGCATTCACATTATCACTTATTTTAAGGACAGCCAATTGGCGTCCACCCATTGAATATCCTATCACCAGCTTTTTACAAATCGCTGGAAAAGCCGTCTGCAAACTATCGGCAATACTGATAATTTGTTGATACGTATAATATCCTGATGGAACCTTGGCCGACCAAAAGTTTCTATAATACGCATTCAAATCAGAAATACTGATATCGTATTTCAATCCTGAAACCGATAAATCTTTAAGTTCGTCCGGAGTAAGGTATAAGCGGCATTTACCGGGGATACCTGATGGAGCATCATAGTTCCAATGTTGTTGTGATATATATTGTATATCGGATGGTGTATTCAGATAGACAGAAACTTCCGATTCGCCCTGACGCCATCCCTGTGCGTTGACCCACATGGATATTATGAGAAAAATAATAGTATATAACTGTTTCATGGATTAAATAATAATGCCTGCTTCCAGAACTATAAGCGATCTAAATAATGGCTTAAAATTACAAAATAGAAGCAGGCATTAATAAAAAAGTGGACTTTTCTATTGTATTAATAATTTAACGAAAGAAGTTCCTATAGAAGTTTCAGCGCGAAGCATGTATATGCCCGGCATGAGACTGTTCAGATTCATTTCGTGTGTCAGAATTCCATTACCTGTAAGTGTTTGACTATAAACACTTTTTCCCTGAATGTCGGTAACAAATAAACGAACTTCTCCAATTGTATTCAGTTTCACAACGAAACGGCCATCCGATGGATTCGGTTGCGCACTAAGTTCCGTCTGATTTGAATTCTGATTTATACCTACCGGGGAGCTCCGCATCACAATATTATCAATGTAAAGGTTATTGCCAAAACGGTTATATGTCTGGAATTTAATTTTAATATCTTTTTTACCAGTCCAGGGGCTTAAGTCGAGGGTAATACAATCAGCTCCGTAACCCATACCACACCAGTCATCAGCAGTAGCAGGAACAAAACTGATATCGGAATTGGGAGCTGTTTCAAAAATGCCATTGCCATCGGGGCCGTTGGCATAAATACGTGTCCAGGCTGAGCCACAATCCTCTGAAACATATACTATCAGAGAATCCTTCTGGGCATATCTTTGAACATACGCATGTTTAAAATCCATATAAACATTGGTATAACCGGTAAGATTTATTGGTGGCGAAATAAGCTCATCCCTTTCATTCATTCGATTGTAAGTGATAAAAGGCATACGTGCTGCTTTCAAGGATCCGTTACCCTCAACATCAGCCAATTCCCATGTTACAAGGAAATCAGGATTAACAATCTCCCAACCTTTTATATCAAATCCTTCTTCAAATCCTTCTTCAAAAGGCAGTTTAAACCCACCCATTGCAACATAGGATTCTTTGGTAATGCTTGCCGGACCATTTGCATTGGTTGCTGTTAGCTTGATGGTATAAGGCACATTTGAGTTCATTTTTACCACCGGATTTTGAGAAGTGGCTGATGTACTTTCAAGATAGGTTACATCAGCAGGAGTGAATACCCAATTCCAACTTAAGGGATTATATAAAGTTGTATCATATAAGCGTACAGTAGAACCCGAACAATATGCAGGTTTTTCACTATAAAATCCCACGTTGGGCAAAATACTACCGCTTGATGTAATATAATCGGTCATGGTTTTGCTGCTCGTACCATATGAATTGGTAACTGTAAGGCTAACATCCCAGGTACCTGCAGAGTTATATGCAATAGTCGGGTTTTTCGCTGTGGATGTGGCCGGTGTACCACCTTCAAAAGTCCACTGCCAGGTGGAGGGAACTCCTGTTGAAAGATCCTGAAAACTTACATTCCCACTTAGCGGAATCGTAAAAGCATTGGCTGTAAAATCAGCAACCGGGGTCGTGCGATACACCTTTGATGACCAGATACCACGGCCAAAAGTTCCTGCTCTTATGAGATCATATTCATTATTCTGTGGATGATAATAAATTTCAATTTCACGAACAGATGCATCCACGGGAAGGCCGTCACTAAAGAACACCCAATCAGACAAACTTGAATCGCGATAAAAAACACCGATATCGGATGAGATATAAACACCTTCATTTGCATTGTTATAACAGGCAATGCTGGTAAATTCAACCTGAGGAAGGGTTCCGGAAATATTTGTCCAGCTAAGTCCTCTGTCAATCGATTTAAAAATGTATCCGTTCTGAGCCATGTAAACAATTTCCGCATTGAAAGGGTGAGCTTCCAGAGCCGAAGGAGTTGTGGATACACTAGGTAAAGAGGAAGAAAGATTAATCCAGACAGGTGTAGCGTCTAATGCGTTATCCGTACGAAAAAGCTTTTTGTCATAGCGTGCAAAATACAGAATATTGGTATTTACCGGCGATTGTTCAACCACCCGGATATTGCTTGAATTATTTCCACCAAGATTGTCTGATATCTTTGTCCAAGTAGGTACATTACGAATATTGCTCCCACGCCAGATATTTTTATACCCGATAAACATTTTAGTAGCATCGTTTTCGCTAAGGATATACGGCGTTACCCAATCTCCATCTTCAGTTATTCCAAAAGCACCTTGCTTAGCTACGGTATAATCGCCACCATTATTAAAATGCCTGACAATTTCGCCGTAATACAACGAAGCATATGAATAAGAAGGATTTATATGGTCGATAATGCATTCCATTCCATCTCCGCCATGCGTATCCTGCCATACATTACTGATAAGGCTCGACGTTCCGTTATCCTGTGTACCCATAATGATATTGGTTGAATCGTTCCGGTTTTGACCAATTTTATAGGCTTGCGTAATCACCAGTCCATTAGTATGCTCTATAAATGTACCTCCAAGGTTAGCCGAAGAATACACACCGCCATCATTCCCAACAAATAATTTATTATTTAGCGGATTAATTTCAAAAATATGCTGATCGGCATGCACTTCTGCAACGCCACATCCACCATACCAGTGGCCGGTAATCGACCAGTTAATTCCTCCGTTGGTCGATTTCCAAACATTCACACCACCTGTAAAAATAACTTCAGGATTAACGGGATCGGCGGCGATTTCAAGATCGTACCAGGCTTGTCCGCCAGTACCACTACCGGTGCATGACCAATCCATAATATTGGGAGTGCTGCTTTGTTTTACAAAACTTGTGCCCCCATTGGTCGATCTGTATAATCCCTTAAAACCACTATCATTACTGGAAGCCAATAAATAAACATATTCGGGATTACCCGGTGTAACAGCAATAACGGCTCTTTGGCCGCCCTCAAGTCCGGAAGTAACAACCGAAAAATTATCACCACTATTGGTTGACTTAAAAAATGAGGAACCTGAAATGGCATATAAAATTGCAGGATTGGCCGGTTTAAATACGATATCTTTAAAATTTCCTCCCTGAACCAATGTCCAAAGAGTCCCTGCATTTGTGGTTTTATAAATTCCACCACTTGTAGCTGCAAAGAGAATGCTGGCATTTGTGGGATGTTGAATCAATCGACCAACCGTCTTATTTCCCATACCATTATTCCATAATTCCCAGGTAGAGCCACCATTGGTACTGCGCAATACGCCCATCCCAGCGGCATCACCAGCATCACGGTCGCCACTTCCGATGTATACCAGATTAGCATCCGATGAACTGACAACAATCGATGAAACCCCTAAGGTTGGTAATTCATCCGTTGTCGAATTCCATGAATTTCCACCATCTAGGGTTTTCCAAACTCCACCCGCTGGAGCACCTATATAAAATACATTGGGATCGGTTGGATGAAAGCCAATCGCATTTACACGTCCAAGGCCTTTATATCCAAGACTTGTGAAGGTTACCGGGCCAATTGATTTCCAATTTCCGCTAATCGAAACAGCACTTTTAGACATATATGAATAATACTGATTCCAATTAAAATCAGCTGGTTTACGACTACCATCCGGATTTATCCGGCCATTCTTCATATTATATTCCCAACGTTTAAAAGGTTTGTACCCACAACCCCTGGTTATGGTTCTATCCTTCCAATACGTTTCAAATGCACTTTGCACCTGATAAAAGTTGACCGATTGGTCCTGCATCATTTCGATCCAGTATGGATAAGTAGCAGTATCACCGGCTGGAGCCGGAAGGTTTTGAGCGCTGGCATAAACCATCACGCATGTCAGCAGTGCCAACAAAAGAACGCGAATTTTTTTCATTAATTGATAAAGGTTAAAGCTTAAAAAATCATTGGATTGTTTGGAAAGAATCTCAAATCTTAATTACTCCCGGAGCAGCATGCAGGTTTGTGAATATCTCCTGTTTTGGCATTAATGTGTAGCTTCTCGGTGACCGGACTCAGGTACGGAATACCCAAGCCTAAGCCTCTGATAATAAATAGCATACCAATAATGACGACAAAAATAGGAATTATTTTGTTCATACGGTTACGTAATCGGGAACTTATTACACCGGATACCATTCCAAGTAAAAGCATCATGGGGATGGTACCCAGTCCGAAAACAAGCATGAACAATGCTCCACCTGCGGCATCAGCGGAAGAAATTGCACCGGCAAGTGCGGCATACACCAGACCACAAGGCAATAGTCCATTTAACAAACCAATCCATAAAAAAGATATGGATTTTACATTTGTCACCAGCCGCGAATAAATTTTTCCAAAAAGTAAAGATATTTTTCCTCCCAGTCTTTCTACACTATATTGCTTACCTGCCAGTAAAGGAATAATTGCAATTAAAATCATCAGTACGCCGGCAATTATACTGGTATATTGCTGAAAACCACCCAAGTCGAGCCCTTTCCCTAAAATGCCAAAGATAACTCCAAGAAGAACATATGTAAAGGTACGTCCAATATTATAAAGAAGCCCACGAATTATAACTTTTTTACCATACGGAAGTGCAATAGCAATGGGACCGCACATTCCCGCACAATGAAAACTGCCAATCAGGCCCATCATTAATGCAGTGGTTAATTCAAATTGCATGTCATTTAATAATTAGAGATTTCTCGTGATAATAAGGTACGTCCTCCTTTTCACAATCAATTATAAGTAAGTAATTTCCCTTTTGAAATCCAGACAGCGGAAATTTTTGTGAACTGCTTTTATCTGCTTGAAAAACGAATTTCATATCCAATGAAGCATCTGATGGGCGATAAAAGGAAATTTTACCATGAGTACTTCCATCGGCAATAGTGGATGGAAAAATCAATTGTAAAGAATCTGTCAGTTGGTTTATTACAACCGACTCACCCAAAGCATCAAAATTTGAAGTCTTGATTCTTTTGGCAGCATACTCCTTTTCGAGTGGATAATAGTTATCGTTCACCAGCGAGCGGTCCTGACGAGATGCAATAAAAACCATAATGCCTACCAGTATCATAAATAAGACAATTGCCGAAAATATTCCAGTTCCCCAGGTGAATTTATTTTTCATGGATTTGAAGTTCGTTTGGTCCCACAAACGTGGTTGAGAAGGTTTCAATTAAAGTATTGTCCTTAAATACTCCAAAACGGATTTTTGAAGATTTTGAATGGAGTAATGAAGATTTGAGATAGAAAAAAAAGATATACTCCGAACTTGAACCCGCATTTACAAATATTTTTCCATCAGGCAGGCGAACCTCCCCATCAATATTTAATGCTCTTAATTCCAGAGTAATATCTTCACGCGATTTATTAACCAGCCGAATATTATACAGATTACTAATTCGTCCATCGGGCTGTTCCTGAAACAGAAAACCCGGAGTGCGAAGTATGGTTGTTTCAACGATATTCCTGTTTAAACTCAAATAAGTCAGAAAACCTAAAAGCAATAACAGTAGGGTCGAATACAAAATAATTCGGGGCGTAAAAGTTATTTGTTGCCGGTTTTCGATGCCCTTCTCCGTACTAAAACGAATCAGACCTTCCGGTTTTGAAACTTGCTTCATTACTTTATTACAGGCGTCGATGCAAGCAGTACAATTGATGCATTCGAGCTGAGTGCCGTTCCGGATATCAATACCTGTGGGGCATACCTGAACACAATTACTGCAATCAATACAATCGCCCGGAATTTCATTATTTCGTGATTTGCCTCTGGGTTCTCCCCTGAGGTAATCGTAAGCAATTACCATTGTATCATTATCCACCAAGGCTCCCTGTAATCGGCCATATGGACAAAGAACTGTACAAGCCTGCTCACGAAACCATCCATAGATAAACATTCCTAAAAAAGTTCCGGCACCCATCAGGAAAGCAGTCACTGGCCAGCCTTGAAAACCTACCGACCAAGCATGAATAATATCCTTAACGCCAACAAAATAGGACAGAAAAGTATTGACGGTTATTCCAATTATGAAAAGGAAAACGAGAAATTTAAAACCCCGCTTATAAATTTTATAAAATGTCCATGAACTTTTCCTGAGTTTTTTTTGCTTATTGGGTGAGCCATCAATCCAGGTTTCTATTCTTCTGAAAACGGTCTCCATAAATAATGTCTGCGGACAAGCCCATCCACACCAAACCCTGCCATAAACGATAGTAAAAAGAATGATAAACACCATAAAGGTCACCATGGCTATGCCCAGCAGATACGTATCTTGTGGCCAAAAAACCATCCCAAAAATAATGAATTCCCGTTTGGCGATGTTCAGAAGCACGAATGGCTCACCATTCATTCGAATATGCGGCAAAAGATAAAAAATTGCCAATAAAAAACCAGCTACCAGGGTTCTCAATCGCGTCAAAGGCCCTCTGGGAAGTTTGGCGTATACCCATTTTCTTTTACCACTCTCCTCCAGGGTTTCAAGTCTGTCTCTGAAACTTACATTCAATGTCATAGATTCAAATTTACATGGTAAAAAAGATAAGCGTCGGTGTAATATATGCTGGCAAACATAGGAGTTTCCAAATGTAAATAACAAAGGTAGAATTGCATATTAATCATAACTTAGTACATCAACGATAATTCACATTTGGAAAGATCGATACATGTGTTTCAACAAAGCAGCATAGGCCACTATCAAATGAGAACGTCTTAGAGTGCTTTCTTGCAATTCCCAGAATGATACCCTTTTGAATCAATGGTTTCTTTCAGTAAAGCCACCTCAATCTTAGTGGTATCATACTTCACCATAACCTTACCACTTGCATGATCGGCATCTACCGATACGGCTCCTGGTAATTCCATAATTGCCTTTTGGATGGTGTTTTCACATCCGCCACAGCTCATGCCCTCCACATCAATAACATAAGAAGCCACAGCCATAGAATCAATGATTTGAGAATCGGCTTTCTCTTGTTTTGCCTGATTTCCGTTACAAGCCATAAACAGAAGAGGAATTAAGAACACAAATAACTTTTTCATACATAAATTTTAAAGGTGAATAACTATTCAAAGAAATGCTTTCAAATCTGTTAAATGAATTAATCATTTCATTCATAAAATTACTTTTAATATATACATTCTTTCGTTTTAGGGCTAGATAACCAAAATAATAAAATCACTCAATAACGGAATTCAAAATTAGCACCACCATGACAACTAGAAGGTAAAAATTAATAGCAATAAAATATTTTTTAGTGACAATCAATCCTGGCCTGGTAACCAAGGGGCTACACAAACTTACGAGGACCAATGAACTAATAAGCAACAATACGCGCAATAAAATCGAGTCGATATACCCAAAAAAAGGTAAGAAAAGTGCAGCGGCCACACTCATCATAACCCACACAAAACTGATACGACTTAGTGAGGCGATGGAAAACACATCGGTAAGTACCGGCAACCCAGCTTTGGAGTACTGGCCTCCGTTTTTAAGTAAAAGAAGCCAGAAATGGGGTATCTGCCACATAATAAAGAAGAATGCGACCAAAATAATCTCCAAATCCATAATGCTTCCACCAGCCGCTACCCAGCCAACCATAGGCGGTATAGCTCCTATAAACGATCCCGGAATAACAGCAAAAGGGGTAATACGTTTTAATGGCGTATACATTGCGTTATAGAAAATCATGGCCAGCGCACTTAAAACAACCAAAACACATCCACCAGAAGTGTATAAAAAATAAATACTGAGGAGACTCAGCGTTACGACAAAAACCAAAGCATTCTTAATACTGATTTTTTCGGAAGGAATTGGTCGTAATGCTGTTCGGGGCATTAAAGAATCAACATCTTTTTCCTGAACCTGATTCAATGCAGCGGCAGCACATGCGAGCAGAAAAATTCCAATGACTGGTCCTGCGAGATCCCAGGATAAGATATGAGCGGCCAATAAATATCCAAGCATCGTACTCAATGCTACCGCAGATGTAATCCTTATTTTTACAAGTGCAAAATATGCCTGAATGCCGTGGAATATCTTTTCTGATCGTTTTATCATAAACCCCGGATTCTTTGTGATTTGGAATAGGACAGCATCATATTTTCAACATAAAATCATCCGGTCGGGACTATTTCAAGGTTTTTAGATATTTAACAATTTCCTTTATCTCCTCTTCATTTACCCGATCTTTATAAGAGACCATCAATCCTTTGTTATATCCATCCACCAAATCGGTATTGGGTTCATAAATTGAGCGCCTGATATATGTTTCATCCACGGTCATTTTAATCTTATCGCCTGATTCATTCACCACAAGACTCGTATTTCCAAACAATCCTTTAAAAGATGGACCCACTATTTTGGAACCATCCGTAGAATGGCAGGTTACACATCCGTTCCTTTGCAATACCTGCAGCCCGACCGGAAGTGCCTTTTTAGTCGTATCAGCTGGTGCATTATACCACTCGAGGTATTCATCCACAGGCTTAACAATTACCTTCGAAAGCATATATGAATGACGAACACCGCAATATTCGGCACAAAGGATATCATATTCGCCCAGTTTGTCTGAGCGAAACCACATATAATTATTAAGGCCCGGAACAACATCCTCCTTAATTCTAAATGCGGGAATATACAAGCTGTGAAGAACATCCGGAGAGCTCAGATTCAATTTTACCGGTTTACCAATGGGAACTACAAGATTATCGGAAACTTTTCCGTTTTCGTATTCAAAAATCCACGCCCACATCTGACCGGTAGCCTTTATTGTTAATGCACCTTCAGGAACCTTTCGCATGGGTTCGTAGCCAAGCCATCCGTACCAAAACATCACCAAAACAAGCAAAGTTGGAATTACAGTCCATGTAATTTCAAGCGTGAGATTATCCTTGACATCGACTGGCTTTGGATGTCTTTTTTTATGATATTTAACTACAAAATAGATCATCACAACGGTGATGCCTATCAGAAAAAAGAGGCAGATTCCTAAAATCACCACGAAAGCGGTATCTACACCCTGAACAAAATTTGATGCGTCTTGATTCATATGGCAGTAGTTCTGAATGAATAATCGACGAATGTAAGAACGATAAACGATAAAAATACCAGTAAAACAATTCCTAAAAAGATTGTCAGGATGATTTTATCGAATTTAAGATGCATAAAATATGCGAGAACTACACCCGCTTTAACGGTAGCAATAGCAAGAGCTACAGTAACTGTTAACATTTGTAAATCGAGTTCAGCCACCGTAATGGTTATAATGGTGAGGACAACAAGTGCTACCCAAACCCAAATATTGGTAATATAGCCAACAATATGATGATTCTTTTCCATAATTTCTGTTTTTTAATCAGTGAATGAGATACATAAGCGGGAAAAGGAATATCCAGATTAAATCCACCAAATGCCAGTATAATCCTCCATTTTCGAGAAGAGCATAATTGGTGGCATCAATTTCGTCTTTGTGAACATACCATGCCATAAAACCAAGAATGATAGCGCCGATGATCACGTGAAGGGCATGTAAACCCGTCATAAAATAGTAAAGTAGAAAGTATAGACCTTCGCCAGGAGGTAAAGCCCGGAATAAATTGCTGCCCGGATATAAATCGTAATGAATCTTATGACCCCATTCAAAATATTTATTGACCAGAAAGACAATCGCCAAAAAGATGGTAATCCCTAACATCTGCAAAACGAGCTTTTTATTCCCCTGCTGCATGGCGGAGATGGAAATAGCCACCGTAAGACTACTGGTAATGAGGACAATGGTATTAACAGCCCCTATAAACACATTGAGTTCGTGACCGCCGCGCGCAAAGTCTTCAGGATTGGCAAAACGATAAATACTGTAAACAAGAAACAGACCTCCGAAAAGCAGTAACTCGGTAAAAAGAAATAACCACATTCCCATTTTTCGGGCCGTATCATCGCGATGTTCTACATGTGTACTCATACGACTTAAGATTTATATTCATAAGGTCCTTCGGTAACCACCGGTAATTCTTCAAAATTTTCAGTGATGGGTGGTGAATCGGCCTGCCATTCAAGGGTAAGTGCATTCCAAGGATTTTTTCCTACTGGCTTTCCATTCCTGAATCCTTTGACCAACGTGATAATCATCATGATGATTCCAAAAGCCACAATCCATGAACCTAGGGTAGAAATGATATTTGGGATGTGGAATTCGGGGAGGTAATCGTAATAACGACGAGGCATACCCATCATTCCTGCCCAAAGCATCGGAAAGTACAACACATTGAAACCACCGAATATTATCCAAAAATTCCTGGTCGCTGCCTTTATGTCGTACATCCGTCCATATATTTTAGGAAACCAATAATGAATAGCCGCAAAGAATGCAAAACCTGTTCCGCCAAACATCACGTAATGAAAGTGACCCACAACAAAATATGTATCGTGCAGATGGACCGTTGTTGCCAGGGCACCACTAACCAAACCTGTAAGCCCACCTATCAAAAACAAAAAGATGAATCCCAAGGCGAATAGCATGGGTGGTTTTAAATCGATGGAGCCCTTATAAAGCGTTGCTAGCCAGTTGAATACTTTTATAGCGGAAGGAATGGCAACCAAGAAAGTCAGAATGCTGAAAATAATCCGTGCAGGACCGCTCATTCCGGAAGTAAACATGTGATGGCCCCAAACAAAATAACCAATAAAGGCAATCGCAAGCGAAGAATAAACGATGGCCGTATAACCAAAAATGCGTCTGCGGGCAAAAACAGGAAGAATTTCCGAAATAACACCCATTCCCGGTAAAATCATGATATATACTGCTGGATGCGAGTATATCCAGAACAAATGCTGGTATAAAATGGGATCCCCTCCAAGCGTAGGATCGAAAAGACCGACGCCCAGCGTTCTTTCGGCGGCAATCATGAGTAGTGTGATACCTATAACGGGTGTTGCCAACAATTGAATCCAGCTGGTGGCATACAATGCCCAGGCAAATAATGGCATACGAAACCAAGTCATTCCTTCGCATCGCATACGATGTATGGTTGTGAGGAAATTAAGTCCGGTTAATATGGATGAAAATCCAAGGATGAAAGCAGCAAAAACAGCCATGGTAACATTCGTCCCGGTTTTAATACTATAGGGGGCATAAAATGTCCATCCGGTATCCGGTGCTCCTTTACCAACCAAAAGTGTGCTAAGTGCCAGAGCGGCACCAAAAATATATAGATACCATGATAGGAGATTCAGCTTTGGAAAAGCTACATCACGGGCACCCAGCATTAATGGCATAGCGATATTTCCAAAAACGGCGGGAATTCCTGGAATAACAAAGAGAAAAATCATGATAACGCCGTGGAGGGTAAAAAACCCATTATAGGTTTGGGCTTCTACAATATCCTTCCCAGGGTTAATCAATTCCAAACGCATCAACAGGCCCAGGGTAACGCCAACCAGAAAAAAGACACTCAAGGAGTACAGGTACAATAACCCAATACGCTTATGGTCTGTGGATGTTATCCAGGCAAGAATTCCTTTCTTGCCTCCACTATCCTGAAAAAAATTCAGGGGTTTTTGTTTTTCTTCCTGCTCTATCATAATGAATCGGTTTTGGTTTTACGCTTTTTAGGTTTTAACACCAGTATCAGGAATATGGCCAAGGCACCACTTAAAACCAGCACTCCGGTAATTTTTGTGATGTTGAAGACATATTTTTTCCCTTTTGCATCATAGCTGAAACAAAACTTAAGAACCTTATTGATGGCGGGATTTGAAATTCCCTGTCGTGCTTCAATGATGGCCATTTTTAAATCAAATGGCAGAAAATATGTACCATGGAGGTAACGGGTTATTTTCCCATCAGGACTGGTAACAATGATTGCCGCTGCATGAACATAATCCTTTCCATCCTGAAGATACCTGAAGCCAGCCGTTTGGGTTATTTTAGCAATATTGACGCTATCCGTGGTAAACCACATCCACTGAGTTGTATCAAATGAATGCTTAATTTGCTTGACATAATTTGCTTTTTTCTTGAGTCCTAGGGTAGGGCCATCCAAGGGATTAAAGGAAATTGTAATCACCTGATAATCTTTCCCAAGTACCAGTTCTGATCGATCGATCACCTCCGCAATACCATCGAGTAATGGACTGCATAAACCCGGACAGGTATAGTAAACAAAAGAGATAACTGTTGGCTTATTAAACAGACCTGTTAAATTCACCTGGTTGCTATCCTCGTTTGTCAACCATATATCATTGGGAATGTATTCATCGAGATGTTCAAAAATCCCGACTTTCCCATCCTCACTAAATTTAGCCGGATCGAATGTGCGCTGGGTCTGGCTCCATGAACTGAAGCTCAGAATAAGGGCAGCGGCAATAAATATTTTTCTCATAAAACAGATTTTATAGTTGTAATTGTTAACACGCCATCAAGGCGATTGAATAACAAGGACATAGGTCTATTCTGCCTTTTCGCCTTGCGGGTCACGGGCATTCGGAGGATTACTTCCTTGCAGTGATAATACAAAACTTGCAACCTGATGGATGGCTTTCTCCGAAAGTTGATCCCCAAAAGGTGCCATGCCTTTTTGGGGAACTCCGGAAGTTATCAGTTTAAGGATGTCTTCAAATTTTCCACCATGTATCCAATAAACATCGGTCAGGTTGGGGCCAATAACATTTCCCTCTCCGGAATTACCATGGCATGAATAACAAAGTTTATCCTGAAAAAGTTTCTTCCCGGCTTCTAAACTGGCGGGATCATTAAGAACAATCATTTCAACCGGATTTGCCCGACTTGAATCGGCCGCTGCGGCAGCGGCCATTTCCATGGCATACTCTTCATCCTGATTTGGTCCCTGTTTAAAAAAATGATAATGAAAAACATAAAAAACACAGATAAATATAGTAATCACAAACAGGTACATAAACCATCGCGGAATTGCATTATCGAGTTCCTGAATTCCATCGAAATCGTGATCAAGCAAAAGACCTTTTTCTTCTTTATCTTCTTTTGGATTTTCCGTATTATTCATCTTTGGATGTGTTTTCATTTGAAGTTAATTCATCAATCAAAGGCATATCAGCCATTTGGTCCACAAAGGTTTTTTTCAAAGAATAGGTGTGCCACACAATGACAATAAAAAGTGCGAGAAATATCAGCATTGCCAAAATTGGAAAAATTGCAGGCACATCCATATCTCCCATGGCGTATTGGATGAGTTTCATTTTATTCGGTTTTAGTTCTAATACTTTCCGAGCCTTGAGGCGCTCGCGAATCCGGGGCCGTAGTACCTATTATACTCACAGTAAAGCTATAAACCTGCTGTAATTGAGCTGGAGTAAGTAAATCTTTCCATGCTTGCATCCCTTTTGCAGGAATACCATTATGTATCGATTTATAAATTTCCGAATCCTTGCTTCCATGCAACCAGAAATTATCAATCAGATTAGGACCTATCGCATTTCCCTGACCCAATGCACCGTGACATGCTGCACAGTTATTGGTGAAAATCAGTTTTCCGGCTTCCAGCGATGGTTGATCGGAAAGTAAGGCCGGCGTATCAATTTCTTTTTCAGGAGTATTCTTCGTCATAGGAATTAAATCGCGGCCCAGCTTATGCAAATAGGCAATCATCGCAATAATCTCGCGGTCAGAACTCACTTCAATTCCATTGACTTTTAAATCGGCCGCGATGCTATCGGCCTGTTTCATCAAATCCATATTGGCGCGTTCAGGATAATCATCGGCATAAGGAACCCCAAGAATCAACATCGCTCGGATTTTTGCCGGAGTACTCGAAATATCCAATTTATTAGAAATGAGCCACGGATAGGCTGGCATGATACTCTGCTCATTCATTTCCTGTGGATTATACATATGATTAAAATGCCAGGCCGCCGTCTTATACATTTTCCCTCCTACAACACCTGTCCGGGCCAAATCAGGACCTGTTCTTCTTGATCCCCACTGAAAAGGATGATCATAGATAAACTCACCGGATTTTGAATACTCCCCATATCGCTCCGTTTCGGAACGGAAAGGTCTGACTATTTGAGAATGGCAGGTATAGCAACCCTCTCGCACATAGATATCACGACCTTGTAATTCAAGAGGCGTGTATGGTTTAACAGCTGCCAGCGACGGATCATTCGTTTTAATAATCATAAAAGGAATATTGCTGAAAACGGAACCTACCAGTAAGGCAATAATAACCCAAAAAGTAAAACGAATGGGTTTACGTTCAAGCCATCCATGAATCATTTCACCCATCAATCGCTTGCCACGCTTAGGCGGCAAAGCGGCTGCAGATGCTTCTTCATAAGCCAAAAAGGAACCCTGGCGAATTGTTTTAACGATATTAACGATAAAAAACACAGCTCCCGTCAGATACAAAACGCCTCCAATAACTCGTGTATAGTACATGGGAAGAATTTGGACCACTGTCTCCATAAAGTTAGGATAACGCAGGAAACCTTCTTCTGTGAATTCTTTCCACATAAGGCTTTGGGTAACTGCAGCCCAATACAATGGAATGGCATACAAAACGATACCCAGCGTGGCAATCCAGAAGTGGTAATTGGCCAGTTTTATGCTATACAGCTTAGTCCTGAAAATATTTGGCACCAGCCAGTATAACATTGAGAATGTAAGAAATCCGTTCCATGCCATTCCGGCGATATGAACATGAGCAATCGTCCAGTCGGTGAAATGGGTTAACGAATTCACTGTTTTAATCGCAAGCATCGGGCCTTCGAAGGTGGCCATCCCATAGGCCGTAACCGCAACCACCATAAATTTAAGAACCGGTGACTGACGTACCTTATCCCAGGCACCACGGAGGGTGAGTAATCCATTAATCATTCCTCCCCATGAGGGGGCAATCAACATGATAGAAAATACGACTCCCAGTGTTTGAGCCCAGTCAGGAATTGCCTGATACAGCAAATGATGTGGCCCTGACCATATATAAATGAAGATTAATGTCCAGAAATGCAATATACTCATTCGGTATGAATATATCGGGCGATTGGCTTCTTTGGGCAAATAATAATACATAAGACCAAGAAATGGCGTGGTAAGAAAGAATGCAACCGCATTATGGCCATACCACCACTGAACCAGTGCATCCTGAATGCCTGCGTATATTGGATATGATTTCATGAATGAAACAGGAATCGCAAACGAGTTAAAAATATGAAGTATAGCAACAGCAACCCATGAAGCTATGTAGAACCATAAGGCAACATACAAATGATCTACCCGGCGTTTCGCAATGGTTCCGAACATATTAATACCGAAAATTATCCACACGATGGCAATCAGAATATCAATAGGCCATTCGAGTTCTGCGTATTCTTTGGAAACGGTAAAACCTAATGCAAGCGTAACTGCCGCCAATCCGATAATAATTTGCCAGCCCCAGAAATGGATATAACTCAATACTTTACTATACATGGGGGTTTTAAGCAAACGCTGCATGGAATGATATACGCCGGTAAAAATCGCATTGCCTACAAAAGCAAAAATCATTGCATTGGTGTGTATGGGTCTAATCCGGCCATACGTCAGGTACTCAATTTTGAAATTAAAAAACGGAAATGCCAACTGTAATGCAATTAGGAGACCAACCAGCATTCCTACTACTCCCCAAAAAATGGTGGCATAGGCAAAGAACTTCACAATTTTATTATCGTAGTAAAACTTTTCGACTTCCATATAGCTGATGTTTAATTTTTTACACTTTCATCCTTCGGATCATCTTCCTGCATGTCCCCATCATCATCCAATAGAATCCGGATTGATGGGGTATATAAATCTTTGTATTGTCCACTCTTTACAGCCCACAAAAAAGCAAACAGAAAACCTAATGCAACCAGTAAACTCGCTCCGATGAGAAAAAAAATTGTCGTCATTTTCGCAGTTTGTTTTTGGGTACTTACAAAGTTAGACTATTGAAAGAAAAATCAAAGAAATTGTTCATTAATCCTCTAATTTATAACAATTTTAATTAAGTATGAAAATACCTAATTTACATTTAACCAACGAATTCCAAGCCAACGTGTGGTGAAGGTCGTAAAGACCACGATGGTGAGGGAACTCAAAGGCATTAAAATAGCAGCAATAACCGGCGTAAGTAAGCCCTGTACAGCAAACCATAATCCGGCAATATTATAAAGCACCGAAAACAGAAAACTTAAATGAATGATTATTTTTGATTGTCGGGCAAATCCAAGAATTCCTGGAATTTTCTCGAATTGCGAAGCCTTCATGATGGCATCGCAGGCCGGTGAAAAATGATATACACTTCCTGCAACAGATATTCCGGCATTGCTGGCGGCCAGGGCACCCGCATCATTCAACCCATCGCCTATCATTATCACTTTTTTGCCTTGTTGTTTTAACTTTTGAATGTATGTGTGTTTATCAGCGGGAAGCATGCCAAAATGCATGTTTTCTTTCCTGAAAAAATTCCCCATCCGGCTGGCGTCTGCAGGTCCATCACCTGAAAGCAAGTGAATGTCGTACTTTTCTTTAATATTCTGAAAAACTTCATCCAAGCCATTTCGTAATTGTGATATTACCTGAAAATACGAATTGGTACCAAAGCTGGTAGAAATGTAAACCTTGCTTCCGGGTTCAATATCCGATTTTTCATTTCTTACAAAGCTTTCAGATCCTGCTTTTATCCAGGTATCTTTATACTTCATGAAAATACCCAAAGAAGGGAGTTCCTGAAAAAACTCCGGCTCCACACTCTTTCCTTCGCCAAGAAAATCGGATACGGCCCTACTCAACGGGTGGGTTGAGTGTCTGAAACTCGAGCGCAAAAGCATCTTTTCATCCTCCGAAAGCGTTTTACCAAAATATATTACCTGAAAGTTGCCTTGTTCAGTCAAAGTACCCGTTTTATCGAATACGATTGTATCGGCCGATGACAGAACCTCCACCACACCGGAGTGTTTCAGAAAAAATCCGACAATGCCCATTTGCCTCATCGCATTTCCGTATGTAAATGGCAAGGTTAAGGCTAAAGCACAGGGGCAGGCAACAATTAATACGGAAACAAACGAAAGCAATGCCAGCGACGAATTGAATATCCACCAATAACCAAGACTTACTAATGCAATCAAAATAACTACAAGGGTGAAATATTTCGATACTTGATCTATCAACATTTTTAAGCTCTTATCCTTTTTTTTCGATTGCAAATCATGATTCCATAATCGGGTCAAACGGCTTTGTTCAACGGCTGCAGATAGTTCAATATCGATCGAACTCCCTTTCTGCCTGCCGCCTGCAAAAACTTCTTCACCACGCACACATTCCACAATTTCAGATTCACCACTAACAAAGCTATAATCAATATGAGCCTTATCACTTACCAGATGGCCATCTGCCGGAATAATTTCCTGGCTTCGTATGCGAACCCTATCACCCATCTTCAATTCATCGAGTAATACATTGCTTTCTTTACCATCCGGTTCAATGCGTAATACGCCTACAGGAAAAAAGGATTTGTAATCCCTTTCAAACGACAATGCATCATAGGTGTGTTGTTGAAACCATTTTCCGATGAGCAGGAAGAATACAAATCCGGCCAGTGAATCAAAATAACCGGGGCCGGTATCACTCGCTAAAACAAAAATACTCTGAAACAATAATGCTGAGATACCGATTGAAATCGGAAGGTCTATGTTAATGATGCCTTTTCGAAGATTACGAAAACCCGACAAAAGATAATCAACACCACTAAACAGAATTACTGGTATAATAAGAAGGAAATTAATAATCCCAAAAACCAGACGATATTCATAATCGAGGCGGTAGCCTACGGTAAAATAATCGGGGAGACTAAGGAGCATAATGTTGGCAAAACAAAACCCTGCCACACCTAATTGTCTTAGCAATCGGTTTCCTTCTTTTTGTTTTGCTTCCGATTTATCAATATCGGGGTTGATTTCAGGAAGATAATGAATGGATGCAAGCAACTCGGCTAATTGCCGAAGGCTTATCATATCATGCTTAAAGGTGACAGTAATTTCACGTGCCGGAAAATTCACTTCAGAATGAATAATCCCTGCCCGCAGTCTTGATAGATTTTCGAGTAACCAAATGCAAGAACTGCAATGGATGGATGGAATAAACAGCCGCACCCGGCTTACGTTGCCCTGTCGGTATTCGAGAAGTTTTTGAATAATTTCTTCCCGGTCGAGCCAGGCATATTTTCCGCCTTCTTCGGGAGCTTCCAGCCGAATGCCCGGAGTTTCCATCAATGAATAATACTTTTTAAGCTTTCCGTGTTGCAGAATATTGTAAACGGTTTTGCATCCCTCACAACAAAAAGGGTTTTCATTTTGCCAAACCGGTTTGTTGCCGCAATCGAGACCACAATGCACGCATTTCAGATCACTCATCAGAATTGTTTTTCCGCAATACTCAGATTGCGACAGAAAGACTAGCTGGCTTGCTGACTTCCGATTTTCTTTAACTTTCCTACTTCCAGTACTATATAGAAAATTGTTCCCCAAACGCCTATCACCACACCAAAATAGGAGAGCAATAACCACCAGGGAGCCATCCATGTAGAATTCCACAATGAGCGCTCAGAACGGGGATTTATATAAACAAAGGGTTTGCCCCATCCAATTTGAGCTGAAACTGCAACCGAATCGGATACTCCCTCCGTGACCCGGGCAAGCAGTAAAACATTTCCTATTGAATCACCGGGTAAAGAGCCTGGAAAATCAACCTCTACTTCGCCATCAGCATTCGTTATCAGAGCATCGGCATTTAATTTCAGATCTCTGAAATATCGTTTGGCAAAAACAGTGATACCCAGGCCGGGAACAGGAATTAAAACGCCTTCCTTGGGGTTTACGGCCTTTACAATAATCGTTTTAGTAGAATCCACAAAACGAAAAGCTAATTCCACTTTTCCTTCAAAGCTCTGTATAATAGCATCAGGTACTGATGTTTCAGAGGATGCTGTTTTACCTTTCTTAAGGCTTCGTATATAATTGATAATATTCCATTTATCCTCATCTTTGATAACATCCTTAAAACGAGGCATGGCACCTCTTCCATTGGAAATTTTATATAATAAAGCCCCATCAGAATTTTTCTGAATAATATCTGAAGTAGGATCCTGGGGTTTGGGAACGAGCGGAAGTCCATTGCCCTTACCCGGATCGCCATGGCAGGATTTACATTGTGCATTATACAGACTTTTTCCGCTGTTAACGCTTTTATCGTTGGCCGGAACGGGATTCTTTTTGGCCGCATCGGCAGAAGAAACAGTCCAGACCGCCTGTGAATACGTTAATACAGGTAAACATCCGAAAAAAATCAGGGCAAAAATTAAGTATATATGTCTGTTCATGATGCGATGCTATTTAAGAATGGATTCGTCTACTCCTTTTTCATGAGCGATTTCCCATATAGGAATTACAGGGAAAAGTTTTGCTATGATTGTGATGATCAACAGAACCCCTGCAATAGGCAATAGGGTTAACATAATTTCAACAGCAGTGGGCTGATACACCATAAAGTTTTCTGGAACATTCTGTATTGGCAGGAATGTATGCTCCTGAGCCGGTACAACAATTAAATATCGTTTAAGCCATGCCCCAATGATAACAAAAATACTTATGACCATGATAGGTAAAGGCTTGCGAAAGGGTCTAAATATCAGAAGAATAAGTGGGATAATAAGGCCAAAAAGCTGAACAGACCAAAACATAACAGCGTGTTTTCCGGCAAAAAGGCCATGAAGATGATGTACATCCATGGTCTTCATTTTATAGGCCGGCACCAGGAATTCGTTAATATTAAAATAGAAATACACCAGGCTTACCAAAACCAATAGTTGGCCCATTCGGTTAAAATGAAAATCGGTAATATAATTAGCCAAGCGATAATTAACCCTGAAAAAATACATTCCGATAATTACAGCGGCCACACCAGCTACAAAGGCTCCCGTAACAAAATACGGCCCAAAAATGGTTGTATCCCATCCGGGACGTAATGTTGACGCAAAAAGCCAGGAGGTAACTGTATGAATGGCGAGTGCCACCGGAACAATTAATATTGCCAGTATACGCATCGATTTACGAATAATCGCGTATTGCTCAGGAGAAGCTATCCAACCGGATGAAACCATGGTATAGATAAACTGCTGCCATTTAGGAGCATCCGTCATACGGCGCTTCAGAATGGAAGCATCCGGAATCAATGGTAAAACCAAAAGGAGAGTGCTTATAGCAACATAGGTCGTTACAACCGTTACGTCCCACAAAATGGGCGACTGAAGCCGGGCATGAAGTAATACATATGGAAACCTGTCGGGGCGCCCCATGTCAATAATAATAACCAAACCCGCCCACATGGCAAAAGCAAGAGCTATCATTTCAGCAATGCGTGAAATGGGCGTTATCCACTTGATTTTTAGCAATCCCAATACCGAACTGATAAGCATTCCGATGAGGGATGCGGCTACAAAAAATACAAAATTGGAAATATATAATCCCCAGGAAACATAATCACGAAGCCCGGTAACTCCCAATCCATCTTTTAACTGGATAATGTACGCATATCCGCCGATGATAAACATCAGAAGTAAAAACAGGATCCACAACTCAAATCCTTTATGGTTTCGGAGTGGCCTGATTAAATCATCTTCGATTTTCCGAAGCGTATTTTTTGAATCTTCCTGGTTCAATGTCTGATTCATAATCTGCAATTTTAGATATGGCAATTGACTTCGGCGAATTAACCGTGATGCGTGTCGTTTTGTTCACCCTGCTCCGGATTCTCCGGAACATAATCAAAAAGTCTGTTTTTAGGAGGCAGATAGTAAACCCGTGGTTTTGTACCTAATTCTTCGTGTACGGTATAGCCGGCGTTTTTACGAATGAGTTCACTGAATCGCATGGCTTCCTTGGTGGTTCCGTTCACTACAACATCTTCGTTCATATCACCAAAATAATAAACACCATTGGGGCATGCCGAAACACAATATGGCAATTCGCCCTCGCGGCAACGGTCAGCACTGAATAGGCATTTGGAAATAGTACCCTTTTTCTGTGGGACATTCAGTTCAATATCGTATTCTTTATCTGCATATTTTTCCACATCGCGGGGTTCGAACCATTGGAAAATACGGGCTGAGTACGGACAGCCTGCAATACAAAACCGACAACCGATGCAACGTTCATTATCAATAAGCACGATTCCATCCTGACGCTTAAAAGTTGCATCCACCGGACAAACTTTTACACAAGGCGGATTATCGCAATGGTAACAAGGTTTTGGCATAAAATAAGGAGCCGTTTTTTCGGTATCCTGCATGCGAAGAACGTTGATATGGTGCTGCTCGGGTCTCAACTGATGTGCTCCCTGACAAGCGGCCATACACATACGTGCATTTCTGCATTTTGACAAATCGATGACCATCACCCAGCTTTTACCTGCTATTCCTTCCCTGCCGCGGTTGGTTAAGGCTGTCAACTGAGTCTCTGCTTCCATCTCAGCTTGAATCAGATCTTCTTCCGGAACTTCCATTAATTTACCATCGGCAGTAAGCACCTTGACCATTTTCCCTGCAGGGTTCTTCTTTTTTTCGTAATCGTAACCTACGTATACTGCTCCGGCTGTAGCAACAGCACCTACACCCACTACAATCCCAAGCTTTTTTAAAAAATCTCTTCTCGAATTATTATTTTCTTCCATAGAATGGTGAGATTAAGCCTTTTATCAGGCAGATTCTATATTTCTTCAATGTCTTTCGTTACCCGATCGAATTTAGGTATAAAAATACTTATTTATTTGAAATAAAAAACTCATTAAAACCCGGCTGTTTTTCAGAGGTTGTGGAAATATTTGCAGCAAAATCTAATCAGGCAATTGAGTACCTTATTGATCTTTATTTTAAATTATACTATTTTCACCGCCCCGAACTGCGCAAACACAAATATACACACTGGAAAAACAAAATCCCATGAAATACGCGTATTCTTTGAGTCTGTTTTTTACGATAAGCTTGCTGTTGAACAGCATCCCGGTTTCTGCTCAATTTTCTCCTTTTTCGAAAGGATACGATGATGGAAGCCTGTACCTGAGCTGTTACTGGAAAAATGGAGAATTCGGTGCCCATAGGGGAATCCTTTATCTGACAGAGGATGGCGAAAAATTTCAATGGAAATCGGAAGGGCAATTCTGGCTGGTGATGCCCGGATATCAAGCAGGTAATATGTTTGTTATCACTGCCTCGGGCAAGCACATGGCTCAAAGTCACGATTATGGAAATACGTTTGGTGAAAACCTTTTCGAATTTAATGGAAGCATCATGCAGGGATATCAGGAGGACGAGTTTATTCTTTATAAACCCGATTTCGATACCTGGCCTTTTAGTGGAAATCTGCTAAAAAGTAATAATTCAGGACAAACTTTTGATACCACCACCCGCAACCTTCCCTATTTCTTTTATATCTCTACCGGAACAGAAAATGGCAGTCTGTATGGTCTGATGGATTACTGGTTTATGTATAGTCCGGATTTCGGAAATACCATCGATTCTACTCTACTCGACGAGAGCATGTTTCCCAATTATTATTGTCATACGCGCATTGTCCCGGGTGCCGGAGCAGGCGAAATATATCTCGTAGGCTGGGATTTTGGCATTAAATATCTGATATACCGCAGCAATGATTACGGGGAAAAATTTGAAAAAGTGTATACATCCGACAGCATTCATCCATACCATATAAACAATGTGTATTTTACGGCTGGTAATGAGCCCGGAGAATTTTATACGGCCTTCGACCGCCCCGACTCCCTTCCCGATTTACATTCGAACCTCATCATTGGCCACAGCATCGATGGTGCTGAAAACTTCACGTTTTATACCCACGATTTAAGCAGCTTTTCAAGCGGTTTAGAAAATAATCCGCTAACCGTTAACACTATGTCATGGGAACTTTTTCCAAATCCAGCCACAAATTATATTGAACTACAATTCCATAAAATACCACAGAAGGATAGCCGGTTTTTCCTAACAGATTTATTGGGGAAAGTAATTTGGGATTTTGAAATCAGAGGACTGCAACACGGTCTGAAAGATTTTAGGATTTCTATCCCCACGTTTATTAAGGATGGATTATATCTCCTGAGACAAGACCATGAGGTAGCCCATAAAATTCTGATTCAAGGGCAATAAATCTGAAACTGGAAACTTCCTAAGATGTCATTGCGATTATCAATCAATTAATTCCAGGTGCTAAGCCCAGATAAAATCGTAAAACATTGATAGTACACACACAAAAAGCAGTAAGTAAAAAGTGTATTAATCGTGAAGTATAAGCTGTGGGATAGGCAATGAATTGAGTATCACATTTAATGAATCCGAAGCCTTACAACCATCTTTGCTGGTAACCTCAACACTGTATTCTCCTCCCAGTGAAACAGAAATGGGATTGCTACGTTCTCCATTACTCCATAAATACTGACAATCACTACAGGCTGATGGACCCAAAAGCACCGATTCGCCTTCGCAAATCTCTTTATCGGCTCCCAATTCCGAATCTGGCGTAGGAAAAACCATCAAATTGAAGGTTGTATCCCATAGGCCCTCATAATCATCCCTCACATGATACGTATACATCAAATTACCAGAAGTGGGAGGAACAACCGTATAATTATTATTACTAATAGCAATGATACCAGGGCCCTGACAATACATTGTATCAATACCTACAGTATATGACCAGTTCATAGGCAGCAATGCAGGATCCAAATCAAGCCACCATTTAAAGACCCAACCATTATCAATCGCCCATTGATCACAGACTTCTATATTCCACTTCCCATTGAGCGGGCAACCCACCAAATTTGAAAAATTATCAACGGGCACAAAATAATTCTGATTTATAACAATTTTCGTAGAATCCTTCGTCTGCTGGCCTGTGGAAGCAGGAACAACGGATGGGCCGGCTGCCAGTGTCCCGGTAGAATTATATACCTGCGACCAGCAATAATTCCAGGGGGTTCCAGCTGGGTTTAAGGAAGGATCGCACACATTTCCACCTGCATCGTCTATTGCTTCCCCTAAAAAATTTCCACCACCTCCCTGATTATGTAGTAATGCAGATTGTCCATTGGGGCATATAATCCGCATCGTTAAATCACCGGTATATGAATGTTCCATATTGATACATACAGCCAAAATATCAAGAGGCGAAGTCACCATTTGGCCAGGTAAAAAGGCATCAAATTCAACCTCTGTATTGTAGCATAATATTTCACAATTCGGGCCATCCGGAATAAATGTTTTGTGTTCGAAATATTGAGAAGAAGATTCAAAGTAATAAAAGGCAAAACTCTGCACAATTTCTGTGAGATTCAAATAAACCGTATCGCCCTGACAAACCGGAGCTGGATTTGTGACACTAACAATCGGACTCCCGGCTACTCTTACCCGTGCATAGGCTAGACTACCAATACATCCATTGACGTCGGTAATAGTTACGGTAATTTCATATCCACGTGCTTCCGTATACGAATGATAAATAAAAGGAAGTGTTGTAGCTACAATATTACCATCGCCCAAATTCCAAAGATAGGTTGAAGTTGTATCGTGCTGAAGGTAGGTGGTCCCATTTTGAGGATATTGCCCTTTAGCTACCAATTTAACAGCAACGTTCTGAATGGCGTCAATATAAATAAATCCATCTTCAATAACGCCAGCTGGTTCACAGTTTAGTGTATCAAATAGGGAAATAACCGTTTGACAATCGGGAGGTCGTTGAGCATTTACAGAATAAAATGCTGATAATAATAAGGAAACGACCAGTAGCGCTAAAGCCTTTTTCAGTTGAGTTGGGATAATAGACAAGGTGTACCGTTTGGCCTGAATTCACAGGCGATTAAAAAAGTTTTACGGGTGCCAAAGGTAATATTTAATAATTGAAATGTGTGCAATTGTCCGAATAGAAAATAAAAAAATCCGCCATTACAGCGGATTAAATTTTATTCGTAGCGATGACGACAAATAACTTTAAAGAATTGGCATTGGCCGTTTCTGTTTTTATGATTTACCAACTTCCGCTAGCACCTCCACCGCCGAAGCCGCCGCCACCGAAGCCGCCAAAACCTCCACCTCCGCCTCCGCCGCCAAACATTCCACCACCCGATGAAAAGTCTTTCCATTGACCGCCCTGTCCGCCGTGGCCCATGCTATTCAATAAAAAGAGTGTTGTCCAAAAAGGCAGGCTACTGCCTCCGGCATGATAACGGTTGGACGAACCTCTGAAGAAGATAGCCACAAGAATTATCAAAATAATTGGTAATAATCCAATCCAACCATTTCCTTTTCCATAATCATCCGCTTTATATTTTCCGGAGGATAAATCCATAACGACAATGGCTGCCGCTTTAATTCCACCAGCATAATCTCCCTTACTAAAATAAGGTATCATCTCATTATCAACAATTCTGCGGGCAATGGCATCCGGTATTACATCTTCCAGTCCATATCCCACTTCTACCCTGGCATAACCTTTTTCATTGCCAATTTTGGGCTTTAAAAGAATGAGAATGCCGTTATCGTCGCCTTTTTGTCCAATTTTCCAGTTCGTTGCCAATTGATTCGCATAATCAGCAATATCGTAACCCATTAAATCTGTAACCGTTACAACTGCAATCTGTGTTGAAGTACTGTCATTGTATGCCACAAGCATATTTTCGAGTTCATAAACCTGGTCGGGGCTCATTACCGCAGCAAAATCGTTCACCAACCTTGGTGGTGATGGTTTTGCCGGAAATTGATCGGTTTGTGGAAATAATAGTGTAGAGAAGAGAAGACTGACGAACAGACTTAATAATTTTTTCATTTTTTGAATCTTAATTCTCACCGAAAGAAATATCGTCGGGGAGTTCATTTATATCGTCCATCTGGTAAGGGAAGTACTTTTTCAGGGCTTCGCCTGTCACGCGCATTCCAAGACAAATTCCATTGGTATAGGCTTCTGACTGAAACTCGTGTAACATAGCACTTTTTATTTCATCCCAAAAGCCTTCCGGCACGGTTGAATTGATGCCCTTATCTCCAATGATGGCAAATTTATGATCGATTACGGAGAGATAAAACAGAACACCATTGCGGCGTTCTGTTTTATGCATACTCAGTTTGCCAAAAATATATGCGGCTCGGTCGAGAACATCTGCAGGGCATTTATTTTCGACATGCAGACGGATTTCACCGGAAGTATTCATTTCAGCCTCCCGAATGCTGGCTTTTATTTTTTCTTTTTCATCGTGACTGAAAAAGGATTTTGCAGAAATACTCATAATTGCTTAGAATTTTACTTCCGGAGCTTTATCAGAACCTTCGGCAGCTTCAAAATAAGCTTTCTTTTCAAAGCCAAACATGCCTGCAAAAATATTACGTGGGAAGGTTCTTAGATATGTATTGTAAGTCTGAGCTGTTTCATTAAACTTCCTTCTTTCCACGGCGATACGGTTTTCGGTACCTTCGAGTTGAGCCTGCAGATCCAGAAAACTCTGGTTAGCCTTCAAATCAGGATATCTTTCAACAACGACCATCAAACGCGATAATGCAGAGCTCAATCCATCCTGCGCTTTTTGGAACTGCTGCATGGCACTTGCATCAAGCTTGGTAGGATCGATGGTAACTGAAGTGGCTTTTGCCCGGGCTTCGATAACATCGGTTAAAGTTTGTTTTTCAAAGTCGGCATAACCCTTCACGGTATTTACCAGATTGGGAATAAGGTCGGCACGGCGCTGATAAACATTTTCCACATTAGCCCACTGGCCATCAACTGCTTCCTGCGATTTTACCAAAGAGTTGTACATTCCGGTAACCCAGCTTCCCATGATGAAGATGATCAATACCACCACACCAATAATTATCAGATTTTTTTTCATTTTCAGTTTTTTAATTTTGGTTAACAATAAAAACGCCCATTTTGTATGCGATAAATTCACTAATTAAACTTCATAGCCTTATTTTCTGCAAGATACAACAGGCAGAATTTTCAAACAAGTATCTATGAAATGTTTCATACTGATTCGGCAATACATCGACGCTAAAAAATGTCAGGGGTTACAATATCCCTGACAGTATTTTTAAAAAGAAGCCGGTCTCCTCTTCAGAAGTCGGCTTCTTTTTGTGTTTATAAGTTATGCTATTAAATCAACGCTGCGGCGTATAAAGCCAGTCAGTGCTTCACCCTTCAGGAGGTTTTGCGAGAGCAATGCAAGATCGGTCAACTGTTTGGCCATTCCATCGCGATGAGCTTCATCTTTTTCTTCACTCAGCGTAAAAACGACCGGATGATTGGCGTTAATAACCAGATTATAGTAATCGGGCATATTACCCATGAATCCCATACCACCGCCACCACCAAGCGCCTGCATATCTTTCATACGGCGCATAAATTCTGGTTGTGTGATGAGAACGGGCAAATCAGTTTCACTCAGATTTTCAAAAACAACGGTGAATGAAGCATTGTCTACCGATTTGGTGAAAACTGGTTTAAGAGCTTCTTTTTGTTCATCCGTTAATTTAGATGGAACAGATTCTTCCTTAGGAATTAATTTGTCAACCACATCCGAATCAACACGAACGAAACGGGTTTTTTCAAACTTCTGTTCCAGTGAATTAACGAAATGGTTATCCAGAACGCCATCCATCAGCAATACATCATAACCCTTATCGTTGGCAGCCTGTACATAACTATGCTGAGCCACTTTGTCGGAGGTATACAGATAAACCAACTGTTTTTCTTTATCGGTTTGTACATCTTTAACCTTCTCTTTATAATCTTCGAAAGTAAACGTGTTTCCCTCGGTGTTTTTCAACAGACAGAATTTTTCCGCTCTTTCAAAGAATTTATTTTCTGATATCATGCCGTACTGGATAAATACTTTGATATCATCCCATTTTTTATCAAATTCCTCACGCTGATTCTTGAACATATCTTCGAGTTTATCAGCAACCTTTTTCATTATATGTCCTGAAATCTTTTTCACCTGAGGATCGCTCTGCAGATACGAACGCGAAACATTCAAAGGAATATCCGGTGAATCAATAACGCCATGAAGTAAGGTCAGAAAATCAGGGACAATGCCTTCCACCGAATCGGTTACAAACACCTGATTACAGTATAATTGGATTTTATCTTTCTGAACTTCGAGACGTTCTTTTACCTTGGGGAAGTATAAAATACCGGTGAGATTAAAGGGATAATCTACATTCAGATGTATCCAGAAAAGGGGTTCCTCAAAATTATACGGATACAGTTTACGATAAAACTCCCTATAATCCTCGTCTTTCAGTTCAGTGGGCTTGATGGTCCAGGCAGGTTTTGTATCGTTGATGATGCGTTCGGTCTCAACCTCTTTGTATTTATCGTTACCCTCATCGTCTTTTTCTCCTTCGATTTTTTCCTGTTTTTTTTCAGTACCGAAAACGATTTCGACGGGTAGAAATTTGCAATATTTATTGAGTAAGCCCGAAACACGTGATTCTTCGAGAAACTCTTCATTGTCTTTGTTGATATGCAAAACAATGTCGGTTCCGCGTTTTTTCTTTTTCGAATCGGTGAGGGTATAATCGGGTGAGCCATCGCAGCTCCATTTTACAGCTTTGGCATCGTCTTGCCATGATAAGGTTTCAATATCAACTTTATCGGCTACCATAAACGACGAATAAAATCCTAATCCAAAATGTCCGATAAGCTGTGAAGCATCGGTTTCGCTATGGCCTTTAAACTTTTCCAAAAATTCTTCGGCACTCGAAAAAGCTATCTGGTTGATGTATTTATCAACCTCGGCATCTGTCATTCCAATACCACGATCACGAATGGTCAGCGTTTTTTTCTTTTTGTCCAATAAAACTTCAATACGAACATCGCCAAGTTCACCTTTTATATCACCCATGGATGACAGGGCTTTGAGTTTAGTGGTGGCATCTACGGCATTGGAAATCAGTTCACGTAGAAAAATTTCATGGTCAGAATACAGGAATTTCTTAATAATGGGGAAAATGTTCTCGGTTTGAACATTGATTTTTCCGGTTTGCATGCTATAATGATTTTTAGGTTTCTGAGATTTTGCTTCTCAAAGGTCGTGCCATTACAAAAAGGCTGACAAAATGACGTACTTAATACAAGAGAATTCGATCGAAAAAAGACTTTTATTCTAAAATCGAAATGGGATTGTCTTAGGATTAAGGACGAACCAAAAAATTAATTCATGATTTCATAAACATTTTCCTTATTTTTATATTATATATATCGGAGTTTATCAAATGAATTAACTTTTAAGCGGTAGAAATTATCCTTTTGTCCAAATAAATCTATTATGAAAAATCTTTTCAAAAAATCATTCATACATCTGACAATCATCGGATTGTTCATACTTTTTCTTCCTTTAAATTCACATTCACAGAACATACACTATGGCGTGTTGGCCATGAGCGGAGGACGTTATGATGACCTCAGGATGTGTGTAGCCAGCGCTGCTGGTGTTAAAGGTGGCCCCATCGCCGACATTATGTTTTCCATCAAACGCACAATAAGTCCCGACCAATCACTCATTATAAACATTCCATTTATGCGTCCCATTCTATTTGCCGCCGCATTTGACATGCTACAGTTTGAGCCGGAAGTCGCTTATTTATGGGAGCATCCTTCCGCCAGCGGAAGGATTTGGTTTTCGGGACCCGGTATGGGAATCAGTTTAAACTACGGACCCGATTACACTTCCGATCTAAATAATCGAGGAGAATCATTTTTCTCAGCGGGGCCTATGTTTCAGTACCAGGCGGGAATGAAGTTTACCGAATCCAAACGTTCGTCATTGGCATTCAAAGTCTTTTACATTCCGCTTTTCAGCAGTAAGGGCTTTAATAATGGTACCGTACTTGGTGGGAATATTCAGTATTCATACTATTTCTAATCGATTTAGTCTTCTTCCGCTACTGCCTTACCCGGATATAAACGATCCAAAAAAGGAGCAGATGGTGATTCAACAAATTCACCCAGACCGAGATCCGCCCATCGTTCATCCACTTTCAGAATGGTTGCAGCATCCATAGTGACAATATTCGGCCATTCGCGTTTGAATCCATCCAATTTTTCGGTCTTACGGGTAGCATCTATCGCCATACATGGCATAGGCTGGAAGGAAGAATCCATTGCGAAGAAACAATCACGAATGGGATCCAGATTATTGGAAGCGCGCCAGACCACCTCAGGAAGATTATTAATATCCGCTTTGTCTTCCATATAAACCACGAATCGAATACCATCCATCCAGGCATTCGTATACATCTGCTGATGTAGTTCACGGATATGCCTCGTACGTGATTTTTTAATACGGATAATCAGGCAGGAAATCCCCGAATCGAGGAGACTGGTATTCACGGAAAGGATTTCTGGAAACGATGCGATAGCATTTTTCTCTGAAAAAGAACCCGATTGCTGGTATAAAACCGGACCCGTTGCATCCATCATCAGCTTGGAACCGTATGCGAATTCGGTTGAAGCATGATCAAGAACATCTACAGGGCCTTTTGAGAAAACAATATGATTCAGCGGATCGACCCTATCCGAAACAGCTTTCATAACAGATGTGTAATTGTGTACATCTACATCTTCATTAAAAGCCATCAGATTTTTTGTAAACATCATTTGTCCGGCACCCAACAAAGAAGTCATGACTTTAAAAGCTTGTCCGGCGTAGGTGCTTTTAAGACTCACCAGAGCAATATTATGAAAAACCCCTTCCACCGGCAAATCCATATCCTGTACTTCGGGATTCATGGTAATACGTATGGGTGAAAGGAAAATACGTTCGGTGGCTTTTCCCAGCCATTCATCTTCCTGCGGAGGAATCCCGACAATGGTAGCAGGATAAATGGCATCGCGTCGGTGAGTTATGCATTCGACATGAAAGCGTGGATACA
Source organism: Bacteroidales bacterium (assembly GCA_030656615.1). Classification (GTDB taxonomy): domain Bacteria; phylum Bacteroidota; class Bacteroidia; order Bacteroidales; family TTA-H9; genus JAUSOY01. The sequence continues at coordinate 20,171 of JAUSOY010000083.1, read as the reverse complement.
TATCGGCCAGACTATAATATCCCGTATGATCACCAAAGGGGCCTTCGAGAATCAAATCTTCGGATGGATCAACCCATCCTTCAATAATAATATCAGCATCGCCGGGAACAAACAATTCGTTGGTGAGACATTTCACCAATTCTACCTTTTTACGTCTGAGAAAACCGGCAAGAAGGTATTCATCAATATTTTCTGGCAAAGGTGCCGTAGCCGCGTAGGTATATGCCGGGTCGCCTCCCAGTGCGATGCTTACAGGCATTTTCTTTCCAAGTTTTTTGTAGGCTTCGAAATGGTTAGCACCTGTTTTATGCAATTGCCAGTGCATACCACCTGTTTTGCTATCAAAAACCTGAACCCTGTACATGCCTGTATTCCTGTGACCTGTTTCCGGATGAATGGTATGAACCAGTGGAAGGGTAATGAATGGGCCACCATCGTGGGGCCAGCAGGTCAGAACCGGGAGTTTGTGCAAATCAGGGCTTTCCATAACAATTTCCTGACAAGCGCCTCTTCCGCGAATGGTTTTTGGCATCCATGAAGCCACTTCACCCAAAGAAGGTAAAAGCCTCATTTTTGCTAAAAATCCGGGAGTTGGAGTCGTTAATTGCTTAAAAAGAGCGTCGATGCGCTGTGGAATTTCGTCGAAATCAGAAACTCCCAGCGATAAACACATTCGTTTTTCAGAAGCGAACGCATTAAGTAGTACCGGAAATCCACTTTCATTATTTTCAAAAAGCACCGCCTTGCTTCCCTTTTTTACCAGCCGATCGGCAATTTCAGTCATTTCGAGCTGTGTAGAAACAATGGAATGAACCCTATACAATTCATTAGCATTTTCAAGGGTTTTTACAAAATCGGAAAGGCTGCGGTAAGTCATATGAATAATTTTGAAAAATATGAACAATGCAAAAATAGCTTTGTTTTTAATGCCATAGTTAACACATAATCATCAACACTATTTAATTGAACGGTTCAGAAAGCCTAAAAATCATTTCATACCGGAATATGAACCGAAAAACGTGTTAAATTAGCATATTAAATTCAAGGGAATTTTCTTATATATAAAATATATTCAAGCATTTAAATACTTATTCAGATGAAAAAAAATACAGGCATTACCACCTTTCTTGGAAATCCACTCACCTTACTTGGCGACATGATCAAGCTTGGCGACATGGCTCCTGACTTCACCGTTATTGGCGAAGGGCTGAAACCCGTTAAACTCAGCGATTATAAAGGTCAGACCGTTATTATCAGTTCTGTACCATCGGTAGATACAGGTGTTTGCGCCGCTCAAACCCGCCGTTTTAATAAAGAAGCAACAGCCTTAGGCGATGTGGTCATTCTTACCATTTCCTGTGACCTTCCTTTCGCTTTGGGTCGTTTTTGTGCCGCTGAAGGCATCGATAAAGTAATTACGCTATCGGATCATAAGGATACCGATTTCGGTATTAAGTATGGTTTTCTTATTGAGGAACTACGTTTGCTTAACCGCGGCGTTATCATTATTGATAAATCAGGCATTGTAAAATATGTGGAGTACGTGAAAGAAAATACCCATGAACCTGATTTTGATTCCGCCCTGGATGCGGTGAAGCAGTTATAATAAAACTTTCAGGCATATAATAATGCGAGGCTGATTCGGTTCCGAATCAGCCTCGCATTATTTAAAAACCAAAATATCTAATTGGTTCCGTAAGTCTTGTTCTCAAATGCCTCCGGCTTTTCCTGATCATTATACTTCGAAGGACATTTTAATAACATTCCTGTCGCCTGAAACTCATCATTATCCATATACCCCGTGAGTACAACCTGCTCCGATTTTTCAAAATCCTGAGGTTTGGCACCATGATACACCACTTTTTTTACATTCCCTTTATCGTCTGTCAGATAAAAATCAAGATAATCAGGATTTGACGGATCGTAGGTTACAGGCATATCTGTTTTTAACTTACCTATTACATGAAACTCCTTAGTAGGATGTTTGGCGGCATCACTAAAATTGGTATATGTACTGGCATCAGCGAAGGTTGTTATGATAACACCAACTGCCAAAACAGCTATAAGCAAGATGATAATATGTTTAGTTTTCATTTTCTGTCAAATTATTAAGTCAATCCTTTTTCTGTGATTTGTAGTATTTCTCGAGTTTTGACGTTTTACGATCGAGATACAGCAGATACACAAAAACTCCGATAAAAATCAGGCTCATAACAGCCACGACGACGAACATTTTATTTTCCATATCTTTTGTTCTTTTCTTATTCTTCTTCCATTTCCATTTGAGCCATCTGTGCCATTTTAAGGCGACGGCGAATATTCCATATAATGATTGCAACAATGATCCATCCTATAATTGCAGGATAAAATACCAGACGCATCATGCTATCGAGTGAGGTAGCACCCAGTGCAGGATTTCCACCCTTTCCGGGATGAATGGATGCCGCCGCCATGCGTGGCAACACGCCCACAAAAACAATAAAAAGCACGAAAGCAAAAACATTGTACACGGCAGAAATCCTTGCTCGCTTCTGCTCTTCATCAATACTGCTCCGGAGAACTGCGTATGCGAGGTAGATGAGTATACTTACCGCTGCACCGTTTAATTGTGGATCGTTCGTCCAGGGAGTTCCCCAGGTAAAATTTGCCCAAATCATTCCGGTAGTAATTCCCAGAAATCCAAAAAGCAAACCTGTAAAGGCAGCTTCTGAGGCCGCGATGTCGGTTTCACGTTTCATATTTCGCAGATACATAATGCTTTGTACTGCCGAAACGCCCATAATAGCAATCATGGCAAACCACATACAAACATGAAAGAACAGGTTACGAATACTTTCACGAATAATCGGTAACTCAGGCACTTTCATCAAAAGCCCCGCTATGATAGAGTACAGGATTAATAATCCCCCAAGATATTTCCACCAGTTTTTTTTAAATTCCATATACAAACGTTTAGTTCAATAACAAGGAAACAGTCATAATGTTGACCGCTAATCCTTCCATAAATAAGGAAACAATACCGAAGCCAGCGCTGCTATCATAATATTGAGCAAGAACAAAGCCATCAAAGGACTCCAGTTGTCAGCGAAACCGCCACCATTTAAAGCAGCATTTGTAACTTTCATTACAATAAGCAAAATCGGTAAAACCACCGGAAAACTCAGAATCGCCATCAAGGCAAAATTATTGCTGGTACGCGATGCAATGGCCGAAACCATGGTTAATACACCCGAAAATCCCCATCCACCCAATAGTATCGTGAAGAGAAACAAAGGTGTACTCTCGACCATATTACCCAGAAACACCACGAAGGCTCCAAAACATAGAAGTGAAATAATACCCATCAGTAAGGCATTATAAAGAATTTTAGAAAGTATTAAGGCCAATGGACTAACAATGGTATAATAATACAACTGTCGTGGCTGACCTTCTTGCACAAAACTCTTACTGACCGCGTTAACGGCAGAAAATAACAGAATTATCCAAAAAAGGGCATTCCATGTTTTTCCGTCCAGAATTCGTTCAAAGGATAAAAATGAAACAAACACCGTTGAAAGAACATAAAGCAATATCCCATTGATGGCATATTTTTGCTTCAATTCAAGACGGATGTCTTTCAGTAATAATATTTTTAATTGATGTATTACCATAAGGTGTTGGCAAAAGTAAATAAAAACATGGTGGTTCTGCTAAGTGGTATGTTGGCTTGAATTTTTCATTCGGAAACCAAACAAAGTTACACCATCCAATATCGCACATTCCGGAACAAAAATACCTTCTGAATCGGAGATAAAGGCTCACAATACCAAGAAGTTCCGTAAAAGCTTAATATTTTACCCATATAAAACCGCTAATAATTATAAAATTATGCGACTTTCTATTGATAAATGTCAATCACAGCATGATTAATATCAATCAATAGCGATTTTGTTTCGGAAAAACATACTATAAAATTTCAACCGAAATTCCGTTCTTTGTATATGGGCGTGGGTGTTAGAAGTGAAAAGCCAAAACTTCTTTGTAAAAGGTATGAAAACTGCACAAAGTATCGTTAGACTGACAAACAAACGAACTTCAATAAATGCTCTGAAAGTCTCCTGAAAACTTTCTACAATTATTGTAAATTTATAAGCGAATCCAATAATACGTATAAAATCTTATGAGTTCAATTCTATCAAAAATCAAAAAGCCCTTCCTGCTTTCGATACTGATAATTTCAGTGCTGGTTGCTGCCGGGGAATTGAAAGATGGTCAGTTTCCCGACGTTGATGAATCGGTAAAAATCGACAATCAGGAATGTTTAAAGTGCCATTCCAAAAGCAAGTATACTTTTGAGAATACGATGACCGAAAAGGTTGAAAGGCATCGAATGTGTTCTGAACATCAAGTAAATCCTGAAGAGTATTATGTTTCCAATCACAAAAGTTTTCGTTGTACCGATTGCCATTCGGAAGAGTATTTAAACTTCCCGCATTCCGGTGAACTGCGCATGGAGCCCAAATCGACCTGCATGGACTGTCATGGCGGTGATGAAAATTATGCCAAATTCAACTTTGAGGAAATCGATAGGGAGTTTGGTGAAAGTGTTCATTCTAATTCTTTTAGTGAGGATTTTTCTTGCTGGATGTGTCACGATCCCCACAGTTACAAGATTAATGCACGTACAACAGAAAACATCAAAGAGATTATTGCTTACGATAACAGTATCTGTTTAAGTTGTCATGCTAATTTAGATAAGTATCAGTTACTTACTGATAATATTAACCCGAATGTTGTGACCAGCCATGATTGGTTACCCAATCAGAAGGTTCATTTCAGCAGTGTACGATGCATCGAGTGCCATACAGAAGTCACCAATGATGTACTGGTCGCTCACAAGATTCGTCCGAAAGCTCAAGCCGTGAAAAAATGTGTGGAATGTCATTCACAGAATTCGATATTAATGACAACACTCTACAAATTCAGAGCAAAAGAAGAACGAAGTAAGCTCGGCTTTTTTAACGGTGCCATCCTTGGCGATACCTTCGTTATTGGAGCTAACCGGAATTATTACCTGAATGTTATCAGCATTGTTTTTATGATGTTGGCTTTCGGGGGAATTGCAATTCATGTTTTATTACGAATTATTATAAAAAAATAGCATATGTCTGGACGTATTTATCTATACCCACTTATTATCAGGCTTTGGCATGGATGTAATGCCCTGTTGATCCTAACGCTGATATTTACAGGCGCAAGCCTTCAATATTCAAACTTGGAATATCCTCTGATGCGATTCGATTTAGCGGTCAGCATTCATAATGTTGCCGGGATATTATTGACTCTTACTTATATCTGGTTCATCATTTCCAACATTTATACAAAAAACGTGGTGCATTATTACCTCCATATCAAAGGATTATTTAATCGAATCACTACCCAATTAATTTATTATACCTGGGGAATGTTCACAGGAAAAACCTCCCCATTTCCCATTACTGCCGAAAATAAATTTAATCCTCTGCAAAGATTCACTTATGTGTTGGCCATGTATGTGTTTTTGCCCGTTTTAATTCTATCGGGCTGGGGACTTCTTTTCCCTGGTATCGTAATTCATAATATATTTGGATTGGGTGGCATTTTTTGGGCTGATTTGCTTCATGTTGTTATGGCCTTTTTAGTCTCCGCTTTCCTAATCATTCACGTGTATTTTTGCACCATTGGAGCTACCTTCTATATCAATTTCAAGTCGATGATCGACGGCTGGCATGTTTCAAAATAATATCGCGATTAAGATAACCCTCTGAGCAGGGTTATCTTTTTATCTCAACCCATGTACTTAACTACATATATCATTATAAGTTCACATCACTATGGAAAATGAAGATTTGAAAAACCAATCAACCGATCGCCGGAAATTTCTGAAAATGGGAATCATATCAGGGATATCGGCATTGGCAGGAGCATCCGTCATTTCGAGGCTGGCAAGTGCTGAAGAAGAGCAAACTTCAGGCGAAAAAATGCGCCTCCTCACCCCCGACGGTAAACTTGTGGAAGTGGATAAAACCCACGTTTACCCTTCCGAAGGCCAGGAATATATCTCACCTGCCGCTGCCCGTCAGGGAATTCCACATCGTAAATTTGTAATGGTGATCGATTTGGCAAAATGCAAAAATGCCCGTGCCTGTGTAGAAAAATGCCAAAAGGGGCATAATCTTCCGCCCCATCAGGAATTTATGAAGGTTTACATGATGCAGGAATCGAAAGATTCGGCACCTTATTGGTTTCCAAAGCCCTGTTTTCATTGTGACAAACCTCTATGTGTAAGTGTTTGCCCGGTTGGTGCTACATATAAACGAAGTGATGGGATCGTATTAATAGATAATGAACGATGCATTGGTTGTAAATTCTGTATGACCGGATGTCCATATTCTGCTAGGGTTTTCAATTGGGAGCACTATCCGCAATTCGAACTAGGAAAAGACCAGCCTTATTCGCCCGAAACCAGTGTGCCTGGAGTAGAAGGTACCGTTAGTAAATGTGATTTCTGCCCTGATTTGGTACGTGAAGGCAAATTGCCATATTGTGTTTCTTCCTGTCCTATGGGTGTTATATATTATGGTGATATACTGGAAGATATTGTTACCAATGGTGATGAAACCATCCGCTTCTCCGAACTGATTAAAAACAGAGCAGGATACAGACATCTTGAAGATTTAGGTACTCAGCCCAGTGTATATTATCTACCTCCGGTTAATCGTCAATTCCCCATCGATCGTGGATTAAACGATTTGGATGAAGAAGTTGCCGAACGCTACAATAATGTGCCTTACATGAAAGATAAGAAATCCAAAGAAGATTCTAAATAATCCGTCTCATGAATACAGAAAACCGAAAACTCGAGTTACTGAAAGAATTTTCGCCTCAATTACTCAAAACAAGCAAATTGAGTATGGCATGGATGATCTTTTTAGTATTGGCAGTATTATTGAGTGTGTATGCACTAATATTACAAATAATTAAAGGTCACGTTATTACTGGTATGCGTGATAATGTGGTTTGGGGTATATACATCGTTAATTTCATATTCTTCATGGGATTAAGCTATGCAGGTGCTCTTATTTCGGGCACCATGCACCTGTTTAAAACACCCTGGAGAGGACCTATACTCCGGATTGGGGAACTTATTACCATTATAGCCCTTTCCATCGGACCCTTATACATTCTGCTATGTATCGGGCGTTTAGACCGTTTGCATTTCCTATTCCTGTATCCACGGATACAATCACCAATAACATGGGACGTAATAGCCATTACCACTGACCTTTTTGGCTGCTTAATCTATTTATGGCTATCATTTATTCGCGACTTTGCACTCATGCGCGACGCGGCTAAAGGCCTTAAACTCCCGGAGTGGAGAGTTAAGCTTTACACCTTTCTTGCCCTGGGCTATTATAATACCCCCAGTCAACAGAAACGTATTAAAAATGTCACCAACATTATGTCGGCCATGATTATTGCCATTGCAATTATTGTGTACTCTGTTTTGGCATGGATTTTTAGTGTTACCCTTCAGCCCGGGTGGCACTCTACTATCTTCGGACCATATTTTGTAATTGCTGCCGTATTTAGCGGAGCCGGTGCGATGATTATAATCATGCGGGTTTTCCGTAGGGTTTATCACCTCGAAAAATATATCACCAAGAGACACTTCGTTGGCGTTGGAATTATCATGATGGTCCTTGCAATGTTTTTCGCTTATTTCACTTTTAGTGAATATCTCACAAAATGGTACGGTTCCAAGAAACTCGACGACGACCTGATCAATGTTTTATTTACAAGGTATTTCTGGGAATTTATCCTGGCGAACTATTTTGGAACACTGCTACCCATTATTGTCCTCGGCATCCCAAAATTCAGAACCATCAATTCAATTACCATCGCCGCGGCTATTGCTGTAGCAGCATTATGGATGAACCGCTACCTGATTGTTGTTCCTACCCTAGAAACTCCATACATGCCTATTCAGGACACCCGCCCCGAATACATTTTTTACGGGGCTACCTGGATCGAATATGTGCTAACCTTCGGGGGCATCGCCTTTTTCTGTCTTCTGTTTACAGTTGCCTCAAAACTTATTCCTATAATTCCCATTTCGGAAGTTGTGGATGCCGAACAGGAAGAAGCTTCCAGATTCAAACATATCAGAGAATTAGCTGATAAAGATGACGTCAAAAGTTCGCTTTACGAAGATTAACCCCATCCATTAAAATGACTACAAACATGAAAAGATATACAATGTTAAGGATAAGGGTAATATGGCTTATTTTGCTTGTTATTACTTTCATCCCGATAACGAAAGTTTTCGCTCAGGAGGATGTATTCTACAGCACTTCACTCGAAATCAGCACACTTAAAAACGGTGATGGTAGCCGAACCGTGACAGCTACACTACTAGCGAGTGGTGAAAGTGATGAGCTTCCTGTATTAAAAGGTGAAATTTTATACTACACCACACTCGACACCGAAAAAATTCTACTCGGTAAATCCCTGACCAATGCCCAGGGTAAAACCACCTTCATAATTCAGCCCGATCAAAAGCTCCTTCGCGATAAAGAGGGAACTGTAAAGCTCAATATCGTTTTTGAAGCAACCGCTGCACTGGATGGAGCTGAAGAAACGCTCGAATTTAAAGATGTTCGGTTTTCGATGAAACTTATCGATGAAGATGGTGTAAAGTCTATAGAGGTAAGTGCCATGGGCATAGGACCGAATAATGAAGACATACCGGTAATGGAAAGCGACATTTACTTCTATATTCAGGGTCTGTTCAGCCGGTTAAAAATTGGTGATGGCTGGATGGATAATGGTGAATGCACCTTTGAATTTCCTTCAGATCTGAACGGCGACGAAGTAGGTAATCTAACAATCTTCGCCAGTCTGGAAGACCATTCCGAGTATGGCTCGGCCATGGCCATTGAAAAAGCTACCTGGGGAACCCACCGAAGCAGCGATTATACCGAGCCTTCGCGCACTCTTTGGACTCGTGGAGCACCCGTTTGGATGATTGTCACCTTGACAATTCTTCTCATTGGGGTATGGTCGCATTATATGTACGCCATAGTCCAACTCCTTTTTATACGCCAAGAAGGCACACAAATCGAGAAAAAATCAGGAAAATAACAGCGACTATTAAGCTGTTAGTCCATGGGGCAAAAGAAGTAGACATCTGCTTCTTTTGCCCTTATTTGTTATAATTGATCAGGGACTGTAATTGGCTCTCTCAGTGAAATTGCCTTCGAGTCACTTCTTTCTGTTTTCCACATTTCATCACCTCAATAATAATGCGTTTAATTTAGATTGCTCTGTATCCATGATTGTGAGTCGTAATTTTGAATGCTCCACACAAATAATTTATACGCTGCTATAAAAACCATTACTTCACAATTTTTGCAAGAAAAGAGCGGTCCCGCTTTGTGTTACCATGAAGCATTTGAGCCTGTTGCCATGCATTCAAAGAATTTCGCCCCAAGCTCCTGAATGAGTATTCCTGCCCGTAAAGCAACCCACGAGTGAGGGATGATAAACCATTACTAAAATCAAAGACCTATTCACCTGAACGGCTTGGGTTGCGCTAGGGAGGAATTCCGTAGTAATTCAGGTAACAGGCTCAGAGCGAAAAAAAAAAAAATTCTTTGATACTTTCTTTTTGCCCGTAGGGAAAAGAAAGTATTTAATACTCACTTAAAGAAAAGTCATAAATTTCAGTGGAAGATAGTTCTGGAATTTCATTTTTGATTAATCTACTCCGATGTAATAAGCTACAGGCAGAATTATCAGGCCAATTCAATATAGTATTACCTTGTTTAAGAAATAATTTGGGTAGTCTCTTTAATTTTCAATCTTCCGTATGGCAATGTAAAGCCGCTTATCGATTTCATGCCATTGAGGGAATCACTATGATTTTTACAATTTCAAATATACGCCCAACTTCTGCATCACATTTGCAGACAAACTTACGAATCGATATGCAACACCGAATATTAAAAAGGTACAATTTGATTTTTAGATAGTTATCTGCTTGTCGCAAAAAGTTATGGAAAACAAATATTCACTCTCGTTATTCAAACCTGATTGCTCTATATACAAACAAGTCCTGCATCAATTATTGATATTGCTAATCACTAAAAACAGTCGCTAATACACAAAAAAGCGGCCCCCTATAAATAGGAAGCCGCTTTCGTCGAACCTTTATAGAATAATCTGATTAAAAGGTTTTAATGTAATTAACAATAGCCCAACGATCTTCTTCGGTGGTTAACTTCTTTTCGAAGTTTGGCATTTCATCGCGGCCAACAAAGCTCATAAAATAAAGAGCACCATCTGAATTTGCTTTAAAATCTTTTGATGTGAAATTGCCGGGGAAGGTTTTCAGCTGCTTGGCTTTGGGGCCATCGCCTTCGCCATTACCACCGTGGCATGATTTACAATGCTTTGCCCACATCATTTTTCCAATTTTCTGGAGCGATGCATCATCAGCCTTTGTAGGATTTTTCATCTTCTGGTATTTTGCTGGAATATCCCATGCACCACCCTTTTTTTGATCCTGTGGTGTAAACGACATCAACAAAACAGCTCCGAAGAATACGACTAAAACGGATAAAATTCGAGTTTTCATAATAGTTGTATATTTAAATAAATGAATATTACTTACAATTCAAAAATCAGTCCAAAATATAAAAACGACTACCTAAAAACAGAAATAACTGCTTAAAAGAAATTTGTTTATAGTGTTTTAATATAATTGATGATTGCCCAACGATCTTCCTCGCTGGTAATTTTCTTTTCAAAATTTGGCATTTCGTCACGTCCAACGAAGCTTTTAAAATACAAAGAACCATCGGCATTGGATTTAAAATCCTTAGCCGTAAAATCGACTATAGAAGTCTTTAACATCTTCGCTTTGGGTCCCTCGCCTTTGCCTTCACTCCCGTGGCACGATTTGCAATGCTTTGCCCACATCATTTTACCAATTTTTAGCAATGAAGCGTCATCCGCCTTCGTTGTATTCTTCATTTTCTGATATTTCGCCGGGATATCCCAGGCACTACCCTTCTTTTGATCCTGAGGGGTAAACGACATCAGTAATACAGCTCCGAAGAAAACAACGAAAAAAGACAAGAATCTGGTTTTCATAATAAAAAATTAGTTGGTTAATACCACAATACAGGCAAAAACCCAGCCAAACTTTAGAAACTCCATAAACGGGTGATGGTGAAACCTATCATAAAGTCGCCATCGAAGAAATTATTCTGATTATTCATCATAATTTCCTGTGGAAGAATGCCGGCAGCGCTGCCTGCATAAATCTGGAAAGCATGTGTGCTGGTAGAAATTTCCCAACCAATACCAAAATTGGGCTTGGAAGGATTCGTAAACTCGAGTTGTTCTGAAATGCCTTTAATTTTCAGTGGAATATCGGCCTGAATCATAATAGATGATTGAGGGCTTATTTTAACGCGTCCACTGAATGAAACACCTATTTTATCATGATCGCTCACAGAATCTGCAATATTATAATGCGTATAACTTGGCGAAACCTGAATACTGATCATATCATTAATACGATGAGAAAAAATCAGCTGATTAAAAAATGAAAAGCGATTGGCAAATTTATAACTGATACCGAAGGCATCATCGGAGCGGCCATCTATCGCAAAATTTCCGTAATACGCCAATGAAACAGGAAATTTATAGTCCCTGGTCTGTTCAAAGATGAGCCATTTCCACTGGAAATCCTGCATCTTTTTATTTTTTGTGGTTCCGAAGCCAACAACTAGATTATCTCTCAGACTATAATTGAGTCCGAGACGAACATTGGCACCGGGCGCATAAATACCAAATAAATCGGTAATGCCATTATCTACAATTCCGAAACGATGATGAATCAGAAATTCCAGAGTTCCCTTGGTGGGGATTTGAACCGTTTGATTATCGATAAGAACGCCGCTTTCGAATGGTGCTCTCACCGGTACGCTTTGAGTTTCAGCTTCATCCTGTGCCAGAATATATGATAAAGGCAGAATGAAAAAAGAAAGAATCAGTATTATTCGTTTCATAGTAATGTATTTTTCGATCCTTAATTATTTTTTGCTCCTTCTTTGATCCACTTTAGCAAAATAGCCGAATTAGTAGCTGTGCTAAATGTCTTCATACTTCCCGAGGTAACAGCTTTATAGATTTTGCTGTTTGCCGGAGTGGTGGTATCTATCCAGCCTTTGGTTGTAAGGACGTTATACGCGTTAGCTGCTGAAAGATCAGGACTAAATCCGCCGGTGGCATGACAACCCGCCATATTGCAACTAGCATCAAAATATGGCATAATTTCATTTTGAAAACTTACTTCTTCCGGAGGTAAAGGTGGAATGGGTTCGGCCTCTATCCATTCGTACTCGCAGGCAGCCAGTGAAAACATCAGCATCACCAGGCAAATTAATTTAAAAGGATTGTACTTCATACGTTTACAGTTTGTTAAATAAAAAGGAAGGCTCCCATAAGCCGGAAGCCTTCCGAATTTTTGTGAATTTTACTGCAATGATTCAAGACTGTTTTTCAACAGTGCATAAGTGTAAGGATAGTTATGAACACCCATACTGGCATCATACTTAACCAATGCGTAATTGAGATAAGCACCGGCAACGGTAGCAGTGAAAGTTCCTTTTTTGTTTCTACCATGGCTGGGATCTCCAATACCTACTTCAACCAGTTTGTTAAACAACTCTTCTTTAAGCGCAGTGATTTCAGTCTGGCGACTGTTGTGGTCGAAAGTAGTAATAGTGCTATGGCATTCTTTACAACCAGCCAAATGCTGAACGGTTGCACCATTGTACTCATACGACATTTTTGTGGTATGACCACCGGCTTTATTTCCATAGGCAGGAGCCATATGACATTTAACACAACCGGCATCTTTTGCGTGAACATAACTTCCAGCAGCAGGATAAGCCATGCTACCAGCAATTTCGAATCCACCTGTACCATAAAGAATGAGTGACTGTCCACCGTAATGGGGTCCCCAACGGTCAGAGGTAATAACAACATCAGCACCACCAACAGTAACTGTAGGTGAAGGGATGCGAGCCTGATGGCAATGGGCACAATTGTTTCCGGATGCTAAATTAATGCTTACACCATTAATCCATAAGGGATGAGCATCGTTTCCAACGATTGTCCAGTCAGCAGCGGTGTACGTTTTGTGTACATCGTGGCAGGTGTAACAGTTGGGGGGAGTGGCATTTTCAATAGCCGCAGCAGTAGCTGTTGCAGCTGTGGCAAAAGTTTCGCGGAAACCTTCGTGGGTATGACATGGAGCACATGAGGTACCATTCCGGTCAAAGTGACCACCAGTGGCATGTAATGAAGCTTCCCATTGAGTAACCGCAGATTTAACGGTAGTACCGAAATTATGACAAGCACTGCAAGCAGCGGTTCCATCGGTTCCATTTATACCATCAACACCGTTGGTACCATTGGTACCGGCAGGACCCTGAGGGCCTTCTTTTGTACATCCGTTTATCATCACTGCTGATCCGATAAACAGAGCAATAACTGTTAAAAATAATGTAATTCTCTTCATAAAGATTTAGTGTTAGTTCGACTTATACAATATTACTGTTTTTTTAGTAACAGATCAACGCCAAAATACTAGAAATCCACTAATTATGAATGAAAGAAATCACTTTATGATTGACAAAGATCAGGTTTACATTGACAAATGTCAATACTTATATACATTCAGTTGATGTTACCCTAGGTTACTTATCTGTGCTAGAGCTTCTACATTAAAAATTTCGAAATCGTTTCCATCCAAGGTAATGTATCCCTCGTCTTTAAAATCCTTTAAAATCCGGATAGCACTTTCTTTCGACATGGCCGATAAATCTGCAATTTCTTGCCGCGATAATGCACAGTTAAACTTAGTAGAATTATATACTTCGCCATACAGATACATGAGAACTTCAGCTATCCTTCCGGGCATCTGTTTTTGTGTCAGATTAACCAGTTTTGTATATAATTCGATGCGATGTTGGCTTTCGCGGTTCATCACTTCATGGGCAAGCTTTTTATTTTTAAATACGACTTCGCGATAGGCTGCCACATCAATAAAACAAACCTTGCAATCGGCCACAGCACCCAGGGAATAGTGATGTCGCCTGTCGACAAACATTCCGGGCCCACCCACCAATTCAGATGGTTTTACCAGCCGAAGAATCAGATTTTTCTTCTCAATACCTTCGAAATAGATCTTGGCAAGGCCCTGAGTTAAGCATACCACATGGGTAAGCACAGCGCCTTGTTTAAAAATAATTTCACCGGCATTGAATTCTACGTCCTGCTTGGTACGGCAGATTATATCGAAATCGTCCGGAGGTAAGTCGGAAAACAAATCCGCCTTACATATACAATCCGAACAATTGATTGGATGGATGTGTTCCGCCATATGATGTTTTGGATAAGAATTAATACTGTTTTCTGTTATTAACATTCCCTAAAGTTAACTATAAATTGACAAAAATCAATCAAATATCAATTTTTGAACGCAAATATTCTCATTTGCCTCAATGCTCAAAATATAAACACCAGTTAACCAGCTATTTTCTCTATTAAAAATTAAGTCTTCGCCTCCAATAACTTTTCCATCATATAAAGAAGCAATCTTCCGGCCTTTTATATCATACAGAAATACACGGATACTTCCGGAATACGTGCTTTTTATCGGCAGCGAAAATACAGAAGACCGAACCGGATTTGGATATGCAGCACCCGTACTAATATTTCTTTCTGCGATGGCCGTTGTATTTAAGACAATTGTCATCGTTGACAATTTAGTAACTGATTTCCCAACGGTAAAGGCACCATAAAAGGTGATTTCTGCCACAGGATCAGAAGGAGCTGTCCACTGAAATGACCAAACAGCAGGATTGGCTGAAGTAGAAGCTGCTTGGGTAATGTATTTTCCACTACCAACCAATTTACACCCACTCCCCGCTTGAATTACACCCAATAAATTTCCTTGTAAATCATGCGGTGATACCAAAAATCCTTTTTTACCGGAACCCGAAACGTTAACAGAGATAAGATATGTTTGACCGGGGGTGTATCCTTCTGCGGGCACATCAGAAGTAATCCAATTGACAACAGTTCCCACGCTGCCTCCGTGGCATTGCACACAATTTTTATTGTCGAATGGCGAACCCGTATATCCTGCGGGTGAACCTCCGGCATATTTGTATCCTCCCCCAAATGAATACAAAGCCACGACTCCCGCAAGAACTATAAGGCCGGCAAAAACACGTCTCATTATTTTCATTTTGTATGATTTTTTAGATCGATAAATATATGTACTAAATGAGATTTATACAAGTGTTTTACTAATAGGAATTAGTCCATGCAAGGCTATATATCATAAAAAAACCGGCCCTGAAAAAGGCCGGTTCAAAATCAGTAATTTAAAATTACTGAACTATCATTTTGCGGGTAACTTTCTCAGTACCGGCATATACAGTATAGAAATAAACGCCATCCTGCAGTTTGGTAACATCAAGGCTGATGTTATGAGTGCCGGCAGTGGTTTTTCCATTGTTAATTACAAGTACATTCTGTCCGGTCATGTTGCTTACAACAACGCGTAGATCAGAAGCTTTTTTCAGTTCAACACTAAAAAAGGTGTTAGTGGTAGCTGGGTTAGGATAGTTTTGCGATACAGCGAATGAAAATTTTGCAACATTACTAACTCCAACGATTTCGTCTTTGGCTATAGCAGCAATCACCTGTTTGTTATCAACATAACCGTGATCATCATCAAGAGCAAGACCGATTTCAGAATCAATATTGTATGCCAGGTATACTTTATCATCCGAAGTCTGAGCAAGTTGTGGATAAATTCCTTCATCAAAAATATGGAAGATATTTCCCATAAGGTCTGTGAATTCGCCCCAGGTTACACCAAAATCAGGCGAAGTGCGCATCCAAACGTGTTTGAAATTGATAGTACCATTGTCATAACCTTCGGTGGTTGAAGCCCAACCAACAAATACAACGCCATTATTATCAACATGAATGGTAGGCATGGTAGAAACACCAATCGAACGGTATGCTAATGGCTGATCAAGAAAATCGATCTGGCCATTGTTATCAACATCCTGAGTCCAACCAATGAGGTTCACGTTTTCGACCAATTCGCCGCCATCGAAACCGAAAGGATTCAAAGCTGCAGGATTGTTTGAAAATGTGGCCATTCCTTCTTTCCAATAACCAATACCATCAACATAAGGATAATAGCTATATGAAGTACCAACTTCGAGGTGAGATACTTTGTTAATACCGAAAACTACATGTGCATCACCATTTGCATCGATTGCGATAGCCGCTGAATTATCAACACAATAAAACGTATCAGCAATCGTGGTATTAAAATCGAAGAAAGGATAAGGATGCTCCCAAATGGTGGTTTTATTCCATGTTTCGCCATTATCGGTCGATTTCAGCATGAACATATCAGTCCATGCACTGTAAACCAACAAAGCAACGGTATTACCATTTGCAGCCCATGCGTAACGGTCAGCGCTGATTTCGAAATAATCATCAATGCCGGTACCAGGAAGGGTAACATTACTTTCCTGCCATGAAATACCACCATCATCAGAACGATTGTAAACAATACCAGAAGTTTGACCCAAATATGGATCGTAAGTGTTGGCAATAATATGTAAGTACTGATTGTTATCGCCCGAAGCGATAGCGCGGGGCCATGTCAGTTTTGGAGCAGTGGTAGGACCGAGTAAATCGGATCCAGTCCATGCACCGATACCACGAACAGCACGTTTAGTCAGGCGAAGGCCGTTGGCTCCATGAGCAACTACCATTTCACCGTCACCATTAGGAACGTATGAAGGCCATCCGGTACGAACATCTTCGATACGGGCAGCGGGCATAGCACCCCAAGTGCTTCCATTGTTAAAGTTGTAACCTGTTCCACGGTCAGCGAAAGCGGTTTCAACCAGGCCAAAAGTGTGAACAAATGCCATTTTACCATCGTCGAACCTTACAAAACGATTGCTAACGCCGGCATTCGACTGCAGGTCGTAGCGGGTTTTGCTAATTTCGGATTCAACAGGTGCTAAAGCACCTCTCAGTGCTGAATTAACGGGCATATTGTTTTCTTTGATTTCATCAAGGTTTACGTGAACAGCTGTGCTGACAGTGTTACGATTTGCCTTGGAAACGGTGGGTCTGTTCTGGCCGATAGCATATACGGCGAACACCACACCCAGTGTAGCGAATAAAAATCTCTTCATAGACAGTTAGTTAACGTTTTAGTGACTTATTTAAAAATAAAATCGCGGCAAAATTGCTTAAAAGATTTGATATTATCTACATAAAAGGGTCAAAATTGACGTAATTAATTCGTGTTTATAACTCTGCTGCTCACTTTCAAACAGATATCGTAAAAAAGAAAAAAGTAAGGAATCAACTTCGGATTAAAATTCGAGAATGCACAAATTTTTGACTACCTGATATACGAATGCAATAAATGCATTCGGTGTTTTCGTAATCAGACCATTACTATAAAAAGTACCCAACTAAGCCACAATGGATTAAAAATCCATAGGTTTTACAAAAAAATGAAATTTTTATTCTTTTAACCGCAAAGTACGCTAAGACATCGCAGAGAAACGCAAAGAGTAAAAATTCATACTTTGCAGCTCTTTGCGTTCACCTTGCAACCTTTGAAGAAAATTTATAGAAACTAAAGTGCTGTAATAAATTGCAGGGTTTTAATCATTTCTTAGGGTAATAAAATCAAGGCATCACAAAAAAAGGACATCCGCAATGGATGTCCTTTTTAATAACTTAAATAATTTCCGAATTATTTAACAACCATCTTTTTGGTAACACTGCTGTTGCCAGAACGAACGGTATAAAAATAAATTCCGGAGGTCAGATTAGTAGTATTGATTTCTACCAGGCGTTTTCCGGCATTCACATTACCCAGATTGATGCTTTGTAAAGTTTGTCCGGTGATGGAAGTAACTTCAACAACAACATTCTGCAAACTTGCACTTTCGATGCTGAAACGTGTAAGTCCGTCAGCAGGATTTGGGTGGTTCTGAGAAACACTGAATTTAGCTTTTGCAGCATTGTTAACACCCATGATTTCGGGTTTAGCAATGGTAGCAACGATTTCACGATTATCAATATAACCATGATCACTGTCAAGAGCAAGACCTGGTTCGTTATCGGCATTATACACCAGGTATACGTCATCATTGGAACTAGTGTTCGCCCACATTGGATAAATACTTTCATCGAAGATGTGGAAAATATCACCGGTAATATCCGTAAAATCACCCCAAGTTACACCGTAATCAGGTGAAGTTCTTACCCAAACGTGTTTATAATTGAGGGTTCCGTTATCAAAACCTTCGGTAGTACTTGACCAACCAACATAAACACCGCCCAAATCATCTACATGAATAGTAGGCATGGTTGAAACTCCAATAGAACGGTATGACAATGGCTGATCAAGGAAATCAATCTGACCATTTCCATCAGTATCCTGTGTCCAACCGATGAGGTTTACATTTTCTACCAATTCGCCGCCTTCAAAACCGAAAGGATTTAATGCTGCTGGATTGCTCGAAAATCTGGCCATTCCTTCATTCCAATAACCAATACCATCCACATATGGATAATAGCTATAGGTAGTTCCAACCTCAAGGTGGGAAACTTTATTAATACCGAATGCTACGTGTGCCATACCATCGGCGTCGATAGCGATGGCTGCTGAATTGTCAACACAATAGAAGGTATCGGCGATGGTGGTATTCCAATCGAAAAATGGATAAGGATGCTCCCAGATTACTGTTTTATCCCAGGTATTGCCATTATCGTCTGATTTCAACATAAAGAGATCGTGCCATGCACTGGCTACCAGAAGAGCGATGGTATTACCGCGGCTGGCCCATACATATTCGTCGGCACCAACTTCGAGATAACTGTTAATATCGGTACCAGGCAGATATTCATTCTGAGTGCCAAAAGATTGTCCACCATCATCCGAGCGCCAGTAAAGGATACCCGAAGTTTGTCCGAGATAAGGATCATAGGTATTTGCAACAATATGCACATACTGGTTATTATCACCGGATGCAGCAACGCGGGGCCATGTTAAGCCTTCGGCGCCTGCAGGTCCACTATGATCAGACTCAGTCCATGCTCCGGTTCCAAAACCAGTACGTTTAGCCATATGCATAGCATCGGCTGTATGGGTAACGACAAGTTCGCCCTGGCTGGTAGGAGTATAGGAAGGCCATCCGGTACGGACGGATTCTATGCGGGCTGCAGGTGGAGCGCCCCAAGCGGTTCCATTAAAGGTATTATACCCGGTACCACGATCTGAAAAAGCGGTTTCTACCATACCACGAGTCCAAACGAAAGCCATTTTACCATCAGCATAACGGTAAAAACGGTTTCCAACGGTGCGGTTAGTTTGTAAATCGTATTTGGTTAAACCAATTTCCGTTTCGGTCCAGGCGATGCCTGATTTTAGGGAAGGATTGGAAGGTAGAGCCTGAGACTGACCCATATCTTTGATGGGTTTCTCATACTGAACCTTAACAGAAAGATCGCGTTGAGCTTTGGTAGTTAGTACCTTATGCTGAGCTATTACGGGAAAAGCAAAAGCTACAGCCAATAAAAGAGTAAAAAACTTTCTCATAAATTTAAATTTTAGGTTAGAAATGGTTTCAAAATCAAATGATTTGCATAATTTCACATACAGTAATGGCAAATGTAAGCTTAATCTTTCAGAAATTCAAATTTTTTTGAAAAACAAAGTCCGTATCGACCGTTTATTATTCGATTTATGCGTTAATAATTATCGATTATAAATGAAATTCCATTACGAACACCAGCATTAACAAGCATTATTTAATAGACATAACGTCATGGAGGTTATTATTATAACGAATTCAAAATCTTAATAATTTCGGCTATGTTCTAATTAATACAGCATTTTCTTTAAAAAGCTTGAACAATTCATAAGCCTCTGAAGAAGCTAGTATTGAATAAAGCCAAGCTTTGATAATTGTTTTTGTTCCCGATAATTTTCCGGCATATGCATACCAGTT